>JBDNIW010000017.1:0-7008 GCA_041688155.1 Minisyncoccota bacterium | reverse complement strand
TGCACACATGGGCGGCAAAGACATGGTGGGCGTGATGACGGTCCTTGAAAGTGGGGAACCAGCTACTAGCGAATACCGCAAATTCAAAATCAATGATTTTGATCGCGCAAACGACCCCGGCGCCCTCAAAGAAGTGCTCACCCGCCGGCTTAATCACCCAGAATGGCCCCTACCACAGCTGATTGTCGTCGACGGCAGCACTGCCCAGAAAAACGCCCTAGAGCTGATTCTGCGCCAGCACGCGATGCTCATCCCGGTAGTCGGAGTGGTCAAAGACGAACGCCACAAACCGATCAGACTGATAGGCCAAAAGAAAATCATCGACCTGCACAAACAATCAATTCTGCTGGCAAACGCCGAGTCCCACCGCTTTGCCATCGCCTACCACCGAGAGAAGCGCCGTAAACGCGCCCTGGCGTAACCTTTGTGGTTGGGCGCGAGTTTTATACACCAATGAGTAACGAACAAATGCAGATTGGATTTATCGGGCAAGGCTGGATTGGTAAACATTACGCTGATGATTTTGAAGCTCGCTCATATGCCGTGGTTCGATACGCCCTCGAGGAACCGTACTGTCAGAACCAGGAACTAATCAAAGCCTGCACGGTGGTATTTATCGCTGTGCCGACGCCAACCACGTCAGACGGGTTCCAGATTGCGGCCGTCGAGAGTGCCTTGCACAACCTCGCACCAGGCACCACAGCCGTGATCAAATCAACCCTACTACCTGGCACCACAAAACAGTTACAGGCTCAGTTTCCTGAGCTGTACGTGCTGCACAGTCCAGAATTCTTAGTCGAAAAAACCGCTGCTCATGACGCTGCCTTTCCGCAGCGAAACATCGTCGGTATTCCAGTGCATAACGACGAGTACACCAATCGAGCTAAACAAGTACTCAACCTCTTGTCCAAAGCCCCCTATGAAGTGATTGTCGATGCAAAAGCAGCGGAACTCATCAAGTACGCTGGCAACGCGTTTTTGTATACCAAGGTGGTGTTTATGAATACCTTGTACGATCTGGTTACAGCCACCGGGGCTGATTTTGAAACAGTTAGGTCAGCTCTAGCGGCTGATCTACGCATTGGGGACAGTCACACCTATCCAATTCACCCCAGTGGTCACGATCAGACAAACACCAAACCAGTCCGGGGTGCCGGCGGCCACTGTTTCATCAAAGATTTCGAAGCCCTACGACAACTACACCACGATGTAATTGGACCTGACGCTGCGCACCAGTTGCTGACAGCGCTGATGCAGTACAACAACCAATTACTCGTCCGGTCAGAGAAGGACCTAGATCTGCTCAGTGAGGTGTATGGCAGTGCAGAGATCCAGCGCCATCAAACCAACTAGTGTTATAATCAACCCATGAAACGCGTAGCAGTATTACGAGGCGGACCAAGCGAAGAGTATGACGTATCGATGCTCTCGGGCAATGCGGTACTGCGTGCCTTGGCTGAGTCTGACTATCCTCATCGAGACATTACCATCACCAAAAACGGCGACTGGCTAACTGAGGGTAGAAAACTGACCAGTGACCAAGCACTCGAGGGTATCGATGTAGTGTTTATCGCCCTGCACGGGACGTTTGGTGAAGATGGGCAAGTGCAACGTATCCTAGAACGTAAAAATATCCCCTTTACCGGCAGTCGCGCGATGGCGTCAGGGATTGCGTTTAACAAAGAGCTGACCAAACACACCCTGCGCCCGCACGGCATCAACCTAGCCAAGCACCGCAAGATCCATCGAGATGAACGTCACACTCTCAAGGACGAAGTTGGACAGATTATCCTAGATTTGGGTACCGAGTTGGTTGTTAAACCGGTGTTCAACGGATCATCGTTTGGTGCCCGGCGGGTCAAAGACGCCGCGCTACTCCAAGACACCCTCGAAGAGTTACTCGACCTGTACGACCATTTATTGATTGAGGAGTACATCGGTGGCACCGAGGCAACCGTAGGTGTATTAGGTGATTATCGAGGAGAGCGACTGTACACGCTACCCGCCGTAGAAATTATTCCACCCAGTGATCATGATTTCTTTACCTACCAAAATAAGTACGATGGCACTACCAACGAAGTTGTGCCAGGGCGGTTTTCACCTGACATTAAAGACGAGATGGCCCGAATCGCCAGACTAGCCCACGAGTCAGTTGGCTGCGACCAATATTCACGTAGTGATTTTTTGGTTAGAGATCAACAGGTTTACTTTCTAGAAATCAACACGTTACCTGGACTAACCGACCAGTCGCTATTCCCCAAATCAGCGGCCGCCATTGGTCTTGATTTCAGAAACCTGATCATCCATCTGATCGAAACCGCTCGGGTGTAAAACTGCTTGATTTTTATCGCTGGTGCGGTAATATGGTTGCACTTTGGTTTCCACAAGTTGGTCCAAAGTAAGTATTAAGTAGGAGCCTGAGTATTACACTCAACAAATTTATTTCCTAAATAAATTCGGGCTCGTAGCTCATCTGGTAGAGCGCCTCATTTGCACTGAGGAGGTAGCGGGTTCAAGTCCTGTCGAGTCCACAAACGGTAGACCGTAAATGCGCAAGCATTTACGGTCTTTACCGTTTTGAGATCTCGACAGGACTTGAAAAGAGCTTCTGGCGAAGCCACAATAAATATTTATTTATTGTGCACAGAAGCGGCGGGGTCGGGTAGCTTAGTATCTTTGGAGACGGAGTCGAACAAAGTACTTAGCGAAGGCGACCAAGTCCTGTCGATGTCTCACAAAAGGTCACCGTAAGGTGGCCTTTGTCGTTGACTCGAAGAAAGCGTGAGCTTTCGTCAGGACTTGAAAAGAGTGAGTATATCGCCCGCAGCGCAGCGAGGACGTTACGAGCGGCGGGGTCGCGTCGCACACTAGATTGGAGTCGTAGACGAACAATATAGTGATGCAAAGGTGACCAAGTCCTGTCGAGTCCACCAAAGCGGAGTTAGAGGTATCTGATTCTGAATATACACTGAAGACACAACCTAAAAGAGCGGTTCCAAAACCGTTCTTTTTTGTGAATTACTTAGCAGGAAGAAATCGGGGAATTGGGCTATTGCTGCTTTCTCGGGTTAAGAATTCCGTAATGATTCACATCAACCCTCTGTCCATTCTTTACTCTGGCAGACAGGAACTCACCATCTTGAATGAAGCCGACTTTTTCTAGCACTTTTGATACGGCAATATTCCCCGCTTCCGTTTCTGCAGAAATCCGTACTACACCGAGTTCATAAAAAGCAAAATTAATGACAGCGGTGACAACTTCGGTAGCAACCCCTTTGCCCCAATAGTCTTTGTCACCAATCAGGATTGCAATCTCTGCCAGCTTATGATGTTCATTAATGTCTGTGAGTGCGACAGTGCCAATCGTAGGGCCAGTTTTGGCTTCTATTGACCAGTAGTAGCCATCTTCCTCTTCCTCACACTCTTTTATGTATTCATGCTGTTCTGCAATATCCTGTGGTTCGTTAATAGGCTCTGGCGTGTGCGCTTGAATCTCGGGGTCTACATCCCAGCTTTGCCATAATTTAGCATCAGCATCCTTAAATGGTCGGATAATAAACCGTTCAGTCCGTATTGTTGGTGCATTCATAGGTGAAGTATATCAAGAACATCAGGTGCAACCTCCGGGGGTTGGACTCACTCTTTGTAATGACTGCTGGTGTTTATCGCTCTTGGTACTTAGTATAAAACCTCCGCACTAGCCCCTTCACCACTTGCTCAATTCTATTTTCCACCAACAGATGGCGTACCTCAAAGATACCAACGAAGCCTCAGGTGAAGTGCAATTTCAGACTAGATACTACGCTGAAGTTGAGTTGCTCGATGAGCAAGTAGCAGACCCAGACGGTAAAGCCTTAGAAAGACTAATCGTCGAACCAGAAGCAGTCGTAGCTCTACTCGGTGACGGTTGGGGTGAGCGGGGCGCTATTTTGCTAAAGTTAGCCTTAGACGCAAGAAACAAAATAGCAGGCTAAATGTTACAAACTGAGTGATGTGGCATACTAGGTACATCAGAACGCTCAGGGATAGTTTAATAAACCCCAGGGACCCAACCTCTGGAGATATATGTTGTAGTCATGATGAAAAAAAGCCCCACATAAAATGCGGGACTTTGTCTTGGCTAGACCAGTCGTAAACTTGATCTACCAAGGTTGTACTCGGTCACAATGTCAAACCAAGGTTCAGGTGGATCTTCCCTGAAAAGCGTTTGATATGACACAACTGTGTCAAGCGTCCCTTTGACGTCACCTCGACCGTGCCAGTACAGCTCTTCAGCCAAGTAACGATTGAAGTACTCCATGCAGTCGTCAAAATACCGCTTTCGATCATCAAAGTGGACCCGCTGCACCGCCAAAATTGGGCCAGGGGCAACAATTCGTCGTTCTGGAAAACTCAGGACTAGTCGCCAAAACTTGATGTATTCCTGGGTCAATTTTATGATCAAAGCCCGGCTATGATCAGTGCTTCTGTGGCTTGGATATCGACGAAACGTTGCTTCGTTTAGCCAGGTGGTGTCGATTCGGGGAGGAAAATATCGCGTTCGGTTGTCCATGACATATCCTTCTGGTTACAGTTCTACAATACAAAATACCCCTTATTCATTTTTTTGGCAAATAGCAACTAATGATGCAAAACTAGAGACTCAGTCTCTGGAGATAAGCGACACCCGAGAAACCGAGGGAAGTGCGTGTATACTGGTGGCTAGGTCCCATGTACACCCCATCAATCCTCATTGCCCTGCTGGCTGCCATCAATTTTGTCTCGTTTTTTATAATGTGGAGCGACAAACGCAAAGCGATACGTGGCAACGGCCGGAAACGTGCTCCAGAGGGCTTTGTCTTCTTCCTGGCGGCCTGTTTTTGCAGCCTTGGCATCTACGCAGGTATGCTCGTGTTTCGCCACAAAACCAAGAAATGGTACTTTCAGCTAGGCATTCCACTACTGATCCTCCAAAACCTCGCCACGCTGTATGTAGCAAGCCAACTCCTCGCCTGAAAGTAGAAAAATGCCACCATATTAAGTCAAGAGCAACTCAGCTGGATTTAAAATTCACCCACGACAATGATGCTAGTTATGTCCACAGCTCTAGTTGAAACACCGGATATCATTGGACAACTATACACAGCAAAATACGTATCTACCATCGGCATTGGAGCCGCCAGCAAAACCCAGAGGTTCGGCTTGCGGAGACATTAAAACACTTGTTTATCACCTCGCGCAGCAGATCAAGCTGGGGTAAGTCGTTTTGCTATTATTACTAGTGTAAAATGATGCGCAGAGAAGAATTTGTACAAAGGAGCTCAACATGGTCAGACATCGTATGCTCCCCTGTCGGGAGCAGGTGTTCATTGCGTCACTCAGGTATCACGGATTTAGGCTGACCAAAAGAAGGCACGATTTAAAATTAAAACGTGGCTACATCATTGCTGCTACCAGTCATGAAGACGCAAGCGGCGTAGATGTCTGGGTCAAAATGCCTAAAGATGACCGGTTGCTACCAGTACAAGTCACGCAACGTGGTGTGCGCATGTACCGCAAATACCGCAGACCAACTGGCGAAAAGTTAGAGACGTTCGTAGTGCATTCAGAGCATCGGGTGCGGGCCAAACAACGCCGGTGCTACGAACACGGAATTGCATTTGCACTCGTGCGTGACTTTGAGGGAAAAACCACTAATCCTCAAATAGCCTGGGGTGATATCAAAGCCCTTCGCTACGCGATTGCGCACCTGAAACGCTGGCTCTAGAGCTAGTGTTTCTTTTTATTTCTTGTACAGGCACTAATTTATGCGGTATGGTAGAAGAAGTAACAGGAGGCATGACAATGACTATTCTGACGTTCCTTGGCGTAGTAGATATTTGTGAAAGTGACAACTACGGCACAATCCAACTCAGGCTAGCATTTGACTTGCTTGAGAGTGTCAGGCTTAACGAAGCGCCAGCAATCATCAAAGCCAAAGCTCGTAATATAATCCAGGTGTGTTGTGAGCCAATGTTTGATGATTTAATTCTAAAGTACGAGTGGGATCACAAAGAAACTAAATATGCTGACCAGATCTTGGTTAAGTGCATGGAGGTTTGGGTCACCGAGCTGTTGACTCTGGCCAACCGTCGTATAAAACATAAAAGAAAACATGAACGACGCACCAAACTGGGTATCGAAGACTTGCAGCTAGCTGTCATCATGGCCCTATTGATGGATGTTTGCCACGAGGTCGAAGATCAACTGGAGACCACATTCATCCAGGACCATGGCGCGATGAATTTCAGCTAGTGACACGACGCCCTCCCACGGCCCAAAGCCAAGGGAGGGTGTTTATATTTACCAAAACCCAGAGGTCCGGCCTGCGGAGACATTCCCCTGGTGGCGGGGGAGGCGTGACCAGGTAGTGCGGCCGCTGTACGACCCAGATAATCGGCGGTATACTTTTTATATGAACAAAAACCTAACTTTGATGCTCGCTTCGGGCGCGATTATATCACTTGGCCTATTTATCTACTGGTTCCAGGGCGGACTGGCCGTAGACTCTGTCACTGAGTTTCCGTCAGAAACCGGCCTAGAAGCCACCCCAGCAATCCCCGCCCCAACCGACCAACCAGCAGTAGAAGAACCAGTGGTTGATCTGCCAGAGACGCCCAGCCCTTTGGAACCAATCGTTGCGTCCCAGACCTGTTACGTCGGTGGCTGTAGCGGGCAGGTCTGCTCCAGCGAGGAAGACGTTATCACTACTTGTCTCTTTCAAGAATCCTACGCCTGTTACCAACAAGCCACCTGTGAGCGCCAAACCACCGGAGTGTGTGGATGGACCCAGTCACCGACGCTGGTAGCCTGCATCGCAGCATCAGCCGAGGGCAGCTCACCAGGGGAAGCAATGTAACTGATAGACACAAGTGGACGCTGGGATTAAAATGTCCCCCCCCCCACGACCCGCTCGTTGTAGAACCCTGAAGACCAACCCCTAGGATGATGAGACTATCTGTATACCAAACGAAGTATAAACCCCTAGGA
>JBDNIW010000016.1:0-14935 GCA_041688155.1 Minisyncoccota bacterium | reverse complement strand
TGGGCGGGAGTCGTCCCACTGTCGCAATGAATCGCTACGCTCTTCAGCGCAGCTGGACGCGGCTCACTTGTCGTACTCGCTTGCGCTCCGTGCGACAGCGCTCCGCCGTTCGACTCCCGACGAAGTGTGCGCAGGCACACTTCTCCCAGTCCTCTTCGTTATTTAAAAAATAACTTGAGTCCTGGGCGGGAGTCGAACCTTACAGGTTCAGTACACCTTTTGCATATATTCTCCTTTCAGTCGAATCTACCGCAAAAGCTTTTCGACTCTTTGCGACGCTTACTGGCGTAAGCTGCAAGCCCAGAACTAGAAACAATCTAACGATTGCTTCTTGAGTCCTGGGCGGGAGTCGAACCCGCGCATGTCGGTTTTGCAAACCGAAGCGTTAACCACTTCGCCACCAGGACATATTACACACACTATCGTGTATAATTGAAACACTACTTTAACACGATACCTAGAGTTATGAAATACGACACAATTAAAAAGTCCGCCATTTATACATTTATCATGGTGACCGTCGCCATGACGCTACTGGGGGTGATTGCCATTTGGTTCCCTGACCTCGAAGACATCGTGGGGCGAGCGTTTGCGACCGTTCTGGTGGTCGGGTTTGGTTGTGTGGTGATTGCGTATGCATCGAGCTTGCTTGAAGAGCAACCAAGTCGCACTGAACAACGGGAAGCGTTGCCATCATTTGCGCCCCATCCTAAACCAATCCCCACTGCACCCAGCCACATCGCATAGTAGGACTGAGGTGAGGTAATCAACAGGTGACAAACCAGCGGCCGATTAACCGCTGGTTTTTTGATATACTACAGACGAAACGAAGTCTCAATTCAAGGAGGTCACTATGACACCCGACAAAATCCTGGCCGTCGCACAGATGTACAGCACAATTCTACAGGCGCAAGGAATCTCTCCGACGCGCATCGATGCTAGCTGTTCTTTCGCTACCCAAACCAATAGTTCTTTATTGCAGCACGCCCTGTACCTCTTTGTCGGTATCACTGAGTTTGCGGCTGATTCAGATAAAATCGGCAAGGCTAATCGCCACCTAGCAGCCGCTCAGATGTGTCTGAGTTTTGCCGGGTTGTATACACTCGACGAGCTGTGCCGTCATAATGAGCCGTAACAAAACGGCGGATTCTCTCGAATCCGCCGTTTTCCTAGTTATCTGTCTGCTTGGCTGCTTGCTCGGCTTTGGTTTCCTTAGCAATGGTTTTTACCAACTCGTCCATGTGTTGGCGATGTTTTTCTCCAGCGTCGTACATAAATTCTAGGTGGGGGATGTGCTTCATGCGGCCGTGTTTTTTGAAGAAATTTCGCATGTTGCTGGCGTTACGCTTGAGGAAAATCATTGCGTCTCCCTCGCGTCCATCAGGGATGGTAGTAACAAATACAATGACACTTTTCCAATCCTTACTGAGGTCAACTCGCGTGACGGTGATCATTGGGTTGGTGTTGGCCTCTGACTGAATAAACCGAGCCGCCAGCTCTGAGATGATTCCGGCAAAACGAACGTGTTTGTCTGATCCAGCCATATAAATTAGCTAACGACCACGTCGTATGGTTTGAGATAGTCACCGGCGGTAATTTCGGCTTTGGTATCGAGCTGCATACCGAATTCACCCTCATCGACTTGCTGTACGTCCGACTTCATTTGTTGCAGATTTTTAATGGTCCCAATGCCGACTTTAATGTCGCGTCGCAGAATCTGCACTTTTTGTCCGAGTTTGATGACTCCTTCGTCCACCCGACCACCCATAACATGAATGTTTTTTTGGACACTGAAGTGTTTGAGGATTTTGACGAGACCAGTAACGACCTCTTCTTTTTTGGTTGGAGTGCGTTCCTGGAGGGCAGCCGTCAGCCAGTCAGCCAGTTCGTAGATAATACTAAAAGTCTTGATTTCGACGTTAATACGCTGCGCAACGTCCTCTGCTGCGCGGTCGACTTTGACATTGAACCCAACGACGATGGCGTTTGGGGTCGCTCCGACGTTTTGGACGTCTTGGGACGTGATGTTTCCGACGCCAGTACCGACTATCTTGACGATAATCCGGTCAGTTTCAAATTTCTCCAGTTCGTGTTCAATCGCTTCGATAGTACCAAGGGCATCGGCTTTGATCAGTACCGGCACTACTGGCAAGGTTGGTCGACGGTTGATTGATTGATCAACTGGCACCGCGTTGAGCGCGTCAGTCACCATGACCTCGGCCACTTTTTTGCTAGCTACGGTGACAAATGTACCACCGACCACTGGGACATCGGTAAAGCCAACAATCCGAATCGGAGTCGACAGGCTTGCTTCCCGGATGGTTTTGCCTTCGCAATCCTCCATGATGCGTACGGGTGAGTACGCTGTACCTGATACCACGAAATCACCAGTTTTGAGCGTACCTTCCGTCACAATTAGAGTGGCGGTGTTGCCACGTTTGGGGTCAGCCAGGCCCTCGATGACTTTGCCGGCGGCTGGGGCAGTCGTGTCTCCCTCCAGTTCCGCCAGGTCAGCGGTGAGGATCACGAGGTCAAGCAACTCGCTGATACCAGTACCTTGCTTGGCTGATATACCTACCCACGGGATATCACCTCCCATGCCTTCGATGTAGATTTCGTTCTCGATGAGGCTGGACTGGGTCCGAGCTAGGTCGGCGCCTGGTTTGTCGATTTTGTTGATCGCGACGACGTAGGGGATGCCGGCGGTTTTGATTGATTCAAGTGCTTCGAGGGTTTGCGGTTTGACGCCGTCTTCGGCTGATACCATCAAAATCGCTACGTCGGCCACATCAGCGCCACGCAGGCGCATTTTTTGGAAGGCGGAGTGCCCGGGTGTGTCGAGAAATGTGATGGTCTCAAGCGCACCTTCGCCAGTGGTATGCGGAACGACGTAGGCACTCAGGTGCTGGGTGATACCGCCCACCTCACCATCAACGACGTTGCTCTTGCGAATAGTATCGAGCAGGGTCGACTTGCCGTGGTCAATATGACCCATCACAACCACCACGGGCGGTCGCTTGATGATGTTTGATGCTACTGTTTTTTGTTTTTTGGCCATACTTGATGATGTGATATAGAACGCCACGCATGTGCGAAGTCGTCAAAGCTAGTAAAGTGCAAGGAGTATAGCAGAAAACACTTGGTTTTTGAAGGGTTTATGGTATAGAGTAGGGTACTATGCACAATGAGCGAATATATCTAGACTGGGCGGCTGCTACACCGCTGCTGCCGGCGGCTAGAACAGCAATGGAACCGTATATTACTGGCGGGTTTGGGAACCCAAGCGCGATCCACGCTGAAGGTCAGCAGGCCCGCGTGGCGGTTGAAGCGGCTCGCGTTCAGGTCGCTACAGCCCTGCAGGTTCGGCCTGAGTACATCACCTGGACCAGTGGTGGAACTGAGGGTAACAATCTGGCGATTTTTGGCGTGGTCGAAGGACTGGCTGGCCAGGGCCGGGCGTATGGCTCGATGACAGTGGTCACGACCAAAATCGAGCATCCATCGGTCGCAGAAGCGTTTTCTGCGTTGGCCCGACGTGGAGTGCAGGTGCGGTATGTGGAGGTGACGCAGACTGGGAAAGTTGACCTCGAGCACTTGCGGACGCTACTTGATGAAACGGTGGTGTTGTTTTCAACCGCGCTCATCAACAGTGAAATTGGGACCATCCAGCCGAGTCGAGCGATTCATAAGGTGCTCCACTCTGCTGAGGTACAATACAACAACAAGATTTTGTCCCACCTCGACGCGGCCCAGGCGCCTTTGTGGGTGAACAGTCAGTTCGATTCGTTGGCAGCAGATCTGGTGACGCTTGATGCCGCCAAGTTCTGTGGACCTAAGGGTGTAGGGATGTTGATCCGTAGTCGACGCGCTACCTTGGTCCCCTTTGTGTCTGGGGGTGGACAGGAAAGTGGGCTGCGCCCAGGGACAGAGAACGTGGCTGGGATTGTGGGAGCAGCGGTGGCATTGCAAGCTGCTCAGGCCGATCATCAGACGCGAGCTGAGATGGTAGCAACCGTGCGTGATCAGGCGATTGAACACCTGCAGTTAGAATTGCCTCAAGCTGTACTCAACGGTGCGGTCAGAGATGACCGGGTCGCCAACAATATCAATATCTCCATCCCTGGACTCGACACGGAATTCGCCGCGGTGGTACTCGATACACATGGATTTGCCGTCAGCACCAAGTCAGCGTGTAGTGGCGCGGGCGGGGGAGCGAGCACTGTGGTTCTAGCCACCACTGCAGACCCCGCCCGTGCCACCTCCACCCTGCGCCTCACCCTGGGTCCGGACACGACACTCGATCAACTCAAATCAATGACTGAAGTGCTGAAGCAGCACGTTGAACAGATGAGCACACTAGGAGGGGCAAAATAATTACTACACATGTCCGCCGCTGCTAAAGTGGGAAAAAATATCACACCTCAGTTCGCTAACGTCGAGCATACGATTGCTTGGTTTGATATTCCTGAGTAAGAGGGTTGTCGCAGTATCAACATCACCGGTAATATCTAGATGTGGTACGAGGTAGTTGATGATGGGGTGTTGTTTGTGAAAATTAGTAGCCATCGTGAGCCGTATTCTTACTAATTTTACCAGTCTGGGTTTGTTCAGGCTTTTTTTTCTGTATACCTTTACTCTCAGGCTGTTTTGTTGCAATATAGCTAGATACGGGGCGTAGTACCTAATAGACCGCCTTTTCCTGCACAACTAACCTGACCGTTCACTCTGCCTAACGTATAATGAGACTAATCTACATTTCCACTATGCCAAATTTCCACAATTTCACCACCAAAGCTAAAGAAGCCATTCGCAAGGCGCATGAACTCGCAATCGAGCGGGGGCAAAACCACGTCTCACCGATTCACTTGTTGACAGCGTTGTCGATGCAGGACGAATCAGCCGTGATTGCTATTCTTGATCGGCTCGATATCGACATCATTGCCTTTACCGACCTATTGCTCGACGCGCTTGAGATGCCTGATATGTCGAGTAATGTCTCACAATCGTACCAGCTGTACTTGACCCCAGAGTTAGCCAAAGCGCTCGAGTTTTCTGGTACGTTTGCTGAGTCACTCGGCGACAGTTACGTTGGAGTCGAACACTTGTTTGTGGCAGCGCTCGAGAACCCTGGTCCTGCTATCGAGATCATGCAGCGCACCGGCGTCAAAAAACAAATGGTCGAAAACGCCATCACCGAACTGCGGGCCAACGACATCAGTGACGCCACAGCACCCAAAACCTACCGCGCCCTGGCCAAATACACCCGCAACCTGACCATGATGGCCAAAGAAAACAAAATCGACCCCGTTATCGGGCGCGACGTCGAGATTGCGCGCGTGGTACAGATTCTGTCACGCCGGACCAAAAACAACCCGGTTTTGATTGGCAACGCTGGAACGGGCAAAACTGCCATCGCCGAAGGACTCGCTCAGCAGATTGCTCTCGGGCAAGTACCAGCGAGTGTAAAAGATAAAGAAATCCTCTCACTTGATCTCGGGCTACTCGTAGCCGGAACCAAGTTCCGTGGTGAGTTTGAGGAGCGCCTCAAGACAGTCATGAAAGAAGTTGAAAGTTCAGGGGGGCGGATTATTTTATTTATCGATGAGTTGCACAGTATCGTTGGAGCCGGTCAAGCCGAAGGCTCGATGGACGCCAGCAACATGATCAAACCAGCGCTTGCCCGCGGTGAAATGCGCGTGATTGGCGCGACCACGCTGCAGGAATATCAAAAATACATCGAAAAAGACCCCGCCCTGACCCGACGATTCCAGCCGGTATATGTGAACGAACCAAGTCAGGACGATGCCGTAGCGATTTTGCGCGGACTGGCTGAGAAATACGAACTCTTCCACGGCGTGCGGATTACCGACGACGCAATTTTGTCTGCGGTTGATTTGTCGAGTCGCTACATCACCGACCGATTCTTACCGGATAAGGCCGTTGACCTGATCGATGAGGCAGCGTCTGCGCTCAAAATTTCACTCGAAAACAAACCAGAAGAGCTGGTGGCGACCGACCGTCAGATTCGACGGCTCGAGATTGAGCGCGTGGCCCTCAACAAAGAACTTGAGATCACCAACAACAAACCTAAAGTCAAAGCTCGATTAAAAGATATTGAAGCAGAGATTGGGGAGTTCAAAGAAACCACTGTCAACCTCGAAACCAAGTGGAATAACGAACGAGAAGCGCTTGATGAGATTGGTGGCTTCAAAAAACAACTTGAAGAACTACGGATGGAAGCCGACAGTGCTGAGGCGCACGCTGACTTGGCGCGTGCCGCGGAAATCCGCTACGGCCTGATCCCAGGGATAGAAAAAGACCTGACTACCAGACAAACCCGCCTCAAGAAACTGCAACGCACCCGGCAACTGTTGCGAGAAGAAGTCACTGCCGAAGACATCGCTGGTGTCGTAGCGCGCTGGACTGGCATCCCGGTCTCGCGCATGCTCGAAGCTGAAGTCAAAAAACTCGCCCGCATGGACGAGATGCTCAAAGAAAAAGTCATCGGTCAAGACAACGCCGTCCAGCTGGTCACCGACGCCATCAAACGCGCCCGTGCCGGCATTAGCGACCCCAACCGTCCAATTGGGTCGTTCTTGTTCCTCGGGCCAACGGGGGTCGGGAAAACTGAGCTGACCAAAGCGTTGGCAGAATTTATGTTTAACGACCCCGAGGCACTGCTGCGGATAGATATGTCCGAATACATGGAGGGTCACAGTGTTAGTAAGATGATCGGCTCACCGCCTGGGTACGTCGGCCACGATGACCACGGAGGACTAACCGAACAGGTCCGTCGCCGGCCGTATTCAGTCATTCTTCTTGATGAGATTGAGAAAGCCAACCCAGAGGTGTTCAACATCCTCTTACAAGTGCTCGACTCTGGCCACCTGACTGACGCCAAGGGGCGCAAGGTAAACTTTAAAAACACCGTCATCATCATGACGTCCAACATCGGAGCGGAACACATCGATCGGATGTCGACGTTTGGATTTGCAGATGATCACGGCGACGCTGCGCAGTTTGTGCAAGCCAAAGACAAAGTGATGGAGAGTCTCAAGTCCTACTTCCGCCCGGAATTCCTCAACCGACTGGACGAAATCATTACTTTTGATCTACTGACACCAGCCGACATCAGCAAGATTGTCAAAATTCAAGTTGAAGACGTGATGGCGCGCCTAGAGAAAAAAGAAATCAAACTAACTCTGACTGCAGACGTCTACGACTACCTCGCTAAGGAAGGCTATGACGCCCGCTACGGAGCGCGACCACTCAGGCGGCTGATCCAGTCCAAAATCCTCACCCCGGTAGCCAACAACATGGTAGGCGAGGGGATGGTCCAGGGTGGAACGGTCAAAGTTAATATGAAAAAAAGCAAGATGAATACCGAAGGTAAAGAGGGTACTCAGGGGTATGAGCTTGAATTCGATATCAAGAAAAAAGGCCGGACTAATCTCAAGAAAAAGCCACCCATCAAGTCACCTCTTAAAAAGAAGCAAGAAGCGGTGGCAGCATAAAGAAAAACCAGTTGATTCTAGCGAATCAACTGGTTTTTTGTCTCGTTATTCCAGTACTAGTTCCTAAAAGTTTTGCAACACGTCAGTATCTATGACGTCTACGCCAAACAGCTGTACAAAAGCAAATGATACGACAGAGATGAGTAGGGTGGCTCCGATAACGGTCCCTAGGCCATAGACAATCCCGCGCAGGAAAATAAACTTGATGGAGACTTGTTTCTGCGTGAGGTCTTCGAGCGACCCTAGGACTGTAATCAGACGCTCCCGCTGTTGTTGTTCGGTTTCTTCCATTGAGGCTAGTATAGCAAAAGAAAAAACACCAAACGGTGCTTTTCCATAGTTGTACACTGGGATGCAAGAGGTTAGAACCAGTATTATAGAGAGTGAAGAGTGTTTGTGATATTTATTGGTATTTCACTCGTTACAAATACCCACATTCGTACAGTAGAATATGGTTATAAGCTTTTCAACTTCTTAGGTATTGGAGGCTTTTATAACTTTTTATAATTAAATCTCATGCAAAGTTCAGACAGTGTACCCGAAGTATGATGAGCAGTTTGTGGTTGATTTATGGACAAAAAGAGTTAAGGGTAGTGAGCAGTAAAAATTCTTGCAGATAAGCTTTATGCAAATAAGCGATAGCTTTTTGATGTCACTGTAAGGTCTGATCCTCAGTCGTTGTTTGCGAATCTGGTGGGGGAGTAGTTTGGTTTGCTTCTACTTTCGGTTGATTGTTTGCTTTTTGTATAACTTTTGTCAGTTTATCAATTAAAACCGATAAATCAGTCTCTGATTTAATAAAAAAACCGGCGACGTTGAGTTCAGCAATTTTATAGTTTTCAGAATTTAAGCTAAAGCGATTTGTAAGAACTACAATGGGAATGTTTTTAGCCTCATCAATTTTGTTGATAGTTTGCACCATTTCATAGCCATCCATAGTACTCATCATCACGTCTGTGATAATAATGTCAAAGTCAAATTCAGATTTTTTAAGTTTTGCTAGACCGTCCTTACCATTTACTGCTCGGCTACAGATTGCTCCTTCAGCTTGTAATTTTCTAATTAACATGTCACTAATAAAATTGTCGTCTTCTACTAACAATAGTTTTTTTCCTTCTAATTTCATATTAATTTTTTCTAGTTATCTTTTATAATAGGCAATTCAACTGTAAATATTGTGCCTTTATTTTCCTCTGATGTGAAGTTGATCTCACCATTAAATGATCTCACTATTGACTGAACGATGTATAGTCCCAGACCGGTTCCGTCTATAAATGACATTTCAGCATTTGAAGCTCGGTAGAAACGACTAAAAAGATGACTCTGATCTTTAATTGGTATGCCAATACCTTCGTCTCTAACACTTATACGCAACTTATTTTTGGTTGATTTAATGGAAATAAAGATTACCGATTGTTTTTTAGCGGTTTGAGAGTACTTAATCGCATTATCAATTAAATTTTGGAAAACTTGATACAGTCTGGTTTCCTCGGCTTTTATGTTTGGTGTGACAGAGTCTGGTGGATTATATTCTATCACTATATTCTTTTCTATAGCGTGTGGGGTCATTTCTTTAATAACACGCTCAAGTACATCCGTGACACAAACATCTAACAGTTGGAAAGAAAACTCACCTTGTTCAATCTTGGTAATATCGAGCATCTGATTTACTAAGCCGATCATATTTTCATTTGATTCGTGGGTCTGCTCGATAATGTTACGTTGTTCTTCATTTAAAGGTCCATATGATTCGTCAAGTAAGATCTCCGTATTTCCCTTAGTTACAGTAAGCGGTGTACGTAGTTGGTGCGAGGCAACTGCTACCAGCTCAGTTTTTGATCGTTCTAAGATTTTTTCCTGGGTAACATCGTTTATCCAAACCAGCAGTCCAGCTGCACCATCTTCGCCAGACATACCTTGAAACAGAATGTGAAAGAATGACTCATTGATTTCAATATTGTCGATTTCCAGTGAGACATTATGGATACATTGTTTAACATATTCACTAATCGGATAGTCAGAAAAAGTGCTGTATAGTTTCTCCAAAGAACCATTGTAGTGGTCTTCGTGGAAATTTATAAATTGTCTAGCTGGTTGATTGAGAAAGATAACTTTGCCAAATTTATCAATCAGCATAGCACCAGTACTCATGTTTTCAGCAATTTTTGAGAGTTTAACCTTCTCCAAATTTAATTCTTTTGTTCTAGTTTTAACAGTTTTTTCAATTATCTCAGATTCTTCTTGTAAGTGTTGGTTTAGTTCTGTAAGTTCTTCGGAGCTAATCTCAAGTGAACGTTCAACTAATTTATATTCATTCTGAAAATCAATATATGATTGATTTACAATCTCAACTAGTTCAGATAATTCAGGCGGTACTTTTTCAAGCGATCCAAATAGCCGTATTAGCTGCCGTTCAAGCGTTTTGTCCATATTGTTACTAGTCTTCTTTAAAGGTTGTTATAGTCATTGTTTGATTGTGAAGTTGGCATTGCTTTTCCGTAGCAGTTACTGGTGAGATTTCTCCGTATGAATAGAACCCAGTCAGGAAAGTCGCCTCTTCACCACCAAGAGATTTTTTGACTGCCTCTGTCTCTTCTTCAATTCTTCCTTTTAGTACTAATTTTCTTCCAATACAGCTAATCAGAATCGCTAACTCTGGGACACTGTTTTCTAATGACTGTTTTGACATGTCAGCCGCCCCTGAAGCGCCTTCTACTAGCCTATCAAAGTTAGCTTTCATTAAGTTAACTTTTTTACCGGTTGGCAAATCTCCGGCAAATGTCATACTCTGGTCCTCTTCATTCACAGCCAAAAGAGTTCGAACCACTTTTACACCGTTCTTCTTATCATCCAGATGTAGATTTAAGGGAAACAATAAGCCAGAACTAGGTAAATTTTTGGCTTGGTCACCCAAATATTTTTTGTATAGTTCTAAGGCTGGTTTACCATCGAGTTCATAAAGTACGTTTTGGTCTGACTTGGTGATGGTTCTAAGTGGTCCAAAAGAGTCCCAGCCACCTAGTGAGCCATAGCCAATTTTTATGTCAGTGCCATAAAAACCGATAAGTACAACTTTTCCAGATTTCGGGGTACCATTAAGTCCGATAACTGTTTCGCCAAAATCTGCCCCATCCCCTACTAAACCACCGGTTACTGAAACAGAGTCTGGCAGATGTTCTAAAATTCCCTTAACCAGGCTGGTACCATTGACTTTTAGACCATCGGAAAACACCATGACGTGTTGCAAGTTTTCAGTGGCTAGGGTTTTGACTAAGTCAGTCCCAATATTTTCTCCTGCATCTCCATCTTTAATTTCCCCCTCAGCAATTGAAATCTTTGTTTTTTCAAAGTGAATCGCACACACAGACAGTGAGTTGTCACGGACAACTGTGTCGGCAATTTCGCCTGCAGTTGAACACATGAGAATATCTGCTGAAGGGTAGGTGTCTTTGAGGGAGGTCAGATGATCATCCATCATTAATTCTTTCCGACCCCCAAACACTAGCACTAGTTGTGGTGCTATAGATTCGAGAGTACTTTTAAATAGCTCCCAACCATCCTTCTCAGTCCAAATTTTTTGTTCTATTTTCATATGTATATATGTTTGAATTGTACCATGAGATTATTAGTCTCTTTGTAAGAAGCCAATTTGGTATAGAGTTAGTCAGTTTTCTTTTTACATTTTTTCATTTAACGAAAGTAATAAAAACAACATAATTGGTTTGAAACTCTCCAACTCAATCTAATATGACACCCCCCTTGCAATATAGGGGGGGGTATCTTCAAATGTGCGCCGAACAGGATTCGAACTCTACGAGTTCAGTACACCTTTTGGACAGATTGGTTCGCTTTCGCTCCCAATCTGACGCAAAAGCTCTTCGAATCTTGTTCGACGGCAAAATGCAACAACACCTCAAGCTCTCGCTTAAGGTGTTGTGATTTTGTGCGCCGGACAAGATTCGAACTTGTGAAGGCTGAGCCAGCAGATTTACAGTCTGCCCCGTTTGACCGCTTCGGTACCGACGCATGGGTTCTGTTTTTGGTCCCCGCAACATATGTTTTAGGGTGCGAGTAAAATACCACAGCCTGGACAATATACCAAGTCTGGCTGTGCTAGGATTAGGGTAATGAATTTGCGGCAGATGTACTTTTCAATCTTAGCCCTGCTGTTGCAATTGCCGGTGTTTGCCTACGCGGATGGACTGGTGCCGTGTGGCCGTGATGGTCAGGATGCTTGTCAGATGTGCCACACCGTGCAGCTGGTCAACGGCGTCACCGCTTGGTTGGTAGGGATTCTCAGTATTGCAGCCGCGATTATGTTTGTCATCGCTGGGTTTCGACTGGTGACCGCCAACGGCAATCCAAGTGTGATGCAGGACGCAAAAAACATGATCACCAACGTCGCTATTGGGTTTGCTATCGTGCTGGCAGCGTGGTTATTGATTGACCTGATGATGAAAACTCTCCTTGGAGGAGGGTCAGTAGCCGCTGGCCCTTGGAACCAGATTGCCTGTATCGACCAGCCAACTTCGACGACAAAAGAAGGGGATTTGGGGACATTTGAGCAGGTTCAGTTTGAGCGACCATTTGTTGGATTTCCCACTTCTGATAGTTCAAGAGGTACGGCGTATAATACTGGCGCCGCTATCGATCCAACTATTCTTAGAGGATTAGCCAATTTGTCGGCAGGTGATGCCGATGCGACCATTGCAGCCGCCGGAGCGCGAGCTGGTCTTGACTCAACACAAATACGAAACATGCAAGCTTTAATGCGTGTAGAGTCCGGAGGTTGCCGCAATCTCGTTAGTCCAGCCGGAGCGCTGGGGTGTATGCAAATTATGCCGGCAACAGCTGCTCAGTATGATCCAGCATTGCGCGGATTGAGTGCAGCGGCGGTGCGCCAGCAACTGCTTGATCCAAATTACAACATTGCGCTTGGAGTGCAGATATATAACGATTTATTTCAGAGGTTTGGTGGCGACGAAACAAAGGTATTTGCCGCTTACAACGGTGGCCCCGGAGCCTTGCTGCCAAGTAGTGATTGTCCCGGGTTAGCACGCTACCAATGTGTCTGGGACAGCCCTGGCTGTCACAACACAAGCCGTACAGACTGTACCCCCAATACTGGGTACATTGAAACTCGTAATTATGTTCAAAAAATACCGGCCGTCGCTCGTCAGTTATAATAGATATATGAAATTCCTCTTTAGTCTCACCCTCATTACCCTAGCCCTCCTCCCTGACACCACCTCCGCCCAAGGCATTTTTGCCGGTATCTGCGAAGGTGCCACTTGCTCCGCCTGCCACCTCGCAGTGCTTGGTAACACCCTGATTGACTGGCTCATTGGGGTCATTATGGTTTTGTTTGCGGTCTTGGCGGTTGTCGCTGGGTTCGGGCTTGTCACCGCTGGTGGCAACCCGACCGCCGTCACCGATGCCAAATCCAAATTCACCAACGCTATCATTGGCCTATTGATTGTCCTGTCAGCGTGGCTGATTGTTGATACTTTGATGAAGGCGTTAATCGGGAACAACGGTGTGATAGAGGGGTATGGTCCCTGGGCTGAAATAAAGTGTGCAACCCAGTCAGAGTCGGAGGTGAAACCAGGGAATTTGGGGACGTTTGATCCTGTAGAGTTCGAAGTTAATATTGCAACCGTTTCACCAGGCTCTGATGGCGCATGTCCTGTCGGTTACTTAATGGATGCATCTGGGTCATGTGAATTTCTATCTGGCCCAGTTCTACCAAGCGCAGGCGGTAGATGCCCAGTTGGCTACATATTTGACGCTTTTGGTGATTGTGAGCTAGCAGCAATATCCGTAACACCACCTACTTCAGGTGGTGGGTCAAACTGTGCCGTAGATGAAAGGTCCATGGTTTCTATACCTGGAGAAAGTACTCATCGAGCCGTGGCAAGTGTGGCGAGTGCATATGTAAATATGCGTCGTGTAGGCTCAGGTCGGGGTATCAATTTGAGTCTCACCAGCTCCTATCGTTCTGATGCACGCCAGACTCAGCTCTGGGATGGGTGTCCTAATTGTCAACGTGAAGGAACAGTTGCTCGACCATGCAGTCGTGGCGGTAATGGCTCTCGGCACAGTTCAGGCGTAGCCCTTGATATTAGTTCTTCTGGTGGGAGGGCTGAGCGATGTGAGGTAGTAACCCTTTGTCGATCTGCTGGAGCTAGCTTCATAATGTTTTATTCAAGGTCTAATCACGTTCATTGTGATTGGGGTGCAACGAGAGGTGAGGTAAACGTCTCTTGCTAATGATGGCTGTAATCTAAAATGAAAACTCTCTGAGAATTCTCAGAGAGTTTTCATTTTACTTGAGTGGGCAAGAAATGTGGCTTTTGGAACTGTGTCGGGAGTGGGAGTATATAAAAATGAGCACCGTTCAGCTGCAAAGTTTGGTATTGTACACAGATATGAATGATACTCCAAACAACATTGCTTACATCGACGGACAGAACTTATATCTGGGAACAACTCAGCGTGAACCAAAATGGGTGGTTGATTTAGCCCGGTTTCGTATATATCTTGAAAAGAAGTATCTCGTCACTAAAGCGTATTACTACTTGGGTTATGCGCAAGATGGAACTACGTACGAAAAGCTGTACGAAGAAATCCAAGCTGCCGGTTTCATACTCGTGTTTTGGGAGCACAACTCTGCTATGAAGGGAACTAAGAAAGGAAATGTTGATGCGGACATCATTTTTTCAATAATGGAACGTATGTATAAGCAGGAAAAGTTTGATAAAATCGTCCTTGTTTCTGGCGATGGTGACTACAAAAAGTTGGTTGACTTTCTTATTGCTGAAGACAAACTAAAAAAAGTGTTGTTTCCAAAACAAAGATATGCTTCGTCTTTGTATAACAGTATCGGCGAATGGTATCGAGCTGATTTATCAGAACCAAATACTCGAAAGAAGATAGGAAAATGAAAAAGGGGCCTTAGGTAATTAACCGTTCGGTCCCCTTTTTCTCGTGATACTTACATAATAGCGTAGCTAGGTTTTCTGTCAAGGGTTCTGAATTTCCACCTGGGTATATGAAAACATATTACAAATGCAGTGTTTTTTCATCGAGCGGTCAGGAGTCGATGTAAAATATATTCGCTAGCTCATTATTTTTCTATCGCTCACGACCCTGACTCAGCTATCGTACTCGCTACGCTCCGTGCGATATGCTTCCGTCTCCCGCAACAGCCGCAAGTGACATTAGTCACTTGCTAAAAAGAACCCATCCAAGCAATTGCTTGGATGTGTTCTTTTTACTGCTGCGGGCCCACGAGGAATCGAACATTACATGTTCAGTACACCTTTTGGCTACTTTGGTTCGCTTCGCTCCAAAGTAGCTCAAAAGCTTTTCGATTCCCTTAGGGCCTCGAAAGTATGTCCTCTAAAACTCCGTTTTATTCC
>JBDNIW010000001.1:0-72309 GCA_041688155.1 Minisyncoccota bacterium | reverse complement strand
CTCTATGACATGATCAGATTTGGATATAAATAAATTATAGTCGCTACGCTCGTTAATTTACTTGCATCCAGAAATCTACTCTATGACATGATCAGATTTGGATATAAATAAATTATAGTCGCTACGCTCGTTAATTTACTTAATTTCGTAGGTTATGGTTACTTTAGCCACTGTCTTGTCTTCCCCCATTGGTAATTCAGCACCACTAAAGCTTGATTCATCCATCTGCTCAAAAGCGACGTTGTTCATCTTATATGATTCAGGTGCGAACCGTGAGTCTTCTTCGTAGTAGCCAACAATCGGTCCAAGTTCGATGCCGAGGTTATCAGCCAGGAGGGCGGCTTGCGCTTTGGCATCAACGATAGCGGCTGCTCGCGCATCGGCCGTCAGGGCATCAGTGTCGTCAACGACAAAATTTAGACCGCTGATGTTAGTAGCCTCGCGCTCACCAACCCCAGAGAGGATGGTACTGGCGGCGTCAGTGTCACGTACCTTGACCTGCACTGATTGCATGACGCCAAATCCATCAGGTATTTGTTCACCTGATCCACAGAATGTACCCGGTAGGCACACTCGCTCTTCCCATCGGTACTTGGGATACAGGTTGTAGTTGAGGGTTTTAATGTCGGTGTCCGCGACTCCTGACTCACGCAAAAAGGCGAGGATGTCGTTGACCTTGGTACCAGAGAGGGCTTGGGCGCCGGCGGCGTCAGGCGCTTCGGCCTCAACCGAAAACGTAAACTGGCCGATGTCTGGAACCGCGAGGACTTCCCCTTCACCGCTGATCGAGATGCTTGCAGGCATCACGTCGAGATACTGCATCTGGGTAAAATTCAGGGCAGCGTATGATGCCAGTGCCACCAGAAGCATCACCAGGGATAATCCGCCTAGCAATCGCATCGACGGAGTTGAAAATAAAGAATTCATAAATATATTAGATTGTTGCTAGAGCTGTGCGGATAAATCCTCTGACGCGTGCACCAAATCCTTGGTCGGTACAGACCAGCTGGTAGGCAGCGATATCGCCGGCAGACAGGGTCGGAATCTGATCAAGTTCGTCGTCAAGTAAATAATACATCAGCGACCCCGGTTCCTCAATGTGGTCAATGCCTAGAGCATGCCCAAACTCGTGTGCGAGCACCGTAACCAGTTCAAACTCATTAGAGAATTTATAGATATTGATTTCACCACCACGGTAGTCACCCTGGGTAAATTCGTGCGCTTCACCGTATATCAGGTTGTAGGTACGGACCTCCTCATTGTACGTTTCGATCAAACGGTTCCCTTCCACACTCAACTCATTTAACTGCTGGGCGAGGTCATTAAGTGCGTCAGCCTCGATTCGCAGGTCCTCTGACTCCGCAGCCAGCGTCACGCGCTCTGATTCCAACTCAGCAAACACCACCGGGGTCGCTCCGCCACGATCATTAGCTTGGCGGACTTGATTGTTGTATGCCTGCAGACGGCCGTCGTACGACTCGCGGTTAGCGTTAAACGTAGCCTGCCTGGCTTCATAAGTGGATTGGACACCAGCAATCTGCGTCCGGAAGGCTTCGTTTTGAGTCGCGATTCCATCGAGTCGGTCACGGTCAGTTATCTGCGCGTCGGCATTGGCTTGTCGTTCGTCGAACACAAAATTGATGGTGAAGTCAGCTTGTTCGTTGTATATAAATAAATCTTGATCAGCGATGCCTTCCCAAACGGTTGCCGCTTCTTCGATGTATTGCTTGGCTTTGGATTCAGAAATGACAAACGACTCATCAATCACCCCCAAGCGGTAGCTGATTGGAACTGGGCAGATGTACTGCGTGGTTTGATACCACTGCACCCCTGCCAGCGACAAGACCACGGTGAGTGCGAGTATAAATGAAAAACGCATAGATAGAGATAGCAAACCATATTTCACCACCAATGACAACGGCGCCTAGCGGGGACTGCGTAGTCGCGATACGTAGTCCCTGGTAGGCGCCACCATCTTGAGTCAAGGCTAGGCTCTGAACTCAATATAGAAACATGTTCGCAGGAGCCGAAGCTCTTACTCCAATTACTATACCTCACTCGCTCCGCGAGTTTAAAAGATTTCAACAGGGGTGGGTAAAACAAACGGCGGCCTATCGGCCGCCGTTTGTTTTACTTCCCTTTCGCCTCTTTCTCAGCCAGTTTCTTGCGCACCATCTGCTGGGCTGCGTTCATACTGTGTTGGTAGTAGAGCGCCTTACATCCCTCTTTCCAGGCTTTGATGTAGAGCTGGTTGATGTCTTTGACTGGTGTGTCTGGTGCCACCATTACATTGAGTGACTGCCCCTGATCAAGGAATTTTTGTCGGTCGGCGGCGCAGCCAATCACAGCTGACTGGTCGATTTCTGGGAACGTTCGGTACACGGCTTTCTCAACGTCTGTCAGACAGTCGAGTTGCTGCACTGATCCATCGGCATCACGGATACTATCCCAGACCTCTTTGGTATCTTTTCCTTTTTCTTCTAGGAGAATTTTGAGCGATGGATTTTTGATGACCACCTTCATCTTGGCAACGTCTTTGATGTAACAGTTACTCCAGATAGGCTCAATCCCCTGTGACACTTGTCCGAGGATAAACGCTGACGATGTCGTCGGTGCAATCGCCATTGTGGTTGCGTGTCGTCGGCCGTATCCTTTGAGGATTGATGGTTCCCCGTACTCAGTCGCCATAGCGATACTCGCAGCTAATGATCGTTCCTGCATCAGGGCGAATACTTCTTTGTTGATTACTGACGCTTGGTCACTATCAAAGGCCAACCCTTTGCTCTGCAGGAGTGAGTGGTATCCCAGTACCCCCAGTCCGAGCGCCCGGTTGGCTTTGGCAAAATTGTATGGCCGTTCCATAAATTTAAACGCCAGTCGCTTATCTTCATCCTCTGAGTCGCGCCAGGCTTCTAGTTTGTTACAGAAATCAGTCATCACGGCCTCTAGGAAGTAGGTCATCGTTTCTACGAGATCAGTATCCTTCCATTCATCGTAGTGCAGCAAGTTGATTGACGATAGACAACAAACAAATGACCAGTCTTTACTACTTGGGAGCATTATTTCACTACACACGTTACTGGCGTAGATTGGTAGATCTTTATCCTTGTAGACGTCTGGTCGGCCGTTGTTCGCATTATCAATAAACATAATGTACGGGTACCCGATTTCACCTCGTCGTTGGATGATCTTGGCCCAAATCTTTCGCTTATCTTCGTCACCAGCAATCATTGATTCCATCCAGGCGTCGGTTACTGTCACAGCGTGATTGATTTTTTGAATTGGATTTCCTTCAGTTCCAATATCAAGAAACTCATGGATATCTGAGTGCTCGACTGGTAGGTAGGCGGCAAACACTCCCCGTCTGGTTGCCCCCTGACTTACTACATCAAGAATCTTTTCGAACAGCTGCATAAAGTGAACTGGCCCAGACGAATAGCCGTTGTTGAGGATCTCTTTTCCTCGCCCGCGCAGATCACCAAAGTAGGCGGAGCATCCCCCACCATACTTACTCATCATCCCCACCTCACCTTGAGTATGTAGAATATTAGCCATGTCGTCAGCCACGTACGAACCAAAACAACTAATCGGCAATCCTCGTTCAAGACCAAAGTTTGCCCACACTGGCGTTGCCAGGCTGATCCAGCCTTTACTCATGTACTCTTCAAACTTGTCAGCGAACCCCTCTTTGCCAAGCGTTTTTTCAGCGAATTCAGCAATTACTCGTACCCGTTCTTCAGTTGTTTGTCCGTCTACGAGATACCCACGTGCCATAAACGCTCGTGTATTATCGTTGACCCAGTGCCATGGTTCTTTTTTCATAGTGTTTCTTTCTTACGGTTACCTTTCTAATCGCGACTGATTTTATGTACCTTGGTTTCTATACGCCTATGTTAGAACAAATCGTCACTTGTAACACTTGCGGTTCGCTTACTATAGTTGACTGATCTTTTATCAAAGAAGTCAACGTGCTTAGTTGCAATCACTTCGTTATCAAACCAGTCTGTTTCTTCTAAGAGAGCGTCACTAACTTCGAACACTCGGGGCATACCGATGGCTGCTAGTGAGTTGTTGAACCGGTGCTTGACGAACTCTTTGACGTTCGCTGCGGGCAGAAAATCTAGTTCACCCGCTTCAAAGATCCAGTCGATAACTTTACTCTCTGATTCAAACGCTTCGATACACGCTTTGGTGATCATTGCTTCCGTCTCAGCTCCAAACCACTCAGGGTGCTCGTCTCGGATGATGTTGATCACATCAATCCCAAACATCCCGTGCAGGTTCTCTTCCTTACTCGTCGCCTCTACCGCGTTACTGATCCCCTTAAACACGTTCTTGTGCTTATTAAAGCTCATCATGATCAAGAACTGTGAGAATAGTGACACGTGCTCAACGAACAATGAGAACAGCATGACTGCCTGGGCGTACTCTTTGTTGCTCTTGGTCTGAGCGAGGGCTCCTACCTTATCGAGGTACTCCATTCGCTCTAGGATTACCGGGTTGTTTTTGATTTTGACAAACTCACCATTGAGACCAAGGATCTCTAGCAAGTGAGCGTAGGCATCAGTGTGACGTACCTCCGACTCAGCAAACGTGGCCCCGACCGCACTGATTTCAGCCTTGGGCATTTTCTTGCCGATATCACCCCAAAAGTTTTTTACCGCCACTTCTATCTGACCAATCGCCAACATGGTGTTCTTGATGGCGTTGCGCTCGACATCATTGACGTTGACATGAAAATCCTGCACATCACCAGTGAAGTTGAATTCACTGTGTACCCAGTATGAGTGACGTACAGCGTCGACGTACTCATATAGTTCCGGGTATTCATACGGCTTAAGGTGCATCCGGTGGGCAAAGATATCTCGCTCACGCAATTTTTTTCGGGCATTACGGAAAATAATGTACGCCTTGGCAGTCACAAAATAATCCTTCTCCATCAAGGCTTGCTCGACCAGGTCCTGGATTTCTTCCACCGCTGGATTCCCGTCGATACATTTGTTGGCGATGGCACTACCCTCTTCGGCGGTACCCGCTCGCACGCACATGGCGACGACTTTTTGGTGCGCCAGCTCGGCTACTTCGGTCGCGTCTTTGCGGTCTCCTTCACCAGTCTCGACGAGCGCGCGGGCAATCGCGTCGACGATTTTTTCGATATCAAACGGCTGGGTGTGACCGTCTCGCTTGCGAATGTGTTGGATTTTCATGTGATCAAATAAAGTGATGATTATTAACCTCATCAGATGCAGACACTAACGGTGGAAGAAAATCGCTTGCAGAACATGCAAGCAGATAGCTAGTTTCTAAGTGTGATGAGAACTACGAAACACACGAATCTAGTATTCGCGACCTATAAAATAGGAATAGTGTGTCTACCTCCGACACACGACAAGAAATCAGTCTTCGTCGGTGTTAGCTATATTCTAGCACTCTTTAAAACTGACCATAATCAAAAACTAACGGCATTCCTGTGGACGATGGGGATAACTCCACCGCTACACTCGCTTAGGAAATAGGTTTGGCCAGCAGTCAAAACTAGGTTTTAATACAAAATCAACTGATTCCTGGTCGAATCAGTTGATTTACAATCAGTGTACGTCGGTACTACCGCTTGAGGCTGTCTCTGATTTGCATCAGCAGTTCGATTTGCGTTGGACCTTGGGGTGCCGGTTCTTTGATTTCAGCCGGACCTTTAGCGCGGCCAATCAGCTTGATGACCATAAAAATAACAAACGCTACAATGGTAAAATCGATAACCGACTGCACGAAGGCCCCATATCCAAACACCGCATCCCCCACCGCGTAAGAAAAATCAGTAAAATCAACCCCACCCATAAACATCCCCACCAGCGGCGTGATCAGGTTATCCACGAGCGAAGAGACAATCTTGCCAAAAGCAGCGCCAATAACCACCGCCACCGCCAGATCAATCACATTCCCCTTCATCGCGAAGGCTTTAAATTCTTTCAACATACTTATACATTACTCCGAATAAACTAATCATACAGTATAGCGCTCACCCCGGCCCACCGGCTAGAAAAACAACCGCGTGACATAAAACCCCACTCCAGCCCCCAGTATAAACACCAGCGCCAGCACAATAACCAATGATTCTTTTCCCATAGCACTAGTATACCGTGAACACCCCTCGACTTTTTAGGCAAAAATAGGTATAACTATGCGCACAACGGATGGCGGCCTGCGGCCGCCATCCCGCGAGATATGGCGGCTATTGTATAATGGTTATTACGCTAGTTTGTGGTACTAGAAATTCGGGTTCAATTCCCGGTAGCCGCCCAGCGATTTAAAGTAGATTTAGTAGGATTATTTTTGAAACCTCACGGGTACCGTACACCTCGTCACTGTTTTTCCTTTTTCAAAATACCAGGCAAGGTCTTGCGAAAATGCCCCGCACTTTCTCACCCTACCGAGACGTTCGGACTGTTATAATTTGGGTATGATTTCTGAAGTTTGGCTACATTTTGGAGTTGTAATTTTGGTGCAATTTATTTTCTTTTTTGTATGTGCCGCTTACTACAAAAAACTAGACGAGATGCCAACACTACTCCTACGAGGAATTTTTATTGGGATAGCAATCGGACTATTGTATGACCATCTGCTTGGAAGATACTTAGGCCTTTTTTCATACGAACTTGGGTTTGGTTTTCCTTTCTTACTGCTCAATGCTGGATTATCTTACGGACTCTTCGTAGCCAGTACGCTACTCCTTAAAAAGGTCAGTACTATCCACTTCGTAATCTGGCTTAGTGCACTGGTTGCTGTCTACGAGATCACAAACTACTTGTTTCCTGTCTGGAGATACGAATTCCCACTATCTCTAGCACTACTCTTTGTGCTATGTCTAGTAGGATACTCATCTGGAGCGTTACTTGCTTCTCTGATTGCACACAAATTATTTAATCACCAGTTCATTCTCAAACTAAGTAATGTAAAAAACTAGAAATGTACACACTTGTATCATCATTCTCCTCAAGCCCATTTAAAATAAAGGGCGACGTGACGCTACGGCCTGGTATTAAAATACCACTCTTCTGTTTCCTTGATATACTATTAGGATATGACTATTGGAGAACATTTACTACAGGTCGCTGACGCTGGACTAGCATTAGGTGATGTGAATTTTGATGAAGACATTTATACCCACTTAACAGTTTTACTTGCGATAGAAGATGCGCTTGACCAGGGCAGAGTCAGTCTCACCCTAATTGGGTCTGGTATTGAGCACAAGGATGAAATTAACTACAAAATGGACCAGCTTCGTAGTAAAATCAGACTGTTAATTGACCAATGCGATACAGAAGATTTTTTGAACTTTATGGAAGATAGAGGTAATCGCTTGAAGTCACAATTTAGTGCCTAACCTGAGATGTAAATCATTTCATCCCCTCCCCCTCCTCAAACCCAGTTCCTGGAGCCCCTACGACGCTACCCCCAAGCTGTGGCTCGATGTCGCTTGACACGAGTATACCAATGTATATACTTTGGTATATGAACACGCATACCATTTTAAATGTAAAGACTGACAAAAACCTAAAGGCTGAGGCTAAGAAAGTGGCTGAGGAATTAGGTGTACCCTTGAGTACTGTTGTCAATGCTTTTTTGAAGCAGTTTGTACGCGATAAGGAAATCACTCTGTCTGCCAATCAGTACCGCCCCACCCCCTACCTTGAGAGCATTCTTGAAGAAGCTGAGCTCGAGTACAAAGCTGGCCAGGTCAAGAAATTTAATAATGTCGATGACTTCATTGCAGCCCTCAACAAGTAACCTATGTATATTTCTCGTAGCAAACGCTTTGATAAGCAGTACAAAAAACTACCCCTAAAGATTCAGAAACAGTTTGCAATACGCTTGAAACTATATATCGAAGAAGAAACTCACCCCTTACTACACGTCCACACCTTAGCCGGAAAATATAAAGGATACCAAAGTTTTAATGTAAACGCTGATGTTAGGGCTGTTTTTGCGATCAAAGACACAGATACTATATATTTTTCATCTATCGGTTCACACAGCGAACTGTACGGTTAGTTAGGAAAACTACTTACTCCCCTCTTACCTATAATAAATCCTGGGCTCACTTTATCAATCAAGGCCTAATCCTTCCAATTGGTTCCACTAGAGTTGGAAGAGCTGACCAGCGTTTTAAAGTAGGTTTCTCTAAGGTTATTTTTATACTCTACCAAGACATTAGAACTGAGCAAAGATTCTCTTCTCATCTGCAACAATACGGACTATATTTCCATACGGCATCGGGATCTGTGGATCTGTGTGTCCAAAGTTTAGGTTCTGTACAATGGGGATAGATTTATTATATTGGCGAACGGTACTCAAAACTGCCTCTCTCTGCTCTTCACGGTACGTGGCTTTTTCTTTGGCTGTCTGTGGTCTATCAAACTCCCAGGCTTTGGGGCGTCCCATCAACACCCCGTTCACTCGCTCCAGAATGCCCCGCTCACCCAATGCTCTTAGTACCCGCTTCACATAATCAGCCGTAGGGATTTCTTCTGATGTTTCAAGCATCAGCACGATATCTTCAAACTGTTGGAGAGATGGAATAGGTACTCCATGTCGCAGCATCTCGTCCACTGATTCAACGCAACCACCCCACAGCCGTCCGACTGCATCCGTTTCGCCATCCCAGAACCATCCATCACTCTTCTCTACCTCTCTGAATGACGTGAGTAACTCGGGATCATCCCAACCAAGCCCAACATCGTTATATGTTTCAGACGGTACTAGCTCGAACTCCCCCTTATCAAATAAAGCGTGTTTGATGTACGTAACGGTATATTCATCCAATGCACCTTGTCTGGCAAATTGGGTAAACAAAGCGGCTCCGTAGTACGAAGGCACGCCATTGAGGAACAAAAAATTAGAGAAATGAGAGTTATCACTAAACCCAAAAAACGGCTTTGAATTTTCCCTAAAAACTGTCGGGTCAAGGTGCTTGATATAGGTAACTTGAATATCTCCCCCCAGGGTAGCAATCACTGCTTTTATGTCTGGATCAGAAAACGCAGACACCAAATCAGCGGCTTTCTCTTGTGTAGTAGCACCTACATTGGCTGTAGCTGGATACGCAACCGGGTCTAGGCCAAACACGTCACGCAACCGCTCTAGTCCCAGCTGATGTACATGTGGCCAAACACCTGGCGCCGCAAAACTAGGTGAAACGATAGCGACTTTATCTCCCGGCTTCAGCTTTGGTAGTTTTTCCATATTTAAATTGTAGCAAAATATACGGCTGTAATATAGGCCGCCATATCTCACCTGTCCTCACGCACAGTGCAACCATCTCTATACAGAGACTGTACATTTTGTCGGCGTGTCTGGCAGAAGCGTCATGCGCCGGGACACTGAGCCAATTCTCACTCCACGACATCGTCCCAAAGTAATAAGAATCACCGCTTTAAAGCAGGCTTTAAAGCGGTGATTCTTTTAAACCACTAAAAGGTTGGAAGCACTTTGCCAACCTTCCCTGCTCGAGCAGTATTGCCCGTAGTTTACGTTCGTCCATGAGAGCAGCGCTCAAGAAAGATAGCTGACCCCTTTTCAGGTTTCCTCAGTTAAAAATTTTTATTACACCATACTTTTAGGAAACTACTGTCCCTGCTTAAATTCTAGACTGTACTGTGTAAATAATTTTATTGGGCTACCCGGAAGCAGGTCCTCCGGAGTTACAAAATCCCCTTCTGGGGATTTTGATGGATGTTTAGTTAGCTTTATAGACGTAGTCCTCCTCGTACTGATGTATCAGTTTGTATATCAACATCAATGATATCTGCGTCTACACTTGCGTCTGTGGTTGCATTTACCTCAGCAGAACTATCAGTTGCTCTATCTGAACCAGCTGCATCAGGACTATCTGTCGACTCTGTATTTTCTTCAGAATTAGTTCGTCTGTTTGTCTGCTCGTCAGTTTCAGTACGAACATCGAGTATCCCATCAAGCACGTTCTCTACATTCACATCTACCTGTAATCGGAGCATACTGTTTATCATTGCGTCTACTTCACTTGCAATCCGCATCGCTGCTTGAGTTGTCGTGTAGGCAGCTCGATAGGCTTCAGTTTGGAAAGAAGCTTTTGCTTCAGCTTGGACAGCTATAGCTTCGTTTAATCGAACGTCAGCTCGAGCGTACGCCTGGGCTGATAGTTCAGAGGCTGCCTGATTGAGTGTAACTTCTACTTCTGTGATGTAATTATCAGCTCGATCAATTGTTGCTTGGGCTGTGGCTTTCATATTGACAAAGGCGTCGATAGTGGCCGTTGCAGTGGCTTGAGCGTTTGCCGTTAGGTCAGCATAGCTTCGAATATCAGTTACTAATGATGCGCCATCGTTACCAGACACTCGAGTATTCAGACCGGCTAATACGTCAGCGTAGGCTCGAAAACTTCCTTCCAAAGAAGCTCGGACAGTGGCTGAAGATTCATAGTCACCTTTAGCTTCTCCTTTCTCACTTTGCTCTTGGGCTTGGTTGGTGTGGGTTTGGATGCGGGCACTGAGATCAGCTGCAACTTCAGCAGTAAGTTCACCTCGAGCGGCGAGTTCCTCAGCTTCTTCTAGTCGTTCTTCGACGAGTCGAGCTTGCAGTCGGGCTTCAGCTTCACTTGAAATAGCAAACGCACTTTTTACGTTTTCATTTACTTCTGTTTTTACTGTATACAAGAAATCACCTGGCACGGCCCCTTCAGCGGCGAATGTAGTCCCTCCTCCAGCGATCAGCATGATCATAATTATTGCTGCGGTCATAGATTTTGTTTGTTTAAGTAAGGTAAATAATAGAGTGCGCTGCGGTACTTGTACTATAGAACGACTATCCTCCCCAACTCTTACACCATGAAAACGAGCGTGCGCAAGCAATTCATCCTCCATACGAGAACGAGAAGAGTCAGACAGTTGTATGTCTGCTAGTTTTTTTAGATAGGTATCAGTATTTTTATCTTTGTTCATATATGCATTTTTTGCTGCAGCCGTTTGGTCGCTCGATTGATACGGACAGATACAGTGTTAGCTGTTTCTCCTAAAATTTTAGCTATATCTTTTGGATCTAACCCTTCGACAAACTTTAGCAGTAACACTTCCGCGTCTTTTTCCTCCATACCGTTCATTGCCTCGAGTACCTCTTGATATGATGCGACTTCCTCTGGACTAGCACTGGTATCTTTTGGCACTTGACCTGATTCCATTTTCGCATCCAAGGAATCAGACTTTTTCTTTTTGTACCAATCCTTGGCCATATTATTTGCGATGGTATAGAGGAACGAACGAGTGTTCGTCATTTCTTTTCCATTCCGCAGGTATTGCCAGTACCTCGTGAACACCTCTTGCGTCATATCTTCTGCTAATTCTTTATTTGATACTTTGACCATACAAAATCGAAAAATAGCATCTCCATAGGTGGAGAAAGATTCTATAAACACTTGTTCTTGGGTGTCCTGATTCATATAACGACTTACATTAGTTACTCTTACACTTAACGGACAGTAGCGCAACGTGTACACACTGAAAACTAAGCTGACAACTTTCGACGCCACACCAAAATATATTGATAGAGCTCAAAACAAAAAGACCAGCTTCACGCTGGCTTTTTTGTTTTAGTTAGTATCTATTTAGTATACGCACTACGAGAGGTACGTTGAGAGATTGAGCCAAAGTAGCCCGCTGCTGGAAGTATTTCGTTCCGCTCTTGCCATCGTCGCACTGCGGTTCTGGTCACCTCACCATAGTAGCCAGTCGGTCCTTCAGAGTAACTGAAGTCTCCAGTACTCGTTAAGTACGACTGTAGACAAGTAACGTCTTCCCCACTAGAGCCAGTCATGAGGTCACGACTGAAAAAACAATCATCTGGTATTTCTGAATCTGTTGGGATTGGCGACACTGGCATTCCAGCTTGGGTTTGCAGGAGAACTATTAGTTGTTCTAACTCTGCGATGCGTACTAAAATCTCATCTCGATCGACTGGTACTTCGGATGTTGGTGGTGCGGATGTTGGTGGTGCGGGTGGTAATATTTGTGACGTAGATGGCATTCGGGTACGGGTTCCACTACTTCCTCCACTTGGGGGTGCTGTATACACTCCACCATCAGTGATAGTCCAACCATTAGAAATGAGCATCTGCCGAGCTGATTCAGCTGTTGCAAGGTACTGGGCGGTAGTTTCTAAATCTAGACCTGGAGGTGTACTTCCTTGAGCACTCCATCCCTCTAACGTAGCTGAGTAGCTTTCTTTACTCCAAGCGGTTCCATCAAAGGTGTTCGCGAGACCAGTAGGTGGCACATTTCTAATATCCCACGCACCAAGCGGTTGGTTGAAATTAGTAGCACCGTTAAACATTGCCTGCATGTTGTTAACACTACTCACATCCCAAGTCTCGATTGGTTGATTAAAGTTGGCAGCATTTTGGAATAGACGATTCATGTTTGTAGTACTACTTACATCCCATGTACCAAGCGGTTGATTGAAGTTACTCGCATCTTCGAACATACCAAACATACTAGTAACACTGGCAGTAGTGGTCCCCCAACCATTGAGGGCACTGTTAAAATTACCAGCGTCAAGGAACATGAACGCCATACTTGTAACACTACTCACATCCCACTGATCAAGTGGTTGATTGAAACTATCTGCCCCATTAAACATCGACTGCATATTAGTCACCGATGCCGTCGTGGTACCCCAGCCGTTAAGGGCACCGTTGAAGTTGACAGAGTTTTGGAACATATCATTCATATTAGTCACACTACTTACATCCCAGTTATCCAATGGCTGGTTGAAGTTAGCTGCACTCTCAAACATATCAAACATAGTGGTCACCGATGCCGTCGTGGTACCCCAGCCATTGAGGGCACCGTTAAAGTTAGTAGCCCCTTCAAACATGGACGACATACTCACAACACTACTCACGTTCCAATCCTCTAGTGGTCGATTAAAGGCTGTTGCATCTCGAAACATATTTCCCATGTTAGTCACACTACTTACGTCCCAGGTATCTAGTGGTTGGTTGAAGCTGGTGGCACCTTCAAACATTGAAAGCATGTTTGTAACAATTCCTGTATTAGCACCCCAGCCGTTGAGAGCACTGTCGAAGCTGTTAGCATCTCGAAACATATTTCCCATGTTAGTCACACTACTTACGTCCCAGGTATCTAGTGGTTGGTTGAAGCTGGTGGCACCTTGAAACATTGCAGACATGTTTGTAACCGAACCAATATCAGAACCCCAGCCATTAAGTGTCCCGTTGAAGCTGGTTGCATCGCGAAACATATCACCCATAGCAACAACATTACTCACATCCCACGTATCAAGATTGCCGTTAAAAGCAGTGGCGCCAAAAAACATGCCAGCTAAATCAATTACGGATGAAAGGTCAGGTGCGTCTGTAGCTTCGTACGTCAAATTAGTCGTACCATAGAAAGCATGATACATACTACTCCAGGCAATAGTTCCCCACTGTTCAATGGTGAGAATCTTTTCTTGATCACCAGCACCGTCAAAGAAAATCTCTGGGAAATCACCGGTAATATCTACTCGGTAGGTACCCGCACTTGGAAAATCAATCGTCGCGTCACCAGTAAGTCCTGTACTTGTTCCGTTATTCCCTGGAGTACCAACTTCTTCCCAGTAGACTGTGTAGTTAAATCCTCCACCGGTAGTAGGGATGGTAATAGCAGTTGAGCTACTAGTTCCCGGATTGTCGGTCTGCCAGGTGGTACTAAATGAGCCAGGTGTCTGCGCAGCAGCCACCTGAATACCGATGATAAAAAATAAAGCGGTTACGACACTAGTTATAAATAAAGCTTTGGTACAAAGAGTGACTACACTTGGTTGGTGTGAATTCATAGATTTCATAATAGCAATAAATTATCTCCTCATATTTTGTAACTGTTGATATCGATATATAGGTGGCCTATTTAGGTTAGGTCCAAAGTGGAGTGACTACCTCTAGAGTGTCCTGCAACAAAGCTCCATCAGTCCAATCTCAATAGATAGTGGCAATAAAACAGCTAACCTTTTCATACTTTTTTACATCAAAATACCTGAATTGTAATTCCTACTCTATAGCGAACACTGTACAAAATCAGTATTAGTCACTTCGTAACGCGTCTACTGGCTGAAGTCTCGAAGCATTTCGGGCTGGGTACAATCCAAAAATAATCCCAACACAAAATGAAACGATGACGGCGTATAAGACTACAGTTCCAGACATGGAGATACTCAAGAAATCATTGTCAGCGAGTACCCGGTTCGCGATGTATGCCACCCCGTAGGTCAAAGCAATCCCAATCGCTCCCCCGAGCAACGTCAGCAAGACTGATTCAAATAAAATCTGTAACAGAACGTCTTTATTGCGAGCGCCAACCGCTTTACGTAAACCAATTTCTTTGGTCCGTTCAGTTACTGTGGTGAGCATCATGTTCATGGTTCCAATCCCACCCACAAACAATGCAATACCACCAATCACCCCTAGAAACACGCTGATCATCGCCGTTGTTTCAAGGGCAGTTTTGATAAATTCCTGCGCACTACTCACCCCAAAGAATTCGTCACTATCTGGCTCTACATACCGAGAGGCATTGAGAGACGTCAGGATATGTTTTGAGTAGGTTTCAAAATAAGCTACGTCATTTAGGTTCATCCCGACTGAAGAAAACTGGGTAGTATTGGTCACCACCCCCAGGGCTGCCGCGTACGGTACGATAATTGCACCATCTCCCCGACGGCCAAACCCACCACTACCTCCCTCGCGTACCCCGATGATTGTGAAGCGCTGGCCGTTAAGTATCACGATTCCACTACTGGCATCTGCCCCACTATCGGTCTCGACGCTATCTAGAAATCCTTCGTCGACAATAGCGACCCGCTCAGCAAACTCTGCATCGGTAAAATCAAAAGCGTTTCCTGAGATAAGCTCAAATCCTGTTATCGCTTCGTACTCACCCAAGATTGTTTGTACTGACGGGTTGAAATCTGTCCCGGCAAAAATAGTGTCGACACCACCAGCTGACTGAAACCCAACCACGACTGACGCGTACGGTCGGTCTTGCAGCCAACTGAGATCTTGCTCAGTAATATCACCAACGATGGTGATATCACCACTAGTGAACGCATTAAACCGTTCGGCAATATTGCCAGACAACCCCTCCCCTAACGCCAGCATGGCGGTCACTGAAAATATACCCACCACGATTCCAATGATTGTCAGTGATGAACGTAGCGCATTGCTTCGTAGCGCCTGCAAGGCTTCTCGTAAGACATTAAACGGATTCATATAATTTAGGAAACAACTCCATCTTTAATAGTAATCACCCGATCAACCATCTCAGCCAGACTCTCGTCGTGAGTTACGATTACAATCGTCGTTCCATATTCACGATTGAGGGTTTTGAGTTCTTCCATGACATTGACTCCCGTTTTGGAATCGAGGTTTCCAGTTGGTTCGTCAGCCAGTAGTAGTTTTGGTTTAGCAACTAACGCGCGTGCGATCGCAACTCGTTGTCGCTGTCCACCTGAGAGTAGGTTTGGTTTTTTGTACCACTGCTCTTCTTCAAGCTGGGCTTGTCGCAAGGCAGCTTTGACTGTTTCGTCTTTACTACCAGAAAATGATCGCTGGTATAGCAATGGTAATAGTACATTTTGGTAGACTGTTTTCCCTGAGAGGAGATGAAATGACTGAAAGACAAAGCTAATATCAGACGAACGTAACTCTGCCAGCTCGTCATCAGATAAATCGTTAACTCTCGTCCCAGCAAAAAAGTAATCACCAGAGGTTGGTATATCAAGACACCCAATCAAGTTCATCAAGGTCGACTTTCCTGATCCAGAGGGTCCGAGGATTGCGACCATTTCACCTGATTGAATTTGAATCGAAACATCACGCAACACCGTAACAGACACCTCTGCACTCAGCTTAAATTCTTTGTTGATGTGTTGTAGATCTACGACAGGTGTAGTCATACTGATTAATCATTATTTGGCCGACCACCTCGCCTCGATTCACTGAGGGCTGACTCAGTATCATCAGTATCACCAACCACTACGTATTGCCCCTCCGTTAGACCACCAATGATTTCACTATAAAATGCGCCCGCTACACCAATCTCAACATCGACCATAAACCCAACCGACTGATCAGACATCGTTCGAATAATATTCAAAGTGGTGATTGTCTCTTGTTGCTCTGGGGTAAGGTCGGTCAGCACGCGGACTTGTGCTTGTCTGTTTTCGTAGACTATCGCTGCACTAGGGACTCGCACTACATCTACGGCCACCTCTTGCACAATCTCGATATCAGCCAATAATCCCTCACGTAGCTGGACTGTTGCTTCTGGTGGTAAGTTGATTAACGCTTGCACCGCATACTGCGCTACCCCTTCACTATTTGGTAGTGAACTAATCTCGTTGATAGTAGCCTCAAGGGTTGGTATATCTGGAAAGGAAGTAATGTTCACCAACACCAACTGCCCCACTGAGACCTTTGCCACATCCACAGCACTGAGTGAAAACGTCACTAAAAAATCATCAGAAATAAGGGTACCAAGGGTGATAGGGTCGTTGGTATCACGAGTTGGGGACGCCCCAACTACTACGTTTTCCATGCCCTCAACCGTGCCAGAAAACGGTGCGACTATACTTTGCTCCTGCACAACATCAAAGTTCTGTGAAAGCTGCTCTCGCGCTTGAGCTAATTCAGCTTGGGCTTGGGACACCCCAAGATCACGGAACTGAGTCGTGTCCGTTTGCAAGATATCTTCTATTTCTTGCTGCTTGTTTTGGATACTGACTCCAGCCTCAACCACCAGTAGCTCTAGACTAGTAATTGTCTCCTCGTATAATTCAAGCGTAGCAACATACTCTGGAGCGTGGATGTTTGGAACCGCAACAATCCAAGCATCACCAGTGGCTATTGATAAAGGGAAGGTAATCTCAAGTCCTGATTGTCCAAGCAAAGATGGTACTCCTAGTAACACAGATTCCGTATTAGACTCCAGCCCACCAACTCGATATGAGTAACCAGAGTCTGCTCCAGACCGATACACACTCACTCGGTATTCCCCCTCGTTGGTCGCTGTGTACAAACCAGATATGGTTGGCTTCACTTTATCTACTGTGTTACTCGTACCTGGTACGGGTTCCAAGTTCGCGTTGAGGTACGCCCGATACGCCCGATTTTTATCTACCCCAGCTTGCGCGATGTCCGCTTCTAATGCAACGATATCGTTTTCAAGCGTTCGGATGGTGCTATTTGGATCGGTCACATTTGCCCGTTGATTCTCAAGGGTGAGCTCTGCCCCCAGCACCCCTACTCTAGATGACTCAACCGCAACCAGCGCGTTACTCGCATCAAAGGTAAACAGCACATCACCAGCAGCGACCGTACCGCCATTAATAACGTTCACCAGATCAATCCGAGAAATCTGTTTATACACGTCCAGATTAAGTTTCTGAGCGGCCACAATCTCACCAGTCGTCTCAATCCCTGAAGTCACATCACCCCGCCCCACTTGTTCAACCACTACCGCTGCTACCGTTGGTTCTTCTGTCCGATCAGACTGGGTATACCAATATCCGCCACCAGCCAATATGAGAATAATTACAAATTTTATTTTGTGGGTTTTAAAGAATTGCATAGTGAGTGGCAGCGCTATTTATAAGCAAATTATACAAGACATCAAATCAAGCAATGTTAGTTGTTATTTCATACGTACACCCACCTACTTTATTTCAACCTCCAAGTTGAGCGTATGGTAGGCATGACAATGCTTGACCTAGGCGAAGCGTACAGTCCTAGGCGAAACTTAGAATCAGCAGGGTTTTATTTTAATTTTAGTGATACTTGATCAGTAAGTTCCTCGTCAATCTTGGCTTCAATTGCATCGATATACACTTCGCTATCGGTGTGTATTTTTTTGAGGACCAAAGCTTGTAGCTTCATAATTTTTGTCTGTAAAGCAAGAATTTTAGCCTGGTCGTAACTTCTTGGGATAGAGTTTTCTATTTCAGATAACGATGTAGATTGAACAATATAAATTTTATGTACTATTTCGTTTCTAAATTCTGTGAAATCTCTTAATTCCTTAATAATTTCTGATTCGATATATTTTTCAAGAATATCTGCAAGACAGCCTAGTGGACGATTAAGCTTTGGCATTTTCACTTCCCGTACTTCTTCCTGTGCTTGTAACTTTTCTAGGCTTTCAATCAGTCCAACAAGTGTATTTTCAATCCTTTGAGCAGCTATCATTAAATAACCAAGGTAATAACCATTATCATAATAATCATATTCACGATTTACAATTTCAGTGCCACGAATCAATTTTTTGAGCAGTGCAACTCCCCAATCTTTTACTGACTCTTTTACTGAGCTGTCATTCTCTATTTCCGATAATAATTTAGTAAATTGTTCTTTATGTTCCATAGTTAGATTATATTCTTATAGCTTCACCTAAGAGAGTCCTAGGTGAAGCTTTATAAATGGGGTCAGGAGCCATTCCTACTTTATCTTCCAATCAACTGACAATTTCCTTCACGATACTTCTTTTCTGCAATAGATTTTTGTAAATCATCAGAATTAAGTTTTTTTCTATCATAATTAGTGTAGAACACTTCCTCCAACGCGTCCTCCTGTGCGTTTGTATAAAGTACACCAAGGACAAAATCATTGTTGGGACCTGCTAGTGACAAACTAACTCCAATTGGAACCTCTGATTGAAAATCTGCGTAAGTAATTTTTTCCGCACGTGTGGCACCTAGGAATTTCTCCCCCTGTTCATAGCCAAACAAGAACAATCTTTCGGCCTCTTCTCCGTCTTTAAAATGGGAAGCCCAAGTAGAACACGAAAACGCACTCCAAAGCTCTCGACTCATTACAGCATATTCTTTGGAGCTTTGATTATAAGTACTGAGTTGCTGCTTTGTGTCAGTATTTTCTTTCCCTATCTTAGGGTTAGTGAAGTAATAAACAGCTAAACCAACTACAATTGACGTGATTAATATTGTGACTCCTATTTTTAATTGTTCTTTTCCCATAAAATAATTGTATCACTCTACTTAGCAACCAGGTCAATTAAAGCTTCAACTGCAACAGCTTCCAAACACTTCACATGCGTCCCTACGGAGGCAAGGCCTCCGTCAGTAAGTTCTCATTTTTAGTCAGACTGGGTTTATACCCTCAAACTGATATAGTTCTACACACCAGCTGCAACACTACATCGGTAGCCAGGCTAACAAAAAACGTATGATACATTCTGAACTACTTACCTTCCTGCGAGGTATCAAACAAAACAATAACAAAGAGTGGTACGAGGAACATAAAGATGAATACAATGTGCTGAGACAGGAATTCACTCAGCTGCTGGGACAGATACGGGATGAAGTCATAACATTTGATACTGCAATCGCACGTAATCATAAAAAAGGCATCGAGACAATAAAAGTATTTCGACTGCATCGAGACGCTCGCTTTTCTAGAAACAAAGCTAAATATAAAACAACGTTGTCAGGACTTATTTCAGCCGATATAAAAGACCCAACTGAACCAGTATATTATTTTGCGATTGCGCCCGATGACAAATCTTTCATGGGTGGAGGTATCAAGATGCCCGACCGCCTACATCTAGACACTATGCGGGGATATATTGCAACCCACCATAAAAAAATACAAAAACTATTGTCTGACCCCACATTAGAATACTATTTTCCACAGGGACTCAGTGACGCGTATAAACTTAAAAAAGCGCCCCAGGGATATGACGTTGCCCATCCCGGAATTGATTTGCTACGCCACAAAGATTTCACAATCGGCTGCGGGCTAAGTGACACAGACATAAATAGCAAACATATCAAAACAGATGTAGTTACAGCTTTTGCATCATTACAACCAATAAATGCTGTTTTGAGGAAGGCCGGCGCATCTACTCCTCAAGCACATACGTTCGAGTACCTGGAGTAAATCACCGAAACATTCCCTTCAACCCTACCCACTTTCAGAAAAGACTCCCGAGGTTGGGAGTCTTTTCTGTAATTATTTTAGGTAAATAGAGTCAACCACCATTGTTAGACCTTACCACCCTATGCACGGTACGTTCGACACTACACTTCTTCAATATTTGATCCGTTCAACTATCGTTCTAAACTACTCTAATCAAACGGGCACACCGCTGCACCTCGCTTGGCGGCTGGTCGTTCGCTGCATTTCTGGTGCCAGGCCATGACGTGTGGGTATGACTGCAGGTCTAGGACCTGACTCGCGTGATATCCCCAATCAAGACAGCCGACCCAGGGGAAGGTTGCGATGTCGGCAATCGAATAGTTTGGCCCGGCTAGGTAGGCGTTGGCTGTCAGGCGCTCCTCGAGCACAGCGAGTAGGCGCTTGGTTTCTTTTGTATAGCGCTCAAGTGGGTACGGGTGATCGCAGGCGTCTTTCCCGCCGTGGGCGTAGAAGTGGCCAAACTGACCGAACATTGGTCCGACGTGCCCCACCTGGAAAAACAGCCACTGTAACGTAACCATTCGCTCTCGCGGATCAGTCGCCAGCAACTGGCCTGATTTTTCAGCTAGGTAGATCAAAATAGCCGCTGACTCCATAATCGAGATTGGTTCACCCTCGGGTCCTTCGTGGTCTGTGATAGTCGGGATTTTGCCGTTGGGGTTGAGTTTGAGGTAGGCGGGATCAAACTGCTCGTCTTTGGTGATATCGATTTTGATTGCGTCGTACGCTAGCCCCATTTCCTCTAGGGCAATTGATACTTTTTGACCGTTGGGGGTCGCTAGTGAATATAGTGTGATTGGTTTTGACATAATTCTAGATGTATTAGTCGAGTAACTCCTATCCTCACCCTAACACTAATCAGCCACGGTTGTCACGTGATTCATTATATAGGTGCTATATACTAATCAAATGACTATTGGTACTAACCTCACTAACCGCTACCCCATGGGGTACCTCGCACTACTGGCCATAGTGGTAGTGGCGCTGGGATATATTTTTATGAATACTAGTTATTTTGATCGGGCACCTCTGACACCAGTTCCACCCGATGCACCGTACCTAGACGCGGCCCTCCCAAATAAAGACCGCGTTGCCAACCTCCTGTCATTCATGACCCTCGAAGAAAAAATTGGGCAGATGACATTGGTCGAGAAAAATAGTCTGAAGACTGTCGGTGATATCAGTGACTACGGGCTGGGTGCACTTTTGAGTGGCTCTGGTGCCAAACCGGCTGACAATACCTTGGCTGGCTGGAAGCAAATGATTGCTGAGTACCAGCTGATAGCGGCGTCATCAAGACTTGGCATCCCCCTACTCTATGGGTCAGACGCCATCCATGGGCATGCCCACGTGACTGGCGCTACGGTGTTCCCCCATGCGATTGGGTTTGGGGCCGCTGGAAATGCTGCATTGGTGCGCCAGGTTGCAGCGGCAACCGCAGCCGAGATGACTGCCACGGGAGTCAATTGGAATTTTGCACCAACCCTTGATGCACCCCAAGATATCCGTTGGGGTCGGGTGTACGAAACGTTTTCTGATGACCCGACACTCGTAGCCGAGCTCGGTGCCGCGTACGTAGAAGGGTTGCAATCAGCGTCCGGCGAAAATAATCAACGGCTGCAAGTACTCGCCACGCCCAAACACTTCGCGGGCCTAGGTGCCATGGGTTGGGACACTTCACACAACGAGAACTTTAGGATAGATCAAGGTGTGACCATGGCCAACGATACGCTGCTACAGACAGACTACCTACCACCGTTTCAAGCGGCGATAGAGGCCGGAGCGCTGAGTGTAATGGTCGGACTCAATACCTGGGGCGATGAACGCACCGCGCGACAAAAGTACTTGCTGACTGATGTACTGAAAGGACAACTAGGTTTTAAGGGCTTTTTGGTGTCTGACTGGTACGGGGTTCATGAGGGACGACGTAATGATTTTTGGTCGACCGTTACCGCAATCAACGCGGGGGTCGATATGGTGATGTTGCCGTTTGACTACGTGGCGTTCCAGCGACACATGTTGTGGGCAAATCGCCTCGGTCTCATTTCTGATAAGCGAATTGATGACGCGGTCAGTCGGATTTTGTACGCCAAGTTTTCCCTTGGGTTGTTTGACGGCGAACCAGCGGTGGTAGCAATGACCGACAACGTGCAGGAACAGCATCGCGCACTGGCGCGCGCCGCTGTTGCGCAATCGCTCGTACTCCTCAAAAATGGAAATAACGTACTGCCACTGAACTCTTCAATCAAAAGAATTAACGTGGCCGGTAGCGCAGCGAATAACGTCGGTGTGCAAATGGGCGCCTGGAGTATGGAGTGGCAAGGGGTCGACGGCAACTGGACACCGAACTCTACTTCAATTCTAGCTGGGATCACCCAGGTAGCGGGGGCCCAGACCATAATTGCATACAACGAAGCTGGACAATTTGCCGCTGACACTCCCCGAGCCCAGATTGGTATTGCGGTAGTCGGCGAATCCCCCTACGCCGAAGGCTGGGGCGACAACCCATCCCCCACCCTCAGTGCAGAAGACCTTGCAACTATCAAAAACCTGCAGCAAACCAGTGATTCCGTGATTGTGATTTTGGTCACCGGTCGACCACTGATTATTACCAAGGAGATGGCCGACTGGGATGCACTGGTAGTCGCCTGGCTACCTGGTAGCGAGGGCGCTGGCGTGGCAGACGTGCTGTTTGGAGCAAAGGAATTTACCGGCACCCTACCCCTGCCCTGGCCAGCCAATATTGAACAGTTACCGATTACCGCCACTGGTGTTACCACTGACGACAGCGAAGTATTGTTCCCTCGCTACTTTGGCCTGAACTATTAAACAACCAAGCAACTCGCTTTGCTCTTTGAGTGTAACTACAGTCGCAGCCCTCTATTTCTGTCTAGGCAAGGCCTAGGTAAGATTCTATTTGCAGCGAGTTGTCAGGGAGACACCAGTCTTCCGCTCAGTTTCTTGGTACTATAGCGCTACTATATGGCCGACTATCTGGAAACATTAAAAAAGCACTTTGGCTACACCGCTTTTCGGCCGCTACAGGAAGCGGTCATTGCTGAATTTCTATCTGGACGCGATACCGTAGTGCTGATGCCAACCGGTGGTGGAAAATCTTTATGCTTTCAACTTCCAGCCCTGCTGCTTGGCGGCACGACGATTGTGATCTCGCCGCTGATTTCTCTGATGAAAGACCAAGTGGATGCATTGACCGCCAACGGCGTCAAAGCGACGTTTTTGAACTCGTCGGTCGATGGGGCTGAATTGCGTCAGCGGATGGACGGCGCGGTAGCTGGGAAATACCAGCTGGTGTACATGGCGCCCGAGCGACTATCGGTGCCGGGTATGATTGACTGGCTCAAGACCTGCGACATCAAGGCCCTCGCCATCGACGAAGCGCACTGCATCTCGCAGTGGGGGCACGACTTCCGTCCCGATTACCGTAACCTAAAATCCTTTCGCGCCAGCTTCCCTACCATCCCGATTATTGCGCTGACAGCGACGGCCACCCCAAACGTGCGCGACGACATCATCAGTGAACTGAACCTGAAAAAGCCCAAAATATTTGTCTCTAGTTTCTATCGCCAAAACCTAGAAATCAAAGTTCTCCCCAAAAAGAACGAGGTGCAAAAAATCGTATCGCTACTGCGCCAGCATCCAGATGAGTCTTGCATCGTCTATTGCTTCTCCCGCAAAGACACCGAGGCGCTGGCAGAGACGTTGCAAGCCGAAGGTTTTTCCGCCGGCGCATACCACGCTGGACTCGAGTCAGACAAGCGCGCCGCTCGGCAAGATGACTTTATCCATGACCGGATCAACGTCATCACCGCTACGACCGCGTTTGGCATGGGGATCGACAAACCAGATGTGCGTCTGGTCATCCACCGCACCTTTCCCAAAACCCTCGAGGGCTACTACCAAGAAATCGGTCGCGCTGGTCGTGACGGTCTGCGCAGTGAGTGTGTGCTGCTGTACTCAGCGGGCGACAAAATCAAGCTGGATTATTTCCTCGGTATGGTGTCAGATGAAATTGAAAAGCAAAAAGAACTCGACGGTATCCGCGAGGTGATGAACTATGCCGAGGGGCGATCGTGTCGGTGGGTCAACCTGATCAGTTACTTTGGCGAGCAGCCAACCATTACGACCTGTGAGACATGTGACGTCTGCAAATCCAGCAGCGACACGGTCGATGCAACCGAGGTTACGCAAAAAATATTGTCTGGCATCATCAAAACTGGTGGCCGGTTTGGGCGCGCGCATGTGGTCAAAGTCCTACGTGGTTCCAAAGAACAAAAAGTCCTCGACTACAACCACGACACTCTCTCGGTCTGGGGTATCGCGGGCGACCTGCCAGAGAGTGTCTTGAACGAAGTGTTTATGCAGCTACTCGCCATCGGCTATATCCGCAAAAACGTTGGTGACTACCCAACCTTTGCGGTGAGTAAACTGGGGGCTGACTTTTTAATCAACAAGGCCACACTGCAGCTCCCGCGCGTCCAAGACGACATGCTCCTAACTGATGCTGACCCCGCTCCAACCAGGACCAGCAAGCCTCGCAAACAATCCAGAAAAGCGATTGGGGTTACCGACATCGAAACCGATGAGGCATGTTTTGCCATGCTAAGAAACTTACGCAAGCGTATCGCCGACGAGCGCGGTGTCCCAGCGTTTGTGGTGTTTGGCGATGCGTCTCTACACGCCATGGCGTATCAACAGCCCCAGACCAAAGCCCAGTTCTCAACCATCACTGGCGTCGGCCAAAAGAAATTAAAAGAGTACGCTGATACATTTATCGACGCGATTAAGGAATACCAAAAAACCGCCGGGTAGGTGGCAGTGTAAGCAAACCACCCGGAGGACCTTACTACCGGTGGTTCTTCGTTCTACCCTGCTATACTTGCACCATGCAACGACGAAACAAAATCGCGGTTGGAATATTTGCCGTTTTTTACATTTCCTTTGGGACGTGGCTGACCTTGAACCAAGAGCGGATTGTGTATCAGCCGGGAACCCGTGATTTTGCAAGTTGTCCAGCATTTCTGAGCGCAGAGAAAGTCACCCACAACGGGACGCGGATGTATGTCAGCGGGACTGACCTGCCAGTGGCCGTGCTGTATCACGGTAACGCTGGCTCGGCCTGTGATCGGGCTGGGTACGCGCAGCTATTTGCTGAGACGGGGTATGATTACATCATCGTCGAGTACGCCGGCTACGGTGGCGACGCGCGTACCCCAACCCACACTCTGATCAAACAAGACGCGCGTAATGTAATCGACTGGCTAGAGCAGAACAACATCACCAACATCACCCTCGTAGGCGAAAGCATCGGTGGTGGCGTAGCCGCGTACCACACCAGTCTCGCTCCCCCAGCCAAATTACTCCTGATCACCCCCTTTACCGACCTAGCCGCGGTAGCCAGTCAACGCTTCTGGTTCTACCCCACCAGCCTACTGGTAGAGAACGCGTATGATAACGTCACCAACCTAGCTACCTACCCCGGCCCCACCCACATCATCCACGGCAAAGAGGATCAACTTATCCCCTACAGCCTTGGGCGCGAGTTGTACGATAGTCTGTCCGGCGATAAAACTTTTGTAAGCATCGAAAACGCCGGTCACAATAATTTATTTGCTGCACCAGAAACGTTTGAGGCGATTGAGGAGTTTTTGATAAGGGAGTAAGCAGGCTTAGAATAAATTAATCCAAGCAAGCACTAGACCAAACGACACTCTATACTGCTATACTCGATTACATATGGTTTTAGAGACCCTGGTTACCCTCACTACAAATCTATACCTAATACAAGGACTTGGTTTTGTTGCATTTATAGCTGGGGTCTATGCATTCTCAAAGGCAGAAGACCAGCAGCTTCGCATCTGGCAAGCTATCCAGAGTTTTGTTCTAGCGCTGCACTTTTACCTACTAGGTTCTGAGTCGGCTGCTGCCATGTCTTTGATCACTGGGATAAGAAATTCTATTTCTGTTTACAAGAAAGTGCGTGGCGCAGCTATTGTGTTCTTGTTAATTTATATTTCAGTTGGGATTTACACCTTCAACGAACTAATTGATATACTTCCAGTTATATCCGCAGTAGTAGGCACGATTGCTGTTTTTTATCTTTCTGGAATCAAGATGAGACTGATGATGATGCTTTCAACTTCACTATGGATTGTTCACAACACTGTGTTTCTTTCAATTGGGCCATTATTAATGGAATTGATAATACTCGCTACCACCGCCAGAACTACGTACAAATTATGGAAACCGAGATTTAAAATTTAGTCCTCTCAGATGCTTTAATTATCGCTCCAACTGCGCCGGATCCAAACGAATCAGCCTATCGTCGGTTGGGGTTGGGTCGCCACGGCCGTCTTGGTTGCTGGTGGTCAGGTACAGGTAGCCGTCTGGGCTGACTACTACGGTGCGCAGGCGGCCGTATTGTCCGACTAGGTGTTCGTGCCAGGCGATTATTTCAGTGCCATCGAGGACGGCTTCGTATAATGTCTGTCCGCGCAGGCCGGGCATGTATAGACTACCCTCGTGATACGCCAGGCCGCCAGGTGCCCAGGTGATGTCGGCGGTCGAGTGCCAGGCTGGCGCGACAGTGCCATCCGCTACCGTCTCCCCTTCTGAATCTGGCCAGCCATAGTTACTGCCCGGAGTAATCAGGTTGATCTCGTCGTAGCCTGAGCCACCGACTGACCGCCCGTGCTCGCTACTCCATAGATTGCCGGCCGGGTCCCAAGCTAATCCCTGCGCGTTGCGGTGACCGTAGGAATACACGGCAGTATCAAACGGATTGCCCGGCGCTGGCTCACCTTCGTCGGTCAGGCGTAGCAGCGTGCCTTCGAGCGTGGTTGGGTTGGCGGCTTCGTCCGCGCGCAGGGCATCGCCGACCGTCACATACAGGTACCCGTCGGGACCAAACGCAATCCGTCCCCCATCATGGAACCGCGCGCCAGGGATGTCATCAAAAATAATTCGGTCACGCGTCAGACTCTCATCAGTCAGCACGTACCGCACCACTTTGTTTTTTAATCCCAGCCCATCCTCTGTCGTCTGATACAGATACACCCAGTTGTTACGCGCAAAATCAGGATGAAGCGCCGCTCCAAGCAGCCCACCCTCACCGGTACTCGACACCTCAGCTACCTCATACAGGCGACCAGACGGCAGCAACACCACTCGACCCGGCCGCTCAGTCACCAACAGTTCTCCGTCAGGCAAAAACAGAACTTCCCACGGCACGGTTAAGCCTTCAGCCACGACTTCAAGTGCAACTTTTGATTCGACTGACTCAGCACTCTCTACAGCAGACTCGGTAACTGGTGCAACATACACTGGAGTCTGTAATGATGGAGACTGCCAAGGCGCTAGGTACCACACCCCAACCATAGCGACCAAAACTAGTAACCCAATCCCCAACAAAACCTTTTTCATATGTCCCAGTATAGCAAAAAGAACCCGGAGGTCCTTCCGCCGGACACAGCCCCCCCCCGTAGAGATAATTAGGGTCAGCCACAATTTTCAGCTACCCCTCAGCGCAGCTGCTAGCTTTTTATCAAACGTCACTATCGTGAAATCGTTCGCTAGGGTCAACAGCGATGTGTCTACGAACGATAGATGTTTCTCTTTTGTGGTTAAAAATTGTTGGAGGGTTGCTTGGAAATAGGCTGCGCTTTCTAGCACCTGAATCGTGTCGGTCTGTAGGAGAGCGGTGATGATTCTGCTTGTGGCTACTGGACCGATTTGTTGTTTGAGTACGGTGGCTACTTCGAGCAGAATGTATTCGGTTAAGATGATGCTCTGTCCACTGTGTTTCTCGAACACTGCCACTGCCCGCTTGTGCGTGGTGTCACTGACGTTAAAATACCCAATCCAAACATTACTATCAAATATAATTGCTTTAGTTGCCATAAACCAGACCATCTACGTCTGCGGCGAGAGTTTTTGGACCAGCGTTGAACTGGAATTGGGATAGGTCAGCAAAGGTGTATTTATGACTCTTGCTCGCTTTTGTAGGCACTACTTTGAACACCGGCGTCGCGTGATCAAGTACCTCGAACTCTTCCCCATTTCCGACAGCGGTTTTGACGCTTTTTATATTACGCAAGAATTCACGCATCCCAATCTGAGTCGCTGGTTTTGTTTTCATGTATACAGTGTAGCAATTGTCAAACTTTTGTCAAACAAAATATCCCTAGAGGACCCGCCTGCGTAGTGCTTGGTAGGATTACTAATATTGGTTGCAACTTGACCTCCGGGGTTACTCTTTCCAGTCTTCGATGATTATCTTTTGCCCTGAGCGGCGCACGACGAGTTTTTGACGTTCGCGTATTCCTAACTCCCTGACAATGTCTGCCGGTATCACCACAGACAAACTTCGCTTCCCGACCCGAGTGACTTTACGAATGTGTTTTTCCATTAGCCTTAGTATGCTATGGAGTGTGTTACGTAGCAAGCTACGTAACACATTCCGCTGCGTGCAGCACAACCCGGAAGCCTTTCCTCCAGAGATTTTGCCCCCACTATCGTCTGCGTAATAGGCCAGCAATTTGTTGATATCGGTTGAGAAAATAGTTTTCAATCCGTAACCGAGTGACCATCCACCACGCCCAGACGAACGTCCCAAATACAAATAAAAATATCGGGATCAGGCTAGCCGCTTGTAGCGTACTAACGTGAGTGGTCGGTAATCCGCAGACGCCGCACATACCTAGGTGAGGGAATGGATAGCGGCTAATAATTGTTGTGGTTGTGACATGTTGTTTATTATAAAGCATAAAAATGACCCGCTCCACTGTTGTGGGCGGGTCACTGTGACTTTACGTGGCCAAATGATTGGCCAGCGGGTTGCCAGTCAGGCGCAGGAACTTGGCGCCAGCGACAGTCACTTGGTGAAATGCGTCGTTGCGCATCTGCCCCAGCCGACCGCCTCTGACTTGGATGTTGCCAAAGCCTTTGACACAGCCATAGTCGTCGGCCGTGACGACAGTTGTGGCCGCAGCGGCCGCTGAGACCAACTGACCGACAGCGTCAAAGACGCAACGTTTGCAGCAAGGCGGACATCCGCCACAAGGTGAGGTCATTTTTTAGGAACTCCTTTTATCTATGGCTACCCGCTTCATCGCAGGCAGCGCTAGGTTTTGCAGCTGCAAAACCTAGCGCTGCCAACTATGCTGGTTGAGTAGCCTGAAACTCGGTGTTGCGTTTATATTTATTGATAGTGCGATCAAGTCGTGTCGTCTGTGATTGGGCTGTTTGGGCGGCGGCGTACAGTTGGTCAAATTGGCCGGTACTCAGTAATCCATCTGCGATACCACTAGCAAACGGAAGCGACGCGGCCGGCTCAACCCCCAACGCCCCAGCAAACATTGTCCAGTCTGAATCTGACTGCATTTTGTTAAGCACCGTAATAGCCGGAACGTCGTACCAGGTCAACAGTTCGAGGATTTGTTTGGCTACCCGCAGACTATGCGGACGTGGTTCAGCCACCACTATTGCCACGTCAAACCCAGTTGGAATCCCCGTACTAACTGCGTCCACGCTCGCTTTCTCATCGACTACAACCACTTCATTTTGAGCCAAGTCCAGTAGGGGTAAATAAATTTTGAGTGGTGCTGCGAGCGAGTGACTGCAGTGTGCTCCATACAACACCTGGTCGTGTTGCGGACCAGATAGCATTAGTGACAGGTTGTCCGCGAGTGGGTGTACGTACTGTGCGCTGTATGGATCAGGGGTAGAAAATGAAAACCGGTGGGTGGGAACGGGGCCAGTAAACAATCCCTCCGTTGGCTCGTGCCCCACCAAGCCCAACTCTTCTCGCAGTGGTAGAAAAGAACCTCCGATGTACGGGCCAGCACCTTCGTACCCCAAGTTGTAGGACAAATCCATGTTGTGGTCAGCGTCGATGGCGAGCACAGACTTACCCTGTGCCTGCAGCCATAAAGCCATCTGGGTTGAAACTGATGATTTGCCACTACCGCCTTTTCCTAAAAATCCTAAAATCATAATGCAAGTGGTTTGCATGATACAGTCATGTTGACATTAATGCAAGTGATTTGCAGTCTAGGTGACTTCCTACTGTCTACTTGGTTGCTTCCCAGAATTTGAAAAAACTGGGGTAGTAGCCGTGTACCTCGGGGAATAGTTCTGGTACAGCGTCGTGGGTTCCGGGGTAATGCGTCGTAGTTGGATGAGTTTGTGAATACACGGTCGCCTGGGTAATGCCGGGCAGGGTTTCGACGTTGCCGACGTAGATGTTGGCACTTGGAACTTGAGTCTGCAGGACGGCTAACATATGTTCCAGTACTCGATTTGAAACTGGATGTTTGTCGAACAGTCTGGGTTCAATTATAAATATTCGCTCCCCCACTTCCTCTGCACGCCAGGCGGCGTTGATACTCCACGGATGATAGAGAAATACGTTCTTGTCAGTGAGGTCTGGGATGAGGGCGCTAGTTGGATACTCAGTTTGTAAGTCAAACGGTCGTGATAGTTCTAGTTCGGTTGGAAGTGGGATCGTCCCTACTTCTTCCCGAGGTACAGCTATATATGTATCACGCTGACTATGTGGGATGCAGGCGTTGATCAACTCTTGGTTCGCAACGTATTGTTTATTGATACTGGTACCAGACACCCACTGCCAGGACAGTGTATTGGACGCCAGATCCCCATCTATCAAGTGATAGTACATCCACCGACTCATGGTGGTCCAGTTTGCTTTGGCGACATTTGAGGACAGCATCGCCGTCCACATGCGGGCGTGGTTGTGCATGTAACCAGTGGCGTACAGCTGCGTGACTGCCTCGTCAATGGTATTTATACCGGTGGTAGCATCGACGATACCTGACGCCAGCTGATTGTGTCGCCAGTCATCACGGGTAAACCGCAGGTCAGCAAAAATCATCTCGCCTTTTTCAGTAAACACTTTTTGGAAGTATTCGCGCCAGGCCAATTCCTGGATTAATTTCTCACAATCGTCGTACGAGTGTTTTGCGAGTAACCGCTCCCTGATTTCTGGCAGCGTAATAATCCCACGGGTGATGTACGGCGACAGGTGTGTCACCGCACCAGTCAGGTGGTTGCGGGTTTTGGCGTACTTGACCGGATCAATCAAATCAATCTGCTCGAGGATTTTTGTGTGGGTGAGATGTGGATTCATAGTTTTTGTTTGCGGCAGCGGTCAGAACAATACACCACCTGCTCCCATTGTCCGCGAGCGCGCCAGCTTTTGCGATTGGAAAACGGCCGTTTGCAGACGGGACATATTTTGGATTCTGGTACTTTTACTGCCATAACGGTTTCTAGTATACTCACCCCTATGAAAGACGCGACTATTATTTACCCGCATCAGTTGTTCGCTGATCACCCTGCGCTGGCTCCAGAGCGGCCGGTGTATTTAGTTGAAGAATCACTATTTCTGACCGAGTTCCCTACCCACCGGCAGAAATTACTCCTACATCGACTCTCACTCCAGGCGTATAAAATCCAACTTGAAAAACAAGGATTCACTGTGACTTACCTCGACGTATTGCAATACCCCAACACCACATCTGTCTTTATCAAAATCGCTGCTGACGATATTGAGCAATTGCACATCGTCGATACGACCGATTACTGGCTCGAAACACGAATCACTACTGCCACAAACAAGCATGCATTTACACTAGAGCGCTACGAGTCACCGTTGTTCCTACTTGAGAAAGCCGACGCCATTGCACGCTATGAGAAATCTAAAAAACACCTGGCGGCTTTCTACAAGAAACTCCGCCAAGACAAAAACATCTTGATCGACTCCGACGGTGAACCCACCGGTGGCCAGTGGAGTTTTGACGAAGCTAACCGGAAGAAATTACCCGAGCAGATTGAGTTGCCGGCAGACATCACGCCGTTTGACAACGCTGAGGTTACCGCGGCAATCGTGTGGCTCGAGAAAATCAAGGGTGAACTATATGGCGAGACACACGTGTGGGTACCATATACCCACGCGGCCGCTGCGGAATTCCTCCAGGCATTCCTAGAGGACCGGTTCCATAACTTTGGCACCTACGAAGACGCGTTGACCACGAAGCACACTCGACTGTTTCATTCCACACTCTCTCCTCTCTTAAACCTCGGATTGCTGACACCGATGCAAGTGGTAGAGGCTGTGCTCGCGTACGCAACCAAACATAACATCGCCCTCAATAACGTTGAAGGATTTGTCCGGCAAATCATTGGCTGGCGGGAATTCATCCGTGCGGCGTACGAGTGTGACGGAAGTAGTATGCGGACCCAGAATTTCTGGCAGCACAGACGTACCCTTCCCAACTCATTTTGGGACGGCACCACGACGGTCGACCCGGTCGATGACGCCATCAAAACTGCACTCACATACGGCTATAACCACCACATCGACCGCTTGATGGTGCTGGGGAACGTGATGTTGCTGAGCGAGATTCACCCGGACGAAGTCTACAAATGGTTCATGGCAATGTACGTCGACGCGTACGACTGGGTGATGGTGCCAAATGTCTATGGTATGAGTCAGTTTGCAGACGGTGGGTCGTTTGCAACCAAACCATATATCTCGGGTAGCAACTATATCCGCAAAATGTCTGACTATCCCTCAGGTGACTGGGAGCAGGTCTGGACTAGTTTGTACTGGCGGTTCATCGGGACGCACCGGGACTTTTTCTCGTCTAACTATCGCCTGTCGATGATGCCGCGATTGCTCGAGAAGATGTCCGACGAGAAAAAAGCTACTTTCCAAACCACCAGTGCGGCGTATTTTGCCCAGCTGGATAGATAAGCAGCACTCCCGCAAATACAACCGAACCAGGCTGGTATACTTACGTCCAACAGTCCAAATACTATGACCAAATCCGTACAGCAATTTTTTAAGAAACTTTTTGATTTGCGTGAAGGCGCTGAGGATCGCCGCACTATTATCGACAACATCAAAGACGACTCAGACGTCAGTAGTGCGCGGGTCTGGGTGCTGATATTTGCGATTGGTGCCTGTTCGGTCGGATTGAACATCAACTCGATTCCAGTCATCATCGGCGCCATGCTTATCTCACCGTTGATGGGACCAATTGTGAGTCTGGGAATGTCATTGGCTATCTACGACTGGGGTCTGATGCGACGCTCGTTCCGCAACTTACTCCTCCTCACGGCCATCAGTATCACCGTCTCGACTATCTACTTCGCCTTGTCGCCAATTAGTAACGCACAATCGGAACTGCTAGCCCGGACGTCACCGACTATCTTTGACGTGTTAATTGCGGTGTTTGGAGGGATGGCTGGGTTCATCGGCATCAGTCGCGCGCGCCACGGCAACATCATCCCCGGGGTGGCGATTGCAACCGCCATCATGCCGCCACTATGTACCGTTGGGTACGGGATTGCGACGCTACAGTGGAACTTTGTCTACGGTGCGTTCTACCTCTTTCTGATCAACTGTATTTTCATCTGTCTGTCGGCACTCGTCGTATCGCGCTATCTCAAACTACCCAAGCGAGAATACCCCGACTTGGTACACCGTAAGCGGGTCAACCACTTTATTACGATTATTATCGTAATTATCGTCAGTCCAGCTGCCTACCTCGCCTACACATTTGTCGGGCAGAACAACTTTAACCAAAACGCCGAATTGTATATCCGCGACGTGTTTGAAGCGCAGGGCTACGTCGTGATCCACCGCGACGTCGCCTACAGCCGCACTGATAGCCGCATCGAGGTTGCCTTCCTGGCGAAGCGGTTCTCTGACATCGAGATAGCTGCGTTTGCCGACAGGTTGCCAGAATTTGGGTTAGACAACACCAGTTTGAATATCCGCCAAAACTCGTTTGCTCTGACTGAAGAAGAGTGGACCACGGCCCTAAACGAGATACGCGGTGACGAAGACAAAGTCTCGGCGCTCGAAGCGCGCCTGGAGGCTGAACAACAGTCATTTGAAAGCCCCGCACGATTACTGGGTGAGGCCCGAGCCATCAACCGACTGGTGCAAAACATCGCTATCGGAACTATCGAGTCCGGGACAGCTGAAGCGAGTGCGCAGAACCAAACCATTGTCCTACTCTACACCGACGCCACCGCCGTCCCACTAACCATCTCCGAAGCGGACGGATTTAAACTATGGCTACAAACCAGACTAGGTGCTGAAGACTTACTACTCATCGTCAGTCCCCAGCCGACCCTACCAACTCCTAGTATCAATATAACAACCCAGGAATAATGAATTGTAGACAGGCGAGTCCAAAATCGCTACACTGACCCCATGAACATACAACGTGCCGAAATTGTTTCTTTTGTTGCTGGACTCGGACTGAGTATCGGGATGGGGTTACTAATGACCATGTACGGTATGGACGACCATACCAATCACCAGGACAACCACCCGATTGCTGATCCGTTTGATAGTAAGTACCACGTCCACGCTGATTTCCATATCATCGTGGGCGACACGTTGGTTGAATTATCAGGCGACGCGTTCCAGACCACTAGTCAGCAAGAACTGCACGAGCACGCTCACTTGCACGACAACAACGGTGACATGATGCACATCCACGACGTTGACATTACTTTTGCCGAGTTTCTTGGCTCACTTGGCATTGTACTAACTGATACGTGTGTGACGCTGGATAACCAGTTCTGTACCACTGACACCGACCAGCTAGTGCTATACATCAACGGCGAGCAGTACCCCGACCCCATCACGCAGTACGTACCGGTTGATAACGACCGACTGCTGCTCTACTACGGCAGTAGCGACAACCCAAACTTGGCAACGTACAAAGTGGCCATCCCCGACGACGCTTGTTTCTACAGCGGCACTTGCCCCGAGCGAGGCGTGGCGCCTGATGAGGAATGTGGACTGACTTGTGAACTCTAACCAACACCAGAGAAAAACCAACAATAAAAAAGCCCCACGTTTTTGCGGGGCTTTTGCTGTACTTAATTCAACGCAAAACCGGTTGGTTACAATTCCACTCTTGGCCACGCCAGTCTAACTGGTGGCCAACAATGCGAACACCGCCGAACGTCTGCGTCAGATTGAAGCAGTGTCGAGGCAGTGTCCACCGATTCCGATCCAGAATTGCTCCTGGCCGATAAGCTGTCTCCATCGCACGGTCGAGCATACCAATGTGCTCGACAGCGATGAGCCAGCGCTCAGTTTCAATCCAGCCGATAAAACCGCCCAGGGACTGAGCACCAGATACACCAGCCCGAATCGCTTCTTGCCGATCGGCGGTGTACGGACGGAAGTTATACGTACAGTCACCGTTGCCTCGAAACACATCGGTGCTCATCGGCGGCATGACCTGCTGCTCGTTGACGACCCGATTAAACAGAGTCACCATACCAGGCAGTCGCACGCATTTTACAGGCGATTCGGTGAACAAGATAAGTGGTTGCGTTTGTGCAGATGCTGCGAAGCCAAACACAATCAAGCATAGCGCAAGAATAAACCGCATAGCTATTCTCCTTTCAAGGGAATAAAGGGTTATATATGAGTCTCGATACAGTCGAAGATCAGCTATCAGTACAATGGCACAAAACACTTCTTTTGTCTATAGCAGATTGCTAGCGGATGTATTTATGCTCCCGTAGAAAGTCAGTGGTCAAGATTGGTTCGTCGTGCAGGTTTTTCTGCTTCCCCACTGTGAACGTCCCCAACCTATGGTCACCTCTAACATCGTGTAGATCAACCAACGCTAGCTCGACATACCCAGCGGCGTCTGCCAAGTAATACAGCTCGTTACACTGGGCTAAAATAAATCGTTTTTGCAGCCGGGTGATTTTGTCGATATGATTGCCAGATTGCTGACCACAGATACGCACCACTGGCGCTAGTGACTCGGGCAGGAGTTGGAGTAACGCCCGCTTGGTCTGCTGTACGTTCTTGAGCGTTTTGGTGTGGTTATACAGGGCAATAGTCATCAGCTTGGGGTCGAGTGACACCGCCTGCACATAGGTTGCGATGTTCATATTCCCCTGTCCAGTAGCGTCACTGGTACTCACACTCCACACCGGCCAAGCCGGTCGATTCCATATCTTTCTCATGGAGCTATTGTACCTAATTATAAAGTATCTAGTAACCAGCCATACAAAAACCGGCGGTTACGCCGGTTTTCGTATGGCTTTGTGTCCACGACTGGACTTGAACCAGCAAGCTGTTAGGCATACACCCCTCAAGCGTACGAGTTTACCAATTTCTCCACGTGGACATCTACTGCTTATTCAGCCCGGTCATTGTAAAGATTTCTTGGGCTTTTGCAAGTTTGCGGGGTAGATATGATAGGTTGACTGTATACAACATCAAACAAAAAAAACAGCGACCCATGAGCCGCTGTTTTTTGTTGGAGTTAGTCTTTTTTAACTTCTGCCGAATCGCCTGAGGCGTCAGTTTTTGCTTCTTCTGAGGCTGACTCTTCTGAGGTTGCCACTGGTTCAACGACGGCTTCAGCTGGGGTTTCTGCTACTGCAGCTTCGGCGGCTTTGGCTTCAGCTTCGGCTGTTGCGGCGGCTTCCATTTCGGCGGCTTTCGCGGCTTCTTCCTCAGCTAGTTTTGCTTCGGCGGCCGCTCGGGCTTCCACTTCAACGGCTGATTCGGTTGAGATTGTAGCGAGAGTCATGCGACGCATTTGTCGTTTGATTTCTCGAGCTACTTTTTCGCGGATGAAGTACAGCTTGGCTCGGCGGACTTTTGATCGTTTGACGATTTCTAGTTTGTCGATCATTGGTGAGTAGAGGGGATAGATTTTCTCTACGCCGACGCCACTGGCTACTTTGCGAACGGTAAACGTTGCGCCTGGTTCAGTACCGTGTTTTCGAGCCAACACGAGTCCTTCAAAAATCTGGATTCGAGTTTTTCCCTTGTCTTGGATTTTTTGGTGTACACGAATGGTGTCTCCGGCTTTGATACCGAGTTCTTTGCGCTCTACCATGTTTACTGGTGAAATGTTCACCCCTGCGATTGCTGCTTTCATACCAAATTGGTTGTATGTCTATTAATAATTACCCGGAGTTACCCGTCTGAATGTGCCGTAATCTACCACAATGCCTAGTCGGACGCAATACGTTCGGCCGCTTCTTCGATTGCAATCGGCACAGGAGCGATAAAGCGCTCGGTGTCACCACCTGGCAATACCAGTTCAAGCACATGGGCGTGCAGGGCCATGCGGTTGATGTCGAGGTGGTTGGACCGCTCCGCCAGATGAGCGGCATACAGCGTATCGCCCACAATCGGTCGGTCGACTGCCCGCATGTGGGCGCGCAGTTGATGGGTGCGACCAGTTTTAGGGAATAATTTGACGTAGGCGAACGGTTCGTCTTTGTACTCACCCATCCCGATGCGTTCAAACTCGGTGATGGCTTCGCGCAGGACGCCCTTGGCGCCGCGCTCAGCTGAGCGACGCCGGTGATCTTTGGCGCTGCGTCCAATCGGACGGTTGATGGTGCCCCAGCGGTCGTTAATCCGGCCGTATACCAGTGCTCGGTATTCTTTGTGCACTAGGCGGTCTTGGAATTGTTGCTTGAGGTGTTCGTAGGCGGACTGGGTTTTGGCCAAAATCATTACCCCCGAGGTATCACGATCAAGCCGGTGTACGACGCCTGATCGCTCCAGTGTATTACCCGCTCGGTCGGTTGCCGGCTCACCCACACCGTGGGCGTCTGGATACAGCTCAAGGAACCAATCAACCACTGTGCTATCAGGTGACTTACCATCAGCGTGCACGAGCAAACCGTATGGTTTGTTAATCACTAATACCTCATCCGTTTCAAATAGGACGTCTGGGATGAGGTTGGTGGTGTCATTATTTGCCATTGCGGCGGATGCGTCTGCCATATTCGTCGAGTATGTCGTTAAAATCGTCCCGAGTCAATGCTGGCCAATGTTTTTTGATAAAATACAGTTCGCTGTACACCGATTTCCACGTCATAAAATTTGATAGTCGTTGTTCACCGCTAGTACGGATAATCAGGTCCGGGTCGGGCATGTCAGCGGTTTGCAGCAGCGCCTCAAACGAGGCTTCGTCTACCGGCTCACCATTGGTTATTGCTTGATTGACCGCAGCGACTATTTCCGCCCGTCCACCGTATGACAACGCAATCCAGACAGTAGTAGTGGCTTTTGTGTATTCCAGACTCTCCGCTTCGAGTCGATTCATCTGCTCCACAATATCAGGAGCAAAATCTTCCCGGCGGCCGACCAGACGCACTTTGATCCGTTCGCGATCAGGCACACCTTCTCCATGGATTTTGTCGTTTATTTCTGTCAGCCACTGACGGAACAGATCCATCAGGTACGTCACCTCCGCTTCGGGGCGGTTCCAATTCTCAGTCGAGAACGCGTAGAACACCGCGTGCGGGATACCGGCCTCGCGCAGCCATTCCATACAGGTCCGCAGAACTTCACCGCCTTGCTTGTGGCCTTCGTAGGTAGGCAGGTCTTGGTCGGTCGCCCAGCGACGATTCCCATCCATAATGAACCCGAGACACTGTGGTAATTTTTGTTCTGCCATAGTAATTGTTGCCTACTGTAACACAGAGAACTCGTCAAAAGTTCTGGTGGCGGTCTGCCATTCGATAGCGACACTATCAACCTTGGCCTGCAGCGACCCTTCGTGCAGATATTCGACTAATGCTTTGAGGACATCAGGCGGTCCCTCCGCCACCACTCGCACCGTGCCGTTGGGTAGATTTTTCACCAACCCAACCAGATCCAGCTGGGTAGCCGCATCCTGCACAAACACCCGATACCGAACATTCTGCACCTCCCCACTAATAATAGCTTCCATTCTAATCATACGCAGCAGTATACCTTGCATTTTTTTGCAAAACGAATTATAAAGAGACAAATAGTAACTTAGTACAAACAGAGGAGCGATACGCGTATGCCTAAAGACTGGACTCCAGACGACGCCGATAGAGCAGCAAAAAAGCAAGCTGCTGCAGTGCGTGAAGAGCAACCAAAACCCAAGCGGGGGAAAACCGTCAAGGACAGGAATGTTGGTGTGTGTCGACGTCAACCACCACAAGCGGTCAAGCGATGAAATGACCGCTCTGCGGCCTACCCTCAAAAGGTAGGCCGCTTGTCTTTTCTCCAAAATTAGGTACGATAGTGCCTACAAATATCCGCTCACGAGCAGTATTTGCATCCAACCTAATTCGCGCGCTTAGCTCAGTTGGTAGAGCGCTTCATTTACACTGAAGATGTCGGGAGTTCGAGTCTCTCAGCGCGCACGAGTATAAAAATTAGCCCACACGCAGTGTGGGCAATTTTTATTCGTGCGCGCTGAGGAAGTAACCAAAGTTACTTCCGTAGAGACTCGAAAAGAGCGAGTATATCGCCCGGACCGCAGGGAGGACGATTCGAGTGTCGGGGTCGCGTAGCACAATAGTTTGGAGACCGTAGGTCGAACGAAATATTGATGCGAAGGTGACCGGGTCTCAGAGCGCGCACCAAGGTAAAACAAAACACGTCTCATGTGAGACGTGTTTGGTTTTAGGGACTGAAAAGTTTCAGTCCTGTGCCTTGGTGCGAGACGGAGACATGTCTTTCTCCCCTTTCCAAGGGAGAAAACAGTCGAGTCGGGGTCGAGAACGCTTTCTAGAATCTGCATAAAATCCAGGATTATAGTTTGCGATTCGTGACCACGAGGTACTCCGAATTCAGATGAGCATTGTTTTACTTCCGTAGAGACTCGAAAAGAGCGAGTATATCGCCCGGACCGCAGGGAGGACGTCTGCGAGCGGCGGGGTCGAGTAGCACAATAGTTTGGAGACCGTCGGTCGAACAAAGAATTGATGCGAAGGTGGCCGAGTCTCTTTGCGCGCACAGAATAAACCCGCTTGCGGGTTTTCTTTTGGGTTGCACAGGCGTACACTACTGACATGTACTACCTCGCATTTGGACTACTCGCTGCGCTTGCCCTGTGGACCATTGGCAGCTACCTTGCTATTAGGAATATAGAAGAGCCCTCGTACACTGTGCTGGAGCGACGGGTGGGCTACGAGATCCGCCAGTACGATTCGTACATCGTGGCCGAAACCGAAATCACTGGTACGTATCAAGAGGCACTTGGTGGTGGGTTTAGATTAATCGCTGATTATATTTTTGGGAACAATACGAGCAAAACCAGTATTTCAATGACTGCCCCTGTTCTTGAAACAACATCCGAAAAGATCGCCATGACCGTGCCGGTTGCAACCACGGTTGGAGAGTCGCTGAACCGGAACGTGTCGTTTGTCTTACCGTCAAAATATACTCTAGATACCCTCCCAACTCCAAATAATCCACAAGTCACCCTGCGAGAAGTGTCGGCTACAACGGTCGCTGCGCTGAGGTTTACTTGGTATGCAACAGAGAGTCGCGTTGAGGCAAAAAAAGCTCTACTCGAAGAACTTATTACCACTGACGGCTACATCATCAGCGCCCCAGCCCAGGTAGCGCAATACAATCCCCCACTCTCAATGCCACTGACTAGGCGGAATGAAATCCTGATTCCAATTACCGACCCGACCAAATAATAATCAACTGTTTATAACTCAATTGACGAGGTGCGTCTGCAAACGTATTTTACGAGTATGCTACGTACAACGTAGCGCCAAGCACAGGAGCGCTGTTATGGAACAGCCAAAACCACCCGCAGTCGAGGTAGAGCAACCCGCAGCTCCAAGTTCCGTCCCGGATCCAGCAGACCCACCGCTGCCACCAGAACCAGACACTGTCGTTTTCACTGATTGGGCTATGTTTTAACCAACTGAGAAAACGCCCCTAAAGCGCGCTCATATTGATACTTGTATCAGAGCGCGCTTCTTCTGCTTTCTCTCTGCTTAATTTCTGGTATTGTACTCAGTACAAATAACGCTACCGTTATTTGTCCCTATAGTTTAATGGATAAAACGAGAGGCTTCTATCCTTTTGATCTGGGTTCGACTCCTAGTGGGGACACGAGTACAAAAATGGCACACGTGAGTGTGCCATTTTTGTTCGTGCCTCCAAGAAAGCAGCGCTTTCGGCTAGGAGTCGAAAAGAGCGAGTTTATCGCCCGGACCACAGGGAGGACGTTACGAGCGGCGGGGTCGCGTAGCACAATAGGTTGGAGACCACCGGTCGAACAAACTATTGCTGCGCAGGTGACCGACTCCTAGTGGGGACACGAGTACAAAAATGGCACACGTGAGTGTGCCATTTTTGTTCGTGTCTCCAAGAAAGCAACGCTTTCGGCTAGGAGTCGAAAAGAGCGAGTACATCGCCCGGACCGCAGGGAGGACGTTACGAGCGGCGGGGTCGCGTAGCACAATAGTTTAGAGACCACCAGTCGAACAAACTATTGCTGTGAAGGTGACCGACTCCTAGTGGGGACACCAACTACCAACTTAGCGTTGGAGTTTCTGAAATCTGCTCTTGCTCTACTGGCGACTCAACTGTTTCTATCTGCAGCTCTTGGTTTTGCGTATCGACCGGTGTAATGGCAGAAGAAGTCCCAGTTTCCAGCTCAACCATTGGTGCCTCAATAGGAGCTACCGTTGGTAGATCAGTGTTTACAAAATTAGCTGCTCGGGTTTGAAAAATTGTCAGAGCTTGGTCAACCAATACTGCCTTATAGGTTGGGTTGGCAATCTCTATTTCTTGGTTTGTTGTACCACCGTCACGATTTACTACGTACGTGTACCTGCTCCAACCAACAATAGTGGTTGCGATGCAAATACCTACCAGCAGCCCAACCATCCAGTCTCGTTTGGGGTGTAGCGTTTTGACTAGTGCTACTCCGGGCCGGGCTGTAAATAGCCTATGTGCCATCGCTTTGAGTTGTTTAGAGGATTGGTTCATAAGTTAAAACAGCTACGTCAATGATAATATCAGCCTGCCACACCAAACTTGACCCGCGCCTAAGCTGTACCGCTGTCAGTTGTGATACGTACGGGATATTTTCCAGCAACTGAATAAATCCTTCAACTTGACCTAGACTACCCTCCAGTGAATACTCTACCGAGAGGAAGGTTTTACCTTCGACCTCAATCTCTTTTGGATTAGTTGTCTCAAGCGCAACTCCACGTTCGGTTGCAAGCTGTTCAATATAGTTCAAAAAATCAATACTATCTGACTGAGACTCTAAGAAAAATGATCGAAGCTCAGACCGCTCACCCGCTGTTGCTTGCACTAGTTTCTCTAGGCGAGTGAACGCCACTTGCTGGGATTGGTCGACCGCAATGGCGGCGACCTGTTCTGACAAAACTACTGATTCCAGCATAATCATGCGGACTGCAAAAGCGACAAAGACACACATCCCTACAAAAACCACTCCAGACAACACCGCGACACGTTTTGTTTTTTGGCTGATCATAGATTGTCAGAGTTAATGGTAACCAGGATGCTAAAAGTAATGTCTTGATTCTCCGCTAGATTTTCAATCGGTAGATTTACTTTGGTGACATAAGGTAGAGCCTCGAGTCTATCGCGAAACAGTGCCAGCGACTGGCGGTCAACGGCCTCACCGGTTATTCCAATCGGGGTAATACCATCGACGTCTCGAGCCATTTGCACACCCACAATATCAATACCCCCTCCGTTAACCGACCACATGTCTTGCAACAATGTAGATAAAGACACTTTGCCTGCAGCTTGAACAATTGTTTTTGCTTCTTGGCTGGAACGATTGAGATCCTCAACCATTAGGTCAAACACCTCAGTTCGTTCTGATACTGATGCAACCGTCTCAACATAAGCTGCACTGGTTCCAGTTAACAACAGATACGTTGGGTACAGTAGCAGCGCACCCACCAACAATAACACCGACCAGAGCAGCGCCCACACACTCACCATCCGGATCCAATACAGTCGGACAAGTTCAGTTTTTGCTTCTGGGGGAATGAGATTGGTCATATATGTATATCGGAAGCTAGAGCAAGACCCACCGCGGTGGCGTATCCGTACGAGTGCCGCTGGTCAATCGGAGGAATAAATTCATCCAACGAAAAAGTATTTGTCCAGACATTACCCAACTCGATTTCTATACCAAGTGACTCAGCGAGGTATGCCGGCAAACCCTTGAGGTTTGCACTACCACCACACAGAATTATCTTTTGCAGGCGACGTTTTTCTTCGGAGCCAGTCCGGACGTGCCAGTACTGAATCCGCGTCGCGAGTTCGTCTTTGATGACTGACATGGTTGTGATCACCGCATCGTGCACCTGCGATGACTCGGCACCACATATGAGTCCTTCAGTATTCTTTAAGTGCGTTAACTCCTTTTCGGTTTTATTACCTAATTGTTTACGCAGTGCCGTCGACAGCTGATCTCCACCAATATCGATGGTTGAAGTATAGAGCAGCGTGTTTTTATAAACGATACCAATCCCAGTTCGGGTTTTACCAAAATCAACCAGCATCACCGCTCCTTCTATGTCTGCCGGTATAACGGCGCGCGCCATGGCTTGTGCCTCGACTTCAAATGCCAACGGTTGTAGCCCTGCGGCGAGACACGCCTCGTAGTACGCCTGCACGGTTTCTTTAGTATAGGCGGTCACGGCCACGTGCATCGTCCGGTCTGTCTCACTCGAGAACGGTAGGATTGCGTAATCAAAAAACACGTCGCGAGCGGGGATCGGAACATTTTCGGCCAAGCGAAATTCGAGCAGGCTGCGCAATTCTTTCATCGGAGTGCTGCGTTTGATTTCAGTTTCAAACAGATACGCTCGTTCTTCTGGCAGTGACACCCGTACAAACTCTGCTCCTGTTTTTGCTTTGCATTCTGCTAGTACCGTGGTGAGTTGTTTGATATCTATGACCTCTCCTCGGTGCAGCACGTCATTTGGAATGGTGATGTCTCCCCAGTTTTCAAGTGAGTACTGCCCTGCTTGTGCTGGTTCGAGTGACACGTATTTCAAAGACGTGTCAGAAATATCCAACCCGATGCTCGGGAGTTTTATGTATGGAGGTACTGAAGGGGTGAACAGCTTGGTGAACATGGTGTGTGACGACAGTATACGCGTTCTCTAACCACAACGCAGTAGCTACAACTCACAGTTTGTACCAGACGTAGGCGACCACTAGCCCAGCTAACACCACTGAGGTAACTCCCAGCGAGCGACGGGCATAGGTCAGCGCACGCAAACCAAACCAGTACGTACACACTCCAACGATGCTATACCTAATCCCCCGACCAATAATTGACGCGACGATAAACAGTATTAGGCTACCCTCCCCAACCGCAACCACCCAAGCTGTAACGGTGTACGGAATTGGAGTAACGGCACCAACGAGTGTTACCACTAGGGTGTTGGAAGAATCCATCGCAATCAAAGTTTGAAACTGAGCCAGCATGTTGCTAGTCATCATGGCTTCAAGTAGATTAAAAAAGTAGCGAGCCATGATAAACGCGACCACCCCACCTAGCACCGACGTGACTAGCGTAATACCCACAATCAAAGCCGCCCGGCTGCGGTTGGCTAATATACCGGCCACCATAAAAGGGTCGGTAATGATTGGCAGAGGTAACGCTGACTCAATAAAAGAAACGATGACAATCAGCCACAAACCCGAGCGAGATTGCATCAGTGACTGCGCCCGGGTGACTGTCCTGGTATTGAGCACTTTCTCAACCTGGGTATCAAGAACTGATGGTTCATTCATATTAATAGAGACGAGTACCAGCTGGCAGGTGTGTCGATGGGTTGAGTAACGCAAACGTGTCGTCAACTGCACCAGCGAGGATCATACCCTGACTGACAAAGCCTTTGATCTGGCGCGGTGCTAGGTTGGCAATAAACGGACACTGCAGCCCGACCAACACTTGTGCATCTGGGTAGTACTCGCGGATGCCTGACACGATTTGCCGCGGTTCAGGTTCACCCAGGTCAACTGTCAGTTTGAGGAGTTTGTCCGCAGCTTCGACTATTTCTACGGCTATGATCGTCCCCAGTCTAATTTCTACCGCAGAGAATTGCTCAAACGAGATTTCATTTGATATCTTCACCACCGCTTCGTCTAGTGCTAATTGCACGGGCATATTTTTTTGTTTAGCGAGATAACTTTCTAGTATCAAAGCGGCAGCAGCTGCGTCAGTTTGCGTATTACGGCCAGTTGTAGTCGCGGCCTGCCTACTGGTGAGCTGCTCTGGCTCCAGATGAATCGGAATTGGTACCCGTACAGTCAGGTCAGCGATAAACATTTCAATGTGGGCCTGTACCGCGTTGGGAGTACCATCGAGATTAAGCGAGTGCCCCATAACGATTGCTGTGACCTGCTGCTCGGCAATCAGGTCAACGACCGTCGAAAGCAACACCGCGTCGTTTGGGATGACACTGTGAGGAAACGCCATCGATCCTGACTCATCGGTTAACGCCAACCCCACTTTTTTAGTCCCAAAATCAATCCCAAGTATACGCATAGTGTAGCTAGTTTAGCATGGGTACAAAAGCGGCGCGAATTCAGCTGAAATCCTTGCCTGTACTCCCACTAGGCTATCTTTCATTACATGAACGGTACAGATGTCATATCGTACTCGCTTCGCTGCGTGCGCTATATTCCATCTCTTGGATTCCTGGGCGAAAGCTCCGCTTTCTTGGGAGTACGAACAAAAAAGGCACACTAGCGTGTGCTCTTTTTTGTACTCGTGCTCCCACCAGGAATCGAACCTGGAGTTCCGATTCCGCAAACCGGTGTTTTATCCGTTAAACTATGGGAGCCTTTACGGCAAAGAATATAGCATAAAAAGATATATTACCAAACCTCTACATTGTAATACGCACTAGTCGACACTGGCCCTATTTGATTTACAACCCAAACAACTCTAGGACTTTAACAAAAAATGGCTCGATAAGTTCTTCTTCTACTAATCGTTCTTTGAGAATGTCTTCAATCTCGTCGATATGTTCTGCCGGGATCGGCATGACAATCAGCGGCATCAGCTTTTTTTCAGATTTGACCAGCAGTTGCGGACCACGGGGATCTTCTTCATCGATGTGGTACGAATCGAGCGTAGAAAACGGATACAGACGATCTTCAATCCGGATCCCCCGAACGGTGATGGCGTAGGGGATGATCATTGGGCGTTTGGCAGCTGAGACCGCCAGTGCTCCCCCAGACAGCCCAATCAACAGCGCAAACAATACGTTGTCAAACAACACAGCCACCACCACGAGCGCAATAATGACAATCGTCAACGCAAAAAACCAGTCGTTCCCTTTCTCGACATGATGGTGCTGGGGCGCTTCCCAAGTTATAGAGCGAAGTGCTGGTTCCATTACTAGAATTGTAGCATGAACAAATTAGTGACGAACGAGCTAGATTGCGTTTCTGTGTATGCTGGTCTACTGGATTAGTGGTATAGTTATGAAATGGAACGTAATCCAAACACAACTTGTATTATATGTCAGACACCAATCTATCGCCGACCAGGAGTTCTGATACAGAACAATGGCAAAGCCTACTGTAGCCAAGCCTGTTACGGCATTTCGTGTCGGCAAGAAATACCTTGTTTAGTATGCAAAACACCGATGTTGTCAGGTGCCAATAAACAGACCTGTAGTCGTAGCTGCGCTAACAAAAGTCGTATTGGAATAAAATATAAAACTCGCAGACCGTCAAAAGATAAAGTGGTGACTAGTCGAATCCTAAAAAAGAGATTAATGAAAGAACGAGGCAGCCTATGTCAGCGTTGCCAATATAATGTATACGAAATACTGCAAGTGCATCATATCGATCGTAACCGGGATAATAATAATTTAAATAATCTAGAGTTATTATGTCCAAATTGCCATACCAGCGAACACTATATGAAAAAATAATATTTCTGGTATGATATCACCTACCAAGCTGAGGTAAAACACACCTAAACTTGACAAACACTCGGAGAGATGGCAGAGTGGTCGATTGCACTGGTTTTGAAAACCAGCGTACCGCAAGGTACCGAGGGTTCGAATCCCTCTCTCTCCGCAAATATCAAAACCTAAAGCGTGTCTTTAGGTTTTGTCGTATTTCGTGCGGGAGGGTAAGGGATTCGGGAGACGCAGTAATGTCGCACGGAGCGTAGGCGAGTACGACTAAGCGAGTCAGTATCATGAAAAATTGCAAAGAAATTTGTTTCTGACCGAATCCCTCTCCCTGCGCACAAACGGACTTCGTCAGAAGTCAGAGTAACAACAAAACCGACCCAGTGGGTCGGTTTTGTTGTTACTCGCTGCGTAACTAGTTAGGCCTTCGCCTTGACAATCCTCGCGGTCAGTCGTGACTTCTTTCGGGCGGCGGTGTTTTCCTTGATTACCCCTCGCTTGGCGGCTTTGTCGATGGCTTTGTAGGCTGCGGGTAGCAGCGCTTCAGCCGCTTTGGTGTCTCCTGCTAGGACGGCTTTGTCGACCGCTTTGGTGACGTCTTTCATGGTTGACTTACGACGAATATTGAACACTTTTTTGCGTTCTGAGGCTCGTAAGGCTTTTTTGGCTCCGGTAGTGATTGGCATATATATTTCTCTAAAGTGGGCGTACTGTACCGTATTGATATCTAAAAGGCAAGGGGTTTCCAAATGGCCACATCTAGTATAATAGGTGCATGATACGCCAGCTGACCGGGACCATTACCCACATAGAAGACAATGCCCTGATCCTCAACGTCAATGGTGTTGGGTACTTGATATATACCCCAACCCACACTACGATTCACACTCAGGGGGCCGAGGCGATGATGCATACGTACCTGGCAGTGCGGGAAACCGCGCTCGATCTATACGGGTTTACTACTAGTGTCGAGCGGCGATTGTTCGAGTTGCTACTGAGTGTGCCTAAAGTCGGCCCCAAATCCGCCCTAGCCATCATGTGCCAAGCTAGCCCTACTCTGTTGATTGAGCAGATTGCCAACAAGGAACCAGCCCAACTCCAAAAGTTGTCTGGCATCGGCAAGAAAACCTGCGAAAACGTGGTGAACCATCTACATGAGAAACTCGGTGAATTGGCCGAACACGTCACCCCATCGAGTCCACTTGACGCCAAACAAACCGATGCGATTGATGCCCTGGTGGCCCTTGGATACGATGCCGCGTCTGCGCGGGCGACAGTGCAATCACTCAACACGGACGAAAACTCAGTCAATGACATTATCACCAAAGCCTTACAAAAATTACCATAACTAGCTATGCAAAACTTTCGCCAAACTGTAAAAAGATTTATTCCAAAACGCGTATTCAAGGCAATTCAACCGGCTTATCACTACGCGCTAGCGTATATAGGAGCAATTAAATTTAAACACCCATCCCGAGAGATTACCGTTATCGGCATCACCGGCACCAAAGGTAAATCAACCACCACTGAGATCCTCGCGCAAATTTTGCGGGGAGCCGGATACCAGACGGCCTCCCTCTCGACCATTCAGTTTACCTACGGGGACGAGCGCGAACGCAATTTATTCAAAATGACCATGCCGGGGATGTTTTTTATCCAGCGGTTTTTGCGCAAAGCGGTCGACGCTGGTTGCACCCACGCGGTGGTTGAGATGACCTCGGAGGGGGCCAAGCAGTTTCGGCATAAATTTGTTGAGATTGACGCGCTCCTGTTTACCAACCTGACCCCAGAGCATATCGAATCACACGGTTCGTTTGCCAACTACAAAGCCGCCAAACTGCAGCTGGCGGCCGCCGTGGCAAACAGCACCAAACGACCTCGAACCTTGGTCTCTAACGTCGACGATCAACACGGGCAGGATTTCCTTAATTACGAAGTGGAGCGTCTACTGCCCTATCGTCTCAACAACCTCACACTGCACTCTCTACAAAAAGACTCCGTCACAATGGTTATCGATAACGTCACCATCCGCGTGCCCATCGTCGGCGTGTTTAATGTCTACAATACCCTCGCTGCGATTACCTACGCGCGGTCTATCGGCGTACCGCTCGAATCAATCCGCGAGAGTTTGTCCAAATTGCCACCAGTAGCCGGCCGAGTTGAGCAGTTTCACTCACCAGCTGATGCTCCCAAGAAAATCACCGTGGTGGTTGACTACGCCCACACCCCAGACTCACTCACGCAGCTCTACCAGGCATTTGCGGGTAAATATATTATTGGAGTACTGGGTAACACCGGTGGTGGACGCGACACCTGGAAGCGACCCGAGATGGGCGTAATCGCCGAGGAATACTGCGATCAGATTATCCTCACCAACGAAGACCCCTACGATGAGAACCCTCTAGCCATCGTGCAAGCGATGAAAAACGGCATGAGTCCCGAAGCAGCAGTCAGAATCATCATGGATCGTCGGACCGCAATCCAAACCGCGATAGCTGATTGTCCAGACGGCGGCTACGTTTTGGTTAGCGGTAAAGGCACTGATCCTTACATCATGGGGCCACAAGGAACCAAACAAACTTGGAGCGACGCTGCAACGGTTCAAGAGTTATTGAACTAATTAAGCAAGATACAGTAAACCCATGAAACGAAACATTGTAGTACTCATTTTGTTCGGATTCCTCATTGCAGTAACAGTTACTGCCTACGGGTTGATACAAACGTCTCCCAGAGTTGCAATCGCAACTCCAACCAACCCCACCCACTCAGACACCGCTATCACAATTCGGGTGCCGGCTACCCACAAAATGATCCCAACTAACGACGGACCAGAAACACCAGACGGGCCTAACAGTCACTGGTTTTATTCACCACTTATTACTGTAGAGAAAGACACTGTTGTGACTGGGTTTGAAGTGACTATGGAAGGGGCTGATAGTTCGATTTTGCATCACGTATCAGTCAGTGTGGTCGGCCGGATTCCGGCCATTTGTCCCTGGCATTTTATGAAAGACGGAGGTGCGCACGAGATATACTCAGCGTCTCGCCACACCCTAGAACCAACTAAATTACCCGCTCCCTACGGCATTCCTCTCGCCACTGGCGAACAACTCATCGTCGAATTTATGGCTCATCCCCAAGCCGAGCCGCATGGTGCACACACTGCCAACAGCACGTTAGAACCAACTCTAGTAGTGACACTCATGACTGATGATAGTCATACCACAGCAGTTGATTTTATTCGTTTGCGACTCGATGACAGTCCTTGTACACCACCTCTACCGCATCAAGCGTTCGTTGTGCCGACTAGTTCGGTGGAAACAAATTTTATAAAGACGGCTGAAAATAACGAACCGAGTGCCAGCTACCAATTCACCTCCTCTACCACCATCGTTCTTGGTGGAGCTAATTTCTGGCCCCAGAAAGGCGGTCAGGACGTCACTGTGCTATTAGACAATGCACCCGTTGAGCAATTTATTGCTGAGCCAGCAGTCAACCCGTCCGGCTGGAATATTCCGCTCTCGTTGACGCCAATTACGGTTCCTGCACTAAGTACAATCACCATTCAATCCACGTATCTAAATCCTTTTGACGCGCCAGTAAAAGACGCGGCTGGCATGTACGGTTTTTATTACACTACACCCTAACGATCTACCTTGGGTACGGTGAGAACACCGACGTGCCAATTATCACCACTGGCTACCGACTGCGGATACACGATTGTGCCAGCTGGAGTCACAGCATATCCCCGCACATGGTTTCCGGCACTCACAATGTACTGCTGATTCCAGATTGCTTGTACTCGCAACATGCTGTCCAACTGTTGCCACAATATGTGTGGTTCATTAAACCAGGCGTGCGAAATCGGGTGGGCAATAAACGGTACATTCCCTCGCTCTTGCATAATTGCACGCACTCCCCACGGTGACACACTTTCAAAACAAAATAATACCCCCGGTGAACTACTGGCGAAATCAGCTTGACTAGTGTCAGTCCCGACGGTGTAGTCAAGTGTATCTGCAATAGCATCAATCACTTCACTGTGCCCAAACAGTTTGAGTCCAGCTTCATAAAGTGAAGGCATAAATTCTCCCTGTGGCACTAAATAGCGTTTTTGTGACTGATTGACAGTGTGACTCGCACCATTATAAACAAAAGACTGCAAAACAACCCGCTCATCCACTGTCACTCGCCCACTATCGACTATCACTACTTCTGGATTGTTTGTTCTAAATTTGAATTGTGCTTGGGTCAATCTGGGCGCTTGAACTTGGTTAAAATATCGTGCATCTTCGGGAAGTAACACGTAGTCGGGTTCAAGAACCAACGCAGCCTGCATCGCTGCTTCTTGAGCTGCTTGACGCATAGCGGCACTGTCAGCGTCGGCTAAATCCTGAGGAGTAAAAGTTGTGTCGATAATCACAACTGTATGTGTATTGGTTTGACCGGTGAGTTCATTATGTGGCCAGGGAATTAAACTGGTGCAGACCAATAATCCAAGACTCAGTGCGACGTACCTTATAGCTACTTGCCGCTTTACAATGAGCCAAATGGTCAATGAACTAAGTGATACCAAAAGTAACCCTAACGCGTATACTCCACCCCATTGCGCAACCTGCACCAACCAGTCGTGCCCAACCAGTAAATACCCAATGTACCCAAAACTAAACGCAGTTGTAACAGACCCGCCAGACCCAATAGTTACTATAGAAAAAACTAACGACCCAAACAACTCAGCTGCCAGCCACAAGAGTGGTAAACCGGCATACAACCAGGCCGCTGGTACGTACAACTGTAGCAACTTGACTGCCGAGCCAAACATCACTCCGCCCGCACCCAGCCACAGTGCGGCCGTCAGCCACCACACCAAAATCAATAGTAATTGCAACCAATCAGAACCAACCGTCAGCCAGGCAATCGGAAACACGCTCCAAAACCACGACAAAGACAAGGCTGACTTACTGGTCCACGCCAGTAGCGACCCGATCAACACCCGGCGCCATGATGGCTCATGTATCGCCAAATAAATCAAACGCGTAACCCCAACTAATCCCAACCACCAAAACACCGGCCACACAAACCCAGCTCCAAGCAGTAAGCCGGCAAAGAACCACTGCACTAACCAATTACCTATAAAGGACGTCATGATACATAACTATACCAGCAGCGACCGAAACATTCAGCGATTCTTTGTGTCCATGCATCGGGAGATCAATGATTGTGTCGCACAACTGCAGTGTGTCTGATTCCACCCCCACCACTTCATTACCCATGATGTACGCCACGTGTGCTGGAGCAACAAAATCAACGATTGTGATTGAGCGCGGGTCTTGCTCTACCGCAACTACATCGCATCCAGCTGACTGTAGTCGAATAATCAGCTCTTTGCTGATAGATACGTGTTCCCACTCGATCTCTGCACTCGCTCCCAATGACGTTTTAAGAATCTCGGGCTGTACTCGACCAAACCGATCAATCGGGCTAGGAGTATACCCAACCAAGTATATTTTGCTCACCCCAGCTCCATCAGCAGTCCGGAAAATAGCCCCGACGTTGTAGGCGCTGCGGATATTTTCAAGGATGATATATTTCATTGCTAGTAGCGTATCAGACTGATGACAGAAATCGTTTGATTTTTGAGTGCAAAATGTTATAGTTTTGCCACTTTTACAGTAATAACAAAATATGCGCCTTTAGCTCAGATGGTAGAGCGGCTCCCTTTTAAGGAGATGGTCCAAGGTTCGAGCCCTTGAAGGCGCACAACAAAAGAATCCCTATGAGGATTTTTTGTTTGTGCGCCTTCAAGTAAAGTCCGGGGGACTTTACGGAGGGCTCGAAGCCGCACTGAGGCGGTTTGGAGCGAATGTGAACAAACCGTCCAGGGTGGATACTGCTCGTGTAACGAGAGAGACCCCTTGAAGGCGTACAACAAAAAAATCCCTGTGGGGATTTTTTGTTTGTGCGCCTGAATCGAAAGTCTGGGAGACTTTCGTTTAGGGCTCGAAAAGCTTTTGCGATAGATTTGCCTGAAAGGAAAATATATCCAAAAGGTATACTGGTCCTGTAAGGACCGAGACCCCTTGAAGGAAAGTTGATAGCCCCGAAGGCTTTCTAGAATCTACGCGAAGTGCAGAATTATAGTTAGCGATCTGGAACCACTAGCGCTGCACCTAACAGCATAACGAGTTAATGGCTGTAATTACCCCCTCCCTCCCAACAACCCCCGAAACACATTCCCCACCACTCCAATCAGCAACCCCAACAACATCAACCCCACAAACCGCGTCAGTACGAAGAAAAATTCTCCCAGTTGCGTCACCGGCTCGACCACCGGAATCCCGGCCATGAACACTTTCAGCGACCACCACATCCCAGCGGGAATACTCACAAACGCGGCTGTGGTTGGCTCGACCAAATACATCGCAGTGCCTGTTACCAACAACGCAAACGTCAGTACGACAAAATAAATCAGTACGTTTAAAGACAACACGCCCATGCTGTCTTCACTCACCCCAGTACGCAAAACTTTTGCTAACCGGAGCATCCGCAGTAGTCTGATGATTCGCAACGCCCGGGCCGACTTGAGCCAGGTAAAGTTTCCTAACCCTAAAAAAGTAGGCAGGATAGATATCAGGTCAATGTACCCAAAGAAACTGGTTGGGTAGCGCCAGACTGGTTTCGAGGCCAGCGTCCGGCCGATGTATTCGATGGTAAAGAACGACACCGCGACCCACTCAATGATGAAAAAGGTCCGCTCGTACGCTACTAGCCCTGGTACCGTTTCAAGTACCAACGACACAATCGATACAATCGTCAGCAGCGCAAAAAAATCGTTCACCAAGTGATGAGTTTTTCCTGGTTGATCAGTAAATAATTTTTGCGCGAGTCTCTTCATACGATTAACTATATCATCGCCCACCTAACACCCACTGCTCTAGCGCTAGATCAATATCACGCAGCCCAGCGTGTCCGTCGTGATACAACTCGAGGAGGGTGTGGGAATTTTTGATCACCTCACCGGGTGCGAATTTGACTAATGATCGTTTGGCTTTGTTGTAGGGAAAGTCTTTCATCCCCGCTTGAGCGGCGTTGCTGGTGACATCTGCCAATCGAAGGGCCTTGAGCTGCCACCACAACATGCCGATGATTTCCTCGGCGGCCAAACCTTCACGCTTGGCGTTTTGGAGCAGCACCCACAGCTGACGCCGGTCTTTCTGTGCTAAGGCATCGGCCATCGCGAAGGTGTTGAACCGCTCATTTTTGGCGGCAGTGAATTCTTCACTACTGGCGGCATGCTTTGCATACGATTTTTTGGCTGGAGCCAGCAGTGCTCCCTCTAAAATCAGAAACGTATTTTGTGACTCACTCATCTCTTTGAGTGAGCTGGTCACTTCCTGTGCCATATCGGAATCAGCCGCTGGGGTATCAATCACAAACCATTCCTCTCCCCCAAAGAGAGATGCAGCTCCAAGGGCATCAGCAATCTGCCCAGAGACAAACGACTGAGCGTCGAAGGTAGTCACTGTTCCGTCAGATGACATATGTGACTCCAAAAAGTTAGTTGCAGCATCACGAACTTTTTGTCTGTCAGTTCCAAAATAGAGTTTGAGCATAGGGGTATTGTACGCGAAGCCGCTATAATTAGAAATAATAGCGACCTGACGTAATTGCAGTAATTCAGTATTTCTGCTATTATTTACTATATGACTACAGTTAAATTACAACAGCGTGGCGTCCTCACCCTCCCCAAGAAACTCCGAGATGCACTGCATTTAGAAGAAGGGCAAACCCTGCGGATTGAACAGCGCGATGGTGGGTTTTTTGTGCAACCGGAAGTGTCACTGCCGCCTGAGTTGGCTGAGGCTATTCGCGAGAGTCGTGAAGATATAAAACACGGTCGCTACATTACATTTGGCAGCATAGAAGAATTCCATAAAAAACTACCAGCCTTCCGCAAAAAGTATGGAGATTAATTTTACTAAACAAGCCGACAAGCAATACCAAAAATTGCCTCAGCACATCCAGAAGAAAGCAGACAAACAGTTTGGGTATTTGTTGCAAGATTTCCGTCATCCGTCTCTAAATACCAAACTGTACACTGGCACCGAAAATCTCTGGCAAGCGCGAATCGACAAAAGCTACCGGTTTTATTTTTATATTGTTGACCCTGGTTACATCGTGATTGCGCTAGTGAATCACCCGAAATAACGGGGGGGGGGCTACATCCCCTGCATCTGGTTCCAATTCTTCCCTACTTTTACATCAGCCACCAGTGGCACGCCGTGACTGACCCTCCCCTCCAATGCTGCTTCCATGATAGTCACCAACTCTGGCACAACTGCTTCCACCTCGCTGTCTTTTACTTCAAACACTAGTTCGTCGTGGACTTGGAGTAACATCCGAACGTCGTCTGGTTTTTTTCGTCCCTCAATATACTCATGAATCTGGCGCATGGCTACTCGCATACAATCAGCCCCGGTGCCTTGGATCGGGGCGTTGATGGCCATGCGTTCCGCTTGGGCGCGGATAAATGGTACGGCTGAGGTGATCCCCGCGAAGTGGCGGCGGCGGCCAAACATAGTTTGAGTATAGCCAGTTTCTCGGGCAAATGATTTGGTTTCTTCAAGGAATTCAGCCAACCGGGTGAACGTATTGAAATACGCGTTGAGGAATTCTTGAGCCTCGGCGCGCGGCGTATCGGCGCCGAGGTTAGTCCGTAAAGCGTTGACCCCCATGCCGTAGAGAATCCCAAAGTTAATGACTTTGGCTTTGCGCCGCATGTCTGCGGTAACCTCGCTCTGCGGTACCCCAAACACGCGTGACGCTACTCCGCTGTGAACATCCTCTCCTTTCTTAAAAATCTCAATCATTTGAGAATCTTCTGACATAATCGCCGCAATCCGTAACTCGATCTGTGAGTAGTCGATTGCTACCAACTGATATCCTACCTCGGCTACAAACGCACCCCGGACCATCCGACCTTCTTCGGTACGAATTGGAATGTTCTGCAGGTTCGGTTCTTTACTCGCCATACGTCCGGTTGAGGTACCGGTTTGCAGGAGCGTGCTGTGGATGCGCCCGTCGGGCCCGACCACCTCGGGCAAGTTATCGATGTAGGTGGAAACAAGTTTTTTGAGTTCGCGGTACCGGAGGATATCAGCAATGATTGGGTGTTCGTCCAGTAATTTCTCTAGCTCTGATTCTTTGGTGCTACGCTGCCCACCACCAGTTTTCTTGGCGTTTTTTGGTTTCAGTTCGAGCGTATCAAATAAGATTTCCCCCATTTGCTTGGGTGAATTGAGGTTGAACTCGACCCCAGCGTGCTGGTAGATGGACGTCTCGAGTGCCACTAGTTCAACGTGTAGTTTAGTAGAAAGTGTTTTGAGATATGCGGTATCCAAAATAATTCCTTGTTGTTTCATGTTTTCTAACACTGGAATCAGAGGTAGTTCGATGTCGGTATACAAGTCCCATAATCCTTCAGCTCGTACTTTTTCTTCCATCGCCGACACGGTTTCTTCCCAAGTTTTGGTTTGCAAAAATGACCGGCCGTAGTCGACAATGTCTTCGTAACTGGCGTTGGTTCGCTCACTTTCAAGTAGCCAGAGTAGGATGCTGGCTTGCTTGATTTCTGTATCACCGATTTTGGCAGCTTCGGCGGCGGTATCTACCAGCACCACGTTGAACAACCGTTCAATCCGGCTAGTCATGTTCCGGAATCCATATTCACTAAAGAGGTTTTGAATTCCTTCAATGTCTGCATGCTCGCGCCACTCAGTAGAATCAAGGTCAAATGAATCAATGGCGTCTGTACGAATGGTTGCGAGCATTTTGGAAAACTCGGCGTCTTCTTTGCCGTCGAGCAGTAGACCGACGATGCGTTTGGTTATCCCTGCGGTGATAAATCTATCTTCACCACCCTTGGCTTCTAGTTTCTGATAGATTTGTTCGATTGTACCAAACGTCGTCAGGAGGGTGGTCGCGGTTTTCTCTCCGATACCGCGAATCCCCGGGATGTTATCGCTCGCATCACCACGTAGGCCTTTGTAGTCGACGACCATCGATGGGCCGAACCCAAACCGCGCTTTGACCGCTGCTTCATCATAAATAATTGTATCGTTGATGCCACGTTTGAGAGTAAATACTTCGACCCGGTTTTTGTCGACACATTGCAACGTGTCCATATCACCTGAAGCAATCACGACTCGCAGCTCTGGTGTCTCTTTGGTTAGGTGGGCAATGGTTCCAATCAGATCGTCAGCCTCAAACCCAACTTTCTCAAAAATCGGAATCCCAAAGTGGTTAAAAATATCCCGAGCTCGGATAATCTGGGTGACTAGATCTGTGTCAGTTTTACTCCGACCAGCTTTGTAGGCGTCGTAGGCGTCGTGACGGTAGGTCGGTTCTGGCAAGTCGTAACAAGCGGCGATGTATTGCGGCTTAAAATCCTCAATGATTTTGAGTAGCATCGTCGTAACGCCGTACAGCGCGCCGGTTGGTTCGCCGTTTGGGGACGTAAAGTCTGGCAGCGCGTGATACGCTCGGTGTAATATAGCGTGAGCGTCGAGTAAAACTAACGTCGGGGTTTCTTTTTTAGCCATTACTTACAGTATAACTGTTTTGCTACACTGGTCATACATGAAAATCATCTATAAAATAAAACAGCTACTTAGCAACAGCATTCTTTTGCTTCGCTCGGCTGTTGGTCGGACACCTGAACGCATTCGACATAAGGTGCCGTACGTCTCACAGTTTGCGAGCCCTAGTTGGGCTGAAATGGTACTCAAAGATGACCAGTCACTGTCTCGCGACCTCGCCTGGGAAGACTCGGGCGCTCGGTCAATCAAAGAGTATGAGCGCTGGGCCCTCACCACCTGTGGGATGGCTTGTACATCGATGTTGCTCCTGTTTTTTAACAAAGGTGAGTTCCGAACCATCCCCCTCGCGCGAGATGCCGCCAAATCTGGAGTGTATTTAAAAGACGGTGACGGTATTTCTAGTATGCAGTACCAACCGTATATCACTTGGCTCAAGCGATTTGGTTTGCGGGCGACTATTTATACCAAACTAACCCCCCGTTTGATTCAGACGCTGCTCGCTTCAGGCTCACTCGTCATTGCATCGGTAAACCCCAACATTCGCAACTACAACACCGCTCCAGCGATGCAGATCGGGGGTCATCTAGTACTCATCATCGGTTATAACAAAAAAGAAAAAACCTTAACCCTGCACAATCCGTCTGGATTTGAAAACAATCAAACTCAAGAAAACCACACGCTACCGCTCAAAGAATTTACCATCTATTTTGCTGGGCGTGGGATTGGGGTGCACGCTTAGTTTAAGACACCATCACCGTTCGCTCTTCTCCAGTTACGATATCAATCGTGACAGCAACTCTGCCTGTAGGTAATGTACTCGCGATGTTCTCGGGCCATTCGAGACAGATTAGTTTTCTTGGGGTAGTAAATAATTCCTGCAACCGCAGCGGCCCGACTTCACTCATATCCTCAACCCGATAGGCGTCGATGTGGACGAGGTGGTCGAAGCGTGGATGGTCCAGCAACTCGTACGCTTTCATAATCCCAAAGGTTGGGCTGACGACGGGTTCTGTTATACCCAGGTGTTTGGCGAGTTGTTGGGTAAAAGTCGTCTTTCCAGCGCCGAGATCACCAGTGAGGGTGACAACTGCAGCAGTCTGACTGATTGCAGTTGTTTTTTTGAGAACTGCAATTACCACCGGTTCAAAGTCGGCAGAAGTCGCCACTGTAAAGTGTTCAACTGACATGAGTGGAACTATAGCAACGTGCTACCATATACACAACATGGTTCAATTTGATGACACAGCCCTTAATGCCCGCCTCAACGATTTGCGAGACAAAGAAGAGGAGCGGACGGTTGCAAACCTCGCACCGCAATACGGCTATGAGCACATTGATTTGCACGGCTACACCATCAACCCCGAAGCTATCGCCGCTATCGACGAGACTCTCGCCCGCGAGGCTGAACTAACTGGGTTTGAATTGCTCCAGCGGACGCTGTCAGTCGCAATCAAAAATCCCACTAACATAAAAACCAAAGCTGCTCTAGAGACTCTACAAAAAAACGGCTATACGCTTCGGGTGTTTATGACTTCATCTGCAAGCCTCACCCACGCTTGGGAGCGATACGCTGACCTAACCAACACCACAGTGTCGAGAAAAGGCATTTTTGAAATTAGCGCCAGTGACATCCTTGAACTAACTAAGCGCATTCAAAAAGAATCCGACATCGCACTAATTCTCAAAGAGATCAATACCGCCAACAGCAGCTATCGGATATCTGCCACGATGGAGTTGATTTTTGCGGGTGCTCTCGCCCTGCGCGCATCTGACATCCACATCGAACCAGAGAACAACGCCATCCGACTGCGCTACCGGTTTGATGGAGTGCTGCACGACATCGTAGATCTCGATACATATATGTATGGTCGCATGATGTCACGACTCAAACTACTCTCTGGCATGGTCCTCAACAGCCGCGCCGAAGCACAAGACGGGCGGTTTACTTTTGAAACCGGTGACAAAGAAGTCGAAGTGCGTTCGTCGGTGATTCCTGGCGCGTATGGCGAATCAATCGTGATGCGTTTACTTGATCCAACCGTAGCGAGTTTTGCAATGGATAAACTCAACCTCAACCAACACATCAACGAGGTAGTCCGTCGAGAACTCAAAAAACCAAACGGACTCATCATTACCACTGGTCCAACTGGGTCAGGTAAGACCACTGCGTTGTACGCGTTTTTGCAAGAGGTTCACACCGAAGGTATCAAAATCATCACCATTGAAAATCCAGTCGAATACAAAGTCGAGGGTATTGTCCAAACCCAGGTCGACGGTGACTACACGTTTTCTTCAGGCTTAAGGGCACTACTGCGTCAGGATCCAGACGTTATTCTGATTGGTGAGGTGCGCGACGCCGAAGTAGCCGAAACCGCCATGCACGCCGCTCAGACTGGTCACCTCGTACTCACCACCATGCACACCAACAGCGCGGTGGCGGCGTTTGTCCGGATGATGGATTTGGGAGTCGATGCGCGGATGTTTGGTAGTGCAGTGAACCTAATCCTCGGCCAGCGACTAATCAGACTTTTGTGTACCCACTGTAAAGTCGGACATCCCCCAACTGCTGAGGAACAACAAATCATTACCACCATATTACATGACCACCCGCACCCAGATACAGTCCCTCCGCTAGGTTTGCTGTACACCGCTCCCGGGTGCGAGGTGTGTAGTAACACCGGGTTCAAGGGACGCGGTGGTATTTACGAAGCTATAGTTATGGATGACGCAGTAGAAGCCGTCGTACTACGCGATCCTCGTGAACACATGATCCTCGAAGCCGCTAAACCCCAAGGCATCCCGACTATGTTGCACGATGGTATTGAAAAAGTCCTTAACGGTGTCACTTCGATAGCAGAACTGGAACGAGTGATAGAACTACCCAGAACCCTTTCGAGTACCATTTCTAGCAAAACCAACCCTCCGGCTGCCGGTGCTCCAGACGACACGTTCCTCAACCACATTGTCTAACCTCAGATTCAAAAAGCCAAACACCCTGTGGTCAATACCACAGGGTGTTTTTCTGTGATACATTCGAGAGGTACCAAGTTTAGTTCTTTATGTAATTCCAGCCTATAACTCTCTAAACAAGACTTCCGCATTGAAAGTGAATGCCGCGCTAAGGAAGTTTGCAGCGATCCCGGTCCAGGCCGGGCGCCAGAAACCCCTCGCAACGCATCCAAGTTGTTTAGAGAGTTATCTTCTGGAATTACAAGTATCGGTGCCAGAGGCCAGTGCCTCAAAGCGGGAGAGCTATCGAATCCCCAATAGATTAGCACACATCAAAAATTTGTCAACACCTCAGGAAGGAGTCATAGTCTGATCAACCCACATTAGCCTGAATTAGCTTTATAGTGACACTGCATTTGATATTTTGGTATACTTACGACATGACTGCTACTGCCCCAAAAATCACCCGAGACGATGCACAAAACCTCGACCGGACGTTGCGTCCTAAAACCTGGGAGGAGTATATCGGCCAAGCCAAAATCAAGGAAAACCTGCGCATCTTACTGACAGCTGCCAAAGAGCGTGGACACGCGGCTGAGCACATTCTACTCTATGGCCCACCAGGGTTAGGAAAGACGACGCTATCAAACCTAGTTGCCAGGACGCTGGGTACTAATATGAAAACCACCTCGGGTCCCGCCATCGAGAAAGTTGGTGACCTAGCGGCTATTCTCACCAACCTCGCACCAGGTGATGTGCTGTTTATCGACGAGATTCATCGTTTAAGTAAAAATATTGAGGAAGTCCTCTACCCGGCGATGGAGTCAGGGGTGCTCGATATCATCATCGGCAAAGGCCCATCCGCCCGGACGGTGCAACTCGAACTCCCGCCGTTTACCATGGTGGCAGCGACGACGCGCATCTCACTGCTCTCAGCCCCACTACGGTCGCGCTTTTCTGGCGGAACGTTTCGGCTTGAGTTCTACAGTGACGATGAGATTGGACAGATATTAGGTCGCTCGGCTGACTTGCTGGGGATGGACCCCACTAAAGAGGTGATCAATAAAATCGCCGGTCGGTGCCGAGCAACGCCACGCACCGCGAACTACCTACTCAAACGCTGTCGTGATCTCGCCCAGCTTGAGAACACCGGGCTGACCAACGACATTATCGACCAAACCTTTGCCCTACTTGAGATTGACTCGCTCGGTCTTGGTGCGCCTGACCGGGCGGTGCTTGATGTCATCATCAACAAGTTCAATGGTGGACCAGTAGGACTGAACACCATCGCCGCCGCTACTGGTGAGGAGGCATCCACCATCGAAGACGTCATTGAGCCGTACCTCATCCGTCATGGATTAATTGAACGCACTCCACGCGGACGAACCGCCAGCCCCGAAGCCTACAGTCATTTAGAAAATGTAGGTTAACCTAGCCATATATGTCAGGACACAATAAGTGGTCAAAAATCAAACATAAAAAAGGCGCGACTGACCAGCAGCGGAGCAAGCTGTTTTCTAAGCACTCCCGTCTAATTACGATGGAAGTAAAAAAAGCTAGTGGGCGGGTTGACTCAGCTAACGTCATCGCCGCAGTTGACCGGGCTAAAAAAGACTCAATGCCTAAAGACGCCATCGAACGAGCCCTGGCCAAAGGTTCAGGCGAGGGCGGGAGTGCGATGGAAGAAGTCCTCTACGAAGGCTATGGCCCAGGAGGGGTACCTCTACTGATTGAAGCGGTCACTGACAACAACAACCGTACCGCACCAGAAATCCGGCACGTGTTTTCTAAAGCAGGGCTTGAACTAGGTGCCCCTGGCTCAGCCACTTGGGCGTTTACCAAATCAGTCGACGGCTATACCCCAAACACTCCCGTCGAACTCGACGACGAGGCCGGCGAAATACTAGCTGAGTTTATCGAGAAACTAGAAGAACAAGACGACGTCACTAATGTCTACACCGGCGCTGATAGTGCTAACTAGTTATGCGTGTGCTTGGCGTTGACCCTGGATATGACCGCGTTGGGTTGGCGGTGATGGAGTACCAAAACGGCTTGGAGAAGGTGTTGTATTCTACTTGTGTCCTGACTAATAAAACCGATGATTTAAATACCCGTTTACAAGTAGTTGGAAATGCTATCACGCAGACTATTGGTGATCACGCGGTAGACACCCTGGGAATCGAAACGCTGTTTTTTAACAAAAATGTTAAAACCGCAATGGGAGTCGCTCAGGCTCGAGGCATTATTATCTACACCGCAATGCAGGCTGGGTGTGTTATATACGAGTTTAGCCCCCAGGCGATTAAAATCGCTACTACTGGCTACGGCAACAGTGATAAGGCCGCAATGACAGCAATGGTCAAACAGCTCATCCCTGATGTACCACCTGATGCCCTTGACGACGAGTACGATGCAATTGCGGTTGGTATTACTTGCCTTGCACATCATGGCCGGACACAGTAGAATCTTCCGAACTTGTACACCAAACTAGTTGCTGTCTGCGCATGAATTTGATACAAATTATACATAAAAACCTTGTATGGCTGATGAACCAAAAAACGAAGATGAGTTAGAAGACACAGACGACGAGAATGCGTCGTTAGGTGATGATGTACTAGCTGAAGTAGTTGGAGAAGAGGAAGATGATACTGACGACGACACCGAAGGATTTGGTCACATTGAAGAAAAAGATGTTAAGGAACCATCTGAGGAGGAGGATGAAGAGGAAGACGACGCGGCGCTTGAGGATGATGCAGAAGACGTGGACTACGATTCATTTGATGATGTAGACGAGATGTAAAAATAAAACCCGCTGCTAGTCAGTGGGTTTTATTTTACTCATCAAACTCAGGGTCTCAATTTATTCTTTAATCAGGACACACAATTGCTTTTTGCCTCTGCGTAACAAAGCCAGTCCATTGGAAAAATACTCCTCACGCAACACTTGATTGATGTCACTACACTTGGCTTCTTGTAAGGTGATTGCATTGCTTTCTATAAACGTCCGGCTCTCGCGTTTGCTCGTGGCCAACCCAGCGGCAATCAGCACGTCAACTAAACTCAATCCAACTTGTACAGCGAGGGTTGGTGCCGTAGCTAGCAAGATTGCCCGGGCATCAGTCGAAATATTGGCGACCGACCCGTCACCAAACAATAATTCCGACACTTCTTTAGCGGACTCAGAGGCGGACTCACCGTGCACTAGGCGCGTCACCTCAGACGCTAGTTTCTTTTGCGCGGTGCGAGCGCCTGGATTTAGGTCAAAATCTTTTGCTATTGACGCAATATCTGTTAAGGGAACAAAGGTAAATAGTTTGAGGTAATCAACCACACTCTCATCACTAGCGTTCAACCAAAACTGATAGAACTCGTAGGGTGAGGTTTTTGTTGGATCAATCCAAACGGCGTTTCCTTCGCTTTTGCCGAACTTTTTACCGGTTGCTTTATCGATTACTAGCGGTACGGTCAATGCATATACCGATGCCTGTTCTTTGCGTCGAACCAGATCGACTCCTGAGATGATATTTCCCCACTGGTCAGAACCACCAACTTGCACATCACAGCCGTGAGTGCGGTACAACTCTAGATAATCGTAGCCCTGTACCAACGGATAGGCAAACTCGGTGTACGACAAACCAACATCACTAGCAAGTCGGTTGGCAATGGCGTCTTTTTTAATCAACTCATTTACGGTGAAATGTTTACCAATGTCACGCAAGAAATCAATAAATTTAATTTCCTTAAACCAGTCGTAGTTGTCAACAAAAGTAATATCATCAGTGGTAATAAATTGCTTGGCTTGAGCTTGGATCCCAGCAAAATTAGCTTCGATTGTTTTCTCTGGTAGTAGCGTCCGCTCGGCGTCTGGTTTTGGGTCACCAATCCGGCCGGTTGCTCCTCCAACCAAAAAAACAATTTTGTGGCCTGCGTTAGCCAGGTGACGAAGCAAAAACCAAATCACAATATTACCAGCGTGGGCCGAGTCAGCTGACGGATCAATCCCATGATATATGGTACGTTTTGGTCCATCTAGGATTTCTTCGATGCTGGCTGATGTCTGATGAATAAATCCGCGCTCAGTGAGCTCTTGATGCAATTTCATAATGAAATAATGCTAGCACACAATCGTATAAAGGTGTCTAGACAACCCATGCTAATATTGCTTATATAGTCTAGTTACATGAAAAAAACCAAACTGTGGATTATCAAGAACTGGAAAGAGCTTATCATTGATGGATTGATTCTGTTTTTTGCTGGTTTTATTATTGTGTCCGCCGGAATCCTGATTTGGATTTCTAGTTTACAAATTCCCGATTTATCAGCGTTTGATGAACGACGAGTGTTACAGTCAACAAAAATATTTGATCGCACTGGCGAAGTCTTGTTATATGACCTCCACCAAGACGTTAAACGGACTATTGTGCCACTAGAGGACATGTCGCGTCACATCAAAAATGCTACTGTTGCCATCGAAGATGACCAGTTTTACAATCACTTTGGTATCAACATCCGCGCAATTATCCGCGCTGCGGTGAGTAACATGCAAGACGGTGACCTACTTGGCGGGCAAGGTGGATCAACTATCACTCAGCAAGTCATCAAAAACTCCGTCCTTGACCGAGACAAAAAACTCAGCCGTAAAGTTAAAGAAGCAATTTTATCTATCAAGCTAGAAAGAGAACTGACTAAAGACGAAATCCTTGAAGTGTACCTCAACGAGTCACCTTATGGAGGAACTATTTATGGAGTAGAAGAAGCGTCTCAGAGTTTTTTTGGTAAAAAAGCTAATGACCTCTCACTAGCTGAGGCCGCCTACCTGGCTGCACTCCCCCAGGCTCCAACCTATCTATCACCGTTTGGTACCAACCGAGCTGCCCTTGATCGACGACAACAACTCGTACTCGATCGCATGCGTATCAACGGATTTATCACTGTCGAAGAACACAAGGCAGCCAAACAAGTTGAGGTAACGTTTAGTACTAGTGCTATTACTGGTATCAAAGCTCCCCACTTTGTCATGACTATTATCGAGGAACTCACCGAGCAGTTTGGAGAAGAGGCAATGGCTGAACAGGGTTTACGGATTATTACCACTCTTGATTATGAGCTCCAAGCCGCCGCCGAAGCTATCGTCGCTGAAAAAGCCGCTGTGAACACCGAGCGATTTAACGCTTCTAACGCCGGACTAGTCGCCACTGATCCTAAAACTGGAGATGTACTCGTGATGGTTGGTTCGCGTAATTATTTTGATGAAGAAATCGACGGACAGTTCAATGTTTCAATTGCCAGTCGCCAGCCGGGATCATCCATTAAACCATTTGTCTATGCCAATGCCTGGCGTAAAGGCTACCTACCAGACACTATTTTGTTTGATGTACCAACTCAGTTTTCACCCGCGTGTGAACCTTGGGATACAACATCTGTTTCACCTTGCTACTCACCACGCAACTACAACAACCAATTTGTCGGGCCAATTAGCATGCGTAATGCCCTCGCCCAGTCACTCAACATCCCAGCAGTCAAAACCCTCTACCTAGCTGGGTTAAACAACTCTCTCAAACTAATGACTGATATGGGACTCACTACCCTTGATGAACCTGAGCGGTATGGATTAACGTTGGTACTTGGAGGTGGAGAGGTACGGCTTAAAGATATGACCCACGCCTACGGAATTTTTGCCAATGACGGTATTCGCGCAGTACCACGAAGCATCCTACGAATAGAAGATACTAATGGTAATATCCTCGAGGAACGGGAAGTAGCTGAACAACGAGTACTCGAGGCCAACATCGCTCACATGGTCAGTGATGTATTGTCAGACAACGTCGCTCGAACTCCACTCTGGGGATCATACTCATTAGTTAATTTTGGTAACCGAGATGTTGCTTTGAAATCTGGTAGTACCAACAACCTGCGTGATGCTTGGGTGGTGGGCTATGCTCCCAACATTGCCGTAGGAACATGGGTTGGTAATAACGACAACGCGGCTATGGGTGGCGGATTATCTGGTCTGATTACCACCCCAATTTGGCGGGCCTTTATGGATGTAGCTTTGGAAAAACTTCCCGTTGAAACCTTTACCCAGCCACAAATAAATACTGCTGGAGTAAAACCAATCATACGCGGACAGTACATCAACACTGAATTACTTACTCAAGCCCTTTCTCAAACTGAGGATGGTACACCAATTGATATTAGTCAAATCTACGGCAACATTCACTCTATCCTGCATTTTGTTGATCGCAGTAATCCAACTGGTCCATCGCCAAGTAATCCAGCTAATGACGGTGCCTACCAGAACTGGGAATATGGTGTTCAAAACTGGAACAAACAAACTTTTGGGGCTTTAATGGAAGCCACTACCCCAACCGGGACAACTACCAATGAAAGCATAATTGAAGACGAAGAAGAAACAACTACCGAATAGTCTTTGGAGAATTCTTTATACCCATTTCAACTTCTAAACGGCTGAGGATGGCCGTTTTATGGTGTTCCAACTCTGATTTTAAAATACTCGGTAGATTGAGAGAAATAGTTTTACTCCCGACACTATAGGAAATTTGATCAGAATTAACCGTCAGTGGGGTTATCTCACAGATAATCTCTGCCACTCTCTTTTCCACTGAAGCCTGCGGTGGAACCAACAACCTTCGATACCGTTCAAAGAGTGTTCCTACGTGTTTCATCTGCATAATACGTATCTACTACTTATTCATTGGCATCACTAAATACCGCTGATTAGTATCATTGATGCCGTGTAAAATCATCGGTCGTCCTATTCCAGCAAAACTTAGTTTCAGAGAATCTGCTGGTATATGTGACAACGGGTCCATAATAAATTGCTGGTTGAAATTAAGCGATAGTTCTTCCCCTTCTACAGTAGCCTTGATAGTATCGGTTGTATGTCCCACTTCGTTATTTTGGGAAGAGACAGTCAGATCATTAGCACTGATAAGTAATGTCACTTGCCTAAATTTATTTAGAAATACGTTAGTTTTTTTAAATGATTGTTGTAAATCACTTTTAAGTAGTGTGACATAGGTTACAAATTCTTTGGGAATTATCTGCTCGTAATCCGGGAACGACCCAGATACTAACCGAGTTGAAACATATACCCCACCTGGAAATCGCAAGGCACACTGATTATCATCCATTCCAAACTGAGGATTTTCACCCACAGCCTCACATATCCGTGCCAACTCCAACGCATTTTTTTGTGGAATCATTAATGACTCCTTAAGAGTTAACCCTTTTTGAGCTACAGTTTTCTCCATCAGACGAAATGAGTCAGTCGCTACAAACGTCAACGAGTGTTCTTTTTTTTGTTGAATAAATACACTTCCTAGTTCTGGCTTGATAGACGTTTGAGAGGCCGCAAATGCCACGCTCTTGATTCCAAAGGCAAATTGTGCACCTTGGAGCGTATCACCTAAATCAGTCAACTGGTGGACCACAGGGAACTCATCAGGAGAAAACAGTTTAATTGAAGTACTTGAGGTTTTACTCTCAATTTGTAATACCTGCTCCTCCATCCGGAGGGTGATTTTTTCTTGGTTAATAAACTGAATACTCTGTAAGAAAATCTGAGTCGGTACCGCCACTACTCCAGTTTCAATCACCTCACCAGTTAAAGGGATTTCTAGGTTGATTTCAAGGTTAGTAGCCTGCAACGTTATCTGGCTAGCTTTAACTTCAATCCGAACACACTGCAACACAGGCAAGGTGGCGTGCTTGGTACTAATGCGACCAACTAGTTCTAATGCTTTTTGTAATTCACTGTGGAGAAGAGTTATTTCCATATTTCTATTTTAACTTATTTTACTCTTTATTATTAGTACTGGGGAGATGTGCAAAACTACTATCTACTGTTGTAATACAACTTACTTTTAGCCTCTGTTTTTGCGTGGAGCTGGGGAGGGGTGCGATATATCTGAGGATTACCTGGGTACAACTTATGTTGGTATTTATAACCTGTTAGTAACTCGTGATTATTTGGACACTAATCCCCACTATATATCGATTTTTTATGAGTAATCCTCAGGTTACTCAGGGTTCTATACAGAGTTACTCACATTGACAGTTTATGATAACAACTAACCGCTCGAATTCGAGCGGTTAGTTGTTATTTAAGTAGTAGTCGGACTTGAGTAATTTCTTCTTCTAGTTCAGTGTCACTTTTGAGTTCATTTTTGATTTTCTCACAGGAGTGGATGACGGTGGTGTGGTCGCGACCACCGAGTTTCTTGCCAATTGCCGGGTAGGAAATCTGGAAATCTTCCCGCAAGATGTACATGATAATCTGCCTGGGTTTTACCACTTCTTTACGGCGGGTTTTTTCGTAGATACTATTGTGGTCGATGTCGTAGTAGCGGGCGACTTTTTCAACTACGTCTGTGATAGCGAGAGTTTTACGCGGTCGAGAACTATTTTTGATGATAGTTCGGACCTCCTCGATTGATAGTACTCGCCCGAGGAGTTGTGACTGACACATGATGCTGTTGAGTGCACCTTCGAGTTCCCGCACGTTTCCCTCGATGGTGGCCGCGAGATGGTCAACCACATCATCAGCCAGCGTGATGCTGTTCTGGGCTGATTTTGCCCGCAAAATAGCGGCGCGTGATTCGAGGTCAGGGGCTGGGAGGTCGACAATCATTCCTTGGGCAAATCTTGATTGGAGTCGCTCTTCCATGCCGTTGAGCAGAGCAGGATGTATGTCACTAGAGAAGACAATCTGTTTGTTGTTGTCGTGGAGGGCATTAAAGAGGTGAAATAACTCCTCTTGGGTTTTTTCTTTGGTCGCGAGGAATTGAATGTCATCCATGATCAAGACATCGTACTGACGATAGCGATCTTTAAAACTGTTTGCACTCCCACTTTGTAGGGAATTAAAATAGTCCACCGCAAACCGTTCACTCGTGACGTAAAACACTTTTTTACCAGTTTTTTTGATTTGATTTCCAACCGCTTGGATCAGGTGAGTTTTACCATGTCCAGTTTTACCGTAGATAAATAGTGGGTTGTAGGTGATACCAGGTTTAGCGCTGACGGTTTTGGCGGCGGCGTGTGCTAGGGCGTTGTACGGACCAACCACAAACGTATCAAACGAGTATTTAGGGTTAAGGTTATCGCTTTTGTTGATGTAATACTCCTCTAGTGGTAATGCCGCATTTACCGTTTGGTTTTTATTTGATTCTTGTTTACGTTCGTTGCGTTGGGCGACGATGTACTCGACACTTCGGACGTGGGGGGTGATTTCTCGGAGTGTTTTGAGGATCATGCTCTGGAATTTGTCCTGCAGCCAGTCTTTGACAAACACACTGGGTACGCCGATAGTCGCTAGTCCATCTTCGAGGGTCACGATGTGGGTGTCACGGAACCAAGTTTTAAAGTTGGCGGTCGTAATAGCTAACTCAATTTTAACCAGTGCATCGTCCCACAGCTGTTTGACGTCAATTTGTTCAGTTTTGACAATGCTGTTTGTTTGGTGCGACTGAGTGAGAGAATTCATAGAATTGGTTGGTAGTTTGCATTATACTCTCTATCAGAACTCTGTAAATATTTTTTATTTTGTATAAAATTATCAAAGTGGATGCAGCTTTTAGATTAGCAACTGGGGATAACCTGTGGAGAAGATAATTTTCAGACACTTCCCTTGCAATCTAAGTATATTTAGGTATAGTTACGCCCACTAAGTCACATATATGCCAAAACGAACCTATCAACCAAAGAAAAAGAAGCGCGCAACAACTCACGGTTTCCTCGCTCGGTCAGCCACTCCCAGTGGGCGTAAAATCATCCAAGCGAGACGACGTAAAGGTCGAGCTCAACTTACGGTCAAAAAAGCGCGCTAGCGCTTTTTTGTTTGGTATAGTTTTTGTATGTTAGCGAAATCGCACCGTCTCACGACCAAACAGTTCGATCAGTATTTTAAAACTGGCAAGCGCTGGCATTTCACTCATTGCACTATCGTGCATACTCCCCTGCCCACGCTGCACGGTTCAGTAGTGGTTGGTAAAAAAGTCTCTAAGAAAGCCGTCACCCGCAACACCATCAGACGCCGCGTATACGCGCAGCTACGGTCGGTCTGCCTTGATCACGGTCAGACTGGGGTGTTTATTATCATCATCAAACCAGCCTACACCGAGTTGACTCGCCAGGCGGCGTTACTTGATATCAAACGACACATTGCGGACGTCATCAAAAAAACGTAAACTAACCGACATCTATGTTTAGTTTTATTTGGCACACGTTTTTCTTTGACCCGGTTTATAACTCATTAGTATTTTTCATCGACGTGATCCCCGGGGGTGACGTGGGACTCGCTATCATTGCAACGGTTTTTTTGGTCAAAACCATTTTACTACCGGTGTCAATCAAAGCGGCCAAGACACAGCGCATCATGAAAGAAATCGAGCCCCAGCTCAAGGAACTCAAAGAAACCTATAAAGACGACCGCGAAGCTCAAGCCAAAGAGATGATGCAGATTTATAAAACAGCCGGAATGAATCCGTTTGCGAGTATTTTTCTTATCTTGCTACAAATCCCGTTGTTGATTGCTATGTATTTTGGGGTGATTGGACTATATCCCCCAGTGGTAGATGGTGAGCCAGCTGAGGTCACGTTTTTGTCGATGTTTACCGGTGAAGCCTCTAAAGACATCGTGATTAACCCAGATGATTTATACTCCTTTGTCCCCGTCCCAACTGAAAGTAATCGGTTTTTCTTAAATCAGTTTGATATCACCGACAAGAGTGTGTTCCTCGCGATTGTAGTTGCGTTTACTCAGTTCCTAGTGGTCATGCTCACCATGCCCAAACTGCCACCGCGCAAGGCAGGCGCAAAACCAGATATGAAAGACGATTTCATGCGCAACATGCAAGTCCAAATGAAATACGTCATGCCGATTATCATCGGAGTAGTAGCCTACTCCATCTCAGTAGCCATCGCCCTCTACTTCCTAGTCAGCAATGTCACTGCGTTGCTACAAGAGATATTTATTAGGAAGCACCGGTAGGAATACCCCTGACAATAATAAAAACCCCGAGGGTTAGCTCGGGGTTTTTGTGGAGTCGACTAGGCCTTTGTAACTATTCACCGCAAACAGCATACTGTACGCTATTTACTGTTTCAAAAATAGTGTCAAAGCCTGCATCTACACAGATACCATTAAAGTTTGTTTCAATATTTGTTTTGTCAGATACACTAGTACTAATTGGAATTTCTAATGCCATAACTATTCGTTCAACATTAAATGTCTGAGTCAGTTCACTTATAGTAGAAGTATCTGAGATTATATAGTCTTGAATAGCAAAATTTTGAATTCTATTTGTAATCGACTCTGCAATAGTAGAATCAGGATTTACTTCAAGTAAAGTTAATATATTTTGAGATTGGGTGTCAGTTAAATCTCTAATACAATTTGGAGGTATTTCTGGACTTCCACTCATAATCAAACGACCGTCAGTACAATCATACTGTTCTCTAAGTATTTGTTGTCTAGCTTCAAGAATAGCTCTTCTAGATTCTAAAGCATCTACTGGATGGCGACAAGAAGATTGTCCATTTACGTCAACAACGTCACCGTCTAACCAATTGCAAACAACCCTACACTCCGTTGCAGTTCCGGCATAATTGAGCACAAGTCCACCCACCCCACCTACAGCTGCACCGATTAGTGGTCCAATACCTGGGGCAATCAAACCAATCGTTGCTCCAGCTAATATCATCCCACCAGTATAATCGTCCAGTGCATCGCACGAGCGGACTTCACAATTACCATCATTTTGCTCACAAAACTCCAAAATACTCAAAACACCATCGCTTGAAGGATCATCTTGCGGAAGTGGATCCGGCAGAGCAATTTGGTTTTGTTCTAGGTTGAAGTTGGTCAGGTCTGGGTTGATGACAGTGAGGATCAGGACGGCACCGAGGATGAGGATGAGGCCAAATATTGCTCCTTGGATGTCTTTTTTGGCTTCAGAT
>JBDNIW010000015.1:0-47477 GCA_041688155.1 Minisyncoccota bacterium | reverse complement strand
TTACGGAGGGAATCGAACGCCGGAGCGCTGTGAGCCTGCGAACAAGTGAGGGGTGTCCCGCGGCGCACGTTAGTTATGACTGAAAGGAAATAAATAACGTAGTGACCGTCAGGACGATTCCCTCCACCCGCACAAAGAAAACACCCTAATCCCGCAGAATACCCGCTATTCTGCGGGATTAGGGTATTTGTATCCGTACGTAGTAATTGTTATTTTCCAACGCATTTGCTACATTAGCTGAATCCAGAGTCGGCGATAACGCATCGTGGCAACTATTAAAAAAGTAACCATAATTCCATGATTGAATTAGAACTCACGTACCTCGCCAAGTCGTTACCAGCTAATTTGCCGGATTACTCATTCAAGAAAATCATCGATCTCTATGTCGATAATGGAACCGATCATTTTGATTTGAGAATCAGACAAAATGGCGACAAATACGAACTAACCAGAAAAACTCCAGTAGAAGACGGGGATGCGTCAAAGCAAACAGAAACAACGATTGCACTGAATCAAATCGAGTTCGAAAGCTTTGCTGCCACTAGATCGCGTAGGGTAGAGAAGATACGGTACTTTTTTGAGCATGAGGGCCACACCGCTGAGTTTGACGTGTTTGAAGGGGAATTAGCGGGGTTAGTTTTAGTTGATTTTGAATTCGATAGTGAAGCTGAGAAAGACGCTTTTCAAATGCCCGATTTCTGTCTCGCGGATATTACCCAAGAAACCTTTATCGCTGGTGGTGTGCTGGCAGGTAAAACGTATGCTGACATTGAAGGAGAACTAAATAATTTCTCTTACTCCAAAGTGGTAATCTAGCAATCAAAATCCATTCGCATAGTAAAAGCCCCCGGCTGAGGGGCTTTTACAATTGTGATGGGAAATAGTAGTTGTAAGTCTCTATATGTATCTCCACATATATAGTGTTTTACCTCCACTACCCAATAATTGTAGCATGAATATAGTGGTCGTCACTAGGTGGTAGTGTCCGTACAGAACAAACCAAACGGCACCCTCAGGTGCCGTTTGGTTTGTTCTACTTATTGCCGTTTACTTTACTGTGTCTTTGAGTCCCTTGGCTGCGCGGAATTTTGGTACTCGTTTGGCTGGTACCTGAACTGATTCTCCAGTTCGTGGGTTGCGCGCTGTTCCAGCGGCTTTCATCTTTCCTTCAAAGATACCAAACCCGGCGATTGAAACTTGGTCACCGTCTTTCATAGTAGCGGTAATGGTATCGAACACAGTGTCGACAACTCGTTCGGCTTCAACTTTAGTGGTATCGAGTACTTCGTGTACTTTGTTGATGAGGTCTGCTTTGTTCATAGGAATTAGAATTTAATTGTAAGGCGAGTGTGATTGCTCGCATTCGCCATTCATTGGCTATGTCAGCATTATATAGCAACGTATAGCTGCAATGCAATTGGCCAGCAGGCATAAATGTGTGTTGTAGTATTTTACGAGAATTTGTTACCGGGCATAACTGACGACGCGGGTTTCCCTGATAACGTGGACTTTGATCTCCCCGGGGTAGCGTAGTTGGGTTTCAATAGCCGTCGCGATTGTGCGGGCGAGGGCGTTGGTTTGGTATTCGTTGAGTTGCGTTGGGTTGACGATAACACGGATCTCGCGTCCGGCAGCGATGGCAAACGCGCGCTCCACCCCAACGAGGTTTTTGGCGATGTTCTCGAGTTCGGTCAAACGCTTCACGTAGTTCTCCATCGAGTCACGGCGAGCGCCTGGGCGGCTACCTGAGATGCTGTCAGCCACCTGGACGATGATACTCTCGGGGGTTTCGTACGGGTACTCCTCGTGGTGAGCCCGCATGGCGAGAATGACTTCTTCGGCCACGTTGTATTTCTGGAGGATACGAATCCCAATCTCGACGTGAGTCCCAGCGACTTCGTGACTGACACACTTGCCGATGTCGTGTAGGAGGGCGCCAGCGCGGGCAACGGCTTCGTTTGCACCGATTTCAACGGCGATAATCCCTGCGATGTTGGCCATCTCGACTGAGTGGTACAGCACGTTCTGCCCGTAACTGGTTCTAAAGTGTAGACGTCCTAGGATGGTAATCAGCTCTGGTGCAAGGTTGGGTACGTTGGCGTCATAGGCAGCTTTTTCACCCATAGCTTTAACGGTCTTGGCGACTTGTGCCCTCGCTTCGGCTACTACCTCTTCGATTTTGGCTGGTTGGATACGGCCGTCTTTGAGTAGTTCCTCGAGCGCCACGCGCGCAATCTCGCGCCGTACGGGGTCAAACGAAGACAGTACGATATAGCCTGGTGACTCGTCAACGAGTACGTCGACGCCAGTGGCCCGCTCAAACGCGCGCACGTTGCGACCTTCTTTCCCAATGATCTTGCCTTTTTGCTCATCTGACCGTAACTCGACGTGGGCGGTCATGAGGTTGGGGGAGATGGTGTTGCCAACGCGGTGGATCGCTGCGAGCAGCAAGTTACTGGCCTTAGCTTCGTACACCTCGTCCCCAGCTCGTTCGATTTTCTCGATGCGCGCACGTAGGTCTTCGGCCCGCTCGACCGTGGCTTTAAGGAATACTTGTTCTACCGCCTCGGTTTGGGTCAGGCCAGCGATTACTGCCAGTTTTTGGTCGGCTTCCTCGACGTGTTGGTCGAGGCGAGTTTTGATGGTTTTGATCTCGACTATTTTTGCTTCGAGCGCTTCTCTTTGCGAATCCGCGTCAATCTGGCGCTCGTCGAGCAACTCCTCACGTTTGTCGAGGCGGGACTCTTTTTGGTTCAATTTATCTTCTTTTTCTTTGCGGTCGGTTTTTGCGTCTTGTTCGATTTTGTCGGCTTTGGTTTCAGCCCGCTCGATGATAGCGTGCACTTTTTCCTCAGCTTCTACGGCTCGTTCTTTGATCTCTAGTTCAATCGAATTTTTCTGTGAGAGGGCGTGAAGGTATCGAAATACGTAGCCCACAACGACTCCCAGTAACAACGCGCCACCGAGCGCAAGGGCAAACATCAGTGGTGGCATAAGCAGCTTTTCTAAATCTAGTATATCGGTCAGGTTGGTATTTTTAAACTGTACTGGATTATAGGGATTTTGTAAAACACAATCGGCGCAAAGCGCCGATTGTGTTTTACCATGGGTCACCCTTTGGGATTTTTTAGTTTATTTGTAAACTTTATCAACGATACCGTATTTCATCGCTTCTTCAGCGTCCATGAAGAAATCGCGATCCATGTCTTTAGCAATTTTGTCGAGCTTTTGGCCGGTGGCCTTGGTCATCATGCGGTTCAACCGTTCACGGGTCTTTATGATATGTCTTGAAGTAATCTCGATGTCGGACGCTTGGCCGTACGCTCCGCCTGATGGTTGGTGGATCATCACTTCGGCGTTGGGGAGGATGAATCGCTTGCCTTTAGCGCCTTGTGAGAGGATTAGTGATCCCATGGACGCGGCCATACCCATACAAACGGTCGCGACGTCTGGTTTGATGTGGTGCATGGTGTCGATGATTGACAGACCAGCCGACACACTCCCACCGGGTGAGTTGACGTACAGGGTGATGTCTTTTTTCTGGTCTTCGGCTTCGAGGAACAACAGTTGGGCTACGATTAGGTTGGCCATCTCATCACGGACTTCACCTGAGACAAATATGATCCGTTCTTTGAGCAGCCGAGAGAAGATGTCAAACGACCGTTCGCCACCAGCAGTTTTCTCAATTACCATCGGGACGAGGTAGTTTTCGATCGGCAGGGTTTCTTTTTTCATAAATTAGTTCAAATTTCAATTATTCGGAGCGCGCCAATGGCGCTAAGTGCATGGTAGCAGATTTAGGATAAAGAAAACAGCGGCCCAGTATCGGTGCAGCTGTTCTCTGTGTGATCTTCTAGATTTGCTCTAGGTGCTTCATCACACTTTCGTTTTGGAGCATGGAGATGACGTATAGCTTGACGCGGTGTTCGTCAGCGTCTTTGAATTTGGTTTTGAGGGCGGCGGTTTGGTTGGCTACCTCAGCCTCGTCGGGGCTAATTTCCTTGTCCTTAGCGATTTCGTTGAGGATAAGTTGCAACTGTGCTCGCATCTGCGCCGCTGGTTTCCACTCGGTCGCGAGGTCTTCTTTGGTTTTTTTGATGTGGGTCAGGTAGTCGTCCATTTTGAGTTCTGAACGCTTGAGGTCGTCTTCCATCTGGGCGAACATCTGGTTGATCTCAGAGTCGATGAGGATTTGCGGCAGGGTGATGTCGGTTTTCTTGATGATAGCGTCAGTGATATCAGCGCGGTGTTTGGCAGCGTTGTGTTGCTTTTTCTCAGCGGTGAGGTGTTCACGTAGGCCAGTTTTGAATCCAGCGACGTCTTCAAATTGACCCGGCTGGCCGAGGGTTTTGACGTACTCGTCGGTTAGTTCCGGTAGGGGAGCGTCGGTGTCTTTCTCCACCTTGGCCTGGACTTCCTCCATTGATGTGTTGGTGTCGCCTGCAGCTGGCTGCTGCTGTGACAGTTCTTGCATCCGGTCGTACGCTCGTTTTGATTTTTGGATTTCTTGTACTTTTGCGTCTACCTCGGCGTCAGTTACCTCGTCGGTTGGCTTGGCGAGGTTGATTTCTTTGGCGATTGATTCGTAGTCAGGTAGTTTGAATGTTGGTACGACAGCAACCGTAGCGGTAAACGCCAGCGGGTTTTCGGGGGCGATTTTGGTGACCTCGATGTGGGGGTGGCCGATGGCATCAATCTCGAACGCAGCGAGGATGTGTGGATACGAGTGGGCGATAGCTCGCTCAGCCATCTCACTGAGGATGTTCATGGTGCCAATGTGTTTCTCTAGGATTGGGGTGGGCACGTGTCCTTTGCGGAACCCATCTAGCTCCACGTTTTTACCCAGCGCAACCAGCGCAGCGTTACGCTCACTGGCTAGTTCAGCGTATGATAGCTCGCCGGTGATTTTGACCTGGGAATCAGGTAGTTCTTCGATGGTAAAGGCTTCTTTCCAGTTAGTATTGTGTGAATGTGGCATAGTGGCAGTAGCCTACCGAACTCCCGGGATTTTGCAAGGTACTAAAAACCCGCCTAGTGGCGGGTTCTGTCTGACTAGGGCAGCTTTAGAACGATTCATTCAAAGCAGCATCTAATTCAGCATCAATGGCGATAAGCTCAGCATCGAGTGAATCGAGGTCGGTCGCGAGCACGTCGGCTTCAATTGAAGCAATTTCGTCTGAAGTACTCAGGGCGGCTTGGTTCTCAACAGCGGCCTCAGCAGTGGTGCTTTCCGGTTCGTTGTTCTCTTCACTGGTGGGACGTTCAACGGTTGGCACCGGTGTCGTATTGGCCGTGAGTTGGCTAAACCAGTAGTACATACCTCCCAGAATACCAACGAGCAGTAGGGCGAGGATAAGAATAATAATACCGTTGACTGGCGTTTGTGAACGTTCTGGTTGACGGATTGATTTGGCACTGTTTTCGGGCATCTTCATTTCTTCGTGTGACAAGTCAGGTGCGGAGTTGGGGTTTTTTGTATCAGGTTCCATAGTATGTTACTTATTCTGTTGTTACTTCGATAACCTCTGGTTCCTCGGTTGCGGTCGGGGCGACGGCCCGACTGCTCTCAATGGCCTCTGCGGCGTCTTTGAGGGCCTGGACGGAGGCTTTGATTTCGGTGTGGGCGGTAGTTAGTTCTGCGCGGACGTTTGTAAATGTCACCCTGACCGATGTCCAGCTGGCTCGTGGGTCTTCTGAACTCACCGCGGCTTGAACCGTAGCGTCGATGGTCGCCAGGGTATTAACAGCGGTGTTGATGGACAGCTGGGCCGATGCGAGCGCCACTCTAGCCTCGGTGGTATCTAGTCCAGCCGCGTCTAGTTTGTCGATGCGGCTGTCTAGGCGACCGACGATGTTCTGCATTCGCGCAGCAGCCGCATCCATGCGGTTGCTGATGTTGGCCGCGAGGTTGATGATTCTTTCTGATGCGCGTTCGCTCAGAGCCGCTCGTCGCTCTTCCCGTTGGGTTTCTACCTCTGCACGCCTATCTTCTCGCGTGTCGACTGCTTCAGTTCGAGTGGCTTCCCGCTGGGCCTGCATTTGCGCCCGGTTTTCTAGGGCTGCTTCTCGATCTGCCTCAATGCTAGCGCGAGCTGCTTCCCGGTCTGATTCCCTGGGGGTGGTAGACGTTTCGGTAGCAGTAGATTCTGGGGTGTCTGCTTCTTGGGCGAACACGCTCCCAGACAGAGTGAGTGAGAGTGCGAGCGGAAACAGGAAAAATGTATAAGGTAGTTTCATAGTAATAATTATCAATGTGTATACACGTCAGTATAGCGCCACTAGGGTTATGACCCCAGTGGCGCTATACACACAATTGCTGTTCTGGTTATACTTTGAGCATCGGCAGGATCTGCTTTTTGCGTGACACAATCCCGGGCAGGATCTCGGTGTCTGATTCTACTGTTACTGCAAATGATTGCTCGATGATTCGTTTTACTTCGTCGTTGTAGATAAACACGGTAGCGGCTTCGTTCAGGATATCAATCGCAAAGAACAGGACTTCGTCGACGTCGCTTTCAGCGGCTTTGATGGCTTCGATAGCGTCTACGATACCGGCTTTGCGATCCAGCACGGTTTGAACATCGGTTGTCTCGATCACTGACACCCGGAAATTCATATCACCAATCCCATATTTCTTGCTGTCGAGCTTGACCAGTCCGCTATCGGTAAAGTCACTGATGTCACTCTTAGCTGCAAATAGTTCTGACGCATAATCAGCCATCGTAATCCCCAGTTGGACGGCTAGTTTTTCGGCGATGTCTTTGTCATGTGGGGTGGTCGTTGGGCTGCGGAATTCGAGCGTGTCAGAGAGGATGCAAGACAGCAAAATCCCCGCAACGTGCTCCGGTAGCTCGATGTCGCCCATCAAGCCGTAGATGACACTCGCCGTCGACGCCAGCGGGCGCATAGTCACCGTCGGAGGCTCAGTAGTGACGATGCCCCCGACTAGTTTGTGGTGGTCGATAATCTCGATAACGTTGGTGTCGTTGATGTTCGAGAACAACTCCTGTGGGTTGTTGGTGTCAACAATCACCACATCCTCTCCAGCCGTAACTGACTCAAGGAGGGCGGGTGTTGACACACCCCAGCGACTAAGCACAAATGCCGTTTCTTTGTTGAGGTCCCCAAGCACGTACGGCGTCGCTTCTTTTCCAGTCCGCTCCGACAAGTACCACGCATAAACGATAGCGCTGCCGGTACAGTCGGTATCAGGTGAAAGGTGTCCAAATACTTTGATCATAGAAAAGAAACTTAGCGATAGATAATGAACGTATGGTAGCGCAGATTGGGGTGGAGGGGAAGAAAGAGTTGCGTATTAGTGTACTATCGCCAAAAAGTACTGCCGCAGCAAACCGCCGGACCTTTCTTGGTCCGGCGGTTTAGCGTTTCTTGTTTATGAAGATTACTTTTTATTTTCCTCTGGTTCTGCAGTCTCTTCTGTTTCAGTCTCAACCATTTCTGATTCACCGGGGGTGCTGGTGTCGTTGATGTTGGCTTGTGATTCTAGACCGTCGGTCATGTTGCCTTCGGCAAAATCTGCTACCTCTACCTCGGCTTCGCCCAGGGTGCTCTTGTTTGCTTCGGCCTCGGCTAGTTGTTCCTCAGCTTCTTCTGGGGTGTCGACGTCGTTCTCTTCAAATGCACCATAAGCGTCTCGGTCTTGGGTCTCGTCCGCGTCTGACAGGATGTCTTCGATGTCTGGGGCGGTCGTGGTGGCGTCATTGCTTTCCATCACGTCAGCATCATCACCGGCAACGGTGTCTGATGGGGCCTCAAGCGTGACTGCGCCTGTGGCATCCGCTTCAGCCAGGTCTTCGCCAGTGGTAGCAGACACAATATCGATCTTCCAGCCTGTTAGCTTGGCTGCGAGGCGGACGTTTTGACCACCGCGTCCGATGGCGAGTGACTGTTGGTCACCAGCGACTTCGGCTACGGCGTGGCCGCGATCACCGGTCTCGGCGTTTGGTTCTTGCTTGATAGTTATCTCCAGGACCTGGGCTGGTGAGAGTGCGTCTTCGATGAATTCTATCATCACTGGTGACCACTCGATGATGTCGATTTTCTCACCACCGAGCTCGCTCATGACGGTCGATACGCGCACTCCGCGCTGCCCGACGAGTGACCCGACTGGGTCGATGTGGGTATCAGTCGCGTGTACGGCGATTTTGGTGCGGGCACCAGCCTCGCGGGCGACTGATTTGACGACTACCGCGCCAGTTTGTAGTTCAGGTGCTTCGATGGCAAATAGTTCGACCAAGAAGTCAGGGTGTGACCGTGATAGTTTGAGAAATATTCCACGTGGGGTTTCCTCTACTGCGAGCAATAGTGCTCGGATTCGATCACCCGGTTTGAACCGTTCTCCCGGGATTTGTTCGTCGTACGGCATGATGGCTGTCACTCGACCTAGGTCGACGTACAGGTTGCCGCGCTCGAACCGTTGCACCTGGCCAACGATAATCTGACCCTCTTTTTGAGCAAACTCAGCCATAGCTGATTCGTTGGTGGCTTCACGGATTTTTTGCATGATAACTTGCTTGGCAGTCTGGGCGGCGATGCGACCAAAGTCGTCTTTTGGTTCCAGTGGAAACACAAGTTCTTCTCCGAGAGTGACACCACTTTTAATCATTTTGGCCGTCTCAATCATGATGTGTTTCTCTTCATCAAAGCGGATTTTGCCGTCGGCGTCAGCTTCTTCTTCTGGCTCATGACGGTGGTCGCCGCGGTGACCCTCGCTCCGAACTGGCTCCTGCCCAATCACATTGCCAGCCTCGTCTTTTTCCAGTTCTGGTTTGAGCATACTGGCATCGACGATGATTTTGATCTGGTTAAATGTCGTGGTTCCCGTAGCCATGTCAAAAGCACACGTGATGAGTTGTCCACGCTTGCCAAATTCTTTGCGGTACGCGGTCGCGAGCGCTTCTTCCATAGCGGCCAGCATTCGTTCCCGCGGGATACCACGTTCTTCTTCCATTTCGGTTAGTACCGAGTTGATTACTTTCAGGTCAAACATAAATATATAGGTATTACGCCCAGCGGGCCTGTAGCACGGCTGAACAAGTATTAAGTTGTTAGATCTCTTATCAAAGACTGCTCGGCCTTCCGGGCCGAGCAGTCAGTAACAGATAGTCCAAGTATAGCGTGTTAGTTAGCGAAGTCAAAGGCAAGTGGTTGACTTTTATTAAAATATGTGTATAATATATCGTAGAAGACTAGCACAATAACGTAGCTAGTCACTATTGAGGAAGAGCACATGAAAATTACTTACTGGCTTGCGGCGACGTTGTCCCTGATAATCGTCGCCGGGTGTGCCTGGTTGATTATTGATCACCAGGCACAACAGACGAGTGTCGAGACTTCGGAACTGGTTGTGGAAGAGGTGTTTATGTCGACATCCATCCGCCCGCGCCCGCGCCCGAGTGACGTGATTGTGATTGGAAACCACAGGGTTTTTACCCACGAGTCGCTCCACTGCGGTACAAACTCGGCCTGCGATTTGACGCCCTACGCTGAGGCAGACGATCAGGCAATAATGGACCTATCGCCAACCGAGCTCGAGCAGCAGCGTGACGCCATCAGCGCCGCGCTCAGGGAGGCAATCGCTCAGCCATGAGCCCCAAAATCGGCAATTCCTTTCCAGGAATTGCCGTTTTTTTGTGTATGACTGGCAGTGCGGTTGCTAGTCTGGTGCTATACTACAAGTAACAAGTGAGGGTAGTGCTTTGAGTTCCTTGTTCCTACAATCGGTGGTGGGCAAAAGCCACCGATTAGGAACTGTGTTCACAACCTTACAATAGTCTCCCAGATTATTGTCACTACGCTCGTTTGCTCATTTATATGCGAATCAAAGATGAACAACTTAAGCGATTTGTCCTCGATGCGGGGCTAATTACTAAAACCGCCATTGCGGAGGCCGAAAAAGTGGCCAAAGACGAAGGGCGCACCCTGGCTGACTCGATGCTTGCCAAAGGGGTGATGAACGAAAATGACTTGCGCCGGGTGGAGGCGTATGTATTAGGTATTCCGTTTGTATCGCTCAAAGACCTCAAGATCGACTTTGAGACCCTGACGATGATCCCGGAGCCAGTCGCCCGCACCCACAACATTATCGCCTACAAAAAAAGTGAAGACACGCTCGAGGTCGCCATGCTCGATACGGCTGACTTGCCAGCGATTGATTTTGTCAAGAAAAAAGTCCGCCTCAAAATCCAACCGCGGCTAACTGATACCGAATCAATGCGGGCTGCCCTGCGACAGTACCAAAAAACCCTCAAAGACGAGTTTGGGGATTTGATCATGAAAGACGCGTCGCAGCTCAAAGTCCTGGCTGAAGAAAGTGGTGAAGAGGTCAGTGAAGCAGACATGAAAAAAGCCGCCGAAGATCTGCCAGTAGTGCGCATCGTCGATACGCTGTTGCGGCATGCCATCATGCAGGGCGCGTCCGACATCCACATCGAACCAATGGAGGAAGAAGTGTTGGTCCGGTATCGCACCGATGGTATTTTGCACGACGCGATGAAACTGCCTAAAATAGCCTCGGGTAACGTCGTTGCCCGGCTCAAAGTCCTCTCTAATCTGAAACTCGACCAGAAAAGACTGCCCCAAGACGGTCGGTTCAAAATGGAAATGGATGGCCAAAAAGTCGCCTTCCGCGTCTCAATGTTGCCGGTATTCTACGGTGAAAAAGTCGTTATGCGTTTGCTGCGGGAGAATCGCAGCGGGTTCTCACTCGAAGGGGTTGGGTTCCACGGCAGTACGCTCGAGCGCGTGCACAAGGCGACTAGGGCTACCACCGGTATTATCCTGGTGACTGGGCCAACTGGGTCGGGGAAATCAACGACTCTGTATACCGTGCTCGACCTACTCAACAAACCCGAGGTCAACATCTCGACTATCGAAGACCCTATCGAGTACCAGATGCCGCGGGTCAACCAATCTCAAGTCAAACCAGAAATTGGCTTTACCTTTGCGGCTGGCTTGCGCTCACTCATGCGTCAGGACCCAGACGTAATCATGGTTGGAGAAATCCGCGATGAGGAAACCGCTTCGCTTGCAATCAACGCAGCACTCACTGGACACCTCGTACTCGCAACCATTCACACCAACTCAGCCTCGGGCACCATTGCTCGGTTGGTTGAAATGGGGGCGGAAACTTTTCTACTCGTGTCGACAATTCGGGTGGCGATTGGACAGCGCTTGGTGCGGCTGTTGTCTGATGATCAAGTGGCATATACGCTAAGCAAAGCTGAGCAAGACCAGCTGGCCACAAAAATCAATATGGATTTTATGCTGGCGACTCTGAAAGAAGAGCAAATTATAGACGCCAGGGCAACTTGGAATACCGTTACGTTTTATAGACCTACCGAAAATGGTGAAAGTGAGGACGGGTACAGCGGCCGGATAGGGATCCAGGAGGTGCTAGTGATCTCTCCTACCATCAAAGAAATGGTGATGGCTGGTAAAACCGGTGACGAGGTCGAGATCCAAGCTCGCAAAGAGGGTATGCTTACCATGCTCGAAGACGGAATATTTAAAGCGGCGCAAGGGATGACCAGTATTGAAGAGGTCTTAAGAGTTATCAATGAGTAGCTTAAACCAATAACGTGCCAACATTTACCTACAGTGGACAAGATAGCACCGGGACAGCCGTCGAGCAGACGGTTGAAGCGGCTGATCGGTTTGCCGTGTACGCGATTGCTCGCACCGAGGGACATACCGTCTCAAAAGTGGAAGCAATCTCGGCATTTTCACTGAGTAATGTATTTAACCTGGAGCGGATCAACTATAAATTGAGTCGCGTCAAAGGCGACGAGTTGGTGATGGTGACACGGAACCTCGGGTCAATGCTCACCGCTGGTCTGACGGTGTCCCGTGCGCTTGACGTGATCAAGCGGCAAACCAAAAACCCTCGCCTGCACGGAGTGATGACGTCGATGGTGGCCCGAATCAACAAAGGTGATTCGTTCAACGAGGCCCTCCGAGAGTTCCCTGAAGTGTTCAACGACCTCTATGTCGCGATGGTGCGCGCGGGTGAAGAGAGCGGGAACCTGGCTGAGTCACTGCAGACGCTGGCCATCCAGATGGATCGCATCAACACCCTCAAGAAAAAAATCAAAGGTGCGATGATTTATCCGTCGATCGTGATTATCGTGATGGTGGTGATTGGGATCATGATGATGATCTTTGTGATGCCGCAGATTACGGGTGTGTTTGCCGACATGGGGTCTGACTTGCCACCGACCACACAATTCCTGATTGTCATGAGTGATTTTTTGGTGAATTACACGTTTTTGGCGCTTGGTGGGCTACTGGCTGGTCTAGCTAGTATTGTCTACGCGCTTAAAACTAAGTACGGCAAAATCGCCACGTCGTGGATTATTCCCAAACTACCAGTTATTGGTACGCTTGCAAAAGAAACCAACGCTGCTCGCACCGCTCGCACCCTCTCGTCGCTCCTCAACTCTGGTGTCGATGTGATTCAAGCCATCGAGATTACCCAAGAAGTAGTGCAAAACGTATTTTACAAACAAATCTTGGCCGAGGCTGCCCTGCGGGTTGAGAAAGGGACGGCTCTATCAGAAGTGTTTATCGAACGAAACGACCTGTATCCAATCTTGGTTGGTGAAATGATTTTGGTGGGTGAAGAAACTGGGCAAATTGCCGGGATGCTTAGTGAGTTGGCGATATTTTACGAGACTGAAGTCGAACGTAAAACCAAAGATCTCTCAACTATTATCGAGCCGCTCTTGATGGTAGTGATTGGTGGTGGGGTAGGGTTCTTTGCGCTGGCGCTGATTGCACCGATTTACTCAATTGGTGACGCTATCTAAAATATGCAGTACTGTAATCGCACAAATCGCGCAAATCACTCTGGTTTTATTTTTATAGAGTTAATTGTGGTGACGTCAGTGATGGTGATTATTTTTGGAGCGCTGTTTCTCTCGTTTCAATTCACTCTGGAGCTGATGGCGACCACTCGGGCCAAACTCAGTGCTTTGTCTCTCGCCAATGACCGGATGGAATACTATCGCTCCCTTCCGTATGACAGTGTCGGAGTGGTAGCTGGGTTTCCGGCTGGTACCATTCCGCAAACTAGTCTGCTGACACTCAACGGCCTTGATTTTAATGAACGAGTGCGGGTTGATTACGTGGATGATCCCGCCGACGATATTGCAGGGGTGGACGGAAACGGTATTGTTACTGATTACAAACAAATTAGACTAGAATACACCTGGTCTATTGGTGGTGATACCAAAGAGCTGTCACTGTCTAGTTACATCGTCCCGCGGGCAATGGAAACTGATGTTGGAGGTGGAACGGTGCGCATCAATGTGCTTGATGCTGACAGCGCGCTGCTGACCGGGGCGTCTGTGCGGTTGTTTAGTGCCAGCACAACGTTTGCGTATGATGTAACCAATCCAACTACGGCTGCCGGATCAGCCCTGTTTGCTGTGCCGGCTGATAGTGGATATCAAGTCGAGGTAACTGCAAATATTGCCGGGCGGCAATACTCAACTGCCAGCACGTACGTAGCGACCACTTCAAATCCCAACCCGGTGGTTGGACCGTTTGCCGTGCTGGAGGCTGATGTTTCAACCCTCACCTTTCAGATTGGCGAGTTGAGTGATTTTGCCATCAAGGCTATGAGTGCCCTGGTTGAAGATTCAGTCCTCGAAGTATTCTCTGATATCTCTGGAATCGCCTCATCAACTGGAACGACGGCCGTTAGTGGCGGTGACCTGCAATTGCGTGATTCCTCTGGGGTATACGACCTGCAAGGGCGTGTATTTTTGAACCCCGTGACACCAGCGACACTTGCTCAATGGGAGGTGGTGCGATTGGTGTCAGACCTACCTAGTAACACCAACTACGTCGTGCAGCTATATACCGGAGATGCTCTTACCGCTTACACGCTGATCCCTGACAGCAATCTGCCTGGTAACACAGCTGGTTTTACCGATACGTTGATTGATTTGAGTGGCTTGGATCCGGTGTTGTATCCAGCGGTGAGTGTTGGGCTGACGCTAATGACGACTGACAGCGCAGTTACTCCCAGGATTGGTGAAATAGAGGTGTACTGGCGTGAGAGTGTCACCAATCGATCGGGATTCACTTTGGACGTTCGAGGTAATAAAATCATTGGCACCGATTCAGCCTCAGCACCGATTTACAAAACCGTTCGTAGTGTTACTGCTGATGCTGGTGGCAATGCGACGCTGGTTGATTTAGAGTTTGATGCGTATACAGTAACTTCGACAGCGGGTGCTGATTTGGCTGCTGCGTGTGCCTCGCATCCAGTGGTGCATCGAGCTGGTATCGATAGTTCAGTTGCCTTGCTCTATGTACCTGATGCAGCCTACACTGTACGGGTGTCAGTGAGTGACGGACTGGCTCGTAGTATTCCTGGTGTTTCGGTTAGACTGCAGCGCAGCGGCTACGACGTGATGCAGACCACGAACACCTGTGGACAAACCTTCTTCACTGGTGGTCTAACTGACGCTGCTGACTATAGACTGGTTGTGTCTGCTCCGGGGTTTGCGACTCAAACAATTGATCCGTTTACCGTGTCCAATGACGTGACCAGTACTATTATATTGATACCATGATCAAACATCCCACCCAAGCCGGCATGACATTGATGGAAATGGTGATAGCCATTGGAATTTATGTCATCTTAATGTTGGCGGTGATGACGAGTATTACATCTTTGTATCGTTCCAACGCCTACGCGGTCGAGCAGTCAGGCGAGGTCGATAGTGCCAGGCGAGGGGTGACCCAATGGAATCGAGATGCCAAAGGAATGACCACTGCTGAGGATGGAACTTGGCCGTTGGCAGTGATTGAGCCCCACCGATTGGGGTATTATAGTGATACTGATCGTGACGATAGTGTCGAATACGTCGAGTACATTCTGTCCACGACCACCCTGCGAAAATTCACCTACAACCCAACTGGTTCACCATTGTCGTATGATTTGACGACCCCAGACACGGTTGAGGTGTTGTCTGAGTACGTGCAGAACATAAACCAATCGACATCGACTTTTTTCTATTTTGACAATGCTGGCAATGCTCTCGCTTCGACGTCACCACTAATTAATGTGCGGTTTATTCAATTCCAGGTCATTGTCAATATTGACCCGGATCGCAACCCTGGCGAGTTTATGCTCAGGTCAAGCTTGGCACCACGCAACCTAAAGGATAACCTATAAACAGAATATGTTTCACGCATCACCCATGGTCGCAAAACAATCAGGCCAGCTCTTGATACTAGTACTCGTGTTTGGAGCAGTTTTCCTAATTATTATCAGTTCGTTCATCAGTTCAGTAGTCACTCAAGCTCGAGCGGTTGATGTGCGGGTTGAACAACAGCGAGCCACCGAGATTGCAGAAGCTGGTCTGAATTATTATAAATGGTATCTCGCTCATTTTCCTGGTGATGCTGGTGGTGGTGGTACCTATACTTATTTTGATCCCGAAGCAGGGGCTGTCGGCGAATACGACTTAGCGATTACAAGTAATTCGTACTGCGGTGAAGTGTCGTCACTCCGGGTACAGTCTACTGGACGTACGTTTGCCAATACCGCTGCGCAGTCAGTGGTTAGCGCTACCTATAAACTACCAACGGTAGCGGAATACTCATTTATTAGTAACGCTAATGTGCGGTACGGTGCGTCTCGAGTGATTACCGGCCCAGTCCACGGTAATCAGCAGGTTCAGATGGACGGGTTTCATAATTCTTATGTTGGTAGTGGAATACTATTTCTTGATGGTAACGACGGAGTATTTACGACCACCGCCAATGCAACGCCAGGATTATTTCAATTTCCAGTTTCCCCGATTGATTTTGCTGGCTTAACTATTGATATGACTCAAATGCGGACGAGTGCGCAGGCATCGGGGATATATTACGGCCCAAGCGGTGGCTGGGGCTACCGACTGCTGTTCAATGGAAATAACACCGTTGATGTATTTCGGGTCACGAGCACGCAGAACTACTGGTCTTTCTCAGCCGCTGAGAGATGGCATCAAGGGGAGCGTAACGACATTTTGAGCAACGTCATGATTGCTAACAACCTGCCGATTGATGCTGATTGCCCGGTACTCTTTTTTGAAGATAAACTTTGGATCGAAGGCGCAATTAATCAGAAAGTGGTGGTGTCTGCTGGCCTCAATACTCTCAATACCCAAAACAACATCGTGATTCATGACAACATTACCTATGTGGCAGGGAGTAATGCAGGACTTCTAGCAATTGCTGAACATGATGTGGATGTTGGAATTGATGTGCCAGCGAATCTGACGGCAAACGGTATTTTTATCGCCCAAAATGGTCGGTTTGGTCGTAATTATTACTGTGCTTACTGTTGGGATGGTGGCTGGAAGGGACTACCTAGCAGTTTAGACCCTTTTGTCTCAAGAAACAGTTTGACCCGGCTGGGTTCAGTTATTTCTAATCTTGGTGGAGGGACAGAATGGATTAATACTAATACTGGAGAACACATGTCTGGCTTTCGCAGCCGAGTCACCTCATTTGATCGTGATCAAGTGGATAATCCTCCACCATTAACGCCTGAGACTTCAGACGTGTACGAGTTGCAAGATTGGCGACTAGAAGGATAATTTCTGGTTGATTCTAGGAAGCATCTGATTTCGAAGTGAGCCAGAACGACTGGTGCGCAGCCATGCGGAAGTAGGGCGAGGAGGGCACCCGTGTAGAAATTCTGGTACGTTGACTGAGTCGGCTCATGCTACAATTTTCCATATGAAAAAAACTATTCCACTGATTGTTGGCAACTGGAAATGTAATCCAGTAACCGAGCTACACGCCGTTGCCCTGGCAGTTGCCGTCGTCAAAGCCCACCAGAAAGCTGAGACGCCGTACGTCGCCATTGCGCCGACCGCGCTACACAGTGCTGCTGTCGCCAAGAAACTAACCAGCAGTCCAATTACACTTGCAGCGCAAAACGTCTCATCGTTTGCGGTTGGGGCCCACACGGGTGAACAATCAGCAGCACAGCTCAAAGACGGTGGGGTGGAGCTGGTAATTATTGGTCATTCAGAACGCCGCGCAGCAGGCGAGACAGACGTGGAGGTGTCGGCTAAAGTACAAGCGACTCTGGCGGGGAAGTTGATTCCTATCGTTTGCATTGGAGAAAAGAAACGAGATACCAACGGAAATTTCTTTACAGAAGTGGAAACCCAGATCCGCAGTTTTGCGACTGAACTCGCGCCAGCACAACTGAAAAAAGTCGTCATTGCCTACGAACCAATCTGGGCTATCGGCACCGGCGAAACCGCCACTAATGATGACGTCAAAGAAATGCAGCTGTTCATCGAAAGTATCCTGACCAAGATCCACGACCGCCCGACCGCCCAGTCAGTCCGTCTGTTGTACGGTGGTAGCGTCAAACCTCACAACGCCGCAGAGCTGCACCGCGTTGGTGGCATGGGTGGGTTCCTCGTTGGTGGTGCCAGCCTCAAAGCGGCTGATTTTAGTGCGATTTGTAAAGCGGTTATTTAGTATGCGACCAGTCACCCAAATTGAACAGTTGCGCGGGAAGTACGTCATTGTCCGCTCGTCACTTAATTTACCTGTGCAAGAGGGGGTGGTAACCAACCAGTACCGCCTGCAAAAAGCTCTCCCAACCCTACGTTATTTGCATGAAGCCGGAGCAAAAATAATTCTCATCGGCCACATCGGTCGCCAGCCAGAAGAAACGCTGCAACCGGTGTTTACTGAACTGGAGAAACAGCTACCCTCCCACTGGGGCGGTAGTATTGGTAGTGCGCAGTGTCTGGAGCGGCGGGCGCTGATGAATGATGGTGATATCCTCGTGCTCGAAAACACCCGCCAGCACCCGGGTGAAACTAGTAACGATCCGGTGTTTGCGCAGCAGATTGCTGATCTGGGTGAATTGTTTGTGAACGACGCGTTCGATGCCGCGCATCGGGCGCACGCGTCGACTACTGGCGTCGCGCTACTCATACCGAGCTACGCAGGTCTAACGCTACTGCAGGAAGTTCAGAAATTAACCGCTGTGATGAAACCAACCTCGCCATCATTATTTATCATCGGCGGTGCTAAATTTGAAACCAAAATGCCGCTGGTGGAAAAATATCTCAATTTGTACAACCACATTTTCATTGGTGGAGCGCTGGTAAACGACGTGCTCAAAGCCAAGGGGTATTCCGTGGGGACTTCGCTGGTGTCAGACGTATCGCTCGTCGGTGCCGACTTTCTTAATAATCCCAAATTACTACTGCCAGTTGACCTCGTGGTCAACGGCCCCAAAGGGAAGCGAACCTGCACCATTGACCAAGTGCAGCCAGACGAATCCGTTCTTGATGCCGGTCCCAAGACTGTAGTGATGCTGCGTGAGTACATCAACAACGCAGCCACAATTCTCTGGAATGGACCATTTGGAAACTATGAAGGTGGCTACATCGAAGCCACCGAAGCGATCGCCAAACTCATCGCTGCATCACACGCCGTATCAGTGGTCGGTGGTGGTGACACCGTAGCTGCTATCGAGAAGCTCGGCATTAATGACCAATTCACCCACGTCTCCATCGGCGGCGGTGCGATGCTCGAGTTCCTAGAGCACGGCACTCTGCCAGTGATTGAATCGTTGGTCTAAAACAAAAACACCCTCCGATTCGGAGGGTGTTTTTTAGAGTGCGGCTTTAATGCGGGTGCAGAGTGCGGCGAGTTCTGTGGGGTCAGCTGGAGTAGTGGTGCCGATGACCTCGTCGAGCGCTGTGACCGTCACCGGCATGGGGTAGAGTTTGATGTGCGCGTGGGGGACTTCGTAGCCTTCGACTATCAGACAGGTGCGCGATACATCAAACGTCGCATCAAGCGCAGCGGTGATTGTTTTGGCGACCGTAAAAATGTGTTGGTAGGTCGTGTCAGGTAGATCAAATACGTAGTCCACGGGCTCGCGCGGGATGACGAGTACTTGACCAGGCACCGACGGAAATGCGTCCATGATTACCACACACAGCTCGTCCTCGTAGACAAACTGCCCGGGGATGTCTCGATTGATAATCTTGGTAAAAATGGTTGGTTCATTCATATGTCATAAATGGTACCATGTATCTACTATGGATACCTACTGCTGGCCGTCCGACGATGTGAATCCGCTACTCGATACGCCGGGCGTGTCGCCGCTGCAAGCCGCCTTGCTCCACCATCGTGGAGTGAGTGTGTCGCAAGTGGCTGACTTTATCGCCCCTGACTACAACCGGCATTTGCATAACCCGTTGCTACTGCACGATATGGAGGCAGCGTGTGTCCGGATTGAAACCGCGATTGACCAGCGGCAACACATCGCGGTGTTTGCCGACTACGACTGTGACGGTATCCCCGGCGCGGTGGTCGCACACGACTTTTTTACTGCCGCCAAGCACGATTCCCTGACTATCTATATTCCTCATCGTCACTACGAAGGGTTTGGCTTGAGTGTGAGTGCGGTCGAGAAATTAGCGGCGCAAAAAGTTGACTTGATCATCACTATCGACTGTGGGGTGACCGACGTCGCAGCGGTCGAACGGGCTAATGCGCTCGGGGTCGACATCATCATCACCGATCACCACGAGCCAACCGACCAGCTCCCTCCAGCGGTTGCGATAGTGAACCCTAAACTCGGCGACTATCCGTTTACTGATCTCTGCGGCACCGCGGTGCTGTTCAAACTTACCCAAGCACTGTTGTCACGACGCGACTACGGACTGGTTGCTGGTTATGAGAAATGGTGGCTCGACATGGTCGCGGTTGCAACCATCGCTGACATGGTGCCCCTGCGCGGGGAAAACCGCGTGTTGGCGCAGTTTGGACTACAGGTCCTACGCAAATCCCGCCGCCCTGGATTGCAGCAACTCCTCAAACAAGCCAAGGCCAATCAGCCCACCCTGACCGAGGAAGACATCGGGTTTGCCATCGGGCCGCGGGTCAACGCCGCCTCCCGCATGGATACCCCCGAAGAAGCATTCCACCTCCTTACCGCCACGACTGTAGAGGAGGCAGGCGTCCGGGTTAAACACCTCGAAGACCTCAACCAATCCCGCAAAACCGCCGTTGGTCTGATGACCAAAGAACTCCACAAACGCATGCAACAGCTCGAAGACATCCCGGCCGTCATCGTGCTGGGTGACCCGACCTGGCGTCCGTCGCTCGTTGGGCTCGCTGCCAACAAACTAGCTGAGGAGTACGGACGACCGGCGTTTATCTGGGGGCGTGATGGCAACGACGTGTACAAAGGCTCGGCTCGCTCGGGTGGTGCCGCCAGCGTCGTCACGCTCATGCGCGCCACGCCAAACACGTTCCTCGAGTACGGCGGACACCACGTCGCTGGTGGATTCGCGGTCACCGACGACGGCATCCACACGCTCGCGAGTGACCTCAACCAAGCCTACGCGGACCTAGGCGCGCAAGCCATGGTCCAAGCCGAAATTCAAATCGACGCGTCGCTTCGTCTCGAGGACGTCAACCAATTATTGATACACGAGCTACAAACCCTCGCGCCGTTTGGCGCCGGTAACCCTAAACCACTATTTGCATTCAAAACTGTCACCCCAATCCAAGTCGAGCAGTTCGGCAAGACCCAAGAACACCTCAAACTAACATTTGGCAGCGAGACCGGTCGGTCTGAAGCCATTGCGTTTTTTGCTACCGCAGACTCGTTTCAAGCGGTACCAAAAGTAGGCGAAGCCATGACTCTCCTTGCCCACGTAGAGCAATCACACTTCATGGGCCGAGCCCAGATCAGATTGATGATTGTGGATGTGGTGTAGGACGGATTTTGAACCGCATAAACAGGGTTGCTCTCTAGTAGACACGGATCAAGTCCTCCGCTCGCTTAACGGGCGACTGTCAATGAGGCTTCGCCTCATTGACAGTCACCCTACTCCGCGAGTTCTACAGAGAGAGCAGTCCGGTTTGTGCTACACTAGCCCACATGCAAAAACTGACTATTTTTACTGATGGGGGAGCGCGGGGTAATCCCGGGCCGTCGGCTATTGGCGTGGTGATTTATGATGAGCAGCATAATGAGATGAGTGCGCTTAGTGAAACCATTGGGATTGCGACCAACAACGTGGCGGAATACAAAGCAGTCGCTCGAGCCCTCGAGCACGTCGCTTCGCTCGTCGATGATACCAAGGCAGTTAAAATCACCCTCAACCTCGACAGCCAACTGGTCGAACGACAGCTGATTGGGGCGTACAAAGTAAAAGACGCAACCCTCAAGCTACATTGTGCCGAGGTGCAAGCTCTCATGGAGCAGTACAGCTCGGTCGAGTTTGTGCACGTCAAACGTGAACTCAACCAAGTAGCCGACAAACTGGTGAACCAAGCGCTTGACGCGATGTAGGGTGTTGGCGTATGGTGTTGTGTAGCGGCCAGGTACCGCGTGGACATCAAAAGGGAGACAAAATGACGATTCCTTACAAAGGGCCGAAAGGCCACCTTCCGCCAGAGCCACAACCACTGGATATTCCCCCACCCAGTAGGCAGTAAGAATCCAAGACGTCGAGGGGTTGCCCTCGACGTCACCACCAAACCCCGCACCCACGCGGTGGTTTTCTTTTGGTAGACTGGAGGGATATGAATGGCTGGCAGCTGTTGGTGATATTGAGTGGGCTCTTTCTGGGGGTGACACTCGAGAGTTTGTATCAGCTGCCGATGGGGGTGCTCGTGGGGCTGGGGGCTGGGTCGTTTCTAGCTGGCTTGGCATGGCGGCGGTTAGGTTCGCTATGGAGTCTGGCGGTCAGTCTGTGCCTGCTACTGGTGTGTGCGGGGATTGTTCGTACGCAGTGGTATGAGCAGCAGTTTGTTGGCTCGCCGCTCGCAGCGCAAGTGGAGGAGCGGGTGACTATTGTGGGGGAAGTAATCCGCGAGCCGGATGAACGGACTAATTTTACCCAGCTGTTTGTGCAGACGGACACCGACCGCGTGTTGGTTCGGGTTGATCGGTTTTTGGATGTGCAATACGGGGATGTCATTGAGGTAACGGGCAAACTCATTAAGCCGGAAGTGTTTGTCACTGATACTAACCGAGAGTTTGATTATCCTAAATATCTCCAAGTGCGTGGGGTGCAGTACGTGATGTCGTTTGCGTCAGTTGAGCTGGTGGAGCGTACGGGTGGTCACGCTGTGCTCGCGTTGTTGTATACGGCCAAGGCGTATTTTGTGGCGACCCTCGAGCAAGCGCTCCCTTCACCCGAAGTTGACCTCGGGGTCGGTCTGCTGCTGGGGGTTAAACAAGCGCTGGGGGAGGACCTCGAAACCGCTTTTCGTCAGACGGGGATCATCCATATCGTGGTTCTCTCGGGGTACAACGTCATGCTGGTCGTGGGGTTTTTTTGGTGGATTTCAGCCTGGTTTTTCTCGATTCGGGGGCGGATTATATTTGGGTTAGTGGGGATTACGTTGTTTGCATTGCTAGTGGGGTTGTCGGCGACGGTCGTGCGGGCGAGCGTCATGGCGGCGATATTGCTGATTGGTAAATGGCTGGGACGGCTGTATGACGTGTTGCGGGCGCTGCTGTTTGCGGCGGCGGTGATGGTGTTGATTAACCCATACATTTTGCTCTACGACATTGGGTTTCAGTTATCGTTTATGGCGACCCTCGGGCTGGTGCTCGTGCTGCCGCAATTTGAATCAACCGTAGCAACCCATGCCAGCACGCTCAAACTAGGGGACTTGTTCAAAGCGACGCTGATTACGCAGTTGTTCGTGTTGCCACTCTTGATGTATAACATCGGGGAAGTGTCGCTGGTGTCGGTGGTAGTCAACATGCTGGTGCTACCGATGGTACCTGTGGCCATGCTGGCAACGTTTGCTACGGGGATAGTCGGGGTGGTATCTATCCAACTGGCGGCGTTGCTAGGATTGCTCGCGCAACTACCACTGACGTACATCATTTTGACTGCGCAGTGGTTTGCGCAGCTACCGTTTGCGGCGGTGATTGTTCCGCAGATTCCCGTGTGGTTTATGTTGGGGATGTACCTGGTACCAGCTGGGGTGTGGGCCGTCTGGAAATATGTAACGCGCGATCGCATCGAACCCGAACCCCTGTCAGACTGGGTGGTAGTGGAAGAGGGTGAATTCAAAACCGCCACTGGATCAACTGATCCAGTGGCGGTCAAGGTGCCGGTATTTTTCCGTTAGGCCAGTCGTCCAGAGACAACGTCCCAATTCAGGTTTTTGAAAAATGCTTCGACGTATTGTTTTTTATCGGCCGCGTCGTAGTCCCGCATGTATGAGTGTTCCCACATATCCAGTGCCAGTACGATGTCAACGTCAGCCAGCTGCCCGATGTGCTGCTCATCAACCCAGGTTTGTACTAATTGGTCAGTGTGTGGGTCGTGGTACAGCATCGCCCAGCCGACGCCGCGGGTCATGGCGATCTGTTTGAATCGCTCGAGCCAAACGTCGTACGATCCCCACTGGAACTGGATTTTTTCTTTGAGCGGTCCGTCCGCCAGAGGAGTTGGTCCACCCTCGAGCTGGGCAAAGTAGTACTCGTGGTTGCGCATGCCGCCAAACTCAAACCCTAACCGCCGCTGCATCTCGCTGATGGCGTAGCCGTTACTATCAATGTCAGCGCTATAGGCGGCGATTTTTTCGCGAATCAGGTTCACGTGTTTGACGTAGCCGGCGTACAGGCCGAGGTGACCGTCAATGGTTGTTTTAGAAATTCCCTCTAATTCAGGAATCTCAAATGATACAGGTTCGTATGTCATAGGAAAGAACTTAGTTATACTAATAGTTACATTGTATCATGTGACTATGGAACTGCGAGAACTGTATCGGTACGGGTTGCTGGTACTGCTAGTCATCACTGGGCTGAGTGTGTCGGTTTTGAGTACTAGTACTCAGTCCGACTACTTGGCGGTTCATTTTCTTGATGTTGGCCAGGGGGACGCGATATTGATTCAGACGCCTGACGGGTTTGAAGTGTTGATTGATGGTGGGGCCAGCAGTGCAGTGATTCAGCAGTTGTCAGCCGAACAGTCATGGAGCGATCGCACAATCGACGTCATGATTGCCACGCACCCAGACACCGATCATGTGGGTGGACTCAACGACGTGTTGGAGCGCTACGACGTCGACCTAATCATCCAGACTCAGGCTGACAGCGACAGCCCAGCCGCCTTAGCGTTTACGGCGGCTGCCAACGGTGAAGGTACCACTCTCCAGTACGCCAGAGCCGGGCAATCAATCCAGATTGGCGCCTCGACCACCATCGAAATCCTCGCCCCTGCCAGTGACACCACTGGTTGGCGCGCCAACTCAGCGTCGGTTATCGTTCGGGTGGTGTATGGCGACACGGCATTTATGCTGACCGGTGATGCGCCCCTCGAGATCGAAAACTACCTCGTGGAGGTCTACGGTGCAGCGTTGCGCTCGGACGTCCTCAAGCTCGGCCACCACGGGTCGCAGACATCCACCAGCGGATTGTTCCTCGACACAGTTCAGCCGCAGTTCGCTGTCGTGTCCGCTGCCCTAGACAACCGCTACGGCCACCCCAATCAAGCCGTCATGCAACGAGTATTCGAACGCAACATCACCAGTTTTCATACGGGCGTCGACGGCACTGTGTCGTTTTATTCTGATGGCGCCAGGGTGTGGCGGGAATAATACAAAATGAGCAGCGACCCGAGGGCCGCTGCTCATTTTGTCTGTGTCTACGTTTAAATCAACTTGGCTTTCTTCAGCGTCACGTACGCTCCGTTCTTTGCGATGGTTCGCAGGCCGGCAGCTGAGACTTTGACCACGACTGATTTGTCGATTTCTGGTACAAAAATCCGTTTCTTTTGTAGGTTTGGCTTTCGCTTTACCTTTCCGCACGGATTAAACTGCGTCGCACGAGTGCGGTTTGAGTATCGTCCTCCGATTTGGGTTCCTTTCCCGGTGATTTGACAAACGTTAGCCATAGATATTTCGATTAGTGGCGACATACTAGCATGCAGGCTTGAATTTGCAACCCTTTACACGTACCATAGGGCGCATATGGACCCCTTGCAAATCGCCCTGATTCTTATCCTTATTATGTCAGTCGTCATCCACGAGATGGCCCACGGCTACGCTGCTAACTGGCTGGGTGACCCGACCGCTCGACTACAGGGACGACTATCACCTAACCCACTCGTGCACCTTGATCCGTTGATGTCAGTCATTCTGCCGGGATTACTAATCGTCAGTGGGTCACCGTTCCTGTTTGGAGCCGCTAAACCAGTACCGTACAACCCTTACAACTTTACCAACCAAAAGTGGGGTGAGGCTATCGTAGCAGTCGCTGGCCCAGCGTCTAACATCGTCTTGGCAATCATTTTCGCTGTCCTGGTCAGGTTTGCTGAAGTTCTGGCGCTGTCCGAAACATTTGTCGTCCTGGCGGTCCAGGTCATCATTCTCAACATTTTCCTAGCGTTCTTTAACTTGGTACCGATTCCACCGCTTGATGGCTCCAAAATCCTCCCCCGGTTCTTGCCGCACGGCCCACGGATGGCGTACGATCGCTTCCGTTCGTTCCTCGAACAAAACGTATTCCTCGGGTTTGGGATGGTGATTCTCTTTTTCATTCTATTCCTCGCCGCTCCACTCTACCAACTAACTCTGACTCTGACGTATGCCTTGATTGGGTGGTAACCGCCACGTCTTGCAAAATAACGCCACTGTAGTACATTACTCCAGCTACATTATGGCAACAATTCAACAATTAACCCGTAAGAAGCGAACCGATAAAGCGCGAAAGAGTAAGCGAGCGGCTTTGGAAGTTGGTTTTAACAAAATCAAGAACCAGCCCAACACTTATTTCTCTCCGTTTAAACGTGGTGTGTGTACCAAAGTAACCACCAAGACTCCGCGTAAGCCGAACTCAGCGATTCGAAAGATTGCCCGCGTTCGACTATCAAATGGTCTAGAGATTACTGCGTACATCCCAGGTATCAAACACACGCTCCAAGAGCACTCAGTAGTACTGGTGCGCGGCGGACGAGTAAAAGATATTGGGGTCAACTACACCGTCGTACGAGGAAAGTACGACGCGACTGGAGTTGCAGAACGACGAATGGGACGCTCTAAATACGGCGCTAAAAAGCCAAAGGCTTAAGCCAGCCGAGGGACTGGGTCCCTCATTACCAATAGTTTATATTCGCTACAGATCACCTGACGCGATGCAAGGAGTAATCCTTCGGCATCAACCTATGCGAAGAATGAAGATTGTTCCGTGAACAAACTCATTCGCACTAATTAACATTATTATGCGACGACCAATCAAAAAACGTCCAACCGTATCTCCGGATATCGTGTACGGATCAGTCGATGTCGAACGTCTCATTAACTACATCATGCTCGATGGTAAGAAGGAAACCGCGCGCAAGATTGTCTACGGGGCGTTCGAACTCATCAAAGCTGACAAAGACACCACCGAAGATCCACTCGAGACGTTTAACACTGCTCTACGCAACGCTGGTCCACTTATGGAAGTTCGTTCCCGCCGAGTCGGTGGAGCCAACTACCAGGTACCGCGAGAAGTACGAGCCGAGCGACGTCAGGCCCTAGCCTACCGATGGCTGATTGCAGCCGCGAGAAAGCAAAAGGGAATCCCTATGCACAAGTGTCTAGCCAAAGAGCTACTACTGGCAGCTAAGGAAGAAGGCGACGCGGTAAAGAAGAAGGAGGATACGCACAAGATGGCAGAGGCCAACCGGGCCTTCGCCCACTTCGCCTGGTAGTCTTCCAAAATGAGCGATTGACTTTGTCGGTACGCTGAACATTTCATTCACTGGACACTTGTCCCGTTCACAAAATGTTCACCTAGCCTCCTCGTCACTCATCTCATTTTGAAAGCTACCCAGTGGCGTAGACCATGCAGAAAACAAAAGGCCGGAGAATTTGTGAATCATATCTTATCGAGTGATTCGCAAATTCTCCGGCTTTTTGTCTGGGCGGGTACTCAGTCAACGGTATAAAACTGCTTATCTCTGCTCGGTAAGCTACTTTCAAGATTACTCCAGATCTTTCTAATCACCTTTTCACACGTAGCTTCGTCAGCAGCTAGAGAATCAGCAAGGTTATCGTCCTCTAAGGGAAAGACTATTTGGATGCCCTTAAATCCAAAGCGGTTAAAAGCGTCACGGCTGGCTAGTACAAGTTCTACCGTCTTCTTTCCGTTTTTTCTGAAAAACTTCAACCCTGGTTGTAACATCTCCTTATTTCGGCCTCGCTCGTAGCCCTCAAAACTTTCCTGGTTCGGAGTGGTTGAGATGTCGCCTGCCTTTGTCCTCTCACCATTGATTGTGAGTGACAAGGGTACGGTAAGTCCACTACCGGTACCAAAAATAGCGATCTTTGTGCCTTTGAGCAGGTTTATTTTTTCAAACAGTTCTCTGACAAGGTCTTCTTCGATAGACTCTGGTACAGCTTCTGCGTTAGGTTCGTTGTCAGGTTCCTGCTCCGTCACGTCTGATGTGACCGCAGGTGCTGCATCGAGTGCTTTTGCCAGCAACGATTGTTCTAGTGCATGCACTGCTGTCAGTGCTGTTTCAGTGTCTCCGTCGTTAAGGGCTTCACCAAGCTGATGGTACATTTTCTCGTCAGACAATTTTTCTTGGTCTGGTATTTTTGGTTCTTCTTCCATAATTAAAGAAATTCTATCATGAATTCTGCCGGTCACTTCTGGCGAAAGTCTAACTATGAGCAAAAAATACAAAATCTAATCTCTGGAAGTCCGGCTTTTTAGCTGCTTACCTTATTCTCTTTCTAAAATAGGCATGACTTTGTTCTAAGTATTGACCAGCTACTGATTCAAGGTTATTGTCTGGGTAGTTGCACATGGAGGAACGCGGAATGGGTATCAATTCAGACCACTTGAGTAAGTTGGCTGAGACGTTTCTTGACGATCAAGGTCAAGTTGATGTTTCTGTCAAAATTGATGAGGGTGACCTCAAAGGTGCCCAAGTATATCTGCTTGGTGCTATCGATAGAGCGATGAATGCTGGCGAGCTTGCAGGAGCTGAACTACTGGCTGCTTTGAACCAGGCTGGCTTGCCTCAAGCAGACATCGTCAGAATCTACACCAACAACGCCCATCTTTTTGAACCACCCGAGACGCAGTTACACTAACTGCGTCTTTTTCTATCTTAAAGACTAGAGCAGCTACAAAGGACAGTCCCGGCAATTCTGTATCATAGGTTGAATATGAGCACATTGACGGAGGTCGAACCTTCGTAAAAGATTATAATTTGATTGCACCTTGTTACGTAGCATGTTACGTAACAACTAAAAACCCGGAGGGCCTTCCCCCGGGTATCGCTGTTTACCTAGTAGAGAGTATTAAAAAGAAAGAGGCACCTATTACAGGGGCCTCCTTTTGTAATAACATAGGCGTGGCTTGAGCAGCTGCTCTAACCGCTTTTTTAGTTCAAGCAACTCAACGTCCGTCTGTTGCATTACGTAGATGGTCAGGACTGGAGGACCTGGGACACCTGCGCTGTTTTCTCCAAAAACTGAACTCCACGGCTGCCCGAGTTCGTGGTTAGGGGCAATTTTTTTGAGGCGGCGCAGGAGTTGTGCTACCTCATTTCCAAGCGGGTCGCCACCGGGTGGGGACTGTGGGTTGTCAGTCATAGGCTATCCTTTCTTGTCTGGCGGTATATTGGCATGTTTGCTGATTTGATTCAATACCTAGCCTATCACTGGAACCAATCTGCCGCATGATATACTTAGTATTATTTTCTAAGTCTGTATCTATGGAGCGTATACCTAACGATCCAACTTCTGCGGTAGAACGGGAGTCGAACATCGAGAATCTGGCTGATTGGCGCGAGTTACGAGATCGTGCGCCAGAAAAAGCCAGGCAACTGATTGAAGATGTTTCAGGTTTTGAAACAATGAAATCAGGAAAACAGATTATCGCCCTCCAAGCATTGAAAGATGAACTGGCAAATGACAATAAAAACCGGTTTATTGATCGTGTGATTGCTGGTGAGATCGCTACCAGAATGGATACAATGGCTGACGTGACTCGAAGTGAATATGAGCTGCCGTTGCGAACGCCAAACGAGCGGGTAGAGGTGGCCGCCAATTCGATGCCTGAAGTACCGGAGTATCCGTTACCCTATACCCCAAAAGCAGGTGGCGGGGTTAGGGTTGACCAGGTTGCAGAGCTGGCTCCAGGAGTCCAGAAGCATGCGACGCGGTAATTTATTTAATCTAGTTCCTTTGTTCTTATGACTTTTGATTTTGATGCCGAGATTAAGCAACACTTAGATGTTGTCAAAACCCTCGAACGGGTGCCGGGAGTGTTTACCGCTTCACTTGACGACACGTTTTATAACAAAGCCTGGTTGCGGGATATTTATTTCATCACGCTGGGGTTCTTTGAGACGGGTGATATGGTCACCACGCGCAACGCGGCCAAGGCACTCCTGAGCGTGTTTGTAAAACACCAAGACAAGATTAACTGGGCTATCGAGAACAAACCGCATGAAGCTTGGCAATACATCCACGCTCGGTTCCATCCTGAAACATTTGAAGAGTATTGGGAAGAGTGGGGCAATAGTCAAAACGATGCCGTGGGTGAGGTGTTGAATTTGCTCATCACGTTGGAACTGATGGACGAAAGTGTCATCGAAACCACTGACGAAAAAGCCATGGTTCAAAAAATCGTTGACTACTTGGTAGCGATTGAATACTGGCAAGACGACGACAATGGTATCTGGGAAGAAAACCTCGAGGTGCACGCCTCGTCGATTGGTTCGTGTGTGGCTGCTCTCAAAAAAGCCAATCAGATTGACTGGCTCGAGGTGCCTGATGTGGCGATAGAACGTGGGGAGCATGCCCTGCGTGCTCTGCTTCCGCGTGAGTCGGTCACCAAGTTTACCGACCTTGCACTACTTACCCTCATCTATCCGTTCAACGTTACCACTGAGGAAGAGACGGTAGAGATTCTCAAAAACGTTGAGTATCACTTGGTCAAAGAACGCGGCGTCATCCGGTATAAACTCGATCGCTACTACAACAACAACATCGACGGGTTTAGTGAGGAAGCTGAGTGGTGTTTCGGGTTAGCGTGGCTAGCAATTATCTACGCTGAGCGCGGTGACAAAGAGCGAGCGTACTACTACCTCCGCCGGGCCAAAAACGCGGTCACTCCAGACGGTGTCGTGCCCGAGTTGTACTACTCCAACACCGACAAACCAAACCCCAACACACCGCTCGGGTGGGCTGAGAGTATGTACGTCGTAGCCCTACAAAAAGTCAAAAACCTAGAGTCAGGGCTCTAACGGTTTGATGTGCTGCAGGACCGTAGCAATAGCGGCTTGATCCATCGCAAAAAAAGCCATCTCGTAGCCGACGCCTGCTGGATCAAACACAAACGCCAGTGATCTAGTCGGGCTGTAGGCGAGGTAGCCTTGCACGGTGTCGGTGGTGACGACAAAAACCTGCTCAGTCTCGAGCGGAACATACAGTTGTTTTAGGGAGACAGAAACGGTGTGAAATACTTTCGTTTCTCTGGTTGAAAACAGCGAGACATCGTCTGGCGTCACCGATAGTACTGTCTGCACAAATGCCTGATTATCAGCACAGGGATTTAGTAGTAGTGGCCTGGTGTTGCCACTACAGATTTTGTTTTTTGATTCGACGGTCAGGTTGGGGTTGTTTACAAACTGCTGCGCAAATGAGGTGATAGAAGACAAAATATAGGTCTGCCCGCTGTCGCCAGCTATGACCACTAGGGTCGATGAGGCGTTACGCAGTTCTGTCTTGGCTGTCGGTGCTGGTATGGAGAGGGTTTGAAACGGGGTGCGGGCATCTGTATCAGTCCGATCTGGTAGCAGGAGGGTTGTCCGTGGGGTGAGGGTCAACATTTGGTTGTCACCGATTTCGTGTTGCAAGGTGTACCAAGCCAGGGTGGTCATGATTGGTCGCCAAAACAGCATAGTGACAACCACAACGCACAATACAAACAACGCACCATACAGCAAAACTGGTTTTATGGGTCTGTCAGTGTAGCATTCGCCCCGCCGAAATTGTATTTTTGGGTTGCATGGTGTGGTCGATAAGGTATGCTGTCTGCCATGAACCAACGAGATGGACTGATAGTTTTCAAAGACGTGTCGTTTGAGCACGACGCAACTAAACCAATTTTAAAGGCGGCTGATTTTGTGATTCGTCGGGGATCCAAGTTGACCCTGATGGGGCAAAACGGCGCCGGCAAGTCAACCTTGTTTGGCTTGATTACTGGCGACCTACAGCCTGAGAGCGGTATGATCAATCTGCAACCTCGGACCACCATTGCGGTGTCCAGGCAGATTATCCCGCGGGCAGAACTTGAGCTTACTGTCCGAGCGTTTTTTGAAAAGTGTTTTACCGAAAAAATCTACGAGATAGATCCCAAAATCGACGCTATACTCGAAGTCGTCAATCTCACCCCACCCGAATCCCAAACCGACACGTTTAAAGACCGCATCATCGGTAGTTTCTCTGGCGGGCAGCAGGCCCGACTACTACTCGCGTCAGCCTTGATCCAGAACCCAGACGTGTTGTTGCTCGATGAGCCAACCAACAACCTCGACACCGCTGGGATCGAACACTTGACCGAGTTCCTTAATGAATACAAAAAAACCGTCATCGTTATTTCTCACGATGCAGATTTCCTCAACTCGTTTACCCAAGGGGTCTTGTACCTCAACACCCAAAACCGCCAAGTCGAGCAGTATAACGGGAACTACCACACGGTAGTCGGAGAAATAGCCGCACGCGTCGAGAAAGAAAAACGGCAAAACGCCGCCATGAACAAACAGATCCAGGCCGACAAAGACAAGATTAACTATTTTGCCGCCAAGGGAGGCAAAATGCGTCTGGTCGCCAAAAAAATGCGCGCTGAGATCGAAGAGGCTGAGGACAGCAAGGTCGACGTTCGCCGCGAAGATAAAGCCATCCGACCGTTTACCGTCGAGCCACACGGCGACATCCCGCTGGAGATTATCAAACTGACCTCTGTCACCGTCATCCGTGACCACCAGCCCAAAGAGATGGTATGCGACATCACCCTCAAGCGAGGCGAGCACCTGCAGATTGTCGGTCCCAATGGCATTGGAAAAACTACGCTGCTTGAAACCCTGGCGGGCGGCACCGCCACCGGCGAAGAGGTGGCCGCTGGCGTCAAAATCGGCTACTACCGCCAAGACTTCTCCAACCTCGATTTTAGCAAATCAGTGTTCGAGACATTGATGGATAGTATGAAGAAAAAACTTGAAGAAGACATGCGGTCAATCGCCGCTGGGTTCCTCTTGTTTGGTGACGTGATGAAATCTAAAGTTGGTGATCTATCTGAGGGGCAGAAAGGCCTCGTGGCGTTTGCCAAATTGCGGATGGAAGAACCGGGTCTCCTGATCCTCGACGAGCCGACCAACCACATCAACTTCCGCCACATCCCAGTCATAGCTCAAGCCTTGAACGAATACAAAGGCGCCATGATCCTCGTCTCCCACGTCCCAGATTTTGTCGAGCTGATCAAGATCGACGACATCCTCGATTTGAGTAAGTTGAAGCCAGCTAAAAAGTAATAAAAATCCCAAGGCCAGGCCTCGGGATTTTTTGCATGATGTTTTGTTACACTAGTTGGATGAAGTCTGAACGACATTATGTATACATACTACGCTGCTCGGACGTGACGTTGTACTGTGGGTACACTACTGACGTGGAACGAAGGGTACAGGAACATAATGGGGTTGGTAAAGTAGCTGGTGCGCGCTACACCAGTGGACGTAGGCCGGTGCAGGTCGTCCATCGAGAATTATTTGCTTCGCGCAGCGAAGCATTGAAACGAGAAATAGAAATAAAAAAGCTGCCGACAAATAAAAAGAGGGAATTATTTTTATAATTTAGTTTGTGCACACCTTTTTTTATTTTGCCATTTTTATTTTTTAGTAACACGTATAATTGAAATTAGATCCTCACTCAATTGGGGGTGTAATAGTAAATTATTTAAATATGCCAACAGCAAAAAAACCAGCGGCTAAAAAAGCCGCACCAATGAAAAAAGTAGCTGCTAAAAAACCAACAGCAAAAAAAGTTGTCAAGAAGCTAGTGATCAAATCAGCCGCAACTAAAAAGAAAGCCGCACCAAAGAAAAAAGTAGCCGCCAAAAAACCAGCTGCCAAGAGTACCAAAAAAGTAGTCAAGAAAGCAGTCAAGAAAGCCGCTCCAAAAAAGAAAGCAACCAAGAAGAAATAAATCCATGGCCAAAGGAACTGATCGCAAAAAAGAGGTCAAGAAACCAAAAAAAGAAAAAGTGAAGAAGGTCTAACGTAAAAGCCGGTACCCATGGGTACCGGCTTTTACGTTACATCATACTCTACTAACGCTTGAGGAGTTTTGCCACTGTCAGTGAAGCGAGTAGGATCAGTCCAGACAATACCAGGAACTGTGGCTCAAATAAATCGAAACTAAACCCATTGGTGCGGAACTCTTCGACGTTGAGTGAGGCGCCAATCGAGACAAATGTAGCCGTGCCAAGCATAATCCCAATAAACGTGGCCGTGATAAAGGGAACAAATTTGGTTTGCAGAATCCCGGCGGCGTAACTGAGCAGGTCAAACGGGATAAAGATGAGGCGCATGATTAGAACTGCACTGAATGTATTCTCCCGCAGAGCGGTGACCGAGTTTCCTATCGCGCTGTCTTCTAGTCGCAGACTCGTTGCGAACCAGCGGCCGACGACATATGCCACGGCCGCAGCCAACGTTGCCGCAATAACCGTCAACACCGTCCCCCATAAAAACCCAAAAAATATGCCCGACAAAATAGTTAGTGCCGTGGCGGGGAAGAATGTCACCGGACGAATCGCGTAGAGCAGTATGTACAGGAGTGGTCCCCAGAACGTGAGCGCAATAAAATCAAACATCCAAATTGCTGTTTCTGTCGTCGTCAGTCCTTGACTGGTTTGATACTGGTTGAGTGCAACTAGTGCTGCAATCCAAATTACTACGGCGATTATTTTGGGAGCTTGACGTTTTGCGGATTTGATCAAATCTGTTTTCAAGTCACCAACCTGCCGACCCACAAATTGGTCAGCGGCTTTTTTAATTATCAGACTATACGTCGGGTAGGCAAAGACGGTTTTTTGTAATTTCCAGAGTGAGAGGTTTTGATCGATGGCGAGGGTGAAGATATTGATGAGTTCACCCGCGGCGGGTCCGATAATATGCGCGCCGATTATTTTTCCACTGAGACGTTTAGCGATAACGACCAGCACACCATCAGTTGCGCTGTCAGTTTTGGCCCGGTCGTTGTGTTCTAGTGGAACTTCGATTCGCATTAATGTATCTGCGGCGTACTTGGTAGTTGCATCGCTCCATGACAGCCCGACTTGTGCCAGCTCAGGGGCGGTGTAGGTGACTTTGGGGATGACTTTGGTGTTGTTCACACGAAGCAATCCTCTGCTGGTGACTCGCGCGACGACCTGTCGCGCGACGTCGTCGGCGACGTGGGTGAACTGCAACCGACTGGCGACATCGCCAACGGCGTAGACTCGTTTGTTAGTCGTTCGGTGCTGGCTGTCAACGGTGACGCCGGTTGACTCACTCGCAATCCCCGCCGTTTTGAGTCCGGCGGGGAGATTGGGTGTTCGCCCGATAGCAATTAACACCCAGTCAAACTCTATCGTAAAATTGTCGACGATTTTTTTGCCCGGTACGTGATTAAAGTGGGCAGTGATGCCGTCGACTTTTGTCAGGTCTGCGCCAGTGTAAATGGTGATCCCTAGACTCTCGAACGCTCTCCTGATAATCGGCCGAATAGCTTTGTCTTCAAGGCTGGCAAACTCGTCACTGCGCTCGGCGATGGTCACCTTGCTCCCGAGCATTGCACACGCCTGCGCCAACTCCATCCCAATTGGTCCGCCACCAATGACGAGGAGTTTCTCGGGTACGTCCAAGAGGTTAAAAATATTTTGGTTAGTCAGGATGTGTTTCTCAGCGAGACCAGGCACGTCGATCATTCGGGGACTGGACCCAGTTGCGATGATGGCGGTTTTGAATTGATAGGTGGTCGTACTAACCGTCAGCGTATTGGCACTCGTGAACACTGCCTCCCCGATCAAGACATCGATGCCTAGGTTTTGAAACGTTTCGGGGGTTTCTTCGGCGAGAATCGCGTCGATTGTACTGCGTACATATGTAAATGCTGCCCGCCGATAGGTTTCTCCAGTGGTGGTGTCACCTGCAATCTGCTGCGCCGCGTGGTACGTCTTGGCGTGGTGCAATAGTGCCTTGCTCGGGATGCAGCCAGAATTAGTACACTCACCACCCATGTGTTCACGTTCCACCAGCAGCACAGATTTACCAACTTTCGAAAACCCAACTGCGGCAGTCAGTCCACCTGAGCCAGCTCCGATTACTACCACGTCGTATTGAGTTTGCATATATAAATGGGAAGCGTTAGCTGGTTAGTGTTTCTAGTATATACGAGCTACCACCAAATTTATGACAAAAAAATCCCCCACAACACGGATGTGCGGGGGATTTGAGGCTCACCGATTGGTGAGCGAAAGATCAGTCGGCTGCAGCTTCATCAGCACCGACGGTGACACGTGTCGCGGTCAGACGCAGCAGATCTTGCCAATCCTGAACGAACTCTGAGCCACCGATAATGTAGCGACGTTGCAAGAAGCCGTAGGTCCAGCTGATATTTTGCAGGTCACAAGTGTCAGGCGATGTCGCTGGTTTGCAGTAGGTTTCACGCATGAATTGCGTGAAATCGTCCTGCACACACTCGACTACAGTCATCGTTGCGTTAACTTCCCGCCAGTTACCCAACCCACCGTCGTTAGGACGAAGGGCGAAGTTACAGGCGTTCTGACGCCAGCGTTGGTAGTTGAGCGCCTGGGAGGCATCGAACTCCATGCTGTATACCAGCTCGATATCACCAAGCAGTGTCTGCAATGAGTCTTCGCCGGCCATGGTCACCACTTGCTCGACGAGCAGGTCACGCTGAGCGCTGCTCATGTTGCCCAGGAAACTTGGGTTATGGGTGAGAGCACGCAGGCTCGACTGGGTGACGAGATAAGCCACAGTTTCAGTACGGAAGCAAGAGTCGCCAAAAAAATATCGACATGCTCCCCAACGAATATTGCCAGAGATACGCCCAAGACCATAGCGGGTGAGTTCCTGCTGACCTTCGACGATGGTAGGAATGTCGACCATGTCGAGCAGCACAACCAATGTTTCGGGGGATGGCTGCCATGTCTTAATCATCAGCGCGGTGGCCATTTCGTCAGGGCTGGATGCTTCGTCCGCGGACGTTTGGGCGAATGCCGGAAAAAAGGTAAGTGCCGCTATTACGGCGATGGAAAGGAACGGTGTACGCATGAGGAATCTCCCTTTGAGCGCGGTGGAGGACGGGATGCCCAGCACCTTACTGCTAACAACAATAGCACGATACTAAGCAAAAGTCAATGGCTTGGTTGTGCGGCATTGTGGCGTCGGGGTTGTGGTGTGGCTAGCGATTCCTGCTCCGATTTTGGTTGCTGATTGGCTTACTTTCCTATATAGTAGCCGCACCTTGCCCTCGATTATGCGGGGCAACTTTCTCAAATCATCTCCTAGCACGAGCTTGACCGAGAGCAGATTATTTAATTTATACATATATAAGTAACTAGTACTATGGCACGAGCATTTCCAATCGAACGACTACGTAACTTCGGAATCGTTGCGCACGTTGATGCGGGCAAAACCACCACGTCGGAACGAATTTTGTTTTACACCGGGACGAGTCACAAAATCGGTGAGGTGCACGATGGTGCGACCGTCACTGACTGGATGGAGCAAGAACGTGAACGGGGTATCACCATCACCGCGGCGGCTATTTCCTGTAACTGGACCAAGACTCTCGAGACTGACCGAACCTCCAAAGACCTCAAATACACCTTTAACATTATCGATACACCCGGTCACATCGACTTTACCGCTGAGGTGAAACGATCGATGCGCGTGCTCGATGGTGCTGTCGTGGTGTTTGACGGCGCGGCTGGAGTAGAGCCACAGACCGAAACCAACTGGGGCTACGCGGATGAGGCCGCTGTACCACGCATCTGTTTTGTCAACAAAATGGACAAACTGGGCGCTGATTTTGACGCGTCAGTGAAATCAATCCACGAACGACTGTCACCCAAAGCTGTGCGAATCCAAATCCCAATCGGAGCAGAAAACGCTATGGCTGGAGTCATCGACCTCATCACCATGAAAGCCTACCGGTTTGCCGGAGAAATGGGTACACTCGTGACCGAAGAAGAGATCCCCGATAACCTCCTCGAAGAAGCTAAAAAGTGGCGGGCTGAACTCGTGGAAAAAGTAGTCGAGCACGACGATGCTCAGATGGAAGCCTTTCTCGAAGGTACTGAACCAACCCTGGAGGAACTCAAAAAAACCCTGCGTAAAGCGGTGCTCGCCAACGAGATTTTTCCTATCATGACGGGGACGGCGCTACAGAACATCGGGGTGCAGCTCGTGCTAGACGCGGTGGTGGACTACTTGCCAGCACCGACCGACCTACCAGATATAATCGGGCACGACGTCGATGATGAAGACGTCATCATCACCCGCAAGCCAGATGACGCTGAACCGATGTCTGCGCTCGTGTTTAAACTCCAGGACGACAAGTTCGTTGGGCAGTTGGCTTTCTTCCGTGTGTATTCAGGCAAGGTGACTTCAGGTACGTACATCCTCAACGCCTCAACTGGTAACAAGGAACGTGTCGGACGACTGGTGCGACTGATGGCTGACAAGCGAGAAGAAGTGGATGAAGTGTACGCCGGCGAAATCGCTGCGGCCGTCGGGATTAAGGAAGTGAAAACCTCACACACCCTGTGTGACCTGAGCAACCCGCTCCTTCTTGAAGCGATCACGTTCCCCGCTCCAGTAGTAGCAGTTCGGGTTGAACCAAAAACCAAGCAAGACCAAGAGAAAATGGGAGTTGCACTCAAGCGACTATCAGACGAAGACCCAACGTTTGTCGTCTCAACTGACGAAGAAACCCTTGAGACCATCATCGCTGGAATGGGGGAGTTGCACCTAGACATCCTCGTTGACCGCATGAAACGAGAATTCGGGGTAGAAGCCAACATCGGTGCACCACAGGTAGCCTACCGAGAAACTATCCAAGGTTCAGCCGAAGCTGACCACAAGTACGCCAAACAGTCAGGTGGACGCGGGCAGTACGGTCACGTCAAAATCCGCATCAAGCCACTACCAGCGCGTGAACTAGACGACGCCGGTGAACCGGTCAAGGTCGCCAAAAACGTCACCCGCGAAGATCACTTTGAATTCGTCAACAGCATCAAGGGAGGGGTGATTCCACAAGAATTTATCCCCGCCGTGATGAAGGGATGTCGCGAAGCCATGACTCGTGGGTTTGTGGCCGGATACAAAATGGAAGACGTATCAGTTGAACTGTATGATGGTTCATTCCACGATGTCGACTCGAGTGAAATCGCCTTTAAACTAGCTGGTATCAACGCCTTCAAAGAAGCGGCCGCGCGCGCGACGCCGGTTATCCTCGAACCAATCATGAAAGTCGAAGTCCGCACTCCAGAAGAATACATGGGAGACATCCAAGGAAACATCTCCAGTAAGCGGGGTCAGATTGAAGGCACCACTGAGGTCGGTGGCAAGACCATCGTTAATTCCAAGATTCCTCTGTCCGAAATGTTCGGCTATACCAACACCCTACGGTCAATGACCCAAGGCCGAGCGTCGATGACGATGGAATTCGACCACTACGAAGTAGTTCCACCAAACGTAGCTGAAGACATCAAGAAGGCTCGCGGAGTCGCTGCCTAAACGTACAAGCAGGTAGTAGTGTACACAAAGCAAGAACGGCCGCTACGCGGCCGTTCTTGCTTTGTGTACAAACTCCACTATCACCAGTTGTACTTGCTACTATATAGGTACACGTATGAAAAAATATATTTTTGTCTTTGCCTTATTACTCACTGCAGCTTTTGCTGGTCCGGCCACAGTCGACGCCACTGGCCTTACCGTCCCGGTTGAACTAGACGGCTACGCGTGGTCAGCCACGACCGGGTGGATATCGATGAACTGTGACCAGTCTGCTGGCGGAGGCGGAAGTACTTGTGTTGGATCGACCGGTCCTGGACCGAAAGTAGACTACAACGTACAGATTGAGCCAGATGGCTCGATGTCTGGGTATGCTTGGTCCAGTATTGCTGGTTGGATCAGATTTGGTGGATTGACCGGTTACCCCACCGGGACCGGCGTTGCTGACCAAAGCGCCACCGCCGTGGGCACCTACCCGAACCTCGACCTTGTCGGCTGGGCGCGAGCGTGTGCTGGGGCCAGCAACCCAGCCGCTTGTTCTGGTGGTACCAACATCAACGCTGGTGGCTGGGATGGCTGGATTGCTCTTGCTGGTAGCGCTAGCGGTGGTTACGAGGTGTCGTTTACCAACGGCAGCGCTGACAACAACGCCAATTCATACGCCTGGGGTGGACCAAACACCATGGGTTGGATTGACTTTTCTCCAAGTGTGAACGGCACAGTTATCCCTGTCACACTGCGGACACAAACAGACATAGTCATCAATGGTATGAATAGTACCCCTGGTGTCCCTGATGCTGGTGGACTCTATAACGTCGCGTTCTTGGCTGATGTGGTTGGTATTCCCGAGGGTGACACTGTGTCGTATGACTTGAGTCTTGGAGCTCTGACCCAGTCGGGTACAGTTACTGGTACGGCATCAGGACCAAACTTTAGTCCAGCTCTACGGTTATCTGGCGTGCCATTTAACACCACTGATCCACTGGTTCTGGCGGTCGACATGCCGGAACCAGGTACCGTACCTGAGACTAACGAAACCAACGTCTTTACCACCAGCCTCACCCTCGCCATGCCTGCTCCGACTATATCAATCACCGGTCCAGTAGCGGTCAGAGCAGGCGACACCGCACTGATCAGCTGGAGTGTGTCAGCCCCCTACCCAGTGACCTGTACCGTGCGTGGTCCAGGGATCAATACAACGGCAGTGGTAGCCGGCGATCAGGGTAGTCCAGCCACTGCGACCAACAGCGCCACTTCAGCCGCCCTCCAAAACGCCGGTCGGTTTGAAGTCAGCTGTGTAGTCGGGGCAGACACGTACACTGAGAGACACCTGGTCGAAGTCATCCCGACCTTCCAAGAAATTTAACATCACCACACTATGCGACACTCAAAACATCTCACCCTCCTGGTAGCAACGCTTATCGCCCTGATTCTAGCCGGCGTCATGTATTATTTATATCTGACCACGCTCTCAAGCGAGACTATGAATTACGTTGAACCAGAAACGCAAGTAGCAGCTGAGCCAGAGCGTGATATCGAAGCCCTGACTGAACGATTGCGCAGCATCGAGACACCAGAGCGGAGTCCTGAAGAGATGGCCGAACTAACCCAACGCCTGGAAAGTGTCCGCGGTACCGATGACCGCACCCCCGAAGAGACGGCCGAGCTAACCGCCCGCTTACAAGCCGCTGAATAATTAGTCCTTAACTACCACTATTATGAACACCATCATCCAAACTAGCAAACAAATCGGTCTACTCACCATCGCCCTGACCATAGCGCTCGTAGCTAATTTTGCCTACGGCCAGTGGGCTAATCCAACGGCCGCGCCAACTGGCAACAACGCTACCGCACCGATTAACATCGGTGGAGATTATCAGCTCAAAGCTGGCAACCTAGGAGCAATCGATTTGTTGGCAGGCGATAGAGTACGGTCGGATCTGTATTGTGACTTTGATGGAAATAATTGTATTGATATTGCTGATGTAAACACTGGCACTAGTACCGGTACGAATACGCCTAGTGGTACAGCCAGTCCTGCTCAATGGGTAGATGGGGCTGACCTTGGTTCCAACAGCAACTTTGAACAAATTTGCCCAGCTGGAGAGGTGTTAGTAGGCCTTCGTATTCAGACTATCCATGGTTGCCCAGGTTCATGTTCATACAACACAGGTCCAACCAGAAAGATTGATATGTTGTGTGCTCCCATTGCAGCCACTGTAGGAAATTATCCAGCAACGAATAACTACGCGTGGAGAGTAGCAATAGGAGGATGTTCAGCTCGATATCAAAGTTGTGGAAACAGTAGTGGAACTCGAACTAGAACGGTCACTTGTCAAGACACTGTCTCAAACACCACTGTAGCTGACAGCAACTGTAATGCAGGGACTCGTCCAGCTGGGGGAACTCAAGGTTGTTCAGTGAACTACGGAAGTTGTCGTTAATAAATGACTCAAGGTGAAACAAAAACCCCAGGCATTGCCTGGGGTTTTTCTTGCAAAAAAATCCTCCTCTGGTACGATAGCCGGACCGCATAACAGAGTCTCTGTTTGTGGAGCGAATATATACTGCTCTTTCACACGTTTCTTGGTTGGTACTTACAACGCAGCGTTCTCGCGCCGTAGTATGTGTCAATACAAGAGCTCACGCTTTTTAATGAGCGATTGTGTGCGGTAACCCTTATTATTCAATACTAATCAGTATTATTATGGCAAATGCATTTGATCGCTCAAAAGAGCACATCAACGTAGGTACTATTGGTCACGTCGACCATGGTAAAACTACCCTAACTGCGGCTATCCTCACTACCTTGAACGCCAAGGGAGAAGGGTATACAGCCAACGTAAAAGACGTCAGTGAAATTGACAAGGCTCCCGAAGAAAAGGCCCGCGGTATTACTATTTCGCTTTCACACTCTGAATACGAATCTCCCGTCCGACACTACGCACACATCGATGCGCCTGGTCACGCCGACTACATCAAAAACATGATTACTGGTGCCGCTCAGATGGACGGTGCGGTACTTGTAGTAGCTGCAACCGATGGAGCAATGCCCCAGACCAAAGAACACATCCTACTTGCAAAGCAAGTTGGAGTTCCTAAAATGCTCGTATTCCTCAACAAGTGCGACATGGTAGACGACGAAGAAATGATCATGCTCGTGGAAGAAGAACTACGAGAGGACCTCACCAAAGCCGGTTACGATGGTGAAGGCGCACCTATCATCCACGGGTCAGCCCTGAAAGCGCTCGAAGGTGACGCTACGTGGCAAGCCAAAATCATCGAGCTCGTCGATGCGATGGACGCTTACTTCCCAACCCCCGTTCGAGAACTCGACAAGCCATTTCTGATGCCAATCGAGGACATCTTCTCAATTGAAGGACGCGGAACAGTAGTTACTGGACGAGTAGAACGAGGAGTAGTGAAAGTTGGTGAAGAAATCGAAATCGTCGGTATCACTGACACGAAACTAACTACCGTAACTGGAGTTGAAATGTTCAACAAGCAACTCGACCAAGCGCAAGCGGGCGACAACGCCGGTATCCTGCTCCGAGGAACCAAAAAAGAAGACGTACACCGTGGCCAAGTTCTCGCTGCCAAGGGTTCAATCACTCCGCACACAGAATTTGAAGCTGAAGTATACGTCCTATCAAAAGACGAAGGTGGACGACACACGCCATTCTTCTCAGGCTACAAACCACAGTTCTACATCCGAACTACTGACGTAACGGGAGATGTGACGCTAGCCGAAGGAACTGAAATGGTTATGCCAGGCGACACCGCAACGTTCAAGATTAAACTAGTAGCGCCAGTTGCGCTCGAGGATCAAGCGAACTTTGCGATTCGTGAGGGAGGTAAGACTGTCGGTGCTGGTGTGGTAACCAAAATTGTTGCCTAACAATTCTAAAACTACTCAATCTACTTCGTTGTGCTGGTACCTAAATACTGGCACGCCTCGTATCTCAGGCAGTTGTAAAATTGTTAGAGTTAAGAGGAGAGAGAGTACTTAGATAATCAATCACTATGGCTACAGACACTACATCAAAAACCGACGCTAGCGTAATCAATAAGCTGCGTATCCGAGTGCGGGCGTACGAGCACAAAATTCTCGACACCAGTACCAAGCAGATTATCGACACCGCGATGCGGTTTGACGCTACGGTAGTTGGACCGATTCCACTGCCGACCGAAATCAAGAAATACACCGTCAACCGGTCAACCTTCGTGCACAAGGACGCGCGAGAACAATTTGAGATGCGAACCCATAAACGGGTCATCGACATTCTCAATCCGAGTCCAAAAGTAGTCGAGGCTCTGACAAACCTCTCACTACCGTCGGGAGTCAACATCGACGTGAAGATGATGTAACCATTCTTCCAAAATCGACGAACTACTTCGTTGTGCTGGCGGAATAAAACCTTCAACGTACCAACGTACGCCTCATGTTTGATTCCTGGCACGCCTCGTATTTCATTCGATTTATGAAAGAATGAAAGTCTGTGCTTACACAAAACCGACCCTCTGGGTCGGTTTTGTGTTATCCCCAGTAGGGTATTGCACTTGTTTGTATTGGTGGCATTATGTATATAAGCAAACGGGAGGCCGCCAGATATTACTCTGGCGGCTTTCTCAGTTTGTCAGATTTGGGAACTCTCACCAGAATAACCAAACTAAATTAGAAGCACAACCAAGCGGCGGCCACAGCATTAGTAAGTGGATGCGTCAGTACCTTGTTAGTTCGTTTAACTTAATGTCTTATGGAAAAATCTCCATTACAAAGCACGGATCAATTTGCCAGTGAGAATACCTGGCTCGTTCATTGCTTAAGCCTCGCCACTATAGGTATGTTGGCTTACATGCAATTAGCACCGATTATCGCCTAGCGCGATTAGAGCAGGAATTGATTACTAGCTTAACCCAAAAACCCAAACCGCCAAAGCTATAACCGCTGGCGGTTTTTGTATTGGGTATAACCCAGGCGTGGAGCAGGTGGTGGTGGGTCTGAATTACCTTCTGGAACCTGGTGTGGCCTTAGATTGACTTTGGATTCGGTCCCGCAGTCGCTTTGTGAGGGTAACGATCCATCGATCAGTTGTCCGGCTGGTTTCCGTAGAACAATGTTCGCTAGAATGGGTAGCTTAGGAGGAGACTGGTATACTTGTTTCTACGACCCGTCGTGGACTCCACCTGCTACTGCACCTGCTCCAGCTCCAGCAGCACCAAGATGTCCACCGGGTACTAGTTTTGGTGGAGGTGAAAGCGGTACTGGTGTTTGTAACCCAAACTCTGAGGAAGGACCTGGAAGCGGCACTGGACCAGATAGGGGATAATAGATATAGTAAATAAAAGACAGTTATACAAAAATCAGCAAATAAAAACTGCATCATCCCTGATGTGGTTTTGTGGTTAATACTCGAAACTCGATACTTTTAAGCATCCGTAGTTGAGCTTGGGCGTCTAGATCACCTGCCTTGGCTTGAGATTTTAGCTTTGACAAGTCATCGCTGAGATATCCACTTCTCCATCCCTGTTTGGAAGCTGTTGGGTTTGGTGTTTTTCTCACCAGTGCCATGTGTTTGTACTCCGATCCATTCCACAATCTATTAGGACACTCTTGCTTTTTAACCCAGAATCAGTATACTCTCCCGTAGCTGTTAAAGACCTATGTACACGAGCAATCGTGGACCACTGGGCACAAACCGCGCAATTATTTTTGTGTGAGCTGTGCTCGCAAAAAAGTAATTGCGCGGTTTATAGTGTGGGTCTACAGTTTTAATAGAAAGAGCTAGCGTGAGTAGCGGGCTAGCTCGTAGGTTCATACATACAATAATGAAATTTATTCTCGGAACCAAAACTGGCATGACGCAAGTCTTTACCGAAGACGGTAAATGTCATGCTGCCACGGTCTTAAAAGTTGCCCCGGCGATTATCTCGCAGGTCAAAACTACTGAGATTGATGGGTACGATGCGATTCAACTAGCATCTGGCACCCAAAAAGAGCACCGCGTGAGTAAGGCAGCCAAGGGTCACTTTGGTTCAGCTATCGCCAACGCTCGCGAATTCCGCGCGCGTAAAGGCTACTCAAGCGAAACCATCGCTGGTCTGGAGAAAGGCGCTGCGCTTGACGCGTCAGTGTTTGAGCCAGGCGACGACGTGACGGTGTCAGCCACTTCAAAAGGAAAAGGCTTCCAGGGTGTCGTCAAACGACACAAATTTGCCGGGGGACGACGATCACATGGTCAGAAGCACTCTGAACGTGAACCAGGGTCAATTGGCGCTACTGGTATTGCCCGGGTTCTCAAGGGGACCCGGATGGCTGGCCGGATGGGGAACGACACTATCCAGGTCAAGGGCCTGAAAGTGCTCCAGGTCAACGTGGCCGAAAACATCCTAGTGGTGTCTGGTGCTGTACCAGGCCGCAAGGGTACATTAGTAGAAGTGTTCAGCACACCTAAATAATCACCGATATATGAAATCAATCATCTATACAAGTGAAGGGACTGAGAAAGGCGAGGTCACTCTCCCTGAATCAGTGTTTGGGGTAAGCTGGAATGCAGACCTCGTGCACGAAGTCGTCATTGGAATGCAGGCCAACGCTCGCGAGAGTACCGCCCACACCAAAGACCGATCAGAGAAACGCGGAGGAGGCGCTAAGCCATGGAAACAGAAAGGAACTGGACGAGCCCGTCACGGGTCACGTCGCTCACCAATCTGGACCGGTGGAGGAGTTACCTTTGGTCCGCGATCAGAGAAAGACTACTCAGTTAAAATCAACAAAAAAGTCAAAGCTAAAGCTTTTGCGACCGTAATGTCTAAAAAGCTCGCCGACAACGAAGTGATATTTGTTGAAACGCTCGCAATGGACACACCAAAAACCAAAGACGTCAAAGGCATTATCGCAGCGCTTGCCAAAGGTTCAGGCAACGCAACGCTCGCAACTAAACGCAAAAACGCAGCGCTAGTCGTACTGGCCGAGCGAGACCTAGCAATTGAAAAAAGTTTCCGAAACTTCGGGAACATCGAAGTCGCCCAAGCAAAAGACATCAACCCCGTTGATCTGCTTACTTACAAATACGTTGTAGTTGCCAACCCAGTCGCCGCTGTCGAAATATTCGAAACACGCGTTGGGGTAACTACTCCTAAGTCAAACTAACATGGCCCTCTTTGGATCTAAAAAAGTGAAAGAAGAGGAGAGCGTAGCTCCGGCTACAACCACCAAACCAGTTGGACCAGCGCCACTGGCGACGGACCGCAACTTGGCCGCAGTTATTTTGAACCCGCGCATCACGGAAAAAGCCGTCGGCATGAGTGAACACAATGTCTACACATTTGTCGTCGCACCCAACGCCACCAAATTCCAGATTCGCGACGCGATCAAAGCTCTCTACAATGTGACGCCGGTGAAAATCAACACCGTAACCAAAAAGTCAGCCAAACGAGTCAAAGGATTCTCAGGCAAAACGGTGCACCACAAGGGAATGAAAAAAGCCTACGTGTACCTCAAGAAAGGCGACACCATCCAGTTGGTGTAGCTCAGAACTATTATTAGTTAGGAAGATAAGCCAAACCAAACCCCAACTGTGCGACATCGCACGTCGCACAGTTGGGAGGCACTAGTTTCTAACCAACGCAATCATGATCAAGAAATATAACCCAACATCAGCCGGTCGACGTGACGGTTCGGTGATCGACTACAAGCAAAAACTCACGTCAACCAAAAGCAACCCGCTCAAGTCATTGACCAAAGGCAAGCGCAGTACTGGTGGACGCAACAGTGATGGTCGCATCACTACGCACTACCGTGGAGGCGGGAACAAACGAACCTACCGTCTGATCGATTTCAAGTACAACAAGCACGACGTGCCTGCCACGGTCGAGACCCTTGAGTACGACCCGAACCGATCAGGGTTTGTAGCACTCATCTGCTACGCCGACGGTGAACGACGATACGTGCTCGCACCACAAAAACTAGCCGCTGGAGACCAAGTAGTGACTTCAGAAACCGCCAAGGTAAAAGTCGGTAACCGACTGCCACTACACGCGATTCCAGTTGGAACGTATGTCTACAACGTTGAGATCAACCCCGGAGCTGGAGCACGCCTCGCGCGTTCAGCTGGGAACCACGCTGAAGTAGTCGCCCAAGACCCATCGCACACCACGCTCAAAATGCCATCGTCTGAAATCCGCAAAGTTCAACGGACGGCCTGGGCCTCAGTTGGTTCAGTATCAAACGAAGAATACCGATTGGTATCAATCGGGAAAGCCGGACGAGCACGACACATGGGACTCCGACCCAAGGTGCGAGGAACGGCCAAAAACGCCGTTGACCACCCACACGGAGGAGGTGAAGGTAAGTCACCACGCGGACACCGCCGACAACGAACCAAGCAAGGTCGACCAACCGGAAAAGGTCAAAAGACCCGATCACCAAAGAAGTACTCAAACAAACTAGTAGTAGCCAGAAGAAAACCAGGCCCACTTATGGGCGGAAAACGGTAAAACAAACAAAACGCACCCAGATGGGTGCGTTTTGTTTGTTTTAGTTTCTGACCAGCGTCAGAAACGGCCGTTTTCCGAGACGGAGACATGTTTTGTGCCCATTTCCTAGGGCACAAAACAGTCGAGTCGGGG
>JBDNIW010000014.1:0-74395 GCA_041688155.1 Minisyncoccota bacterium | reverse complement strand
TGACTGGTCGATCAGGACTTCACGCCCCAGATACTCGGTACCGGTGATTTCTTTGCAGTTGTACACTTTGGCAGTGCGGGATTTCTTGTCGAGGCGGGCTTTCAGATTGCGGTGCAATATCTCGTACATAAACGTTGACTTCCCAGAGCCCGACACGCCAGTCACACAGATTAACCGCCCCAGTGGTATATCGAGGTTAAGGTTTTTGATGTTGAATGCCTTGCCGCCTTTGATTTGGATTTTGCCTTTCTCGCCCGTGCGGCGTTCGGGGATGGCGATGCGCTTTTCTTTACGCAGGTAGCTGAGGGTGACAGAGCCTGACTCGTTGGTCTTGGCATCCAATAAAGGCTGGAGGTAGTCCGCCACGATAACTTCCCCACCCCGAACACCGGCCTCTGGGCCGATTTCGATCAGATAGTCAGCGGCGTAGATGGTGTCTTCGTCGTGCTCAACGACGATGATGGTGTTACCTAGATCCCGCAGTTCTTGTAGCGTTTTGATTAGTTTGTCGTTGTCGCGCTGGTGCAGACCGATAGTTGGTTCATCAAGCACGTAGAGCGCACCGACTAACCCCGACCCTAGCTGCGATGCGAGCCTGATACGCTGAGCCTCGCCACCTGACAGGGTATTTGCCCGACGATCTAGCGTTAGATATTCTATCCCCACGTCCAGCATAAAATCGAGCCGATCAATCACCTCACGCAATGCTGGCCAAGCAATGGCTTCTTGGGTTTTGGTTAGTTTAAGGTTGGCAATAAACTCCGCTGCTTCACGAACTGTCAGCGATGTAAATCTCACGATACTAGTACCAAGGTTCTGCTTGCCATCCCCGCCAAGATACACCCGGAGGGCTTCAGGGCGCAAGCGGGCTCCTTTACAGCTTTGACACTCATCACTTTGAAAAATACCAACCGTTCCTAGGCCGTTACATTCAGGACAAGCGCCGTACGGCGAGTTAAAAGAGAACAGTCTCGGTTCAACTTCAGGAAACGACGATCCGTCAATCGGACAAATGAATTTGGCTGACAGGGTGCGATTGGAGCCGTCTGGGCTCTCAATTTTGACCAGTCCGTTGGATTCTGCTAGTGCTAGTTCGACGGCTTCGCTCAGGCGCTCACGAGAACCTTTGTTGTCATCGGTAAACTCGCTGACGTAGATCTCGTCAATCAGAACGTCAATGTCGTGACGTTTAGTCTTGGTCAAGATAATTTTCTCACGCAACTGCTTGATCTGGCCGTCGATTTTGACTGTTTCGTAGCCTTTGCCAAGTAGGTCGTAGAGCAATTGGTAGTACTCACCTTTGCGTCCGACCACCAGTGGTGAAAAAATAGATACTCGACCTTTGCTGACTTCAATCCCCATCACGCGTTCTTTTTTCTGGGCAGATTTGACCTCGTTGTCTTCGATTGACTTGAGTACGATACCAAGAATCTCGTCTTGGGAGAGTTTTTGAATTGGCACGTCAACATCTAAACAATACGGCTGTCCAATGCGCGCGTAGACGATCCGGAGGTAGTCATAGATCTCAGTAATGGTGGCCACGGTCGAGCGCGGGTTGCGACTGGCTGATTTTTGATCGATTGAGATGGCTGGCGATAGTCCGCTGATCTCATCGACGTCAGGCTTTTGCATTTTGTTCAAAAACTGCCGCGCATAGGGTGAGAGCGACTCGACGTACCGGCGCTGGCCCTCAGCAAAAATAGTATCAAACGCCAACGACGATTTACCTGACCCTGATGGCCCAGTAATAGCAATCATTTTGCCGCGCGGCATTTCAACGTCGATGTTCTTGAGGTTGTGCGTACGAGCCCCTTTGACGATGATTTTTTGGTCTTTGGTGGTGTCGTCGCTCCAATTAGTGCTGGTTTTCTTGGGTTTTGGGTGATTTTCAGTGGGCATAAAGCGTTAGTATACGTTTGATTGGCTGATTGTTCCAGCCCTACCGCTCTGACTGTTTGAAACGCAGCACAATATGAGTACCAACACCTTTAATCGACTCAACCGCAATCGTGCCATGAAGTAGTTCAATCATTTGTTTTGTGATCCACATCCCTAGTCCGGTGCCAGTGGTGGTGGTTTTGTCTACCCCGCCCACTCGAGCAAATGGCGCAAACAGACGCTTTTGATCCTCAGCGCTTATCCCCATACCAGTGTCTTTGATTCTAATCACCAGACCGGCTCGCTCCATCTCGCTACTGATCTCAACCGTACCTTTGTCGGTATACTTGATTGAATTACTAACAATGTTGGCGAGGATTTGTACAAAGCGATTTGCATCAGTGACGAGTATCTGTGGTTGTAGGTTCGGAGTATATATCAACTGCAGACCTTTTGTGTTGGCTTCTTTTGCAAGCGACGTCGTGACTGTTTGTATCTGGGAGCGAACGTCTACTGGTTTTGTTTCGATTGTCAGTTTGCCTGACTGGATGCGAGCAATTTCCAAAAAGTCATTCACTAGTAACACTAGCCGTTCCGCTGACTCTCGAATAGTGTCTGCGAATCGGATTTCCTCCGGTAACATCGTGGTTGATTCTTGTAGGAAACTGGCGTAGCCCTTGATGGCAGTTAGTGGTGTACGGAATTCATGCGCAATCATAGTAGTAAATAAATCACGTTCGTCGAGTGTGGTTTTGATTTTGTTGTGTCGCTTTTCCCAATCAGATTGGCGGTTAATCCAGTAGGCAAGACCAATCAAAAAACTAAAAATAAGTGTCAGGAGTAAGTACGAGTCCTGGGTTCTTTGGTTCAACACTGTGTCTGTCTGGGCTCTAGAGTATTCCGAAAATATGTAATAACTCTGCTTAGTAGTCTCAACATATCGTACGGCTTGCTCAATCCGTCCCGTTGCAATTATGAGTGGTACCGTAAACGTCTGGTCAAACTCAACTTTACCTAACTGCAAAACCGTGGATAGGGTTGACGTAGCATTTAGTTCAGTCAAATCAGAAGAAGCGACGATTTCGACTACGTTTGCATCCGAAGCCACATACACGCGCAAGCTAGTCAAATCCGCCGAGTCAGCAGCTAGATCCTGCACCAAGCGATTAACGGTTCCCATGTCACTGGCTCGCAGTACAGCTGAAACCGAGCTGTGAAGCGTATCAGTTCGCTTGAATTCAGCGGTTTGAATATTGGCCGTAGCAACCGCATTAAACTGTTGCATGACCAACATAATAAGCAGTGGAAATACAAACAAAATGACCACAATGAACAACAGTTTTGAATTGGACCGGACTTGTTTCCAGCCACTTTCTAGCGTGAACAGAAACTTTGAAATCATGCAGCTGGGTCGGCAATTAGTTCTTCAGGCCGGTTTGCTCGTAAACCAATACCAAGTAAGATCAGGAGAATGCCTAGCGCCAGCACTGACATGGATAAGACCGTTTGAAAGGCAAATGTCTGATTACCTTGCAGTACACCTGACTGGCTATCGGACACAATTGATTCTGCATCTACCTTAGTAAACGCTTCAGCTTGTTTGATAAAGGTGAAGGGAGCACTTTGGGCGATGATATCTCCAGTGTTATCTGTGAGCGCGACGAACACTTGATGTTGGCCATCTTCGAGCTCCTTACTAAACGTGTACTCAAACGAGCCGTCAGCTTCAGTACGGACGGTCACTACTGTTGGAGTACTAAATAGGTACAAAGTAACGAAACTATTAGCGAGAGCCCTACCTCGAACAGTTGCCTGTACAACCGACTCACTTGTCTCATCTGTCATATTTGCTAGCTGCACAGTTGGGATCACCTCGGTAACTTGGAGATTCTCATTAGCAGTGATACCGACTGTTTCTCTTGGTGAACGGTACACTATAACTGCTTCGCTAGCGGCATCAAGGGGATCAAAACCTTTGATAATTTCCACTCCATCAGTGAATCCGTCACCGTCAGTATCAGCCCGGAGTGGATCCGTACCAAACAGCACCCGTTCATCAATGTCAGTAATACCGTCACCGTCAGTATCTGTACTTGAACTGCCTTCGAGCCGTTCCCGGCGGAGGCTTTCAAACGTTTCTACTTTTTTTGCGATTTGTTCCAGCTCTACTTCAAGTGAAGTAGACAGATCATCAGCGATAAATCTATCTTCTTCGTTAGCAAGAGCCAGCTCGACAATGAGTCGCTGGTAATTTGCTATTGCCTGCCGTGACTCTCTAATCAAATCTACGTCTCCAGACTGAATCGCTACAGCAAACCTGGTAAACAATGCATCAAGGGTGTCGGTATCTTTGGCTAGCTTTTCCAAAGTTCGTCGTTTAATGTGCTCATGTATGTCAAAGTTCTGAGTCGTTGAAACACCTATTTGTGGTGATGTATCTTGTTGTAATACGTTATCAGTTTCTGGTTTAGTTAAATTTGGTTGGGGTTCTGATTGTTGAGTTTTCGGGGATCCCACGGGGTCAATAACATCACTAGTTATTCTAAGTACCGCACGTTCTTCGTTAATGACGGGAGGCGTGAGGGGAACAACAGCTTTAAGCTTCTCTGTTTGGTTGCTAATGGTAATCTGACGCGAATTACTTACTGTTTTGTCATTAACAGTACTGGTCTCAGCGAACAACTCATATTCACCATTGGGAAAATTCCGAGTGTTGAGTACAAAAGTTTTGCTTGAACCGTGGGTTCTGCCAGCCAGTTGCTTTTCAGTACTTTGTACTCGGCGTAAATAGATTGAAATAAAATTTGTCACTGATGAATCAATTGAAACAGTGGCAATGCCTGACAGCACCGCACTGCTAGAAATCTTGATTGTCGAGGGAATGGCTGGGTTGAGGGTGGCTGGGTTTAGAGGTGTATCAACCTCTTTTACCAGCACAACATCATCCGTTTTATCAATGTCCACGGTTTGCGTCTGAGTAGGCTTAGCATTGTTGATGGAATGTGTTTGTGTGACGTTAGGGTCATTGGTTACTTTCATTTCATCAGAGTCAACAGTGATTGTCTCGGCAGGAGTTTGCAGATCTGAGCCGCTGACACTTGGTTCTGCAATACTACCCCTAACATTATTAGCGGTAGTATTGTTTAGGGTTGCTGCACTTACGACACTGAACTGACCAAGAGTAATAGTGGTGACGTTTTGTGCGACGTTGTACGCATCAACACGTAATGTGTATGAGTTTGGTACAAGTTGGTGTCCGGGAATGGTGACTCGATACACGTTTCTCTGTAGCTTGTTCACTACTATTTCCTTAACTTGTTTTGTGCCAGAAGTGTCATATGACTCAACAAAGCCTTTAATCTGATCAAGCCGCTCGGTATCAATCACCAACCGCTCGCTGGTATTGATGACTGCCGGGAGCGCAGAAATGAGAGTAACGGTTGGAACCTGACTAGCAGCCACTGTTGCTACTTGCTGTGGTACACAACTCGCGTCTGTACACGTAGAGTCAAAAGAGAAATCACTAATCTCAAGTAGCCAACCAAACACCACAAATAGTAACCCAAACGTCATTGTAAGCACGTACGCTGGTCGATGTAGTTGTTTTTCAAACTCCTCCGTCCACGCAAGAGCTTTTTCCCTGGCTCTAATACTCATTCTAGTAGGCAGTACCACTAATGGATTGGCCGTCTGCTTTGGGTTATTGACTCCACTGGGCCGCTTGGTGACTGGTTTTTTTGCAGCTACAGCAGGTCGTTTTGTGGCTGATGTTTTCTTTGGTGGTGACTTTTTTTTAGGGATTACCTTTGTAGCTACTAATGGTTTTCTGGACGGTACTGTAACCCGGTTGGTTTTCTTAAGAGCTGGTTTTAGCACCTTGGAGGGAACATTTGACATGTATCTATTATACAAACATTAGTTACTAGTTTTGGTACCTATGCACAATAGTAAATAATGAATTATATTTTGTTAGTATTTATAATATCCAACAATTCAGATAGATCGGTCATCGCTTTGACGTAAAAGCCGGTTGCTCCAAGCTCAGTAGCAAGAGTTCGGTCGGCTTGACTGTCTCGGTTTGAAAAAATCAACACCGGGATAGCGGCCGTTGCTGCACTAGTTTTGAGTTTTTTGAGTAAATTAAATCCATCTTCACCAGGGAGCATCAAGTCAAGAATCACGATTTGCGGCTTGAACGCTGTGACTTTTTCTACTAGGTCAACCCCACTAGTAACTATTTCGTATGCTAGACCTGATTTTTCAAACCGGGTAGCTATAAGGTTTTGTAACAGGGAGTCATCCTCAACCACAAACACTCGCGTTCCAGTCTGATTGGCAGCTGCTGGAATGGATATATCAATCACACTCTGGTGATTAGCAACCGATGAGTCACCCAGTGACTGCATTATTTTACCCATAATTGTATGAACGTCTTCGCTCGGGACAAAATAGTCAGACGCACCAAGTAGTAAAACTTCAGCTATGTGCGACTCATCATTTGGAACCAGGGCTAAAACCGGAATGTCTTTGGTTTCTAGAGTTGCCCGCAAAACAGTTAGCGTGTCGTTGCAGTGCACCCCCGCGTGTAAGTGGTTAATCAAAATCAGTGCTGTGTGGGCTGCACTAATTGAGGTCGGGTCTGCTTGCTTACAGGTGGTGGTGGTTATGGTAGATCCGTAGGTAATCAACGCAGCTTCTATTTTTGTTAACTGCTCGGTTTCGTCACCTATAACTAGGACCTGCTTTCCGGTTAATATTGACATACCAGCAGTGTAGCACTTGTCTATCGGCGAGACGAACTCTACTCACAACTTTTTTTTCTGAGCTTTGGTGACTGATTCTTCGAGGTACACAATCTCGTCACGGATAATGGCCGCGGTTTCAAAATCTAACTGTGAGACAGCGTCTTCCATTTGACGCTTTTTTTCTTTCATGACTTTTTTAGGGTTTTTCTTGAACAGTTCCATGTCAACCTTGAGCAGGGTTTCTACTGTTTCGTCGTGCTTGGTGCGCATTTGATCGGCGATAGATTTGATTTCCTTGATGATGGTTTTAGGTGTGATGCCGTGTTTGGTGTTGTAGGCCATCTGGAGTTCGCGCCGGCGGTTGGTCTCACTGATCGCGTAGGTCAGAGCGTCGGTCATCACGTCTGCATAGAGTACCACCCGGCCATTGACGTTACGCGCTGCCCGACCAATGGTCTGGATGAGCGCCGTCTCACTGCGAAGAAATCCAGCCTTATCAGCGTCAAGAATGGCAACGAGTTCAACTTCAGGTAAATCCAACCCTTCTCGAAGTAAGTTCACCCCAACCAAACAATCAAACTTTCCACGCCTGAAGTCAGTGAGGATTTCGATTCGTTCGATCGTGTCAACGTCACTGTGGATGTATTTAGTCTTAATTCCCTTCTCTTCGAGGAAGTCAGCGAGGTCTTCGGCCATCCGTTTGGTGAGGGTGGTTGTCAGCACTCGGGCGCCACGAGCAATCACTCGCTCAGCCTCAGCGATAAAGTCTTTGACCTGACCAGGATAAGTATCGGTCTGGTCGATACCTCGCACATCAATCTCGGGGTCAATCAGCCCCGTCGGACGGATGATTTGCTGCACCATCGGCACACCCAACTCTTCAGCCTTTGCTCGTTCAAACTTTCCGGGGGTCGCTGTCGTATAGATAACCTGCCCAATCCGCTGTTCAAACTCGGTGTATTTGAGCGGACGGTTGTCGACGGCTGATGGTAGGCGAAAACCGTACTCAACCAACATGTCCTTGCGCGACCGGTCACCAGCGTACATGCCGTTTAACTGCGGGATAGTCACATGAGACTCATCAATGATGGTGAGGAAGTCAGGTGTGCCGTCTGGTTTATGCGGAAAGTATGACAGGAGTGTGTATGGTGCTTCACCTGGCTTGCGACGATCAAAGTGACGTGAATAGTTCTCAATCCCGCTACAAAACCCAATCTCCCGCATCATAGCGAGGTCTTGGTCGGTACGACGTTTGAGTCGCTCAGCTTCGAGTAGTTTGTCTGGTTGTTTTTTATAATATTTCAGCCGCTCATCGAGTTCCAGCTTGATGTCTTCAATGGCAACTTTACGTTCGTCTTCGGGGGTGACAAAGTGTTTAGCTGGAAAGAGGAAAAATACGTCCGGTTCACTAATGATTTCTCGCGTGACTTCATCAATTTTGGTAATGCTGCTGATTATGTTACCAGCGAAGCCAAGTCGGTAAATTGCCCGTTCGTTGGTAGGCATGATCTCCACCGTATTGCCGACAGCCCGAAAGTGCGCCGGGGTGAGGTCGGCGTTGGTACGCTCAAAGTACATATCAACTAGCGTTCTAAGCATCTCCGTCCGCGTCGTCTCAAACCCACGTTCAAATTTGAGGTGTTTTTTTAAGTACTGAGTTGGCGACCCTAAACCATAAATGCAGGACACCGACGCGACAATGATTACATCCTCACGGGTCAGCAATGCCTGAGTACTCGCGTGTCGAAGCCGATCGATTTCTTCGTTAATCTGCGATTCTTTCTCAATGTACGTATCTGAGGTTGGCATATACGCCTCTGGTTGATAGTAATCGTAGTAGGACACAAAATAATGCACTTCGTTATCAGGGAAGAAGTCCTTGTATTCCTGGGCCAGCTGCGCTGCGAGGGTCTTGTTGTGCGCGATTACCAGTGTCGGTTTCTGAATCTGCTGAATCACGTTAGCACCAGTAAACGTTTTACCAGAACCAGTTACACCAAACAACGTCTGATGCGAGACACCAGACTTGATTCCTTTAACCAGAGAAGCGATAGCCTGCGGCTGATCACCAGCTGGCTTTTTTTCAGTCGAGATTTCAAACTTCACAAAGCAAGTATACACCATACACACCACTTAAGTCATCGATGACTTAAGTGGTGTGTTATTCTAAGTATATGGATTTCTATCATGTCCTTAATCGCGGAATTGAAAAGCGGGACATTGTACACGACGATAGCGACCGAATGCGGTTCGTTCGCAGTCTATACGTATTAAACGATGTACAGTCGCCACCTAATGGTAAAACCCAACAAAATTTGTGGGCTGATATGGGTCGGGTGCGTGAACCATTAGTGCATATACATGCTTGGTGTTTGATGAAGAATCACTACCATTTGCTACTCTCCCCAGTAGACAATGATTCGAAGAATCTTTCATTATTCATGAAAAAATTAAACATGGGATATGCTAAATTCTATAACGAAAAATACGAACGTAGCGGCTACGTCTGGCAAGGCAAATACAAAAAAATCCCGATTGATAGAGATGTACATTTTCTGTATATCCCTTATTACATACATTTGAACCCGCTAGACTATTCACACCCTCAATGGCGCACCGGTTCAGTCTTAGATCCAAACACGGCACTACAAGTGCTTCGTGAGTATCGCTGGAGTAGCTTGTTTGATTATCAAGAAGTCAAGAATTTTCCCTCAATCATTACAACCCGGGAAATAAAGGGGCTGTTAGGCAGCACCGTAAACCAGAACAATAATATAAAACAGATAATTACATCATCAAAGTTAGCCCACAGCAGCAACCAATTAGAAACTTAAGTCATCGATGACTTAAGTATTTCTGTTATATAAAAACCGCTGGTGGGGCCGGTGGTTTACCTTATCGGGTTGTTTGCCAAAACGTTCCAGCAATATGATCATGTTTCGTTACTGCGTCCATCAACAATTGAAGCCGAGACATAATATGTCTGGCACTGCAGTGCTGAGACTGTAGTTGATATGGCTTATGCATCAATCTCTATATACTCAGCTCGCTGTGTTTGCTATAGCTAATTCGACCTTGTTTCTCAACCCAACGGTGGCAGCAGCCTCGACAAACAATTCGGTGGGGATTGTAAAAGTCTCAGAGCCATTTTCCAATAGCGATTGAATTTGTTCGATCGCATAGTGCAAATCTACTGGTTTGGTTTGATTTTCAGCAAATTTTGGGCCGAAATATCTCGTGACTTGGGACATCTTATTCTCCTGCTTCTATCCGGTTGTAAATATACTTTATAATATCAACCTGTCAGTATTTCTTCTCGCAATCGTTTAGTGAAATTGACGATGTAGTAGAGGTTATGTAGCGACGCTAAGTGTGGACCCAGCATTTCTCCAGCTCGGAATAAGTGCGCTAAATACGCCTTGGTGTAGTGCTGACAGACGTAGCAGTCACAGGACTCGTCTGGTTTGCTGAAATCGCGGGTGTACTTGGCGTTTTTGAGATTAACTCGTTTGTGACCGTCGTTGGTGCGTTCGTAGATAGTGCCGGTACGGGCGATTCTCGTTGGGGCAACACAATCAAATGTATCGCAGCCAAGCGAGACGCCTTCGACAATGTCGCGCGGCTCACCAATTCCGAGCAAGTGTCTTGGTTTGTCTTCGGGGAGGATTTCGTTCACGACGCGGATGGCGTCACCCATGTCGTCTTTGGTAAAACTCCCACCGATGCCGTAGCCATCAAAATCCATCGCCGCTAGCGACCGGGCGCTTTCTGAGCGTAGATCAAGGTGTCTGCCACCTTGAACCACACCGTAAATCCCCTGCCGTTTAAGAGCTTCATAGTTTTGTTTATGTGCCAAAATACTACGTTTAGCCCAACGGTGAGTACGCTCCATCGCTTCGATTTGGTAAGCCTTGTCAGCCGTTGGACTGGTACATTCATCAAACGCAATGATGATATCGGCTCCGATGTTTTGTTGTATCTCAATACTACGCTCGGCGGTGAACCGGTGCATACTCCCGTCGATGTGCGAGGTAAACGTCACTCCGTCCTCGTCAATTACGCATAATCGACCGTGTTCGCTAGCCATTTCCTTGCTGTAGACGTTAAGCCCACGATTCTGCGCCGCTCGTTCTGCTTCTTCAGCATTCTGAGCAAACTTGGTCACACCTTTACCAAACGCAGCCCCGAGGCTAAACACCTGAAACCCACCGCTGTCGGTGATGGTTGGCATATTCCAGTTGGAGAATGTATGTAGACCACCGGCGGCTTTGACGACATCATCACCTGGTTGGAGAAACAAGTGATAGGTGTTGGCCAGTGCCACCTGATTACCAACGTACTGCGCCATATCCTCTGGCTTAAGGCTCTTAACCGTTCCTTTGGTCCCAACCACAACAAACGCCGGTGTTTCAATGTCACCGTGGGGCGTATGTATGACACCAGCCCGACCTAATGTGCCGGGCTGTCGTTTGACGATATCGAATGTGACTGGTCGGTCAGCCATTGTTAGTTGATTCCTTCAAGCTCAATGGAAAATACCAGGGTTGCTCCACCTGGAATCGGACCGACTCCCCGATCACCATAGGCTTTGTCTGGTGGAATCACTAGGATGCGTTCCCCGCCCATCTGCATGCCAATCAACCCCTCTTCCCAACCACTAATTACTCGGCCAGCTCCAACGGTGAATTCCAGTGGCTCACCGCGCTTACGTGAGTTATCAAACTCAGTTCCATCTTGCAACCGTCCAGCATAGTGCACTCGCACTGTGTCACCTGTCTGCACTACTGGTCCAGTACCAATGGTTATATCATTAACTACCATACGATTTAAATTACCACGACTATCACTCGCTGCTAGTAATGCCTCCGCCTGTGCCTGCCGTCCACCACTTGATTGCGGGACAACCACCACCCTAGATTCCAAAACAGCCGCTGGCTGCAAGTTCGACATATCATCAAAAGCCGTCTGAAGTTGGACCATATAAATAGCCACCGCCATCAAAGCGACACACACACCTGCACCAATCAGTTCAAATTTACTAAACATAAAATCAATTTATACGACTATGATAGACGCTACCATACAATAACGCAAGGTATCCTAGAACCCGCCGGGGTGAAACAGACCAAAACCGTTCATGTGCATATAAAGCAGTACTCCAACTACAGCGAGCAAAACAGACAACACACACACACTGACAAATGTGTTAGTCAGAAGAGGGCGTGGGTCGTGTGTTTCTAACATGTAACTGCCCATATCAACGTCTATGCCTAGCAGTTGGGATATTTCTTGGGGTCGAAGTGATTCGTTGGTACGAAATACTTTGTGTAAACCCTCTACTCTGACACGTTTAGTTTCTGAATCCTCACGCAAAACCATGAGAGCAGTATCTATCTCGTCATTATTGTAGCGAGCACTGAGTAAAACTGACCGAATGATGTCATCGGGTTCGGACGGCGACATGCCGTTGATTCTAAGGATTGTTTCAATGTAACTACGTTCTATCATGAGTATCCACCATTTCACTGATCTTTTGATCTTGGACTATATAATGATTATATATCTCCAACAGGACCAAAAACAGAGTTACCACCACCGGACCAATTAGAAATCCGATCGGACCAAACAACGACAAACCGCCAAGTACTGAAATCAGAATAATGAACGGATGCATGTTATTACCACGACTCATCAGTTGGGGGCCAATAAAATTATCAACCAAACCGACAGCTGCCACAGACCAGATAAGCAAACCAATGGCTGGTACTACGTTGCCAGATATGAACAGGATAATTACCACAGGAAACATCACCACTCCAGTTCCAATTCCTGGAATCATAGCTGCAATTGCAACCAGTCCCCCAAGCAATACCGCGCGGTCAACCCCAGCAACCGTCATACCAATGGTCGCCAGTACCGCCTGGATCAAAGCCACAAGCAGAGTTCCAGTTGCCACCGCCCGTATCGCTCGAGCCATTCGATTGAGAATTTCCGTGTCTTCAGTATCTGGCAGTGGGCTGGCTTTTATGACTAGTTTTAAAAGGTCTTTTCCATCTCTAAAGAAATAAAACGTAGCAATTAAAGCAATGAAGAATAAAAAGAACGTCGAGATAGTTCCCGCAAAAATAGAAGCCAGGTTGCCAGTAACCCACTCCGCACTCAGGCGAATCTGGTCGGCTACGTTTATCTCAAACTCAGGCACTAGTCGTTGAATTTGATCTTCTATGCTAGCGGTAATAGTGGTGATGGTCAGACCTTCAGCTGAGTCTATATCTCGGTAGAAGTCAACAACTTCATTGACGACCAATGTAGTCATCAACACTATTGGGAGAATCCCCACCACAAATACAATAATAGTGGAGATAAATGCCGCCAACGATGGGCTGCGTCTGGGCATATACGGGATTATTTTGTGGTAGAGCGGGCTCGAGATGGTCACAATCACTGCCGCCAGTGCGAGTGCACTCAAAAAAGGCGACATTATTTGCCACACCATATAGCCTGACAATATTAATAATCCAAAAAAGAATACGTACTCAACAACTCGACTTAATGACATATGGTACCAGTATACAACAAAAGGCCAGACAAATGTCCGGCCCATGGGTACGCTTTAGCGAATTTGGTTTTGTAATTGTATTTGAGATGTGATGGCGGCTGCTTCGAGTGTTTTGAACGACTCGGCTGCTGCACCATCCAAAGCTTGAAATGCATTAGAGAAGAACTGTGACAAGCCCCATAGTACGATAAGAAAACCTAACCCTGATCTGATCCCTTTGCGCATAACAAATAGGTTGTGTTTCTGGCCGCATTCTCAGTGAGAGAAAGCCTAATATATTCCAGAAACATGAATCAGCTAATGAACCTCTGTTTGTATAATAACACGAATATTATTTCTGTCTACACATCTGCTTGAATCCCCACCCCAAACGCACAACCCCGTGCCAGAATAGTTCTGTTAGAAACCAATTCATAAACACGGGGATATGCATCATCATCTTAATCAAGTGGAACTGAATATGGAAATACGACACACCCTCATCTAGATCAGTTAGTGTGATGGAGTTGATTGGTGTTTCATAGACTTTGGTTGGCACACTTGAAGGACTACCATTTAGCAACGTCCTTACTGTGGTTATATCTACTGGGAGCGTCCAGGTGAGTTCTGCCGTTGCGATGTTATACCAACCATCAGGATCAGGGTGGGTAACTGGTTCGATCCGGGGTATAGCTGAAGTGTTAGCCTCCGGCACATACTCAATAATCACTTCCGGTGTTGGCACAGTTGTCGCTGCCCTAACAGTATAAGAACCACCAAGTCTAACACTTAGCTTTAAGGCATCTCCACGAGACATCGTAGCCATACCGGGATCATTGTAGAGCGATGAGGCTTGTGCCGGTACAGTGCTGCTACGTATGTAACCCACATCTAATCTCATCAGTGGTTTTAAATTGATAAAAGTAAGCAAACCCGCTCCAATTAGTCAGTTTTGTTTTTTACAAACAAAAAACCCACCTCGTGGTGGGAGATAGGTTTTTTTGCGTCAGAACTCAAAGCTTAGAGTCCAGTTTCGATTAGAAAACTGGTGTTGCTACGTATGTCAGCGTAGCGGTGTAGTCATCTGCAGCTTCCTGCAGATTGGTTACTTCAATTTTGAACAGAACGTCAGCGCTTCCAGTACCAGTAGTTGAACCATTTGCTGGTCCCCCGTGTCGAAACACCTCAACTGATGTGGTGGATGCTGAAACAAAGTTTACTCCACCACTGTACAGATCAGACAGACCTGCAGTTAGTGTTGTATCGTTTGATGAAAGACCCCAGTGCCCATACTCATTTTCTAGACCGAGTGTCCCAGTTGGGGCGGTCCAACCTGATGGGGTTGAGGTATATGATCCGTTTGCGAACCCGTCAATATCAGAGAGATTAGACGATGTGAGTTGTTGGTCCACAGCAACTGTTACAACAAATCCATTAGATGCGTTAGTGGTTACCTGTAGTCTCTGCGCAGCAGTACTAGCGGTACCGCCTATCAACTCACCAAATGGGATTGTGGTTGCAGTTGTCGTTCCTCCGGTCGTGTCACCGATGATTCCGTTTACGTCAGTTCCGCCAGGTGTACCAGTTACCGTAAAGGTAAAGATGGTGTCAACTGTGGCAGTGACTTCTACAGAATCTACGATTGCTACTCGAGTTTCACCTGAATCAGCGGAACCTACTGTTACGTTGATTGGGTATGAACCAGCAGACGGATTTGTGATCTGAGAGTTTGGAACTCCTCCAGTTGCATTCTCTCCAATCAGGACTGTAACTGTATCTCCAGCGGCTACTACTCCTGTCCCTGAGGTCAAAGTGATAGTTGTGGCTGAAACAGCGACTCCCCAATCAGCTTCTGAGGCAGTTGCGGCTAGGGTTGTATAGACACCTTCGATATCCAAATCGAGGTCCCCAAACACAAGTGAGTTTATTCCTAAGAATCCTGCGTCGAATGTTAGTACGATAGTTTCACCAGCTGCTACTCCAGTAGGAGTGTCAAATGTGATCATGTGGTCTGACACAACAGTGGGTGCTGAGTCGGACAGTGTGTTGCTAAAAGTGGTGACATTTGCTGCTTCTGCGAATTGCAGAACGGGAAAGCCAAGTGACCATGCAATGATCGCAAGACATACCACAGCGGCGGTTGCTTGGAGTACTGTGAACGCGTAGTTATTACGTGACATAGTACTCTACGTTGTATTTAGCTCACAGCACCTGTTGACGTAGTGCGTCACAAGGTGAGCTGTATTACTACAGCTCACTATAGCTGAGTCTCCACACCCAGCTATAAAATAATTACTGTAAACGTACCCACCTTGACACAGTCGGCTGAACTGCACGCGTACGTAGAAATTACGTACGCTCGGTAATCACTAAATGGTTTACCTCCAATGCGGATACATATGCAGTATACGCTGCCCGTATAACTAAGAGTTTGTTTATACACAAATAATCCCGCAGATTGCCAGGCAATCTGCGGGATTAGGGTCTATTTCGTTATTTTCACTGATTCTTTTAGAGCAAGATGCGAGTTGGTAAGGAGGTCTATGGGTGGAAAAAAACAACAAGGCGCTCTTTTTGACGGCACGCTCAGGGAGACATAATTCCAATGGGTAACCAAAAAGTTTACCGGACTACTCCTCATCAACTCCAGCGACAAACATGCAACACTCGCATCACGGAGAACCGTAGTATTTTCTTTTACTTTTTTGTACCGGTAACATTATATTACCCGCAGCTCAAAAGAGTTTGCAGTCAGGTATAAGTATAACGCGCACTCACCTATGTGAGTGCGCGTTATACTTATTTTGAGCTATTTTAGCGCAGAATTGACTTCACATCACTGATTTCCTTCTCAATCAAGATCTCGGAGACTTCGAGGGCTTGGGTGAGGCTTTCGACCGCTTCTTTTTCCTTAGCCGACATGCGTTTCCGCTTGGTTATATGGTTGATCTGATCATAGATCTCGTCCCGCAGAGCGGAGAATATCTTTTCCATTTGGTCTTGAATCTCTCTCGTTTCACGTCTGAGTTTTTCCTCTTTGGCGTGCAGGACTTTATGTTCGTACCAAACATAGATAACCAGAAGAGCAACCATCAATGAGAGAAAGAAGATTAGTATATTAGCTCCGGTAAAGAAGTCACAAATACTACCTGCATCTTCTACCTCTATTGGCTTCGTCCAACCTGAAGTGATCAGCACCGCTGCGCTCGATTGTCGAGTATTACCAGCCATGTCATGAGCGACCACAGAGACTGTATAAGTACCGTCTTCAAGCTCCCGCAACAAATAGCCGATTGCTGCCTCATCAGGGGTTACCTTGATAGGTTCCTTGTCAGCGATTGTTATCTGGTAGAAATCTATTCCTGATGTCTCATCATTGGCGTTAAAGTTCAATAACGGGAAGAAATCAGCTGATGAACCAGGAGTTACATTTACTAAAAACGGTAGCGGCGCAGTTGTATCGATTTTTAAGGGTCGGTTCAGGACAGCACCCCAACCTACTTGGTTTTCAAAGTTGATACTGATGTACTGTATCCCGTCTTTTATGTTTTCAGCACTGACGACAAATGCTTCGTCTGGTGGTTTGACAATTGCATCTGGGTTGTCCTGAGGGACGTTCATCGGGTCGTCTGACACCTCAATCGCTAGGGCTGTTACGTCAAATGGTAACGTCCAGCTAAATACTCCATCGAGTTTTCTGTACCATATCTCAGGATCTAAAAATAGCGGTGAGCCAAACTCTGGCTGCCGAGGTGGGGCTTCAAAAATAATCGAGTCATCACTCCCAGGAACCGTCGGGACTGTGGCTGTAAATGTCTGCTCAGCAGAAAAACCACCACTTGCAGGGGAAACAACCAAGTTTGCCGCCAGGACGAAAGAGGCTGAACTTATCAGCAATCCCGTTAGTGTGAATAATTTTATAAAGGGCCGAAAGAACTGGGTTGGTAGTGTCATATTATTTGCGTTTCTTGACTGGATCTTTGTGACCTCCTTTTACTTGTAACGTGACTTTTTCTTTTTCATTTGGTTTATGTAGCGGCAATAAAAGTATCAATACACCGTTCTTAATTTTGGCTTCAGCCTCTTGAATGTTGACACTCTCTGGCAGGATAATTCTGCGGTAGAAATCTCCCCACACACACTCTTGCGCTACGTACGAACCGGTAAGTTTTTTGCGCGGAAAGGCGATGTACTCAGGACGGATTCGTTTCCCTTCAATCAAGACGATGTCAGCGTCACCTTCGATAGAGACATGCATATCGTTCATGTCTGCACCAGCAGACTGAGCGTAGATAACGATCATGCGCTCAGTCTGATATACATCAACGTGTAGTTGAGCGATTCCGTCTACTGCAGTTACTTCCACCTCGGATAACAGACTAGTGTCCTGGTTATGAACACCTCTAGTTTTCAATCTTTGTAGAAAGACCATGCAACTTTATTATACGCGTAACAAAACCACAATATGCGTTTACCCACAGAGTGCACTTGATAGATTACTCAAACTCATACTACCAAACAGATTATTACAATAAATAAAATATAAGCCTTTTGAATATTGTTGCATAGAGGATTTTGCGGCACAGGGTTGTCACCAGAGGAACAGAATCGAGAAGTCGATCAGGTTAACAGACCCATCTCGGTTAAGGCCGGGTGATAGTGGGACATCAGCGTTTTTTCCAATTCCGTAAAACTCATACATTGATGTATAGCTCGACGCTACGATACAAGAAAGTGGACGTTGCCTCGGTAATTATAAAATCTGCCGGAAAGTCAACTTCCAGGTAGGAACCTGGAGTAATAGCCATAGTAGGTCTAAACTTAAACGTGTGATTTGCTTGCTGTGATGATCCAGAATCACTCAGCACGTCGCTGAAATATCCAATATTTGCAGCTGTTGCTGGCTGTGGATTCACAGCCAAGCAAAAACAAAGCAGCACATATCATTGAAAACCAAGTAAGCAAAGCGATCATTGTAACTATTATGCTGTATGGAGGCTGCTTAAAGGTGCGGAGTCCACTAATTTGGAACCGGTCCATCTATTGGATTCACCTGGTTTTCTCTTGAGCGTACATAATCCAATAGATAGTTTAAGATTAATAAAATAAGCTGAATTAACAGTATTGCCGCCAGTATATACGTAGTAGTTTCGGTGTTGTTTTGAGTTGATCCCCCAGTTAGCCCTAGTTCATTCTCGCGTGACGCGATTGTCTCTTCGCGAGCATTGAGAAGTTGCTGCCGTTTGGTTAATTCAGCTGTAAATAAAGTGATCTCGGTTGGAGCAACCGACATAGACAGTCCGACCATCGCCTGCAGGTTCTCGGTCGCATCCAGAAACACAACCGTCGTTCGATCATCAACTAAACCACTTTGGAACAGAAGAACAATCGCTGTCACTACTACGGACACTCGTAGCAAACTTCTATACAAAAGTGATTGGTCCATTTTTTAAGTATAGCAAGTAACCTACGCAAACAGTACTAACATAGCAAGTAAGAACAGTGCTAGTACGGTCAGTATAGCGACCACTAACGGTAATGTATTGGATGTCTTTTTTTGTTTTCGACTGATCAACCGTCGGCCTGTTGTCATTTGAGCCAACGCTCGATTGATATAGATTCGAACACCAACTACCGTTGCAATCAGAAGTACGCCCAGAACAGCTGCCGCTGGACCAATGATACTGAGCGGTAGTACCCAGAACGTCACTGTGCTACTCATCGTCTTACGGGTACCATCATCACCATACACAGCACTCAACACTGCTTCGTAGCGACCAAACCCGACTGAATCTCCTATCCATGTGATGTTGTCGAACTCGCGAGTTTTTCCTGGAAATACACCAGCGCGACCCTCGTTAAATAGTACGTCGCCCACTTTCTTACCTAGTGAGTTGTAGATTTCAAGTGGTCCAATTGGGCGCACAAGTACATTACCAGCGTTCTCGATTCGAACATTGAAATCGACGTTTTGTGATCCGTACAAAAACTTACCTGTCGAAAATTGCCGAATGCTGGCAGTCTCTACCGCCTCACCTGACACCCGAATACTAACGATGTTTGCTACTTGATACCCGACAGCAGCTCCACTATTCTCAAACTTTGGCGGGTCAGCTGTGACAAACACCCCTCCAAAGTGACTTCCTGGTGATGCGTCTGCAGGTACATTAATTGTAAAGTCGATTAACCGTTGCTCACCGGGTGCTAACAATAATTCGTTGATGGGCAGAGTTATCCAGTCTACCAAATCAAACCCCGTCACTTCCTGATTGGAATCAGCAAAAATCGGCGCGCCACCGGGAGCCACATCACTAATATTTCTAGTAAAGAGAGAATAGTGCTGCTCACTTGCATTGAGGTTCTCAACCGAAAATGTGTATATTTTTGTAGTACCCGGATCAAGGGTTTCTTCAATCACCGCTGGCGAAATACGCACCCCTGCACCATTCTGGGCAAGACCAACCTGTGGCAGTAAGACAGACACAAGAGCTACGAATAACCCTACGGACAAAGTTTGTTTCAGAATCGACATACAAATAAGTAATAACTAATAATCTAGTTTACCAAAGGTGTCAGTACGCAAATTGGCTTCTTAACAGCTGACATTCTGGAACCAACAAAAAACTCCCCGGAGGAAGTCTTTTGTACCTTATTACTGCGCCTAATTGTCAGTAGTTAGAAGCTAGGAGTGGCAATGTATGTCAAGGTTGTATTGCAGTCATCTCCCGCTTCTTGGAGTGATGAGGCTTCAATTTTGAACCCAACAACTGTCTGCTCAACATCATCGGCACTGTCAACGAACTCATCAATATCTGCTCCAGTTGATGATTGCAAAGGTGCATCTTTTTCGACTGATACGACAAACCCGTGACGTGCGTTGGTTGTAACATTTAGCTGTTGCGCAATGAACCTAGCTGTATCAATGATAACAACTCGAGTTTTAGCGGTATCGTTAGCGTTGCTGATAGTAAACTCATACAAGTCACCTATACCGTCAGCCCTAACTTTAGCAGGGTTAGTAATCCTTGTGTCTGCAATTGCGACTACGACTTCTTGCCCCGCCGTCACTGTAATCCCTGTCACAGTGACGTTTGAACCAGCGCCAACTACTGTAGCGGCTGCTGATTCGTCTGTTCCATTTGCCGTTACAATTTCGTCACCGTCTACTACGTCTCCAACCCCTTAAACAATGCATTGAATGCAACTGTTGTAGTGTCACCTGGTACAATTGCTGTAGCTCCAGTTAGTGGAACGGTAAAGGCAAATGAGTGACTAGATAGCGCCGACGGAGCTGAGTCAGTCAGTGTTAGCTACATTTAGAAGGTTAGCTGTTTGTGCTTTGTTTTAGAACCCGATGGTTGCCATCACAACTGCATATGCAACTAGTGTCGCGACCACTGGTTGCGTAACACCAACTTGATTAGTTGCATACAAACATGTTTTCGTATATTTATTCTTTTGTTGAATAACTTATCGCTCGAGTGGTCGTTGTACTAAACGCTTGAACTGGCTCAGAAGAAGATTCTGTGGAGACGGCTACCAAATCTTTTTTATTATGAGAGAAAATCTCAGCCGTTACATTTTTGGCACCTTCTTCTTCTGATCTGCCTGCATTGTACGTTGTCTCAGAAACTCTGTCCGAGATCAACTGTTGATAACCTCAAAACGCTGTCTGCTTTGTCTGATTGCGAGCCTGTGTTTACTAGGTTTTTGTTTAAAGTCAAAGACCTGTCAGCTCGACTGGATTAAGTACAAATGTCCATAACGTGTCCTAGGACTGCTAGGCAGATACAGTGGCGATGTCGGACCACCGCGTCGTATAAGCTGGAGACCGTCTGTCAGAGCGAGCTTGCCAGGACTTGGTTTTGAGTCGGCTGCCGATGGTGATCACCTCGCTACCGGCAGCCAGGTTGATGGCATCCATGGCTTCAAGTAGCGGTGTGTTGTCAGTCATATCGGTTGCAAATAACGTGTGCGGGACGGCTGATTGGGCCGTGATTCCCACCACTGATACCCCCACTTTTTGATATGGCACACCAGCTTCGTAGAGTGCATCTATCCCAGATTCGGCAGCGTTTGTAAGGGTAAATGTGTCGTTGGTTGGCACGGTAAATACAACTTCTCTGGTGCCACCACGCAAAAAAAAGTCCCCGTGGCGGCTGGCCCGAATAGACACTTGCAACGCTACAACCGCAGCTCCCATCAACCGCAGGTCAGCCGCAATATGTCGCGCATGATACGCGGCCGCATCGTATAAAACGTCCTTGCTTTCCGTACTGGTAGCAAACGATCGGGTGCTCATGAGACTTTTCTGTAACATCCGTTTTTGCGCCACTGGATCACAGCTGGTTCCAGACAACTCTGCCTGTAACCGCTTCCCTACTACCCCGAACAATACCCCAATCTGATAGGTCGGCGCCGCTAGTAAGTCGGCCACACTCTTGATCCCATGCCCAGTGAACTTGGCCGACAACCCACGACCGACACCCCAGACGGAACTAATCGGAAGGCTCGCCGCAACGTCTGGCCACGACTGCTCGGTCAGCACGTGTAGCCCGTTTGTCTTTTTGGCTAGAGCGCCGGCGCACTTAGCTTGTGTCTTTGATAACCCTACGCCGATTGATACCGGGATGCCGACAGCCTGCTCTACCCGCTGCTTAACGGTCGCAATAAATACCTCGACGTCGGTGTCGGGTGGAATAACAAAGAAAGCCTCATCTACTGAGTATTGCTCCACCACATCGACACAGTCGTGCAGGACTTCAAAGACACGGCGTGATACGTCACGGTAGAGTGCCAGGTGACCCGAAAATATCTGCACGTCGTGCTGTTTGATTATGTCCTTTATCTGAAAGTAAGGGACACCCATGGTGATTCCTATGTCCTTTACCTCTTGGGACCGTGCCACCACACAGCCGTCGTTGGACGATAGGACTAGTACCGGTTTGCCCAGCAAATCTGGGCGGAACAATCGTTCGCACGAAACAAAAAAATTGTTGCAATCAAGGAGCGCTATCGGTTGTTTCTTCATCCAACTAGTATACCAAAACCCGACGTTTTGTCGGGTTTTGGTCGGTATGGATTGTAGTTAGATCTGCTTCCAGATACCGGGATCTTCTTCACCGTCCACCTTAAACACGGCGACCCCTTTGAGGTTGTACCGCTTAGCCAGGTCTAATTTGTCACCGATAGCAGTTACGTCGCTCCAGCTGACAAATCGCACGGGGACTTCAATGTTGGCATAGTTTGCGACCAGCAGGGCCTTGGCGGCTGCTTCGTAGCCTTTTGGTGTGCCGGCTGGGGTCGGCAGAGCGTCCAACACCCGCCAGACCGAGTCATCGGGGAAATAGCTGATAACCGCTTCCCCACTCGCAGCCCGACCAATTGGGGCGTTGTATTTTTGGGCCAACTCTAGGATGCGCGGTTGGTTGAGAGAGGCGACTGACTGGTAGCCTTTGTACCAATCAGGTGCGACAGTGACATCCCACGCTCGACCGTAGGTCGCTACCCCCAAGAGGATCTTGTCCGCATCGATGTCCTGCAGCGCCAGTTCAACTACTTTCTCGACCCAGTCGATATCGGCTACCGGTGCGTAGGGTACTCCTCGTCGCGCGTCGTTGAGCTTGATGTCTGCCCGCTGCTGGTCGTAGGCCATGATTTCGACCCAGTCGCAGTGACGGTTGATCGCTTGATAGTCGTTGGCGTACTGAATGTTGGCTGGCACGACGTGATAGAGCGACTCTGGTGGTGTCCTCGCTTCAATCGTACAGGTCAAGTCACGCCGCCCGAGCGCTCGGTTGAGTTCTTTAAGAAAAATGGAGTAATCGTCAATTGTCTTTCCTAATTTTGATTCATAGTCGATGTTCACCCCATCAAAATCGTACTTTTTGACCATCGCGACGATGTCAGCTATGTGCGCCTTGCGTTTAGTTCGACTGCTTAATACGTCGTGTATCTCCTGCCCCTTAAACCAGGCGATGGTTGGGATAATGTCCACCCGTTCGTCCCGCGCTTCATCAAACAACTCTTCCCAGTGGTTATCATTAAAATCAACCCGATTGATCAGTTTGCCACTGGCGGAAACCTCATAGACAAACGGATAGATGATGTCTATGTCATCGATGTTTGTAAGCGCACTGGCGGTCCCGGCTTCATCTGCCCACCAAGGAATCCAGACGCCGACGTCAAGGTTAGCAGCGTGCGCCGGCTGCGGCACAAATAACGCCACACACAGATACGCGAGCAGGGCCAGGTGGAGGGTCAGGTTGACACTAGGGGCTTTCATACTGCTTATGACGTTGCCGCTGAGGCTTTCTTTCAGTCCACCTAGAACACCCGTGCACTGCCGGTGGCCACACCCCAGATAAAACACCCCTCAGTGTCATCGATCAAAATCGGCTCATATCCTGCTTGTTCTGAGCAAAGAGCCAGGCCGGTGGCGGTTTTTTGTAGTCGTTTGACGACCAGTTCACCGTAGACAGCAGCCACGACAATCATCCCCGCTCGAGCCTCAATCGAGCGATCCACCACCAGCACGTCACCGGCAAATATCCGAGCTCCTTCCATCGAGTCACCGGACACCCGGACAAAAAACGTCGCCGTCGGGTTGTCGATCATCAGGTCATTCAGGTCAAGCGGCTGCTCGACCAGATCATCACCCGGCGACGGAAACCCGGCCGCTGGCTGCGACTGATAGAGCGGTGCCAACTGCTTGACTGTACTCTCGGCCGCCGGTGAGATGGCGGTAATAATGGTGTCTGACATATATAGGCTGATACTACACGATTACTGCTCCGCTGGTAAGTGACGTGTGCAGGAACCACAACCCACCCATAACTACCAGCAGCAATAAACTGTAGCTAACCTGCACGTAGTGCAGGCGCCTGACGTCGACAATCAGTGCGTACAGCAGCGACACCACAATCAGCGACGCCACCATTCCGTACAGAATCTGCAGCACCAAGTTCGGTCGGGTCACAATAGACGCCATCGTCGCACCAGCGTGGGACGATGATGCTTCAACCATAGTGGCCACCGCCAGCCCGGACGAGGTCGCTAGCTGTGTTTCCACCAACACACCCCGCTCTGTCACGGTGGTTATCAGCACTGGGTCAACTGGTGGTACTATTGCAGTTTCAACTGGTGCCGGGAGGATTTCGGTTGGTTCGAGCGTGCTACGCCGCACCACTGGGTCAGCCTCGGCGAGTACTACTCCGTCAGCGATAGTGGTCGGCTCGCTACTATCAAGCACCACGTCCGATACTGGTTCTAGGACCGCCACCGGCTCAACCGGGAGTATACCAACCGGGGCTGGCAGCGCAGCGACGACCACTGGGGCTGGTGCGGACACTACTACTGGTAGAGTTGGAGTTGGAGTTGCCGCTGGTGTCCCAAACAGCTGCACCACGTACACCGTGTCATAGCCGTCAAATGTCCCGCGCGCCGTACCAACGCCGATTTCCCGGAATTTGGGGTCAACGATGTTTTTCCGGTGTGCTGGTGACAACATCCAGGCCTCGACCACTTCGGCCGAGTCGGTAAAGTGGATAGCGAGGTTCTCACCCGCGTGGGCATAGACATAGCCAGCAGACTGGAAGAATTCCCACGGCGTTGTGCCGTCAGGGGCAAAATGAGCAAAATACTCATTGTCAGCCATATGCTGGGCTTTGGCGGTGGCCGCCTGATCGAGTATGGTGTTACGAGAGAGCTGCGGACGAGCGTTGTCCAGTCGTTCATTATTAGTCAGATCAATCACCACCGCTGGCAGCACCGTTGACACCAACCAGTCAGACGACTGCCACAGTAACGCCTGCATGTTGGTCCCAACAAACGTCAACAATACCAGCACTGACATCAGCAACATCGAAAACCGCTGGACTGGATCAAGCTGACGTGACCCGGATTGCGCGAATAGTTGCATATATAGTTAGTAGTATACTAGATTTTTTTCGACAAACCCAAAACAAAAGACCCTCCTGAGTGTTATTTATTTTGTAGTTAAAAATATAGTAATTACAAAAACAAAAAAACCCGCAAGAGAGGCGGATTTTTAAGTACACAAAACTGTTATTTTGTTTATTGGTACAGTCCCAATAGAATTGTGAGAATTTCACTCAGTTGGGCAACAAGCTTTGTAGCATCTTCATCTGAGATGTCTCCAGCTTCATAACCCGACTGGATACCAGCCAATATCCCACTGACACTAGTGAGAACACCTGTGAGCTCCTCATCAGTTGGTAACAAAGAATCTGTGACTCCGAGTACTAAGGGAGTTGGTTCAACTCTGTCTCGTATTCGAGTACCACTTGAGGAACCACCACTACCACCTCCACTCGACGTGAGCACAGGATTCAGTCCACCAAATGAGGTGAAGTGGTAAGTCCAAATGACTGTATTGTTACCACTTGTGAAGTAACATTCGCCTGAACTGATATTGCTAGAATCCGTTGCGCTCGTGCACTGCGTATCTATCGTTTGCCACGTATCTGAACCTGCGGGCTTGTATCCAACATCACCTGTTACTCCAAGTAGTGTTATTTTTACTGCTTTGTTGAAGTTGAGAGTAATACTTGGCGAACCGACTTCAATTACCGTACCACCGACAGTGAATCCGGAAGGTGCCGTTCCTCCACTTAAGCCGGCGCTAGGCAAATCAATGACGCCATCCCATCCTGTAGGACCCGTTACGATCGTATCGGCAAGAATCGTCACATTAGCTACATCGGAGTTGATGGTCGTTGCGGGGAGTGTGCCGGTAGTTTTAGTGCTGTTGTCGTCGGTAAGGAGTGAACTATAGTCAATAGAAGCACCTGCTACACTGCCAGCATTAACCGTTATGGGACTCAAGTCAGTCACAACGACTTTAGGATTATCACTTGTAGGTGCTGCTGGAGTTTGCGCTGATTTCAGAGTGTAAAGGCCAGAGGTGCGAGGATTTGCCACTTCGTTCTTCACGTCATTAGGGTTAGCAAACACTTCATAATCATACTGTCCGTCGACATCAACTACTTGTACATCATTATTTACATTATCTAGGTAGATATGCCATGACTCATCATGACTACTTGTCTCCTTAATCGTGAGCTTTGCCTGCTGTGTCACATTCCCTCCCTGATCTACATTGATTCCGTGCCATCCATTTCCACTAGTCGTAATATCATCTACAGTGACTCCTGAGCCATTTACAACAACTCCTGATTTGCCATTGTTTTTACTAATAACTGAGTTCAGGGTCACGTCATCAGACTCATAGATGTTGATACCGTGCAGATTCTTAGTATTTCCAAGTCCGCTGTCGATAACTAGGTCGTTGACCTCAACACTGTCAATATCGAAGATCTCTAATACTGAGTTATTTCCACCATTTAAAGTAAAGTCTGGGGTGATAGTGAACCCGTTACCATTGATAGTCACAGCTGTTTCAACAACCAACTCTTGAGTGGTGGTGATATCTGAATCAAACTCTACAGTATCTCCGTCTTGAGCGTTCTCAAACACTGAAACTGCATTATCAAGCGTGTCATTAATACGATACGTCACTTGAGGTAAACCAGTTGTTGAGTTACTGCTATTGTTAAAAGCTGAACTGAAACGGTAGCCGTTAATCCAGTCAACGTTTGTTTCGTTCACAATCTCTACGTTGTCGAAGGTAATATCAGTTCCTGATGGAGAGTATCGGAATGAGACACCACCATTGTTGATAGTCACGTTTTTAATAACGTGGTTACCTTCATGACTAAAATAGAGCGATCCACCCCATTGTTTCGAGTCTTCCCAATCAGTCACGTCTGCAATACTGTCATAGAGTGATTCAGGCACTTTCGTGTTGGGAGCAAATACCACATCTTCAAGAGTGAAGTCTTCACCGATGACTTCTATTGTTTTGTTCGGCTCTACTTTTGGCATCAGTGTCAGACCGGTAATTGTAACGTTATCGCCAAATACAGAAATGAGGTTTTGCGTAGCAAATGCTCCATTTGCTGAATATGTTGCTCCAAAAACAGTTGGGTTACCAACACCATTGATAGTCACATCATCAGCTACGATTGGGAAATACCAACCAGTTTGGCCACTGGCAACGATTGCGCTTGATTGATCTAGTCCGTAATCTCCAGCTTGGATAGTCCACGTCTGCCCATCAGCTTGGTTTTCAATTGCATCACGTAGTTCAGTGATGTTTGTGATATTTACCGTTGCTGGAGCTACAGCATCGCCAGACACTGAAATATTTGTAAGATTTACTACGTCCGTTGCAGCGTCAACACTTGCTCTAACATAGACTTCCAGGTTTGCTACCTGTGCTCCGGCCGGAAGTGGTACAGATATAAAACCAGTCTCGTCTCCGGATGGACCACCCTCATCAGCACCAAGTATCGCTGGAGCAAAATCATTGTCACCTGCACCAGCACGCCAACCATATTCAAACGAATCACGGTCATCAAGTAATTCAGCTTCGTAATTAAAAGAAAGCATCAAATTGTTATGTCCAGAGGCGTCAATGACACCTGAGACGAACTCAGTGGTCATTGTTGCTTGCGCACTCGCTAAGCTATAGAGCCCAGCCGCATTCGCTACAAAAAAAGCCGCTGGAAAAGCGCTGAGTAATAGGGACACCATTATTATTCCGGCAAACATTTTTGCTGAAATTCTTCGTTGGGTAAGGCTGAGTACATTCATAAATAAGGGTATTTATACGTATAAGAGTAGTAGTTGTTCTACCTCCACTTTGTCCAGGAAGCAAATAGTTGCCCTGATACGCTAACCATACTCCACATTTCCCGCTTTGCAAGTCCTGCCACAACATTTAGATGCTACATGACCTTGATACACTCTGGTGAGACTTCTATAAAATCTACTGGCGTTGGTTTACCCGCCGCATGGCGGCGATATTGGCACATACGGGCATGGTTTTTTCGTCAATCCCCGTAGCGTCGGCAAACAAGTCTTTCTCTAAATCAGCAATGGAACCCTCGGTCCACTGCGCCATTTCTCTCACCCGGCCGAGGAATGGTTCGCGCTGCTCGCTCATCTGCTGCATAGTCACTTCACGATGCATCATCCAGGGAAATACCCCACAAGCGTGAAATACCTTGGCCTGCTCATTCATGTTCTGACCCAGTAGTCGTACATTCTCGCCCGGGGCTAGTAGCTGTATATCGGCGGGTAACAGCTCTTGTATCTCAATTCTCCACCTATGCCCGTAGTATCTTGAAACACCACCACACTGGACGTAGCGACGGTCATTACTACCTGCCTATCAATCAGTCTTCCTTCGGCAGGTTGCTGCCATAATTGATACTCAATTTTCTCCTGTGACATATACATCGGCATCTAGTCCCCTATAATCTCATCAATTGAGTATCCTAGGCCAAAAAACTGCAGCGCTGAGCCTCCAGCAAAGCTCAAGACGATACTACTGGCCAAAACGGTTGTAATCGAGTAGCGATAGCCTCTTTTCGTGTGTTTTATGTTGTACACGGCCAAAAATGCCATTAAGCCAAAGACAATCACCCAGATGAACGGCAGCACCTCGACCATAAAGGTAAACCAATTTTCGTGGGTGGCTTCATATATCTCATATTGACGATGAGTCACCAAAAACACTGAGATGGCGACCGCCAAGGCACCAACCACACCGAGGCAAACCATTTACTTAAGTCATCGATGACTTAAGTTCCTTGGTTCATGGGGTTTGTGCTACTGCATCTGCTCGGTTATGCGCTTCACTGCTGCAATGGACGCGCAGATTTTCATACTGGGGACAGTATCGGCTCGGGCATCAGCAAAAGCTAGTTGTTCAAACTCGGCGAGGCGATCGGCTGGGGTGTAGGAATGAGCGTACATTTTATCCACGGATTCCTGGCGACCGGCACTGAGCACTTTCCGCGGACGGTTTTGGTCTGCCATCCAGGGGAATACGCCACAGGCGTGGAAGCGGGGCGCTTCCCCCTCTAGCCGCATTCCTAATACTCGCACCCGCTGGGCTGACTCCAGGAGCAGGTGATCTTGGGGGCGTAGCTCTTGAATGTCTAGATTCCAAGCGACACCGGCACTGTCAACAAACTGGACGGTCATTTGTTCACGGGTCTCGACCCTGGCTGCTTGTCCAACCAGCCGCCCTTGGTCAGGTTGTTGCCACATTTGCTGCTCTTGCTCCGCTAGTGAGCGGTACATCGGAGCATGTTCTCCGAGCGCCCGGTCAACCACGAACCCAAACCCCAGCGTGCTCGCAAGTAGCCCAAGCAACACACTCACACCCACACTCGACCCACCAACCAGTACTGGTGACAGACGGTAGCCCCGCCGGGTAGCCCGCAGGCCACGCATCGCTACCAGCATCAGTACCACAAACGCTACAATCCACAAAAGCGGCAGTGCTTGCAAGAAAAACGTCACAAAATTATCGTGCATTGCTTCATATATATCGTAGTAGCGGTAGGTCGAGGTGAACAGCAACACCGCGGTCGCCAATGCTCCCAATAGTACGGTCAGTAGCCATATCAGCCACATAGCGCTGTTTTGACACCAAAATACGTAACCAGGTCGGGGTTCGACTTTTTGGTCAGCAATCGCACAAAATACTCGATCTCTGATTGAGGTTGATGCTGGTGGTTGTGGCGGAGTTGGTTGCATGTCTAGTTTCATAACTATATACGTACATGGTCAGCGTTTATGACAGTGGCCAACTGTTTTTTGCCGCGATGAATCAGGGTGCCGACCGAGCCGATGGGGATTTGGAGAATATCTGATATCTCGTCGTACTCTTTGTGTTCAAAAAACTGCAGCAATAACACCTGGCGGTATTTAGGATCTAACTTGAGTAGTGCAGCATTAACCTCGTCGGCATTGATGGTTTTATCAAACGCAGCGTCGGCTGTCTCGAGTGATCCCGACACAAACGATAATATTTCTTCACTATCAGCGACCAAGTGCCCCTCGGGGCGGACGTTTTTCTTACGGTACGCACTAATGGCTTCGTTGTGGGCGATGCGGTAGATCCACGAGGAGAACTTAAGTTTGGGATCAAACCCATTGAGGTTGCGGTACACCTTGATAAAGATGTCCTGCAGCACGTCGAGTTGGTCGTCAGGGTTGCGGACGCCAAGCCGCGCGATGTAGCGACGGAGTTTGGCTTCGTAGCGATCCATGAGTACGCCAAACTGCTCCTTGTCTTGCAGGGCTTGTTTTACGACCACTTCGTCTGTCACTTGTTCGTCTGTCATGTTACTTGTACAATAGTGACATGAAAACACCAACGATTCTAGTGGCCTTGTTAGTTATCACTGCGGTTTGGCTTACGCCGAACCAGGTTGACGCTGCAACTGCCATACAACTCAACGACACGACGGTTTTATTTACCCTTAATTTTGGGTTCACCGCCGCCGGTGATGACTACCAGCTGCCGATTATGGCTAGTAGCACAGTTGGGTATTTTGACCGGGTGGATGTGCTGGGATACGCTTTGACTGGAGCGGACGTGATGGTCACCAACGCTGTTCTCCTGAGCAACCAGCCAGTTGTTGGCGAGCGGTACACCATCGACGCTGACGAGCAAGCTTCGTTTACTTTGCTGATTATTGCCACCCTCAGCGGACCACTCACCAGCGACCTAACCGCATCATTTACCAAAATCCCCTACTGGGTCGGTGAGCGCCGCACGACTGTGCACGAGAACCAACTCAATGAGCTAGAGACCGCCATCCTGCAGGCCAGCTAACATTGCAGTTTAAGGGTTTTTATGGCATAGTTGCTATCTATGGAATTCCCTATCCGACTAAACAAATACCTCGCCCACACCGGGGTCGCTTCGCGCCGCGAAGCAGATGAGCTGATTACCAACGGCAAGGTGCAGATTAATGGCGCCAAGGCAATCATGGGTCAACCAGTGAACGACGGCGACAAAGTCAGCGTGCTGGGTAAAACCAAATCAAAGTCCTACTACGCCTACTACAAAGGCCGTGGTGTCATCACGCACTCACCAGCTGCGGGTGAGATCGACATCGCCACCAGACTCGCCAAGGACTATGGTTTGACCCACGTCAACCCGATTGGTCGCCTGGACAAAGACTCCGAAGGCCTTATGATCCTCAGCAACGACGGCCGCATTACTGGCCCCATGCTTGATCCAGAAAGCGAAAAAGAGAAAGAGTACGACGTCCTGGTAGACAAACCAATTTCTAGTATGTTTAGGCGAGCGATGGAAGCCGGTGTTGATATCGAAGGGTACCGCACCAAGCCAGCCACCATTACAGCCAACCCAAAGAATGACAAACGCTTCAGTTTAGTCATAACCGAAGGAAAGAAACACCAAATCAGACGCATGTGTGCAGCGCTCGGGTACCAAATCCAGTCCCTCAAACGCATCCGCGTGATGAACATCGAACTAGGCAAACTAAAACCCAACCAGTACCGCAAGCTAGACGAAGGTGAGCTACAGGTGTTCCTGAAAGCGCTCAGTATAAAATAAGAACCTACCTGGATAGAAAAGCGCCCCACTAGGGGCGCTTTAGTTTTGTTAATCAAGGAGAGTAACAGGAGGCATCCGCACTATTAGGCTGCGACTTCTGCTGATTGGCTGCAGATGTCTTCCAATATTCAGGGTTTTGCGGTGGATCAATAGGTACAAAATCAGTGATTTCTTTCCGTGGTGGAAGGCCTAGCTCGGTATAACAAACTCAAAACTTGCATAATTCTCACAATATTGCATTGTATTGGTTGCATAGCACAAAGGAAACAATATGGCTCAATATCGAAGTGACGGTGACGGACGCGAAGTGAAAGCTCGCAAAAGGTACACTTGTTCTAACTGTGGTGGTACTATCGACCGCGGTGAGTTGTATCACAACTACCATACCGGACAACAAGCTCGAGGCAACTGGTTTGGTCGTGCGCATTTTGATTGTCAGGCGGCCTGGTGGCAAGGTGACACTAAACATATGCTCAGTGCATTGGTCTCACGAGCCTCTGACGCTGGACTGGGAGCAGAGGTGCTCGAGCAAGCCCTCCGGGCTCAAGCTCTATTGGCAGACTGTCTAGTGAAAGCTCAGAAAGACCGGAAAAAGGCCCTTCAACTCAGCCATTTGTTGCAACAAATGGCACAACTAATGGAAATACCAGTCAGAGCAAGGTAACAGACACACAACAACGGCGGACCAAATAGGTCCGCTGTTTTTCTATTCTTCTGAAGCTAGATCAAAGCGTTGGTTGAATTCGATGAACCAACCATCTCTGAGCTCCTCAGTCCGGGCATCCATGATGTCGCCGTGGTCGTTGAGGTAGTGCATCATCATATCTTCCATGATGGCTTCAGCTGTCTCACCACCAAACCGTTGCTCGCAATCAATACAAGTAATTGTTTTCATACTGGTAATTGTAGCAGACTACTGTTGCTTTAACGCTGCCGCAAAGGCTGGTTTGGCTTTGTCATACCACACTTTGTACCCAGCACTGGTTGGATGTAGTCCGTCAATCGCAGTGTAGACACCATCGGTGTACGCAAACGGATCATCCTCCGGCTCGTCAAACAATGAGATAAACGATACAGTTTGAGACCCCTGGGCCAGCGCTGTCATCTGTTGATCAAACTGCCGTGACGTATCGGTCAACTCTTCTGCCTCTGTACCGGTAAACACTGGCGTCGCTCCCACGTTGCCCGAGGCGATAATAATAATATGACCAGCGTGCGGCTCGATGGCGGCAATCAACTCCTGTATACCAGACACGATGTCCGATGCCGACCGACCACTAATCAGGTCGTTAGCCCCAATCTGCAATACCACCAGGTCATACCAGCTTGACTCAAAGAGGTTTTGAGCCGCCTCGAGCGCGCCAGCGATGGTCCGTCCGTTTACCGAATCATTCTTGATCAAGTACGCTGGATACTCGGCCCCAAGCTGGCCGGCGATGCTCTCATTCGCTCGACTAGCGCCAGTTCCATACCCAGTACTGTCACCAATAAATAAAATACTCCCCGCCCCCGTACCCGGCTGCTCGTACGGCGTCACCCGCACAATCAAATACCCAGTCAAAACGTACCGCCACCAGCCATTGGCAGTCATAACTACAACCACAACCAACAGTACTGCTCCTACAATATAAAATATCCAGTTCATACATGGAGTATAGCAAATGATCAAGTTTTCCATACAATAGTTGCTTTTACGTGCAAAAAGTGTAATATAAAAAGTAATCACCACGAAAGAAACCCTGCTAGAGTTCCGTCTCTTTTGGGGGTTTTTTCTTTTTAGTTTCTAATTTTCTTCTGTAGAACTGTTTTCTGGTCATGAAGGTACGCGATTTTAGAGTTGAGTTTCTTTAAGAGAATCGAGCATTTTTCGGTTAGCGCAGGAGAAACAATCACTTCAAATGCGTCTGCTTCTTGTAATTTCTTTACTAGAGGAGCATAATCTCCATCACTTGAAACGAGCACGGCCCGATTCAACCTACCTTCATAGAAATCTTCCATTGCCTTCATTATCAGATCTGTGTTGCAATTACCTTTAGGCGTGCCACTGCCATTTTGATACACCACTTCTTTGTATACAAGTGTAAAACCGGATTCTGAAAGATACGTATAAAGCGCAGTGTATCGAGGAATCAACCCAATAAAAATATAGGCTTTATCAACATTATATTTGTCTTTCAGCCAGACCCTAAATCGAGCGTAATCGAGCTCCCACTCAAGTGACTGGGCCACCTTGTGTAGGTTTGCCGCATCTATGTAAGCAATATTTACCTTTTTTATATTCTTCATTTCTAAAATAGTACCACAAATAAAAGCCCCTAGGGGCTTTTATTTTGACTTGCAACTAATGTAACTATTGCTTTTTTCGATCTGACTCTTTCAGATACTTTTTACGTAATCGGACTGATACTGGGCAGACTTCTAGGTATTCGTCTTCGGACATGATTTCTAATCCGGTTTCGATGGTGACGATTTTGGGGTTGATCAGGTTGATGGCTTCGTCGGTACCAGATGAGCGCATGTTAGTCAGCTGCTTGCCTTTGGTTGGGTTGACCATCATTTCTTCACCCTTGCTGGTGTTGCCGATAACCATTCCTTCGTACACCTCAGTGGCTGGGCCGATATACATTTCGCCGCGAGTCTGGAGGTTCGCAATTGAGAAGCCAAGCGCCTTGCCTGACACCATCGACACCATCGACCCGGCTTTTCGTTTCTTGATCTCACCGGCGTACGGTCGGAAACCGATGACTTGGGAGGCGAGGATGCCTTCGCCCTTGGTGTCGACCACAAACTGGTTTTTGTATCCGAGCAGTCCTCGCGTTGGCCCTTCAAATAGTAGGCGGACCTGTTCGCCGTGGGTGATCATGTTTTGCATAATGAAACCGCGATTTGAGAGTCGTTCGATGACTGGTCCTTGGAACTCACCTGGAACGTCGATAGTCACCTCTTCAAACGGTTCACTTTTCACACCATCGATGTCTTTGATAATTACCTGCGGCTGGGACACAGACAACTCGTACCCTTCACGGCGCATGTTCTCCAGCAGGACCGCGATGTGCATTTCTCCGCGTCCGTACACTTCCATGATGTCCCCTTCAAAATCAACCTGCAGTCCAACGTTGATCTCAAGTTCTTTTTCGAGTCGGGCGGCGATCTGGCGTGAGGTAACGTATTTTCCTTCGCGGCCGGCAAATGGTGATGAATTCACCAAAAACTGCATCCCGATAGTTGGTTCATCGACGTGGATAGCGGCGAGTGGCTCGATTGATTCAGTGTCGGTCAAAGTCTCACCAATGTTGATGTCTTCAAGGCCAGCAATCAGGACAATGTCACCAGCAAACGCTTCATCAAGCTCGACTTGGGTGACGCCCTTATAGCCAGACATTTTGACAACCTTGCCTTTTTTGACCACATCGCTTCCCTCCATTTTGATAAATAATGACTGGCCTTTTTTGACCGTACCTTCGTAAATACGCGCTACCGCTAATCGACCCAGAAAGTTGTCGTACCCGAGGTTAAACACCTGGGCGCGCAAAGCATCACCTGGTACGTACCCTTTGGCCGCAGGGACGGTTTCGAGGATACAGTCCAGCACCGGCGCGAGGTCGACCATGGGGTCTTCGAGCTTTCGTTTGGCTTTACCGTCCCGCCCTACGGCGTAGACCACTTGAAAGTCAGATTGCTCGTCGTCCGCACCGAGTTCAAGAAACAGCTCCAGTACCTGCTCTTCGCACTTGTCTGGGTCAGCCGCTGGTTTATCGATCTTATTGATGATCACAATTGGCTTGAGGCCCAGTTCTAATGACTTTTTGAGCACAAACCGGGTTTGCGGCATCGGACCTTCCTGCGCGTCTACGACAAGCAACACACTGTCGATTGACCGCAATACTCGTTCTACCTCTGATCCAAAATCGGCGTGACCAGGGGTGTCTACGATGTTGATTTTGGTGTCCTTGTACGTCACTGAGGTGTTTTTGGCGTAGATAGTGATTCCGCGCTCTTGCTCGATGGCGTTGTTGTCCATGGACGCGTCACCGATGCGGTCACCGGTAAATTCCATCAAACCGTCGGTTAGGGTAGTTTTCCCGTGGTCAACGTGGGCGATGATAGCGATGTTACGGATTTCTTGTGGCATAAATGTGATAAATATAGTGAGAATAAAAATGTCCCGTCCGCAAACGGGAATAACGGCACTAGTATGCCCTGTTAGGGGCGTTTGGTCAATTATAATTGACCCTGAAACGCCAAATTTGCATAGTAATACAAGATGGCTGCACTAATCGCGATGACGGTAAATTTAATCATATATGTTGTTTGCGAGCAAATCGCCCAGTTTGAAAGATCGCTAGCAGAAGCAAGATGATTCCAATTGCATAATACACCTGGGACGATTTGAGGAGCGAGAACAGACCGTAGCCAAAGTACACTTGCGTCTGACGGATATAACCTAACTGCTCAAAATACCAAACTGATGACTGCTCCGTCCCGACGATAAACATATATTGCCCTTGGTTGTCTGGACTACTGACTTCTAGTCGATAGGTTCCCGGACCAACATCATGACTGAGGATGGGTGACTCGTGAAGAGGCAAACCGAGCAAACTGTCTCGTTTGGTTGCCCAATCTTGTGCCACATACACCTGTCTGACAACCTCGGTCACGCCACCACTGCTATCATCAGTCCTAATTAAGAGCATTGAGAACGGTTGAGCTACTTGGTTGACTGGCTGGGCTAGCTGCGCGGTAAAGGTAAATGGTTCTTCTGACCTGATTTCATACATTACCGGGAAGTCACTAAGGGTGCCTAAAAACGAAATCTGCTCGGGCATCGTAACCTCAATCGGGACAATCTCGTACGGTTGACTAATGTCAGTTTCACTCGCGATGAATGCGACCGCACTAACTGGCAGGATACACATCACTACAGCAAAAATTGTTCGCATCATGTCACTATCATAGCAGAGAAATCAACCGTGGGCGCCTATAGCGCCCACGGTTGATTTCCGCCTGACTGGTTCTAACTACCGCTCTTGCCTGACACCCTTTTCAGGCAGATCAATCCCCACCTCGGCAAAAATCGCTCGGGCTGCCTCTTTGTCATTGGCGGCGTGTGCAACTTGGAGCGCTTCGCGCTGCGTGTCACTGAGTAACTCGCGCGCTTGTGCCCGCAAGCCATGCTTCCCTCGATACTTTTTCCCGTGCATCTGCGTATCAACCCCAAGTTCGCTCAGGAGTTCTCTCGCTCCATCTCGATCGCCCACTCCCCGCAACTCGTGGGCGGCTGCAAACTGTTTAAAATCTGATTCGGTTGTGATTATCTCCGCTAGTGGTGAATCCGCTATCGCCACTACAAACGCTTGGTAATCGTTGCGTTCTACCGCTGCCTGCATGGCTTGCTTAGCTTCTTTAGCCACCTCACGGATGTGCTGCATTGTTTCCTTGGTCACACCAGCTGACTCGAGAGTCGCACGTGCTTGTTCTAGCTGTCCGGTCGCTTTTAGTTCTTGAGCCACTTGTACCGCAATCACCTGGTTATCTGACAGTCCAGCTTTGGTGAGCAACTCCGCACTCCCAAATGCGTGCACCCCTGACGCGGTGACAGCAAAGGCGGCGACCGCGACAAAAAATGATTTAGATGTTGTTTTCATATGCCTCTGTAATGTTTCAAGTTTCAGTTTGTAATATCTAACTAGTGCACCAGTCGCGACAACTGCTACATCTATTAATACGACAACAACTAACCCCTCTTTCACTTTGCAACACACTTACGTTGATGTGCAATGAAACTTACCGATCAGACAGTTCAAAGTAGTACCACAAACCGCCAAGTGTCTCCCAGGCTACACTGTCACCATTTACTGCGGTCTCACAAGAATCAACCTCATACATCTCGTCATTTAATTCAATGATATAGCGAACATCAATACCATCGACATACGAGTCGCACATAATTGGGTCGATAGGGACACTAAACTGGCGCAGAACGTCTGGTTGCAGACTGCGCTTCATTTGGCGCTGGATATCTAGTGGCAGGGTCCCTTCGCGCAACACTGCTTCGTTGGCGCCCCGTGGGGTGAACGCGTACCGATAATCACCATTGTCAGCAATATTAAAAGACGGACACGTCCCAGCCCGATCACAACCACCATAAGCCTCACCGGTAACAACCAGCGACTGGCCGATGCCCTCCACAGCAGTTTCAATTCGATCAGCCGTCGGCGCAAACCCAGCAAAAAACACATACACCCCAACCACCACCCCAATAACAAAGGTAAAAAGGATATTAAGGATATCTTGCCGTTTCATCAAGATAGTATAACAAGGTTCGCTGCGGAGAGGGGGAATTTCTCTCGTTACACGAGCGGTATACCTTTTGGACAGATTGGGGAGCAAAGCTCCCAATCTGACTCAAAAGCTTTTCGAATCCCCACGTAAAGCGCCGCGCGCTTTACTCTCTCTCCTTGCTTACTGCGTTCGCTGCGGGCTGTCTCGAGTTAGAACCGTGGACGGTCAAGGTAGGCTTGACCGATTTAGTTATTTTCGGATTTCGGTCTGAGAGTGTCTCGTGCGCTTATTTTAATTAAATCATTAAGAAATTCCTCAACATTACTGACTGCTCCATTGTCATGCCTTGCTTTTGCTTGAGATGGTTTTACTGGCCTCAATACAGGACCCCTAGTTTGAATTCCAAAAGAATATAGTGTTGCTCCACTATTTGGCTTATCAACATGAACAATAAGCTGATTCCTAACGTCTCGCACTCCTGGTGGATTAAAATTCTTATATTTCTTAACCTTGTTCAAACGTTCTTTAATAGACCATAAATCATGGTAGATATTTTCAGTTAAGGATTGTAGTTCAGAAATTTTTTCATCATTTGACTCTGAAAGATTGAAAGTGGTTATTTCTGTTTTGCTTTCAATCTTTATCTCTTTCTTTCCAGCCATCCAATTTTTTAATTTTGGATCGACAGTAGCCTGCTTCGTTAGCATTTCAAAAACTTTTTCTTCATTAAAATTTTCTCTAGACTCTAAAATCCTCTGATCAGACTCAAGATAGCTATTATTTAATTCAGTAACTTTAATGTACCTATTTTCAAGACCTCTTAGCCTAGAGAGTACTTCGTCTATATATGGTTTTTCCTGCATATTAAAGAAACCAGAATCAGCTGCTTTCTCTATCAAAACAATAGCTCGTTTAAATAAGCTCATAACAAAATTTTCCGTACTAGCATTAAATGCAAAAGGGTTACTTATTTTTAATATAATACTCCTGCAACGCTTTTTTCATAATACTAAACTGCTCGTCTACGTTTATTGGAAAATTCTTCAAATCTATTCCCAGCTCCTTATACCAAGAATCATTTGTTTCAGTTACACCATCCTGGTGACCCACTTCATAACCTTCATGGTGGGTTCTCCAGTGCTGTTCTTTTCCAAAGAGAAAAGAGCGCTTATGATTATACTCCAAATACTCTTTATAGATATCTGTTTCTGTTTTTTTCATAAATAAAGACTAGCACGAAATATAGTGTCTCGTGCTAGCTCTAAGATGCGGAGAGAGGGGGAATTTCTCTCGTTACACGAGCGGTATACCTTTTGGACAGATTGGGGAGCAAAGCTCCCAATCTGACTCAAAAGCTTTTCGAATCCCCACGTAAAGCGCCCCGCGCTTTACTCTCTCTCCTTATTCACTACGTTCATGCGGAGAGAGGGGGATTCGAACCCCCGATACGCGTAAACGTATACATCCTTTCCAAGGATGCGCGATCGACCACTCTGCCATCTCTCCGTTACCGATAGTGTATCAAAAGGAGCGCTATATTGCGCCCTTTTCCTATATATTCATCCCGCGTAATCGTGCAATGCGCTCGGGGGCTGGGGGGTGGGTTTGGAACATACCACCTATTTTCTGCATAAACCCTTGCTTCTCACCCGCAAACGGATCAGCGATAAACATGTGGGCGGTGGCGTGGGAGGCTTTTTGCATCGGTATCTTGGCACCACTGATTTTCTCGAGCGCTGAAGCCAGTCCTTCTGGGTAGCGAGTTAGTAGCGCACCGGTGGCGTCAGCTAGGTATTCTCGGCGACGCGAGACCGCCATTTGCATCAGTTGGGCCGCTAGAGGTGCAAGAATGATACCCGCAATCCCGACAATTAGGAACGCTGGGTGTCGGTCTCGCCCTCCCCCAAAAAACATCGAACGCATCAGGAAGTCAGCCAGAATAGCAATAAACCCAGCCAGGACCACAGCGACCGTCATCACGAGCATGTCACGGTTCCCTACGTGCGCTAGTTCATGCGCCATCACTCCTTCGATTTCGGTTTTATCAAGCATGGTAAGTAGCCCGGTAGTTGCCGCCACTACGGCGTGCTCAGGATTGCGACCAGTAGCAAACGCATTGGGTGAAGGATCGTTGACCACGTATACCTTGGGCATTGGTAGGCCAGCGGTAATCGAGAGGTTCTCTACAATATTAATCAGCTCACGGTGTACGGTCGGGTCTGCGGGTACAGCGTTAGTCATCCGCAACACCAACTTGTCACTACTCCAATACGAGAAAATATTCATCCCGAGGGCAAACGCCACTGCAACATATAGAATCACTGGATTCCCGATGTACCACGCCGCGGCGTAGCCAATGGCAATTACCATGATCAGGAATACCCCCATCAGGACGTAGGTTTTAAATATATTGGCGGACTGGTGGGTGTATAAGTTGGCAGATGACATATTAGTTCTTTATTCCTTGTGGTGTTTCGTTGCTGGTATAGTCGGTATCCTCGGACCAGTGCATGTAATGACGCTGTTTGTACAGTCCTTTACGCATAACGTTTTCTTTTAGGGCAATCTGAATGTCAGCTTCTGACACCTCAAGCAAGGCTGTCAGCGCATCAAGCACCACCATCAGGTCAGCGTATTCATCCAGGAAATCAGACCGTGAGCGCACTTGTGACAATGCACCCGCCTCTTCAATCACTTTTTTGAGCAATTCCTGTTGGAACTCAGCCTCATCGGCAATAGCACGAATAGAACAAGCCTCACCTTTTGATTCAATCTTGGCCGGGATGCTGTCCCGGACTAGTTTGTTGTAGAAGACTTTTTTCACTGAATCAAGAATTGGTTAGAACTCAACTTTTACCACCTCTCGCTCCACACTGCTTTCTGGCAGTTCAAAGTAATCGAGCGCGGTAAAACTGAACATATTGCCGACTACGTTTGATGGGAATGACTGCAGCGCAATCATCAAGTCACGTACGTTAGTGTTGTAAAATCGGCGTGCAGCTTGAATCTTGTTCTCGGTGTCTGACAGTTCGGTTTGCAGTTGGCTGAAATTCTGACTGGCTTTCAGGTCTGGGTAGGCTTCTGCAATCGCGAGCAAGTTACCAATCGCACCACCAAGTGCCGCCTCGGCTCCGGCCATGGCTTTGATCTGTTCGGGCGTGATGCCAGTTGGGTCGACATGCATCGCGGTAGCGTTCGCTCGAGCAGCTGTTACGGCGTTAAACGTTTCTTGTTCGTGTGCGGCATAGCCCTTGACCGTTTCGATCAAGTTTGGGATCAAGTCATAGCGACGCTTTAGCTGCACGTCTACGTCAGCCCAAGCTTCTTTACCACGCTGGGTCAGTCGCACAAACATGTTGTACAGGTAAACCCCGTACAACACCGCCAGTACTGCCACTATGATCAAAATCACCACTCCAGTTCCTAATCCAAACATAATCAAACATTATTTTTTAATTGCATTAATTATATAATAGATCACTGTAAACATAAAGCGCTAGCCAGAGCTAGCGCTTTTATTATTGTTACTACCAAACGTAACGAGTGAAAAGAAAACGCCGTTAGGCATTTTCTTTTCCGAGTGCAGTGCAGGGAGCAGAAATAAAAAGACCCTGACTTTGTCAGGGTCTTTTTATTTCTACATCATCCCACCCATTCCCCCGCCCATACCACCCATACCGGACATGTCTGGCATTCCGCCTCCACCTCCTTCTTCTGGAGCATCTGCAATAGCGGCTTCCGTAGTGAGCAGGATCGCAGCCGCTGACACCGCGTGTTGGACGCTTGATCGTTCTACTTTGACAGGATCGATAATCCCGGCTTTTATCATGTCATCGACCATCTCACCTTTAGCAGCGTCGTAGCCGGCGTTGCCACCCGCTTCTTTCACTTTCTGCACCACCACCGCTCCGTCTAGAATCCCCGTGTTGTCAGCGATTTGTTTGAGTGGGGCTTCGAGCGCCTTGAGTACGATACTGTACCCAATCAACTGTTCACGGGTCAGACCTTTTTTCTTCTCCATATCTTTCTCCACCATCGCAGCCGCTCGGGTCAGTGAGGTTCCTCCTCCTGGCACGATTCCTTCTTCGATGGCGGCTCGCGTGGCGTTCACAGCGTCTTCGATCTTCAATTTCAGATACTTCATCTCGGTTTCGGTCGCCGCTCCTACTCGGATAACGGCCACTCCTCCAGCTAGCTTGGCAATTCGCTCACCTAGCTTTTCCTTATCAAACTTGCTTGAAGCTTGTTCGAGTTGTGTTTTGAGCGTCTTGACCCGTTCTTCGATATCAGATTTTTTTCCTGCTCCACCAACAATAGTAGTGTTTTCCTTAGTCGACACCACCCGATCTGCTTTACCTAACTGTGCCAACTCGATGGTTTCAAGTTTCAACCCGAGGTCGTCTGAGATCACCTGAGCACCAATCGTGATTGCGATGTCAGCCAGGATTTCTTTCTTGCGATCACCGTAGCCTGGGGCTTTGACCGCTAGCACACTAAATCCGCCTTTAAGTTTGTTGACCACGAGTGTTGCGAGCGCTTCACCCTCGACGTCGTCAGCGATAATCACCAACTCTTTCTTGCCAGTTGCTGCGACTTTCTCTAAAAGCGGTAGGATTTCTTGGACTGAAGCGATTTTCTTGTCGGTCACAAGTATGTGGGCGTCTTTGTATTCTGACTCCATCCGTTCACCGTTGGTGACCATATATGGAGAAATGTACCCTTTGTCGAACTGCATCCCCTCGGTGAACTCGGTTTCGATCCCAAATGACTGTGACTCTTCCACCGTCACCACGCCGTCTTTACCGACCTTGTCGATTGTCTCGGCAATCTTTTCACCTAGTTCTGCGCTCTCGGCTGATATAGTTGCAACTTGCTTGATTTCCTCCACGTTTGAAATCTTGGTGGCCATTTTTTTGAGCGCTTCTACCACGTCGATTGACGCGTGCTCCATCCCGGACCTGACCGCCATGACGTTGATTCCCATGGTTGTCTGGCGCAAACCTTCATGCACGAGCGCTTGGGTCAGTACAGTTGCAGTCGTGGTGCCGTCTCCAGCGAGGTCATTGGTCTTACTGGCAACTTCCTTAATGATCTCCGCGCCCATGTTTTCGAATTTGTCAGTGAGGGTGATGTCTTTGGCGATACTCACCCCGTCGTTGGTGATCATTGGTCCACCGTAGCCCTTATCAAGAATCACATTGCGGCCGCGGGGCCCAAGCGTCACTTTGACAGCATCAGCTACCGTATCAACCCCTTTCTTAAGCTTCTTTTTCAGTTCTTCTCCAAATAGTACTTCTTTAGCCATATCTATTTTGCTTTACTTAGAATTCCTAAAATACTCGTTTCAGACACGATGTAGTATTCGTTTCCATCAAATTTGAGTTCGTCAAACCCGTATTTTGAAAATACCACTCGGTCACCTTCTTTCACATCCATCGCAATCCGGGCATCGCCGTCTTCGTTCCATTTCCCTGGGCCAGCGGCGATCACGATTCCCTGCTCTGGTTTTTCTTTCTTGGCGGTATCAGGAATGATAATACCTGAGGCTGATACAGTTCCAAGTTCAGCGTTGGTCAGGGGACGGACGATAACGCGGTCTCCTAATGGTGTGATCGGACTTTTTTCTGACATAGATCTATAGGTATAAATTATAAAATTAAACGATTGGTACCAGTTGCGACTGCAAAAACCGTCGAACTACCTCCGTCGCGTCCACAGTATATAACAGGTGGCAGCGTTTGCAATTTTTTAGTAACAAGGCACAATTGAAACACCAATTCCGAAATCAGCTTTGAGGATAACTCCGCGAGCGTCGCAAGATTCGGTTAGCACTGATAGCGGCAGTTGCTGGTGTGACGTTTACTTTACATCAGGAGTAGGCTTTGGTACTGGCCGTCAGCTCACGCTGGCGGCCTTTCTGTATGTAGTGGTGCAATGTTCAGGCGGGAGATGAGTGTTGCAACAGTACGGGCGAGCTTTTCGGTTACTCGCTCGACTCGCATCCGCTCCCTGACCGAGCAAACCAAACACTCGCCGTGGTGGTTTTGGTACTAGGTAATGCAATAGGGCAAGTGTATTGAGTTAATTTGTTGTGTTTTATAAAGCGCATCAGCAGTAAAGTGCTCCAGCACCACCACAACGGGCGTTTAGCGTGTGCACTCAGGGAGTTTTCGAGTCGAGTGTGCCGCCGAAAAGCCCGTCACACTATTCCTCACTCTTCTCCAACCCCTGACAATAACCACCACAGCGCGCGCAACCTCTTGCCAGCCAGATTTCCTTCTGATACACTTGTCTACGCATGAATCTTATTGATACGGTACTATCGGTACTGCCCTACATTCAGATTACTCTCTCCATTCTACTCGTCGCGTCGATCTTGCTGCAACAGCGAGGATCGAGTCTCGGCGGTGCGTTTGGTGGAGATAACTTTAGCTCAGCGTTCAACAAACGACGTGGTGCGGAAGAATTCTTGTTTCGATTTTCAATCGTGATTGGTATCCTTTTCGTATTTTCTACGTTTTTGAATATCCTGCTCTAAGGACAGACTGATCTGGCTATCGCGGCTCGCTTTGTGCGGCCTGCTCACTCTCCATGACTCGCTTTTTTTCTATTTCCCGTATTATTTCTATCATTGAAACCGCACGAACAAGTGATCGGTGGCTATTGCGGGTTTTACTCGCTATCACTATGATTGCGTTGGTGGGGTTTGTTTTAGCTATAAACCAGCTCGTGTCAGTACCTGGGGTATCTGCTGGTGGGAGCTTTACCGAGGGAATCCTGGGGACACCGCGGTTTGCTAACCCCGTACTCGCCATCACCCGAGCCGACCAAGACGTCACCACACTCGTTTATAGTGGACTAATGAAAATAGCCCCCGACGGCACACTTGTTCCTGACGTTGCCGAGTCTATCGCTGTATCAGATGATGGTACCACCTACACCATCATCCTCCGGACCGACGTTCAATTCCACGACGGCGTGCAGCTGACCGCGAACGACGTTTTGTTTACCATTGGACTAGCCCAAAACGCCGACCTCAAAAGTCCCTTTCGCGGCAACTGGAATGACGTGGTAGTAGAGGCGGTCGATCAGGAGACGCTGCTTATTTCGCTTTCTGAACCGTACGCTCCGTTTATTGAGAATTTTACGTTAGGCATTTTGCCAGCGCACATTTGGCGGACTATTCCCATCGCTCAGGTGCCATTTAGTGAATACAACACCACCCCAATTGGCAGCGGTCCCTATATGGTCAAAAGTGCAGCGTTCTCAAGCAGTGGTACGGTTGATTCGTACAGCCTGACGGCAGCGCCTGACCATTACCAGAACCCATTGATTGCTGAGATTACCCTGAAGTTTTTCGGAACAGAACTAGCTCTGGGTGAGGCATTGACGCAAGGCACTATCGACGCCACCTCGCACATCCCGCCAGAACAGCTCGGGACAATTGACCCTGAAGTGTTCGCTACTATCAATACACCCTTGCCGCGCACTTTTGGTTTATTCTTTAACCAAAACCGCTCAGTTGCGTTGCGTGACAGCGCCGTACGTGAAGCACTTGAACTCGTCCTTGATCGCCAAGCTATCATTGACCAAGCAATTAGTGGCAGCGGCATCCCCAGCCCAGAATCTGTTGTGAGCAGCACAAGTGCGGTACAATCTACTGACGTCGCATCGACCAGTAACTTGACCGATACGCAACGACTTGAAACCGCCCGGTCAATCCTTGAGGACGCCGACTGGTCCCTCACCTCTATTGGAACCTGGGAAAAAGAGATAGACGATTCAACCATTGACCTAACGGTCACGATCCGCACCGCCAACAACCCAACCCTAGAAGCTACCCTTGAGGCAGTGACTGCCGCCTGGCGAGAATTAGGGGTGACAGTTTTAACTGAGCAATACGAACAGACAGACCTCATCCAGTCTGTCATCCGACCGCGAGATTTTTCAGTACTGCTGTTTGGTCTCGACGTTAGTCGCTCACGTGACTTGTTTCCGTTCTGGCACTCGTCGCAACAAAACGACCCTGGACTAAACATCACGCAGTACGCCAACCTGACTGTCGACGACTACCTGGAAACTGCACGTGTAAGCCAAAACGAACCAGATCGCATGGCAGCTATCGGCAGTGCGCTCACGATTATCCGGGCCGAACGCCCAGCGATATTTTTGTTCCAACCAACCAATGCCTACGTAGTTAACCGCTCAATCCAAACTGCACCGATGCAACAGATGGGACGTCCCGCTGATCGTTTTAGCAACATCGCTATCTGGAACACGAGCACCAGTGACCTCTGGCCATTTTTTCAGACCAGCCCCGACAATCAATAATTTTTATATTGTAAACAAATTAATTAACTAACAATACATATGACCGAAACAAACAACAATCATGCAAACCAGGGAGCGCAATCAAAACGAACGCGCCGCCCCTTTGGCAACAAAGACGGTGCCAACCCACGAGCGGCCGAACGTTCAGCCCCAGTGGAAGTAGCCCGTCCAGCTCGTACTAATCCCAATCCCCGCGGCAGCTCACAGCGCCCGGGTGGTGGTCGTCCGCGCCGAACCGAAAGCGGTCCTCGGACCCGTCCAGCTGGACGAGGCCCACAACGAGGTGGCTCAGCTGCTGCTGCTGGCGCACCCAAACGTGGCCGCAGCGGCGGTAGTCGTCGCCCCCAGCAGCGCCGATCTGACAAAGCTCCTGCTCTGACCCACCGAATGGGTGCCTCAGAAGCACAAACCCACACCAAAATCCCTGACATCATCGACGAGGACACCGTCCGCATCATTACCGTGTCTGGGGTCGAAGAGATCGGACGCAACATGAACATCATCGAAACCAAAGACGACATCATCGTGGTCGACGCTGGATTCCAGTTTGTGTCAGAAGAATCAAACGCTCCTGGGATCAACTACATCCTACCTAACACCCAGTACCTCGAAGAACGGAAACATAAGATTCGGGCGCTCGTCGTGACCCACGGCCACCTCGACCACATCGGCGGGATCCCCTTTATTATGGAACGAATTGGTAACCCACCAATCTACACCCAGTACCTGACCTCACTGATGATTCTCAAGCGGCAAGAAGAATTCCCACACATGGAGCCAGTTGATATGCATGTCATCAAAGAAGGTGAAGCCTTCACCGTCGGCAGCACTCGGATCAAGACCTTCCCTGTCACCCACTCCATCCCTGACGCTATGGGAATCGGTGTAGAAACCAAGCATGGCGACGTCGTCGTCACTGGTGACATCAAACTAGTGCACGAAGACGGTGAGGTGGTGGTTGAAGAACGCTCATCATGGGAGAAAGTCGGCCTCAATAACAACCTCGCCCTATTATGCGACTCTACCAACGCTGAGCGAGCTGGATTTTCAGCCGCCGAGTCACGCGTATTTGAGACGCTAGAAGAAATCATCCGGGCAGCGACAGGCCGTTTAATTATTGGTACGTTTGCTTCACAATTTGACCGTTTGATCAGTGTCATCAAAGTCTGTGAGGAGCTTGGCAAAAAAGTCGTCCTCGAAGGTCGTAGCATGAAAACCAACGTCGAAATCGCCATCCTAGCTAAACTGATTGAAGTCGACCCCAAAACGTTCATCCAAGGCAACGACATCAAAAACTACCCCGTCGACAAAATCGTCGTGCTTTCAACCGGTGCTCAAGGAGAAGAGTTCGCCGCGCTCATGCGCATGGCCACTAACCAGCACAAATTCATCACGCTGACTGAGCGGGACACCATCGTACTTTCATCATCAGTTATTCCAGGTAACGAGATTTCCGTCCAGAAATTGCGCGATAATATCTCTCGCATGAATGTCCGCATCACCTCTTTCCAAGGCTCACACGTACATGCCTCTGGCCACGGTAACGCTGGTGAACTGGTATGGGTACACAAGGCAGTCAAGCCGAAATTCCTCATCCCTGTACACGGTCACCACGCCTTCCTTAAAGCCCACATGTACGCCGCAGTTGAGAACGGCTTCCCGCGCGAAAACGTGATCATCCCTGACACCGGTACCATTATCGATATCAAAAACGGTACCCAAATGCAGCGTCTACCAATGACCATCCCAAATGACCAACTCATGGTAGATGGATTCACCGTTGGAACCCGCCAGGAAGTGGTCCTGCGTGATCGTAAGAGTTTGTCCGAAGACGGAATGTTCGTAGTTATCGCCACTGTCAACAGCAAGACCGGCAAGCTGCGCAAATCCCCAGATATCATCTCCCGTGGGTTCGTCTACCTCCGCGAGAACCAGCAACTCTTGAGCGAAGCCCGAGTCCTTGTCAAGCGAACCATCGAGAAAAACACCGAAGGCCAGCACCCGATCGACCTAGAGATTGCCAAAGAAGAAGTCATGAACCAACTGTCAGGTTTCCTGATGCAAAAAACCTCCAAAAATCCAATGGTGATCCCAGTGCTGATCGGTATATAGAGTGAGTAAATCCTAGCCTACGGATTGAACCCATATAAACAAAGCAGCGCCTATCGGCGCTGCTTTGTTTATAGCTCAAAAAATTCCCACTCCTACGGCGTATACTAACCACATATGCCGCGCGCCTCCCACAGTCCAATTATGCGCCGTCGAGCCAAGCGTAAACTGATCCCAATTTATGCTGCCATCCTGTTATTGGTATTTCACGCATTTTTGATTGCGTACATTAACTCGTCGTTCTTGGAACAATTCATTGATGCCGCGAGCGTAGGGACTATCTATACCATTGGGTCAACCTTAAGTGTCCTGATATTTCTGTTTGTCTCGCGCGTGCTGTGCCAGTTGGGCAACTTCAAGTTGACTATTGGTCTGCTCGCGACTAACTTTGTGGCCGTGCTAGGGATGTCACAAGCAACCACGCTCGAGTTTGCTATTCCGTTATTTATCATCCACCTGATTACAGTACCACTCATAATCTTCAACCTCGATGTATTTATGGAGGAGCGTATTGGTAACGACGAGAGTGGGACTGGGACTAGTCGCGGTCTGCTCCTGACGCTCGCCAGCTTGGTCGGGGCACTCTCACCACTGATCAGTGGGCAGTTGATTACGCAGGGAGGTAATGACTTCTCCACTGCGTACGTTGTCAGTGCACTGACACTGATCCCAGTCATGCTCATCCTACTACTATTCTTCCGCACCTTTTCTGACCCGCAATACAACACCATTGATCTCTTCTCTGCCATCCGTACCTTCTGGATCAACATCAATATCCGCAGCGTGTTTATCGCTCATTTTCTCCTGCAGATGTTCTTTATGATGATGGTGGTCTACACGCCGCTATACCTGACCGGTACGATTGGGCTGACTTGGGCCGAATTTGGGATTGTCATATTCTTTGCGCAGCTGGCGTACGTGATTCTTGAATACCCAATCGGCATCGTAGCCGACCGCTACATCGGCGAAAAAGAAATGATGGCGGCTGGGTTCCTTATCATCATCATTGCGACGTCGTGGATGTCGTTTGTGACGGTCGCCAGCGTTACGGTCTGGGCAGTGATTATGTTCACCACGAGGATTGGTGCAGCGCTGGTTGAAGTCACCACCGAAAGCTACTTCTTCAAACAAACCAAATCCTCCGACGCTCAAATCATCAGTTTCTTCCGCATCACCAGACCATTAGCCTATGTGCTGGGGGCTATCGTAGCCAGTCTGTCACTGCTATTTGTCCCGTTCAACCTACTATTTGTAGTGTTCGCCGCGCTGATGGTCCCAGCAATGTTCTGCGCCATGTATATCCAGGATACGAGATAGCTATGGCAACTGGAACTTACGCTGTTTCAAAATAATCATGCTGTCTCCTAGCAACACCTCTAACTGCGGTTGGATTTTACTTTGATCGTACTGCCCTAGCTCTGCCCAGAGCTGGGTTTTGGTCAGCAGTTGTGTTGTCAGCGCCCGCAAAATTGCACCGCGGACTTCTCGGTTGCTGCCTTTGAATTTGGATTGTTTGGTGTAGCCTTTGACTACTCTGGTATTGTTGCCATGGAGTGATTTGAGGTGGGTGCCGTAATCCATGAGGGCGGCGTACCACTGGCGTGACTGTCCCTCTGGTACAGTACGGCGTACTTGCTCTAGTATTTCTCGGTCAGTCACCTCTACCTGAAGCTTAAAAAAATGATGAATGTAGACCTGACGAACGTTGGTCTCAATCAGTTCGACTGGTTGGTTGTAGGCAAACGCGCAGATAGCAGCCGCAGTATACGGCCCAACCCCCGGCAACGCCTGTAGTCCAACCAGCGTCTGCGGCCATTCACCGTGTGTATCATGTATGATACACACGGCGGTTTGGCAGAGATATTTCGCTCGACGATTGTACCCAAGTCCTTGCCACAAACGTAATACGTCACCCAGCGAGGCTTGGGCGAGTTTTTGTACCGTTGGGTACTGCTTGATAAACGCTTCGTATTTAGGAACTACCCGCTGCACCTGGGTTTGCTGCAACATCAGCTCCGACACCAGGATTTTGTACGGATCATGATCTCGCCGCCAAGGCAGCTCATGTCGTCCACATTTCTCATACCAATCAAGTACAAATGCCTGAAAGTCTCGTTCTTTTTTAGTCATCAAACATTGATTCTTGATCAACGGTGTATTTGGCTACGTACGCTTTGACGTCGAACTTTCGTTTGCAGCCGTTATAGTTCATGTAGCGGATTTTGCCAAACACTGCACGCTCGGTCCAGGCGCGGTCATGCACGCCACAGATGGACCACATAACGCCCGTCACGCCGTTGCTGTCGCGCCCATCAAGGTTATAGCGGTCGTTTAGCGTCAGGGCAAAATCAATCGCTTCCTGGTTACTTTGCGTCCATTCCAAGATTTTTTTGGCCCAGTACATCCGCAGGTAGCCGTGCATTTTGCCCTCGGTTACCATCTGTAATTGCGCGGCGTTCCAGAGGTCGTCGTGAGTCTGGGCTCGCTCCAATTGTTCAAGGGTATATAAATAGTCCCGTTTATCGTCGACGTGCTCGGCGATAGTTTTTTGCGCCCAGGCGTGCGCGCCGGTCACCTGATCATAGTCAGGCGTGTGATACACGTAGTTGTCAGACAACTCACGCCTAACAATCAACTCTTCAAGGAACGCAGCTTTATCCTCATCTGACACCGCAGCCTGCTTGACCCGCAGAGCCACCCTTTGCGCGCTGATATTTCCCCAGCGCAAGTAGGGTGATAGGTGTGAGACACCGTCACCGTTAGGATCATTACGTGCCTCACTATACCCGACCAAGCGGTGGTCAATAAAATCCTGCAACATCGCTTGGCCAGCTGCGGCGCCTGGGGTAAACCTATCAGGCAACACGGCGTCAACCGCAAACGTCCGAAACGACGCAACAGTACTCCAATCGATTGGAGTATTTGGTAGGGTTTTTGCTAATGATTTTGACTGGGTTTGTAACTCGGGGATGGGGGTGAGAAATTCACCTAACTGTCGGGTGATTTTGGGTCTGATGGTGTAGGCGGCGTACTCTAGTTTGTCTGAGGCTTGCCAAACGGGTACGATGTTGCGCGCGTCGACTTCGACCACTTTGCAGTCGACCTGATTAACCACTGCATCACGCCAGCTACGTACGGGCTGTAATGGGTTGAAATCAAACACCAGCTCACCGACTTGGTGGGTAGTAACAAACGTGGGAATAATGTCAGCCCACTCCCCTATCTCAATATAAAGTGGGATATTGTGTACCTTAAGGTCTACCTGCACTTCCTTGAGCGAGGCCACCATCCAGGCATTATGCCTAGCTGTACCGCTCACAAACATCGGCCCGAGCGCGAACAGCACGCATAGAGGCACACTACGCTCGACGGCTTGTTCTTGCGCGTACAACAACGCCCAGTTGTCCTGCACCCGCTGCTCACGTGCCATCACATACACCACCGGACCGTCGGTGGCGGTGTGTTTATTTTTGACCTGCACTCGCCTGGCATCAACCATAACTAGTCAATGATCTTATAATTAGGTTCGACCGCAGTATCCTGTGGCAGAATTATCCATGCACATATATAAAACAACGCAAACGGGAAAAAGACCGTGAGTATCATAGTCGCCACCCCAATCAAGCGAACCAAGGCCACATCCACATCAAAATAGTCTGCTATCCCTGACAACACCCCGGCGACCATTTTATCTTGGGTATGTAGGGTCATTTTTTTCTTCATACAGTAATAGTAGCGTAAATCGGTTGCACTGCAAGCACTACAACCGATAGACCACATCCTTGCGCTCCACCACAACCTCCCAGCCTTGGCGCTTTGCGTGGTCAAGTAGTGCTTGGTTAGGGTTAAAACAAATCGGACGATCAACCATTTCCAGCAGCGAAATATCGCCATCGGTGTCACCAACCGCAATCGAACCCTCACGCGTCAGTTCGGGATACCGGTCAAACACCCGTTTGACGATATTGGCTTTGTTCTCGATGAGATACTCATCAATCACTGCACCGGTAAAACAATCACTTGGACCGATTTCATACATTCGTCCGTAAACTTTATCGAAGCCGTACTGGCGACAAAATTCATCCAGAATTGTCTTGGGTGACTGTGAAATCGCGATCAACATGTATCCTTCAGCCTTGAGTTCACGCACATAGTCACGAGTAAACCGATTGACACGCTTGGATTTGACCGCCACTAGTCGTCGGCCGACGTCTGCCAGCGCGCCATAATGCACGCCTTTGAGGTGAGTTAAAAACGTATCAATCACCGCTGCAATGTACGCTTCATAGGTGCCCTCGCGCGCCTGCCAAGCAGCGTGAGCGGCGGTGTAACCTACCTGTGCGGCGGCCGGAAACACACCAGTACCAACCAACTCCTCGACTAGTTCAATCAGTAGGCTAGAGCGAAAGAGGGTGCCGTCTATATCAAAAATGCTACTGGTTTTTGCATAGTAATTTGTATCAAAATAGTAAGTGATCCAGGAATCTTCTTTAGGAAAGAGAAGATTCGGATCTAAATTCACAATATACTCTTCAAGTATTTGTTCATTTAAAAAATGCTACTGGTTTTTGCATGACAGTAGTGTAGCAAACTATCACTGCAGAGTGGTAAACACCGGGCGCAACTCGAGCCAAGTTTGCTTTGGCAACCCGCGTTTTGTGTAGATGCCCGGCTCAGCGGCACCGAGTTCACCAATGGTAATGATTTCTTCCGGACTGACTTCGAGCACCAGGGCGGTATTGCCGGTTTGGGGGTCACTCCCCCACTCCATTATGGCACCAGTGTACGGAGTAATGCCGACACTTATCCCAGACAGACCTTTGAGGGTGCGGTGCCAGCTACCGAGGGGGGTCATCTGCAGCGCCAATAGTGGTACTGACTGCCGTTTGAAATGCACCACACACAGCAACCATTCGCGCAGCGTAAGAGTTGATTTTTGAACTAAGTGTTCGTCGTAACGCGCTAGAGCAGTCCGGATTTCTTTGGTCTGTGCATGATTCACGTCATAGCGCTCGCCCGAGACCAGCAGACCCGGCGTAGTCACCCGCACCATGAGGTTGGGCGTACGTGGAACCACAGTCAGTTGGTTGGTAAGCGGCACAGTCACCATCGGCCGCGCAGCAGAGAAACAAAACCCAAATAAATCCAGCACCACCGCCACAAATGATGGCCACCACATACTAGTGGCGGTTAGCTTGGACCAGAGCCTCGAGTAAGCCACCGAGCGTGACCACAAACGCCGCCGCCAGCAGATACCCACCGACTACCGGCACCAGGGCACAAATAGTCAAAATCAGCACCCCAAGCACAACCGGCAACGGACCATCAGTTACTGGTTGTTGCAGTGGTCGCAGTGCCAACTGACCCACAACCGCCGGTGCCGCTGCCCCAGCTAACAACCCAGCTGTCAACAACCCAAAGAACAATACGAAACTGACATACATCCCCAGCTGACTAATAAACAATACGGCGACCACAAGCAGTAGTAGAACCGGTACCAAACAGCCAATAAAAGCACTGCGTAGCACGTGGGCTAGACTCTGGCTAGTGACCGCTGTGAGTGATTTGCGTGAGACCAAGTACCAGAGTAGGGATGAAAACAAACCAACTAGAAAAATCATCAATGTCATCCGAGGCAAGCCAGATTCTTGCAGGAGTAATGGATCACTCCGGACGATGTCTCCAGCTACAGTGGCATTGAGTGATTGTTTCAACAAATTGTAGCTAGTGTACTCAATCGCAGCGGTCACCGACGCCCGCTCTCCAAGTGAAAAATTAGTCACATAGACATCAATTCCGCCACCAACTGACCCGTTAACTTGCAGATTTTCCATCACTCCAACAATATCGCCTCCGACACTTCCCGCCACATTCACCGTTCCGCCGTACACCACCACATCACCCGACACTGCAGCGGTCGACAAGATATCAACCGTCCCACCCAACACAATCAAATCACCACCAATCGCGTCAGCAATAGAAATCTCCCCACCAACAATCCGCACATCGTCCGCCACCGCCGCATTCACATCAACAAAAAATCCAGCCGCCAACAGGTCACCACCAATCAGACCATTCACCTTCACTCGATTCCCAAGTAGTGTCGCATCTTCTGCGACGTTGTTAGACAATACTACCGGCAACCCAACTGCCACCAACTCTCCATCCACAATGTCGCCCTCAGCCACCTCCAATTGATCAGACGTTCGAACAATGACATTAGCCTCAACACTAGTAGCCACAAAGAAAACTAGAGCAGGTAGGACCAGGAGCAGCTTGTACATACACAGTCGGATTAACGGTTAAATATAGTCATATACTAGCATAGAACCCCTAGTTTTAGATGGCCGTCACCTCAATCGGCGCCTGCAAAAATCCAATCAGTACCATGGCAATCACCACAAAACTGACTGTGCAAGCAAGAATAACTAACCTTGAGTTAGATAGTGCTTGTTGACCGGTGTGCCAATTACGGGTGTACAGGAAACTAAACGCAAACCGGAAGAAGTCTTTCATAATTCATTACTACTTCAATAATATCGCCAGAGCTATTGTACCAACTGCTCACTAGCGACCAGGCTGGTTGTGGTCGCAGCCGGGAATAGTTTCTTGCCGCGCTCCCACATCTCTGGTCGGTCTTGGAGATATAACCAGTACCACCACTCAGCCCCCCAGAGATATTGCCGCTCATAATAGGTACCTTCGGCGTAGGTCAAGATATCTTCTAATTTCTGTAGATTCATCCGAGTAAACTGGACATCAAGTGGCACGTCAACAATCGGTTCCAGTAACCACGGCTCAGCCGACAGTTCGACCAAGATGGTTTCCTTCTCGCCGAACAGCACCCCCATCAAGTTGTCTTTGGCGCGGTAGAACCAGGGCGGTAGCCAGGTCCGGAACTGTCCCAGCTCCGGGTTCCAAAAATGCACATACACACTGGTACCAAACTGATCTCCCCGGGTGTAAGCCTGGTACCATAATCCCAAGTTCCCACTATCAGTAACCAGAATTGGTCGAGTGGGATCAAGTTCTCGCAGCTTGGCGATTTTCTGGTCCAAGAACGACACATCAAGTTGCCCGCAATGTTCAAATGCGAACACTGCCAAAAACGGCTCATTTTCTACCTGCCAGGTTGTGATAGCCGGACTGTCTTTGTAGCGATTGACAATTACTTCCATCGAACGAATTTGGGCGGCGTTGCGCTCTGCCAGCGTCAAGCTGTTCGCCCAGTCAGGGGTATGACACTCTGGCCAACGAGGCAGTCGGCGGCCGACGGCAAATATCACTTCAGCACCCACCTCCTCGGCCCGCTTTATCTGGTAGTCTAATTCCTCAAAATTATAGACGTTTGGGATTGGTTCCACCATTGGCCAGTGCGCCGCCAAACGCAGATGGCGCACACCCAAATCATCAAGGATGGCGTCATACGTCTCATTCCACTCTAACCCTAACTCCCGGGCATACGGTGTGTTGAACGACATGCCGTAGATTATTTCTGCTGGTTTTTCTTTCTGAGCCAGCAGTAATACGGCAAACCCCAAGAGTAGTATGATAATCAATAATCCAATCAGTAGTTTCTTCCACATAATATATATATTATCATGCAAGCAACATCACAAACCCAACCATGATCACAATCACAAACAGTAGTTTGCGAAACACCGTCCCTGGTCTGGTGTCGCGGTCAGTTGCGCTATTAGGCAAGTAGTGTGCAAACACAATACTTATCACCAAAATAAACACAAATTTAAGCCCATCGAGCGCTTGCACGACTGACACTTCACCGAGGTCAGTGGCTTTGAGTAGCATAAATGCTGCTACCCCAGCCAACACTTTGGTCAGTAGTACAATCACTCCAGTTTTTTTGGTGGTGCCCTTGGTTTGCTCGGTGATTTTGTGGTAGTAGGTTGGTACGAGCAGGAGTGATAGTGCAAACAACACGAATCCGACCCGTGACCAAAAAAACCCATCGTCGAAACTAGTTTCCAAAAATAAACCTTTCATCGTGATTGCATGCAACCCGAAAAATAACCCCGAGTGCGCCACGTGCATGATGACACCTACTTTGGGGAGCGTCTGTGCGACGAGCAGTGTCCCAGCAGCGAGAATGATGATCCCCCAGATAAAGTTACTCGACAAGGCCGCGTCTAGAAATAAGTAACTCATCCCAAAGGCTGACAGCGCTGAGACTGACCCAATGATGGGCATCACATTGCTAGCGTCAGCTTGCTTAAGGGCTATGTACATCGACACCAGCGCCATAAAAAACGTGTAGGCCGCGAGGAACGCCAGCGCCACCACGTTCAACGTCGGTGCTAGGATTTCTTTATACGACGGTGCCCCCAACTCATGCAAACCAGGTACCACGCCAATCAAATAAACAAACGCCCACCCACCAGTCAGCAAACAAGAATAAAACGCGTACACAAACGGCCGCGGCAACGCGTTATCATCCGAAACGATGTATTTGTCGAGAATCGCGACGATGGCGTTCAAAACCTGTCCGGCCGACGCAAGTAGTATCCAGCCCATTACGCTTTATTCTACCTTGCTGTACCGCTCAATCAGGTCTTTATACACCCACGCACTGGGCCGGATTTCCCGTTCAAGGGTGTCGTAATTGATGTGAATTAGACCAAACTGCTTTTCAAACCCAAGCGCCCACTCGTAATTGTCCATCAGTGACCAATAGAGGTGCCCACGAACGTCAGCCCCATCAGCAATTGCACGGCGAACCCCTGCAACTTGTTTGGTAATGTATTCTGCTCGATCAGAGTCGTCGTGGTCTGCAATACCAGCTTCTGATACAAACAACGGCTTGTTATACCGGGCTAACATCATCAGCGCCTCATAGATGTGATCTGGGGCAAAGTTCCAATCCATGTCAGTCTTTCTCCAGTCACGCTTGTCACCAAACTGCGTATAAAAATAGTAGTTGAGACCAATCGAGTCGCAATATTTGTGCGTTCGATTCATAAACACTCGTGTCCAGGCATAATTGGCTACAGCGGCTTTGATAGCGTTAACCGGATTCTTGTTGGTAGCAAACACAATTACGTGTTTAACCACACTCACCTCAGTCTGAGGAGAAACTTTCTTAATGGCTCGGTACGCTGCATTGTGTGACTGGGCCAGGTGTTTCATCACTCGACGATATAGAAACAGGTTTTTAAATCCCTTTTGCGCCCTATCTTCAAAATTATTGCCTGAGTTAGTTATTGATACTAAATCAGTCAACGCAAACCGTTTAAACGGTGGCCAATTTCCACGCAGCCAGCCGTTACTGCCAAACACATTTGGCTCGTTCATAGTCGAGAAATGGTCACATAAATCACCAAGCTGCTCTACCACAAACTGGGCGTAGCGGGCAAACACCTCCGGTGAATCCACTCGCTCAAATCCACCTGATTGCGAGAACCACAGTGGCTGGGTGAAGTGCCAGAGCGTCACAAACGGCTTGATGTTACGACTTTTCAGCGCTTGTAACACCTGACGATAGTGCTCAATTTCTTCACGATCAAACACGCCTTCCTCCGGTTCAATCCGTGCCCACTCAATCGAGAACCGGTGGGCGGTGTGCCCAAGTTCTACCGCTAAATCAAAATCCGCCTCGTACCGGTTATAGTGGTCACACGCTCGCCCACATACCGGCACCCTACCCTCGCGGGCGCCTTCAGCCCAGTCGCAGTCATCAATCCCACCCTCAACCTGATACGAAGCGGTTGCCGCCCCCCAGTAAAATCCCTCCGGAAAATCTCGTTGCATATGACCCTACTATACCAGAGCCAGCCCAGTCAAAATAATCGCTAGTAGAAATAATGAGTATTCAACTGCCGAAATACGGTTCAAAGTGCCGTAGTATTTGGGAATCCAGTCGTCAATTCCCCACCGCGTCATGTAGCCAGGTAATTCTTCTGGCGACCAAGATACCAACCAACGAAGCTTTCGCTCTGATTCAGGTTGTTGCTCCCAATCTCCATCAGATTTAAGTATGTACTCTAGACGATTAACCCGTCGACCAAGCAGTTTGTAGTTCTTTTTTGACAGTGGCCAAAATAATTTAATTCCCCAGCCAGTTCCATATAAATCATTTATGAGATGTAGTGCGACCGCTACCAAGAAAATTGTTCCCCAGTACGGAATAAAGTACGCGACTAGCACAGCCAGCGTAATCAAGATGATTGGATAGTGTAGTGCCTCGCGGTGATCATGTGGGTGCTCAGCACTAGCAGCTACGCGGCCGCGCCTGAGTAGCTCTGGGATTGCATCTAGATCTGGTGCATGTGATAACACTAGCCCAATAGCAAAGTGCCACCAGAGTGGCTCAACCCCAAACCACCACGACGCAATCAGGACAGCAAACAAGCCATTAGCCCAGTCAGCGAGTAAGGCGAGAATATTTTTCATATTGAAATTATAGCAAACTACTAATTTGTCCTACCTCAAGTGTGGGACAAATTAGCGCCTTCGCTAAAATTCCACTGCATTGATAAAACTTGCAGGAGCTAGGTTGGTTTTCCATTTTTGAAACAAGGCTGTCGTCGCGACTACATCAGCGGCGTTTTTCTCGGCGATATCACGATATTTTTTATTCATGTAATACTCGGTGATGTCCTCACCTCCCATACCCGCTTTTTCGTAGGGGATGTTGTAGGCATCGCACAACAGCTGTAACGACGGGCGGCGTTGCATCGCACCGTAAAATGATAGCTCATCAAGCAAATCGATGTGGTACGGCGGACTTTGCCGATTGAGGTACCGTTGTCCAGTCAACTCTTTGGTCGGACGCACTCCTTGTATCAATGAACGGTGCAGAAGGAATGGTATATCAAACGAACGGCCGTTGAACGTGACAAACACGTCGTAGCTGCGGGCGGTCTCCCAGAAATCTTCGAGTAACTGTTGCTCGGTGCGCACTTTGTATTTCCAGTCACCGACACCGTAATCTCTCACCGAATCATCAGCCACAAAATACACGGCGCCTTGCTGGCGTTCCAGGTCGTACATCGCCAGCGAGATGACTTCGGCGGTAAAGGGTGACAAACCAAGTTTTTCTTTGACCGCTTCACTTTGCCGATCTTTCTCTTCATCGCTCACTGGTTGCTGACCAATCCATTTGGTCAGCGCGTACTGGGTTGATTCGGGGATAGTATCCCAATCTTGACCCACGGTTTCGATATCAAACACTAGCGTCGCCATACTACGGGAGAGTTACCGGCGTAGCCGCAAAACAGTTAATAATGGTCACACCACCTCGCTGTATTTCATACCGAAACTGCCCAGCTACTAACCGACCGCTACAAGCATCCGCTACACCGGCACCGGCACCATAGATTGGAAATCCATCCAATGCGTAGCCGATAACTGTTTCGGCTCCAAAAATACTATACAAAGCGACTTCGTCGTTACGGATCAACGATCCATCGTTGGCAATCCCGATAACATCAGACTGGAGACAAGTTGGGTTACCACTTGGTTGTGACCCAATTGGCAATTGTAGTATCACCTCTAGACTGGAAGAGGTAGCAGCGGTAGCTCGAGTCAGCATCCTGGTGCCTGCAGCCAGGGTGAGGGTCAACCCGCGGGCGTCCCAGAACCCGAGATATGGTTGGTAGGTTGCACACTCCACCGCGCCAGTTGTAACCACGTCTGTAGATTCTTCAGTACTAGTGGCCGGGTTGGTAGCTACGATGACCTCAGGTGCTGGTTCATAGACAAACGCCTCTTGCGAGATTTTGGCGCGCATATCCGCTACCCGCTCTGCCCGATTGAGCTGATCTGACGGCGCAATAGTTGCAACGTACCTGACATCAGACTCTACCCCTGGCTCAAACGGGACCGCAATCGTACTAGCGGACCGACCCTGCGTCAGCAGCGTCGTCCCAATAGCCAAAACCAAAAACATGATGGCAGAAAACAGCAGTACAAAATCGCGCGTCCGAAACATACCACAATAGTAACACGGGTTTATCTCACCGTGACGCCGGCGGGGATATCATTGGGGTCAACCACGAACCCTTTCATGTCACGCCGTCCGATAATCACTGGGAAGCGCAGGTGGTCGCGGGGGGTGTACGTGGCTATCGAATCAATCTCCTTGCCTTTCATTTTGAATCGTACCGCGACTGTACGCCGCTTTTGGCGACCGCTGCCTGAGCGTACGCGAACGAACTTGTTGCGCGCATCGAGCCCCAACTCTTCAACCAAATCACTATCAATTGACGTACGATATGCGCCGGTATCGACTTTGGCCCGGACGGTTTTTTTCTTTTTGCTGCCATAGATGACGATTTTTTCAATCACCCCCAACACCCGGTCTTCTGACTTGACGTCCTCGAGCTGCTGCTCAGCGAACAGCTGTTTGGCCAGTTCAACGCCACGCTCGACCGACGGCACTTTGAGGTCAGCGATACGTTCGAGTCTCGTCCGCAGCGAGGCTTGATTAGCAATCTGAATACTCAGTCCTGGGCGGGCGTTGATCTCTAGCACCAACGGGCCGCGCGCGTTATCAAGCACGATGTCAATCCCCGCAAACCCTAACTTGGAACTCACCTGTGCCGCCACTGACGTCTCAAGGATAGTCTCCCAGTCGGGGATTTTGAGCCCCCGGACTTTGATTTTAGTTTTGGGAATGTAGTCCACTAGTTTGTTGTGCAACGTACCAAACGTCGTAATCCCCGTGCGCATATCAATCCCGATCCCAAGTGCGCCTAGGTGCAAATTAGCCTTTCCGTCGGAGTACACAGTTGGTAAGCGCATCATCGCCATCACTGGCACTTTGTTGCAGACAATCACCCGGATGTCGGGTACGCCAGACTGAACGTATTTTTTGAAAAAAGCGTGCGGAATGATTCGGTTTTCGATAAACACCGTGTCTGGTAAATTGTTGAGTGAATGTTCCCCATCAAGCGCACCAAACACCATCCGTTCGACGTCTATCTCAGTCACCGTTTGGCCATTGCTGATAGTCCCTGACACACCGTTCCAATCCCGAATGATGGTTATCCCGCGCCCACCGTACCCGTGGGATGGTTTGAGTACAAAGTCAGTCGGCAAGCTGGTCCAGTCAAATGTCCGCACGTCTTGCAGGGTTTTGAAATGCGCTAAAATCGGGTCAGTGGCGACGCCGTTTTTGAGCAAAATCTGTTTGGTGAGTAGTTTATCATCAGCCACCAGTTTATGGTTGCGCCGGTTGAGCTGTCTGATATAGAGGTAGTTGCGGGCGTTCATCCCGAGCAATGCTTGACTGATGGCCATACCTAATCAGTCGACACGTTATTGAATCGAAACAGCTCTAGCACCCGTAGTCCAAAGTACCGACCCACTAGTATGTTGAGCGGGATCACCAACAGCAGGATTTCTGGGTACAGAATTAGGGTATTCTGAATCAATTGACTGGTAGCCGCAAAGTAGCCAATAATCCCCAGCAACACCGTCGTACCCGTGATGAGAAATGTCTCTTGGGCGCTTTTGTGCAGCTGCACCGACACAATCAAGTCGCCCAGTAACATCAAAATCAAAATCGGGAAAATCGACACCGTCAAAATCCGGTCTAAATCTAAAATGGCACCAAACGTTAAAGCGGCAAACACCGCAATCGCCAAGAACAACATCGAGAACGACCGCTTGGGATAAAACATGATTTTGAGGCTGGACAGACTGCGTTTGGCGATAAACGACGCCAAAATAATCGCCAGCAAGACAAACAGCCCAATGGTGATACCAACCGCCACGAGCGCAAATGCCAACGCAATTGGCACCAGCATATCAAGTGTTGGCAACCCAATCACTACCCGCGTAAAGCTGACCAGCAGTGCTAGAAATGGCGTCAACAGAATCAGAAATATCGTGTTAGCCGGAATCCCCATCCGCACCGCTTCCTGGACCCAGTAGGCAAATATATTGAGTCCCGACGGTTCCGTCACTAAGCGCGTATCAAACAGCGAAATAATCGCGACTTTTTCGGGTAGCTCTTCGGCTTGAGTGAGGTTGTTTTGCTGGTTGGCGTTTACACTTTGACCGATCAGGTTTAACAGCGTGGTTGAAGCGACAGTCGTGGTCGCAGCTGTGATACTGGAGGTCGACTCAGTAGCAGCAGGTTGATCACTCGCAAAGTCATACTGTGCGTGCATGAGCGTCGGCCCCATTATCAGTAGTCCCACTCCCATCAACATAGTTTTATACATATTGTCCATAGTTACCAGTCTTGTGTAATAATCCCCAATGTCTGCAGCGCCTTGACGTGTCTTGGTAATAACGGGTTGTATTTACCAACAAAAAAAGCTGGGAACGTGTGCGGCTTATCCGACAAGAAATGCCAGATACCGATGTTACCTTCTAGATAGACGATGTCTTTAGTGTAGACACATCCTGGCGTTTGTCCAGTAGTACCGCGAAATACCCGCAGACACACTTCCCAAGCCGCATTTTGAATTCTATTATATGACGGTTTTTGGCCAGTAGACGCAAACTGCAACTGATAGTACGCCACCATCAACTCAAACACCCCGCGGAAGTCCCGCTTACTCCCGTCCATCCCCACAGCGAGCGACGCGGCCAAGTATCGATCAAACCCGTAGAACTCTTGGGCGCCTTCCACCTGCTGCTGGACGTAGCTTGCCAAACCCTCCTCCCCTCTGAGGTAAGAATCAAGACCGATACCCAACAACTGTAGCTGGCTGTTGCTGCCAGCATTAGCGCGGTTGGCGTGCACGCCGATCTCATGCTCAACAATACCCTCAAGCTGAACTGTAGTCATTTTTTTACCGCGGCGATCCAGCTGGGTTTGGTTTGGTACAAATACCCGCTTGTTATGCGCACTAACCGAAAACCGCGACCGATTGCTCTGCTCCTCGACCACTACTTGCCAACCGGTGATTTCTAGTTTATGCAAAGCGTGCTCAAAAATAGCCACCGCTTGCGCGACCGACTCGACCAGCTCCACTTCTGCAACCGGCGGAGGCAAAATGCCAGCACTGATATCGACTTTGGTCGTGTCGATTTTGGATACTATTTTATAGAGTGGTTTGCCAACACTGCCGCCAGCTTGGTTGACTTGCTTGTACTGCTCCACCACTTGCTTGGCGATATAGGCAAAATATTTTTTGCGCGGTTTCCCGTAGAGCACACAACTCAGGGTATAGAAGTCTTTGTCGTTACCAGCGCCAGAGGCGACTGCCAGACCAATCCGGGTGATCTGGTTTGCAATTTTGTGTTTGTACAGGTCAGCTACTACGGGGTTAGTTTCGGTGGTGGCAATGGTGGCAGCCAACGCTTCCACCTGAGCAATCAGCGCCGTCGCTTGGGTGGGGGGTTTATAGGTAAATTGTGGGTTTTCGATTTCGTTAGCCAGAAACTGCTCACGCTCTTCCTCAATAATCTGCATGTTTTTTTGCAGCCACTCAACCTCTTCTGTCGCGGCGCACACTTGCTGTATTTGTTTGAACCACTCTACATCAACCGCTGTTCCCATACTCGACGACTTAGACTGCCAAATTACTAATACGACCTACCGGACAACCTTTTTGTGACCCAGCCACTGGTAGCAGAGAATTGAGCATTAGAGCCCAAACCGCACTGGTTCACCAGCGGTTTCGCCGACCACGGCTGTATCCTCAGCCTGAACGGTTGCGGCTGCTGTGGGATCGATTGCGGTCGCAATCTGAGTGATAAATTCTTCATAGGTACCATACTGCATTCGCTCACCGTTGAGGAACATTGTCGGTGTGCCGGTGACACCCATCTCTAGTCCCTCCTGTTGCTGCGCACGGACTTTTTCTCGTAGCAGGCTTGCGTTAGCGTGTCGACGATACATATCCATATCGAGTTCTAACTCTTGTGCATATTGCGCAAACAGTACGTTTGGCGTTGGACTTTGAGACCAAACTTGCTGGTTTTCAAACACGAGATCGTGAAATTCGTAAAACTTCCCTTGTTGACCAGCCGCTTCCACCGCCATCGCAGCTTGGACCGCGTACGGGTGCGCTCGCTCTATTGGAAAGTGGCGGTACTCGAACCGGAGTGATTCACCGTACTGCTCCATCAGTTCATTGACCATGGGATACATCGCCCGACAAGCTGGACATTGGAAATCACTGTACTCAACCAGTGTTACCGCTGCGTCAGGGTTGCCTTTGACGTGTGTTAACTCCTCAACACCTTCGTTATTAGCGTCACCCGCCGTGCCAGCGATATAAAACGCCCCGATAAACAGCACTGCAATAATCCCTCCAAAAATAAGCCATGGGTTTTTCATATGGGTACGATTGTATCATAGGTATAATCAAGGCGCGATATCCAAGCCGTTTGATACAATCAGTATACTTACCTATGAAGCAATACAAACCAATCGTGAATCCTTGGGCGAACAGCGTCGACTCGTTAGCGGCTGAGCTCACATCATCCCCAGACAAAGGTCTAACCGATGCGACCGCAAATAGGGTGCGTCTGTCAATTGGGGACAACACCTTTGCCGAAGCTACGACCAAGTCCACCGTCACAATTCTCCTCCATCAGTTCATCAGCCCTTTGATCTTGATTCTGTGCGCAGCTATTGTGTTGACTGCCAGCCTACAAGAGTGGCTCGACGCAGCAATCATCAGTTTTGCAGTGATTGTGAACGCCGTGCTCGGATTTATCCAAGAATTCAAAGCGGAAAAAGCCATCACGTCGCTCCGCTCATATATAACTGAACGAACGCGAGTAATCCGTAACGGCAAAGAAATCGAGGTTGATGCCACCCAGCTCGTACCGGGTGATCTGATTCATATTACTAATGGTAATCGCATCACGGCTGACGCTCGGATTATCCGCGAGCTGAATTTCACCGTGGACGAAGCAATCCTCACTGGTGAATCACTCCCAGTCGAAAAAGATCACACCCTCTTAGAGTCAGATACGGCGCTGGCAGAGCGAACCAACATGGTATTCGCCGGCACGCTCGCAGTCGGTGGCTCCTGTTACGCGCTGGTGACCAATACTGGCAGGCACACCGAAATCGGTAAATTGGCCACCTTGGTCGAAGACACCCAGTCCGAGCAAACCCCGCTACAAAAAGCCTTAGGTAAACTCACCTGGGTCATCATTGTTGTGACAACCATCCTCGTTACAGCGGTGTTTTTTATTGGTATCAACAACGGTCAAGATTTCCACGATATGCTGCTACTCTCGATTGCGGTGCTGGTCGGGTCAGTCCCCGAGGCGCTCCCGATTGGCCTGACCGCCATCCTCGCCATCGGCGTCGAGCGCATTGCCAAGCGTAACGGCATCATCCGCAATTTAACCGCGTCTGAGACCCTCGGCTCGACGACGTTGATCATCACCGATAAAACCGGGACCCTGACCCAAGCCAACATGCAGCTCAAAGACATCGATACCACTGCCCAGCTGCTGGTTGATAATTTTGTCCCCCAAACACCCCAAGGCGACTACACCGACGAGCAAGCATCGTACCTCAGACTTGCCCGCTGCGCGTGCGATGTCATCATCGACAACCCAGAAGACCCAGTCGCTAATTGGCACATCAGTGGCGACGACCTGGAGGGAAACATAGTCAAAGCCGCAGCCAGTATCGGCATCACCCAATCACCGGCCGATAGAAGTGAAATCCAGATTCGCATCCCCTTTTCCTCCAAGTACAAATTCTCGGTCACCCGGGTTCCCAGTCGCTTCCTGCCTGCACACCTAGATCAATTTGCCGACCCACACGTCGTGCTTGGCGCACCAGACATCTTGATCAAACGCTCAGCTCTGTCGGACGCGCAGAAAAACCGCCTGCTGGCATCAGTTACCGCCCACAGCAATGCTGGTCGACGGGTGCTTGGGATTGGGCTCCTGACCCCACACACTGAGCCAGACAGTCTCACCATTGACGATGTGCAATACGTCACGTTCCTCGGGGTCCTGAGTTTCTTTGACCCCATCCGACCCGAAGTCCCCGCGGCACTCAAGAAAATTGGTGAGTTCGGCACGCGCGTCATTATGGCCACCGGTGACCTACCGGGCACCGCGCTCGCTATCGCCAAAGAAGCCGGGTTTAAGGTATCTGCGCAAAATGTCCTAACCGGAGCCCAGGTAGCCAAACTGACTGACGCTGAACTCACCGCAAAACTTGATCACATCCACATTTTCGCGCGCGTCACCCCGCGTGACAAACTCCGCCTCGTGAAGTTACACCAAGCTCGCGGGGAAATAGTCGCCATGACCGGCGACGGCGTCAACGACGCCCCTAGTCTCAAAGCCGCCAACATCGGTATCGCCGTCGGTAGCGGAACTGACGTCGCCAAAAGCGTCGCTGATCTGGTGCTGCTCGATGATAATTTCGGTACCATCGTGGCGACTATTGAGGAAGGTAAACGAGTGTTATCCAACATTAAAAAGGTGTTTGTCTACCTCATGAGTAACGCCCTAGATGAGCTGATCCTGGTCGGGGGTGCAATTATCGTTGGCGTTGCCCTCCCGCTGACCGCTGTCCAGATCATCTGGGTCAACCTGTTTACCGGCAGCATCCCGGCAATTGCATTTGCCTTTGACCGACAACTCATGCGCGAGAACGACCAAACCAGCAAAACTCTGTTTGATCGCCGCGTCATCTTTCTCACGCTCGGGGTTGGGTTTGTCACCTCAGGACTACTACTCACCCTCTACCTCACGATGCTCGGCCAAGGAGTCAGTGAGCAAATCGCCCGCACCGTCTTGTTCGCGTCGTTTGGATTCTACACGCTCCTGATCGCCTACTCATTTATGGACCTCAGTCGACCACTCTACCGCTACAATTTCCTCCAGAACAAACTCCTCAACGTCGGGTTCGTCGTCGGATCATCCCTCATGCTCCTCACGCTCTACAGCCCCTTCTTCCAACAACAATTCGACATCGTCTCGCTGCCAACTCAATGGCTCATATTCGTAGCTGGCTGGCTGGTATTACAGGTAATACTAGTAGAACTCCTTAAGCTACTGGCCAATGTATTTTTGGTGAAATATTGATTTATAACTAAAATAATGTTCTAATCTCTACCTCATGGCGCGGAAACCTAATTTTACTAAAAAGAAAAAACGAAAGGCGCACGGCGCTACGTTTTGGGATCGTGAGTACACGAACCCGGAATATCTCAAACTATCCCTCAACGAGAGTGGGGACTTGACCAAATTCACCCGCTGGGTGATTCGGTTTAAACGGGGTGATATTTTAGGGGTGGGCGCTAGTGCGTTTGACGCTGGGTGCGGAAACGGTCGAAACTTGATTTATTTAGCCAATGAATTTGAAATGATTGGCGCTGGAGTGGACATCTCGTCAGCCGCCATCGCTCAAGCCAAGGCTGCCAGCAAGGACCTGGGTATCCACTACCACGTCGGGAGCGCTGGGTCGACGCTACCCGCTGCAGACAGCTCCCAGTCACTCGCACTCGACATGATGACCTCACACTTCCTCGACGCTGATGGTCGCACCCACCTGCGTGATGAGCTGCACCGCATCATGCAACCAGGCGGCTTTCTATTTATGAAAACCTTCCTCCGGGACAAAGACCTCCATACCGAGCGTCTGATCCGTGATATGCCCGGACCAGAGGAAGGTAGCTACATCCACCCCGTGATGGGCGTCGCTGAGCACGTCTACACCGAAGAAGAACTAGTAGCGTTCCTAGAGGAGAAATTTATCGTCCGCAAGATTTATCGTTCCCACAAACACGTCAGTAAAGGCAAAGCTGCCCGCAGACGCACCATCAGCATGTACGTCGAAAAGGACTACTAGCCAGGAGGAGTGTGGTATCCACAAAAATTTAGACCAATAAAAACGTCTATGTATCGTATATGATACATAGACGTTTTTGCGACTAGTGTCCAGTACACGGTAACAAACCACTCTGTTATACTTAGGCTATGCAACCTCTCATCAGCAAGTTTTCCCACGCCGTCCGCGGTATTACCTATGCTCTACGTCACGACCGCAGTTATCGCGTGCAAGTCTATTTGATTGGCGCAATCGTCATTGGAGCATTTGTGTACTTTGATCCGTTGGAGCAATGGGAAATATTGTTTGTGCTACTGGCCTATACTCTAATGCTCGTGACCGAACTCCAGAACTCTGCCCTGGAATCGGCTCTTGATCAAATTCACCCAGAGCGCCATAGTGCAATCGGCCGCAGCAAAGATATGGCAGCCGGAGCAGTGCTCACTGCTAGTGCGTTTTTTCTTATCGTAATTGCTATGTTGGTGTACGGCCGGATTTAGAGTGGTAGTTCCCCATCCTCATCTTCATAAATAATCCCGAACTCCATGTTAGCCGTCGCGTTGGCCATGTCGCCAAACAGCACATTGGTTGGGGGGAGGAATATGGTGTTATCAACCACAGGCCAGGTGAGGCAGTCGTACTGGATTTGTGTGGTGTAATCAATTGCAGCCGATGAGTCACCAAACCCAGCGAACTCAGCTTGGTCTTGCTTGATCCCAAACAACTGCCCATCTATCTCTGACCAGATATACAACGTAGCCGTATCATAAATAATCGAAGCCACCGCCTGCCCCGTCAAATCAGGCGCCGGAACGGCAAAATCAGCCCGCACGCGCTCGTCGGCGATGAACATGTTACCGCTGATCTCAGCTTCGAGTGGATTAGGGATATACGTGATCTGGCATTCGAGGTTTTGATTGCGGTTATAGAGCGTCTCGATACTCCCCGCCCCAGCGAATGATTCGCGCTCCAGTGAATCAGCAGACTGAGTGTCTCGGGCTGTCGCATCAGTACTCAGGGCGTTGTCAGTCGCCGGTACAATTTCCATCCCAGTTGGACCACCAAAAATAGTCACGTACCCAAACGCCACGATAAGCAACGCACCAAATGCAAAAATACCTAGCAGTTTCATATGGTAAGTATAGCACTTGAGGGCGTGATTTATGGCATACTAGTAGACATGTCATATGGATCGAGACTGCTGCGCCGGGTTGCCTTGTTGGGGGCGCTGATTGGGTGTGGTGGAGTAGCCGCTGGGATGCTGATTGTGACAGAGAGTCAGCAAGCCAGCTACAACTACGCGGTAGCCCCAATCGACACCACCGAGGCATTTCCCCTTGGGGTTGATCCTCGTAACGCCACCATCAATGAGCAAATCATCATCAACGAGTTTTACGACGATTTTCTAGCTAAGCATGACTTCCAGTCCAACTCCTGGTGGTCACGAGTCACCGCGGTCCTGCAGACCAACAACGCTTTTCAGCTACTCGCGTCACCGGTCAGTCGCATCATTGTTATCTGGCCAGGTGAACGCTCTGAACAGGCAACCAAAAACATCGGTGACGTGCTGCGGTGGGATACAGCGCAACGGGCTGAATTCTCGACTTTGATGACCGACAACGAACTATCGTTTGACCAAGGGTTCGTGCCGCCAGGCCAGTACATCACCCATCGCTACGCCACCCCGGCTGATATCGCCAATCAGCTACAATCCTCGTTTGCTGATTCGGTGACTGATCGTTACACCGCTGACATCGAGCGGGTGGTACCACTGGCTGACACCCTAATTATTGCCTCTTTGATTGAACGCGAGGCTAGTGATTTTACTAACATGCGCGAGATTTCCGGTGTGATTTGGAACCGGCTATTTATTGATATGAAATTACAACTCGATGCGAGTTTGCAGTACGTCAAAGCCGAAAACCCAAATGACGAAAATTGGTGGCCAGCAGTTCGACCGGCGGACAAGTTCCTCGACTCCGAATTCAACACCTACCAAAACGCCGGATTGCCCCCGGCACCAATTGCCAACCCGTCGGTCGAAGCCATTGTAGCCACCCTCAACCCAATGGTGACTGATTGTCTGTACTATTTCCATAGTCGCACTGGTGAGTATTACTGCTCGGTAACCTACCCCGAACACGTCGCCAAACTAGCCGAGGTCTATGGCCTCAACCAATAGCTGCTAGACCGGGCAGGTCACCGGGTCATCGATGCGTTTGCACAGTGTGTAGGTGGTCAGCCCAAGCAGCAGCACCCCCAACACCCCGAACTCCGCTCCCTGCCACGGCAGATACGTGAGCAACCAAGCAATCCCCAGCAATTTGAAGGCACCGGCCAAGATAACAGTCCCACACGCCGCACAACCAATCCCAAGCAACCCACTGACAAACCCGCCAATCCCGGTCAGGGTCAAACGAGAGTCAACCCGTGCGAGCCGGCGACTGCGTACGATGTAGAACCACAGTAGCGACACATTTACCCCCAGCAGGACGGCTAGTAGGACCGTGTAGGTGGCTGCAAACCATGTAAAATTGGTCAACAAAACACCATGTAGGCTGATGAAAAATGCCAGTTTGGTACCCCAGTCGATAGTAGGTGAAGTTATAATCGAAATCAGCAACGCTTGATTGGGTAACAGTAGCAGTGTAGATATGGTCACCAGTGCCACCACTAGTGTCACAATCACATAGCGTGGTTGCCGATACACTCGAGTGAGTGCAGTCAGTATCATAGTTAGGCTTCGTCGCGAGCGATTTGAATCAGCTGCTCAATCGCCGCTAGGGGTAGCGCACCATTAATCGGGTACGTTTTACCTGACGGCCCGATAAGAATACTCCAAGGTGTTCCACCGCCACCAGTGGCAATGGCATTTTGTCGGTCAGCTTCAACTGCAGCCACAAATTCTCCTCCAGCAACACACGACTCAAGCGCAGCCGCACCCACTCCAGCCGCAGCTGCTAGCTGCGGTACAAGCACAGCATGGGACGCCGATTCTCCAGCCGCGCGTGCGGCAAAATACCCATCAGTAAACGTCCAGAACGCCTCGGTACCGGCGATATGAGCCACACACTCAGACGCGATAGCGACGAATTCAGCTTGGGGATGGATTTGTGCGATTGGTGAGTGCCGGTAGACCCAAGCCACGTCATCAGTAGTAGCAATCACTTGATTCATTGTGTCATGGAACCGACCGCAGAACACGCAGTCAAAATCCGAGTATTCGACGATGGTAATAGCTGCGTCCGCTGGACCTTTACGGTGATCATCAGGCGTCACGGCCGCTACTTGGTCAGTGCGGTCCACCTCCTGGGGCACTGCCGTCGGTTGCCCGGCAAGTGGTGCGACAGTTGATCCGCCACTCATATACAAACCAATCCCGATAGCTACTCCAGCCACCACAATCGAAGCGGGGACGAGTAAATCCTTCCAAATTGGTTGCGCCGCTGCGACGTAGACTGGCTGGGTTGGTTGTTCGTTCATATTTGTATGCAAATTTATAGTCTCTAGTATACCCTTGGCGAGCGACGAGTCCAAATCACTTATCGACCACCCGCTAACCGCCGCCGGTTAGCGGCGGCAGTAGCCTGCGCCGTGCGTTTTTTGGTGTGTTCGGTGTAGCGACTCTTACTGCCACTTTTGTCCTGCAGCCAGGCGCGCTCGCGGTGTAGTTTATAGTAATTATCCAGTGAGCGCGGGTCAAGCGTACCAGCGTCGATAGCGGCCAAAACTGCGCAGCCTGCACTTTTGTCATGATCACAATTACTAAACCGACAGGCAGTAGCGAGCATCTCGACGTGGCTGATCAGCTGGTCACCTTCGAGTGATTCGTTATCAGCCAGACTAAGTTCCCGCATCCCTGGCGTGTCAATCAGATATCCACCGGTAGGGAGCGCGAACAACTGTCGGGTAGTGGTGGTATGTCGACCTCGACTATCGTTCTCGCGGACGTCTTGTACCGCTTGGTCGGCATTACCCATCAGCCAGTTGGTGATGGTTGATTTGCCAGCGCCAGATGAACCTAGCAGTACCGCCGTAGTGTCGGCCTTGATATGGTCTGTAATGGCAGGCAGACCAGCGCCCGTTGTAGCGGTTGTCACCAGGACGGGGTGTGTGCCAGCTACCGCTGACACCTGTGCCACCTGCTCATCGAGATCAGCCGCCGCGTCGGCTTTGTTGAGAATAACCACCGGAGCAATCCCGCTCTGGAGCGCCAACGCCAAATACCGCTCCAGCCGACTAATGTTAAAGTCTCCATCGAACCCCATCACGATACACATGAGATTGACGTTGGTCACCAAGATTTGCGGCTGCAAGGTTTCTTGGTCCAGACGTTCGATAGTGCTCGTACGGGGCAGGATTTCTTCAACCACCGCTTGGGTGTCGTCTATGAGCGATACCATGACCCAATCCCCAACTTTGGGGTACGCTCCACTCTCATGGAACTCACCGCGCACGGTCGCAAGCAACGTGCGCTCGGGCAGAGCGACCGTTATATGTACCCGCTGTACTTCTATCACGCGACCTTTGTACATACCTTATAGACCGCGTTTATGTTTCCAGTACGGGGCCGAACCGATTAGCAACGTATGGAACCGCGCGACGAATTCGTTCGCTCCTTCAGCGTACATTTTATCAAAATACCGCTTGCGAAAGTCGTGAATATCGTCTTTGCTATACACCAAAGCACCGGCTTGAAAGCAGAAATTGCAATACTCGGCGCGCTCCCGCTCGGAGTGTTCACCTTCAAGTAGCGTCAGGCACATGTGACAGGTGTCTTTCATTCCCCTACTATACCAAATTTTCACCGCTCGGGCAGCCCCGGTCTGCGTCTGGTATACTGTCACCCACTACAAATAAGCAAATTGATTATGGCCATGTACGAAGGAAATTGGAAGTGTAGCGGGTGTGGCGGCGCAATTACGCAGCTCCCCTTTCAGCCCCGTAGTGAAAGCGGACTCACCTGTCGCGACTGCTACGGCAAAAGCAAAGACACCGAGACAGCCGAGCAACCAGTCCCCGAGATGCAGACTGCCAGTGAAGCGCCGCCGATGGACGGCGCCCCAGACTTTGACGAATACGGCTCATCATCCGAACCAATGCCAGACGACGGCGCGTTTGCCGGACTCGAGGCATCCGCCCCAGCTAGCAGCACACCGTCAAGCGGTGGCGCAGACAAACCTAAAACTGCTGGCAACTGGAGTTGCGCTGGCTGCGGCAACGCCATCACATCCCTCCCGTTTGTACCCCGAACCACCAACAACCTCAAGTGCCTCGACTGTTTCAAAGCCAGCAAGGCCTAGAACTCACAAAACCAAAAAAAGTAATCCAACACCAAAAAAGACACCAAAATACTCCAATCGATTGGAGTATTTTAGTAAATTTTGCCTCAGCAGGGCCTAGGCTGATTTTGCAGCAGCCAGCATCTGTCCGCCACCGCGTGTCGAACAAGGCGCTATGCACACCACTTTGGTTGACGTTACTCTCCATAACCCGTATTGTCTGCGTTCCGCTTAAGCGGAGCTAGCCAAAATAGAAGGTACAAGAACAAATGTCGTCTGATCTTTCGAGCAGTTTGAGCGCTCACACCACGAAGCAAGCGAACCCTGGTCAAACCACCCTGTGGCAAACCATTCGCCAGTTTGCCACCAACACAAGCGGACTTTACCGGGCGATGCTCCCACCCAAACGGGTCCTCGACCCGGCGGCAGAACTAAGGGCCTGCATCTCGGCCACTTGCAACCAGTGTGCCGACGCCAGTTGTCATAACTGTAAACGTCGGTTCCAAGATGTCTGGCGAGACAAATAGCTCGACTCCAAGATAAACCCAACCAACTGGCCCGGATATAGTCCTGGCCAGTTTTTTCATACCTAGCAAGAAAACAGCGAAAAATCGTTTACATGTAAACGATCAAGCTAATTACTGTACAACCACCCGGTACCAAACCAGACAAAAACCCACATCGCTAACCAAATACTCCAATCGATTGGAGTATTTAAGCAATTTTAGTGACTAAATCACCAAAGATTCCAGGCAACTGCCGTAATTTCCCAGAATCGTAAATAACCTAATCCCGCAGATTACCGGCTAATCTGCGGGATTAGGTTGTTTGTAGGCTGCTTTGGGGGTTAAATGGCTGCCGGACAGGAAATTTCTCTCGTTACACGAGCAGTACACCTTTTGGACAGATTGGTTCACTTCGTTCCCAATCTGACGCAAAAGCTTTTCGAATCCCTGTCCGGGCGAGCAAAATGCAAAGAACCCAAAGCTGGCGCTTTGGGTTCTTGCTTTTGCTGCCGGACAGGGAATTTCTCTC
>JBDNIW010000013.1:0-55035 GCA_041688155.1 Minisyncoccota bacterium | reverse complement strand
TGAACCCAATTGCTGTACTAGAAACCAACCAAGGAGTAATCGAGATCGAGCTATATGACGACGCCATGCCAATTACGGCGGGCAATTTTATGAAACTAGTCAACGAAGGATTCTATGACGGAATCAAATTCCACCGAGTCATTGAGGGCTTTATGATTCAAGGCGGAGACCCGATTACTAAAACCGATGAGGTTGGACGCTACGGTACGGGTGGCCCAGGGTACAGTATCCCTGACGAACACATCGCTGGTGAGAAACTATCAAACGTCCGCGGCTCACTCTCAATGGCCAACAGTGGTCCCAATAGCGGCGGTAGTCAGTTTTTCATTAACCTGAGCGATAACACCAACCTAGATTTTGACAAACCGCCAGCCCAATCAAAACACCCGGTGTTCGGGCAGGTAGTCGCCGGAATGGATATTGTTGATGCGATTGCAGTAGTAGCAACCGGCCCAAGCGACCAACCCCTGGACCCGGTAGTCATCGAACGAGCAACCATTAAAGAGTAGGTACTCATAATATACAAAAGACCGGCGCCATAGGTGCCGGTCTTTTGTATCTTGTTGGAGTGTGACTACGCAGCCACCAATACAACGTCAACGGCTTTCTTGCTTACAGTTTTGCCGTTAAACCGCGTCTTTCGCATGTCGCGAAACGCTACGACACCATCTTGCATAGCAAAAATCGTGTGATCTTTTGACAGTTTCACTCCTTTTCCTGCTTCGACTTTGGTGCCGCGCTGACGCACGATGATTTCACCTACTTTGACGGCTTGACCGTCTGCGCGCTTGATACCCAGGTATTTTGGTTGGGAGTCGCGCAGGTTCTTGGCTGTTCCGCCAGCTTTTTTCTTTGCCATAGTGCTATGTGATAAATGGTAGTATTAACGGGCAGCAGTATACGATATATGGACAAAAAACTCAAGTACCTCATACAGTCAGACCGGTTTTTCTTGGCGCTGCTGTTTTGTGCCATTGGCGTATGTGCGTTTGTGCTGGGGCGGTATTCTGTCCAGCCAGCAGTTGCACCAGCACAGCAAAACTCAGCTGGAATTATATTTACTGACGCCCCAAGCCAGCCAGTCGAGCCTGCAACTACTACAAACGACCCTATAGAAACAGTGGTTCAAACGGTAGTGGCGTCGGTCAACGGCACCAAATATCACCTGTTAACTTGTAGTGGTGCCAAAACTATCAACGAAGAGAATAAAATCTACTTTAACTCCATTCAAGAAGCTCAAGCCGCCGGTTATGGCCCAGCGGGGAATTGCCAGTTCGAGTGATATACTGACACTATGTTAATTATTGATACAGAATGCTCAGGGCTGCGGCCAGATTTACACTCGATTCTCTCCATTGGGGCGCTGGATTTCCGGAATCCGTCCAATCGGTTTTACGGAGAATGTCGAATTTGGGCAGGAGCGGAGATTATGGATGAGGCGCTTGAGGTCAATGGGTTTACGATGGAGCAGGCAACTGATCCGGCTAAACAATCCGAAGCGGAACTGGTTGCGGCGTTCCTCAAGTGGTCGCAAGATTTGCCCGAGCGGACACTGACGGGGCAAAATGTGCCGTTTGATCACAACATGCTGCAGGCAGCTGCCAGGCGTGGGAAGCTCAACTGGAACCTAGCGTACCGCACCATCGATGTCCATACGCTGTGCTGGATGCATGTCATCAAATCTGGTAGCGTACCACCGGTTGACATCAAACACAGGCGTACTGCGCTTAACTCCAAAGCTATCCTCAACTATTGCGGTTTAGAAAAGGAGCTCGATCCGCATAACGCGATGAACGGTGCCCTCTGGCACGCTGAGGTTACTTCTCGTCTGCTCTACGATCAGAAACTTCTCCCCGAATTCGAGCAGTATGATATCCCGTGGCTCTAGCCTGATGTTAGAATGACAGCATGATATTGGATAAAAAAAGGCGGACAGCTAAGAAAAATACAAAATTATCAAGCCAGGCCGCTGCCGCTGCCCACTGTCGCATCGTCAGTGAGTTGCTTGACCCCGACAGTACCCAGGGCGACGCGGTGCAGTCGTGGCGGGTGTTCCGCATCATGGCTGAGTTCGTGCAAGGGTTTGAACTGTTGCGCGACCACGGGCTAGCGGCGACGTTCTGGGGCAGTGCGCGGTTGACGCCAGACAACAAGTACTACAAAGCAGCCGAGGAGTTAGCCGCCAGGATGGCCAAAGATGGCTTCTCGATTATCTCAGGTGGTGGGCCGGGAATCATGGAAGCATCAAACGTTGGTGCTTTCAAAGTCGGTGGCAAGTCAGTGGGGTTAAACATCCAGTTGCCGTTTGAGCAAAAGCTGAACCCGTACACCAACCAGTCCCTGAATTTTGACTTCTTTTTCTCGCGCAAAGTGATGTTGACGTTTGCGTCTGAAGTGTACGTCTATTTCCCTGGTGGGTTTGGTACGCTCGATGAGTTTTTTGAAATCGTAACCCTGATTCAGACCAAAAAAATCGAACCAGTCCCTATCGTGCTGTACGGGAAAGACTTCTGGGAGCCGCTGATAAAGGTGTTCAAAGAAGAGTTGCTGGAGAAGCACGCTACCATTAGCCCGGAAGATCTCGATCTGTTTGTACTGGTTGATAGTGTCCCAGAGGCGATGAAATACATCACCAAGGAAGTGAAGAAAATTAAAAACGTCCGCCAAGTCTAATCTATGTTATTTTCTTATTTTGATATTGACAGTACAGCTCGCGGATTTGAACGCAAGGTGGCCAAAAACGTCAGAGCGCTTGGTGACTACCGGACCAGGGTCACCAATGTACTAGCGCAACACGATACTACACACCCAGAATACTCACTCGTGCACGCGGCGGATGCGGCTGTGCATGACGTCGTAGATGGTGTACGTAGGGATTTGGCCGGTATCAAACACCTTATCCTAGTTGGGATTGGTGGCCAGAGTCTGGGTGTCGAAGCGGTTCACGCCATCCTCGGAGAAAAAAACGTTCAGCTACACAGTCTCAATACAATTGCACCGTATCAGATAGACGAACTACTCAAGAATTTGAAACGAGTTAAAAAGGTTTCTGATATCGCTGTGTGTGTAAGTAGTAAGTCAGGCGCAACCACCGAAGTACTCACTAATGCTGGCGTGCTTCTCAATGCTCTTGAACAACGATTTGGAGCGGCAATCTATAAACAAACTATTTTTATCGGTACTCAGGGCACAGATTTTCTAAAGGCAGGAAAACGATATAAATCTACCTGTGTCACCATGCCCAGTAGTGTCGGAGGTCGTTATTCAGTTGGTACCGAAGCTGGACTGGTTCCACTAGCGCTCCTTGGACACAACGTTGATAGTTTTATTGAGGGACTGCTCGATGCCAACAAAGAGCAGTTTGAAACAGTAACGGTTGAAAGTGCCGCGCGCCTCGCTGTCTACCTAGGTAAGAAATACACCCACTACAATTTCTTCGCGTTTGAGCCCCGACTCTTCAAACTGGGTGCCTGGTATCGTCAGTTGCAGGCCGAAAGCCTCGGCAAAACCCATACCAAGAAAAACAAAAAACTAACCCAGGGATTTGTACCCACCATTACAACCGCTGTCGAGCTGCACTCGACTGGTCAACTGCAGATGAGCGGATTGCTACCGACGTACACTGATTTTGTGACGTTTGATGATGAGGCTTCTGATTACGACATTCCTAAAAAAGGCCTAGCCAAAGGTCTTTCCAAGTTCAGTATGCAAGAAATCGCCACTGCTATCTATGGTGGCGTTATCGGCGCATATCAAGCGAAACGCCTGCCGTATCGAACAACTATTTTTGACGAAGAGTTGCCGTACTCGGTTGGGTTGTTTATGGGTATGCGGATGCGTGAGACTATGTATGTAGCTGAGCTGCTTGGGATCGATGCCTTTGATCAGCCAAATGTTGAGTTGTATAAAGACAAGACGCGAACTATTTTGGGATTATAATCGTGATAAAATCACTCTATGACATACGTAGTATTTGACATCGGTGGGACCAAAACTCGCATTGCCACCTCAACTGACCTCAAGACATTTAGTGAAGTAAAATCATACAAAACCCCCGTGACATTTAACGCTGGGATGAAATTGTTTGTGGAAACAGTAAACAGTATGACCAGTGACGTGACAGCGATTGCGGGTGGAATCCGGGGACGACTGGCGGAGGATAAATCTGGAATCGAGAACGATGGCATATTGACCAAATGGGCCGGCGAATCAGTAGTGGGGTACCTGCAAAATGAGTTTGGTGATATCCCGGTGTTCCTGGAGAATGACACCGCCATTGCAGGGGTAGGGGAGGCGACATTTGGCGCTGGTGCTGGACTCGAAATCGTGGCATACCATACCGTCAGTACTGGCGTTGGTGGAGCCAAAATCGAGAATGGTGAGATTGACCACGCTGATGTTGGGTTTGAGCCGGGACACCAGATTCTCGATATTGATCGAACTATCATGGGGGAAGACATTACCCCGACGCTGGAAAACATGGTCTCAGGCACCGCGGTCAAAAACCGTATGGGCGTCGAGCCCTATGAGATTCCACAAAGCGATGTACTGTGGGACGACCTGGCCGGCTACTTGGCTCAAGGGTTACGAAACACCATCCTTTACTGGTCGCCAGATGCGATTGTGCTCGGAGGATCGATGATCATCGGTGATCCAGCCATCAAAATTGACACTATCCGTAAAGCAACGGCAGAGGCACTCGATGGGTTTGAGGCGACGCCCCTGATTGTACAAGCGAAACTTGGTGACGAAGCGGGGCTGTGGGGCGGATTAGCACTCCTAGCTAGACGTATCTAACATTGCTATACTGGGGGTACTTATTACCTAACATCACATTATGGGTTGGATTATTTTAATTGTAGTTCTAGTCGTTGCAATTTCGTTTCTACGAGAAGTTAAACAGTACGAACGCGGTGTCGTACTTACGATGGGACAATATAGTAGTTTGCGTAAGCCGGGTTGGAGTATTATCGTGCCCATTTTTCAGAACATGACCAAAGTCGACTTGCGAGTCAAAGCTGTCGATGTGCCCGACCAAAAAGTCATCACCCGCGACAACGTGTCAGCTAGTATCAACGCGGTGATTTATTACAAAGTGTCCGACGCGGCGCGGGCAATTCTCGAGGTAGAGGATTTCCGCTACGCGGTCTCGCAACTAGCTCAGACTACGATGCGCAACATTGTTGGTGGAGCCGAGCTGGACGAAGTGCTCTCCAACCGCGAGGAGTTATCAGACAAAATCCGCACTATCATCGACGCCGAGACTGACAAGTGGGGAATCAAGGTAGACAACGTTGAGCTGAAAGACTTTTTCCTCCCAGAAGACATGGAACGAACCATCGCCAAGCAAGCAGAAGCTGAACGGGAGCGACGGGCTGTGATCATCAACGCCGAAGGGGAGGTAACAGCAGCCGAAAACATCGCTAAGGCAGCCAGGATGCTGTCAGAATCGCCTGGAGCACTGCACCTACGAACCCTCCAAACCCTCAATGACTTGTCATCAGACCAATCCAACACGGTCATATTTGCGCTACCAATAGAAGTGCTGCGCGCGGTAGAGGGAGTGACGCAGATGATGAACCCAAAGAAAGAGTAGGCTGGCTGGCGCAATCATGCTTTCAAGGTAATGGTCGTAATAGTCGGGCGAGCTTTTCCGGATGACACTCGAATCGTGTCTCCCTGAGTACATATCCCAACATTATTTCTTCCTTAATCTAGTGGAACGTATCCACTACGAGACACATGTATTGACATTTAGTCACTACTCTGCTATAGTAATAAATATCCGCAATTCATGATAGAGTTGTTCGGTTGTCGGGGAAGGGGCGCTCATCTGAGTCCTCCGACCTATACTCACTCGTGGGTGTCGACATTTATCTATAAGACCATTGGCTTATTATATCCACTGTCATCCTAGCAATCCTGTCGATTTCAACTGCATCAGCAGTAGAAATCCCCGAAAGTGCATTTGGAAACATCGGACAAGCAGAAGTAGTGGTAGCGACGCGAGAAATGACCGTTGGGCGAACCGAAGAGCTGGTGCGAGAGTATTTTAAAGATATTCCCGTGATGGCCGAGGTCGCTCGGTGTGAGTCAACCTTTCGTCATACATTGGCTGACGGATCAGTCTTGCGTGGGGTAGTAGACAACCGTGATACCGGAGTGATGCAAATCAACACCCATTATCACCAAAGCTACGCCGACTCACTTGACCTCGATCTTGAAGATTTCTACCACAACATGGCCTACGCTCGTAATCTCTACGAGCGACAAGGACTACAACCTTGGAGCGCCAGCCGCCCATGTTGGGGCAATTCCCAACTTGCGCTGGCAAACTAAAATACAACAAACCCCGCTCTAAAAGAGCGGGGTTTGTTGTGGTAGTATTTCAGTATCTATGACCTACTGGCTGATGAAATCTGAACCTGATTGTTACTCGATTGATGACTTGAAGCGGGACAAAGTTGAACACTGGGATGGGACTCGTAACTATCAGGTGCGCAATATGATGCGGGACCAGATAGAGGTCGGGGACTTGGCTATTTTTTATCATAGCAATGCCAAGACAGAGACGGGGTGTGTGGGCGTAATGAAAGTGAATAGTAAAGCTTATCCAGACCCCACCCAGTTTGATCCCCAATCAGAGCACCCTGACCCCAAAAGCGATCCGGATAACCCACGCTGGTTATGTGTGGACATGAAGTATGTCGAACATCTACCTCGTTTGGTAAGCTTGGCTGAAATAAAACTTGATCCGGCGTTTGCAACTATGCCGCTAGTGATGCTGGGGAATCGGCTGTCCGTTTTTCCAATCAAGAAAATCCACTTTGACCGTATTTGTAAGCTAGCTACGCAGGAACAATAAACATGGAATCCACTATCAACTCGCTGCGTGACACCAAGGGCCGCTTCCAAAAACGAGACACTGGGTTTATGCAGCTGTTTATCAGCAAGCGGCTGATTCATGGTGCAGCGGCCGCGCTGGCGGGAATATTTGTGCCAATCTTTCTGTACGAAACGACCAACCAGTCGTTCTTTGTGGTGGGTGGATACTACGCGTTTTTGTCGTTGATGTACGCGTTACTGCTAGTGCCAAGTATGAGTATAACTAACCGACTCGGGTTCAGTAAAACACTCGTGTTGTCTGGTATCTGCAGCATCATTACTTATGTATTTTTGTTCTACCTCACGCCCGAGAACATCCTAACGTTGATGTGGCCGTTGGCGGCTGCTATCATCGCATTTCGGTTATTTCACTGGGTGCCTTTTCATACGGATTTTGCGTTGTTTACCACGGCGAAGAAGCGGGGGAAACAAGTGAGTTTATCGTTTGCCGCCATTGCGTTTATGGGTGCTATCGGCCCGATTGCGGCGGGGTTTATTGTTGCTAACGCTGGTTACAGTGCGTTGTTTGGAACAATCATCGTGTTGCTGATCGCAGCGACCATCTCTTATTCCTACGTACCAGAAACACCAACTCACTTTGATTGGTCATGGCGGGAAACCTGGCGTCAGTTCAGATCAAAAAGGCAGCGGGGTCTGATGGTGGGGGAGTTTGCTAATGGTGCCGAGACCATCGTCAACATCATCGTGTGGCCGATTTTCCTCTACACCATTCTTGATGGGGATTTGTTTAGCATTGGTGCCATTTCAACCATTATCGTGGGGGTGACGATTGTGTTGCAGTTAATCCTTGGACGGTACCTCGATGGGAAAGGGCACGATAAAACCAGGACACTCAGAGTAGGGAGCTTCCTCTACGCCGTTGGTTGGATCCTCAAGATTTTTGTTCTCTCAGCCGCTCAGGTATTCTTCGTTGGGCTGTATCACAACATCGTGCGGATATTCTCCCACACACCATTTAGCGCCATCGTCTATGACATGTCAGCTGACCAAGGCAGTCTGGTCGATGAGTACACCGTCATCCGGGAAATGGCTAATCACCTCGGACGAGCGAGTGCGCTTTTGGTCACCGCCATTCTCACGTTATTTATCCCCATTGGGTGGACGTTCTTTATTGCGGTCGCTGCGTCATTGGCATTGAATATGGTGTATGCCGCGCAAAGAGCCTAATAACAAACCTCTGATCTACAGACATACAATCTATGTATCAGGTGCGATACATAGATTGTATATAGATTGATGGTTATTTTTACCACTGTAGTAAATCAACTTCGCTATTTTAACGGGTGGAACTGCTTGTGGGTGTCTTCGGCGTAGCGGTCGCTGGCGTGGACGTATCTGGTGGTGGTCTCGAGTGACTCGTGACCCAGGAGTACCTGTAGGGCAGCGGGGTTGGCGCCTTGCTCGGCGAGGTACGTGGCGAAGCCGTGGCGGAGTGAGTGTGCGCTGGTGGGGATGTTGATGCCGAGTAACTCGCGGTACTGTTTGATCTTCATTTGGAGGTAGTTGGGACTGATCGGCTTGGTTTTGTCGGCGGCGTTGAGGCCACGTTTAGCGATAAACAGGTAGGGTTGATCATCTTCTCGCTGAGCAAGATAATTATCGATGTGCGTTTTGGCGCGGTCAGTCAGGTAGATAAAGCGTTGCTTTTTACCCTTGCCCTCGATAAATATTTTGCCAGACTGGTCAAGTTGGATTTTTTTGAGGTTGATAAGCTCTGAGATACGCATCCCGCTAGCGAACAGCGTCTCAAGCATCGCACGGTTACGCAGGGCGATTACTTTATCTTGCTCGTAGGTCATTGGGGCTTCAATCAGTTTGACCAACTCTGACATCTGGGCAACCTGCCCGTGTTTCTTACCCATCCGGAGGAGTTTAATTGAGCTGGGGACTATCGGGCACGGGTAGTCCATGTCGACCTGGAAATTTAGGTAGCGCCGCAGTGATGTCAGGGTACGGTTGATAGAGGCACTGGCGAGTCGTTTTTGGGCCAACTCTCCACCAGCCGTTTTTCGGTCGTTTGAGTTCAGGTACGCTTTGAACTGCTCGATGGTTTTTTTGGTGATTTTGGTGAAGGGGAGAGAGGACAGCTCATTTTTCAAGAAAAAGTCAAATGTGAGCAAATCGCGTTCGTAGTTGTATAAAGTCTCTGGCGAATAATTGTTCGCCTGGATGTGCAGCAAAAAATCATCGAGGTACGGTAGGGTGGGTGGGTGGGGTTTTTTAGTCATAAATAAATTCAGGGTGCGCTGAGAGTGGGGTGGCTCTACAGATACTATAGCAGCCTTACACGAGCCCTCCCTCCCTCCCCACAGTAACTGAGTATAATAACTCTAATGCTCAGTTATACTATATAAATTACCAAGGTACTGATAGTCTGGCAAGGCTGCCTACAGTTAGTCTGTGTATAAGCGCCTGGGAGTCTATTATCATGAGTGTGGGTACTCCATAGGTTGATTACCCCTACTTTTGCCTCTTTCAGTTTTTACCCCATTTAGCTACGCACCCTATACAGCCTGTTTTTTGCTACGCGGGCTCCTGGGTCCACCTGTGGTTATCAGTGACCAGCCTATACAAGGCTCTAGAATCGATTGTAAGGCTTCTGTATCCGCGTAGAGGATGTTGATGGTTGCCTTGGGTTTTGCTTGTGTAGCGGCACCGGTAGTAATCAAGCATTGCTACGCTCACAGGTTTGTTTGAGTCGGCTGCTGGTGCCTGTACTTTAAAGAAAATAATTTTAAAATTAATAATTAAAAAAATTATCAATTTAAATCAACTAGTCGAATTTCGTCATTTATTACTAGAACCAAACCACTAAATTCTGACGATGATGACCAGATGGCTCTTGACCAGTAGACAGCTTACTGATCAACTTTCCGAGTCCCCACTCCCCTGTTAGTTGGTAAACAAAATAATGTGCGACATTCACTTGCAACGTACTTTATAATAAACCCACCATATTATTCTACTTACCTCGGTGGTAGGTAGAGCATTGGGTCGATGTAGGCTGAGGTGGCTGCGGTTGGAGTAGTGGCTGGTCCGCAGCCGGTGACGGCTTTGATTTCGTTGAAGCGACGGACACTGACTGCCTCTTTGACGTACACAGTGAAGTGGAGGTGTGGACCAGTCGATAGTCCGGTGTTGCCGATGTACCCAATGATCTCGCCGGTTGATACTTTTTGTCCTGGAGTCACCCCGATAACGTCTTGATGGGCATACATTGATGATAGACCGTTGGCATGATCAATCAACGTCCATTTGCCCCAAGAGAAACAGCCGGGGACAGCATCAGTGTTTCCGACGGCCCGGACGGTCCCAGCTAGCGGAGCTAGAATTGGTGTGCCGCGTGGTGCGCCAAAATCGACCCCCGGGTGATATGGCCGACCGTAGATGCCGGGGTTACGAGCGGCGAACTCTGTCCCCCCGAACAATTGGGTGATGATGACGTTTTGCAAGGGCCAGTTGAACACTGGTGTCCCCGGTGCCGGGATAGTGTTGGGATCAAGGATAAATTGAAGTTTGGATTCAAAGTCTCGCAACTCACGGCGGATTTCTTCCCGGGCGGCTTCTTGTGTCGCAAGTAGTGCTTGATATTCAGCCTCTTCATTTTTCGTAGCAGACAACAGCTCGGATTGCTCCGCTCGACTGTTAACGAGCACGGAGTTTTGGTCAGTGTACTGGTCTTTGAGCGAACTCAAGTCATTGCGCTTTGACTCACTTAGACCTTGTCGTTCTTCTAGTACCTGCTGTAGTTGGCTGAGGGTGGCTACTTTGTATGCCATTTCGCTTTTGATACTGTCAAAGGTGTCGATTTCGGTCCAAAACTCTGATAAGCGCTGGTTGCGCAGCAACACTTCGACCATTGACTGTTCTCCAGCTTGGTAGAGCGAGCGGATGATGTCGCCGATGGCAGCTTCCGTGCGCTCGAGGTCAGCTTCAGTTCTACTTACCTCAAGTATAATCCCACTGATTTCCAAATCAGTGGAAGAAATTAAGGATTCAGTTTTACTGATCTCGGCGTTGACTTTTTTACGCTCGGTTTCAAGGCGGTTGATGGCTGACTGGAGGGTTTGCTTCTCTGCTCCCACCTCGAGCAGCTCGGCTTCAAAGCGGGCAATCTCAGCTTCGATGTCGGTCAACCGGTCACCGCGCTCAAGAATCTGGTCACGTAGTTCAGCAATCTCGCTTTGCGCAAGCGCATGATGGGTGTACGAAAAAGAGACTGGTAGCACCAGTCCGATAACAAAGGCTACAAGCACTCGTTTCTGCATCAAGCTATTTTAGCACACGCCGTAGTGATGCGGGCTAGGGTTTCCGCTTTACCAAGCACATAGGCGCAGGTAAATGGGTCTGGTGATTGTGCTCTACCTGAGAGTGATACGCGCAAGGGCCACAATAGTTCCCCCTTCCCCACTGTCTCAGCGTACGACCATACGGCAGCTTTGATTGTCTCAGTTGAAGTAAAATCGGCGTCCGCCAAGAGCAGGGCTGCTTGCTGTAATCGCGGCAACGCGTTGGTGAGGCTGTCGTCGTTTTTCCATTTGAGTATGTCTGCATCGTACTCTGGAGTATCAAACGCCCAAGTGTATTCCCCAGCCGCCGCTGCCAGTTTGATTTCAATCTGGTTGTGCACTCGTTCGAGGATGGTGGGGGTTAGCTTGGTTAGTTTATCAACATCGTAATCTGGTAGGGCCGCAATTAGGTACGCTGTACGATCTTCAATTGACAGGCTTCCAAGATACTCTTTATTCATCCACTGGAGCTTTTCTTCGTTAAAGGCACCGCCAGACTTCTGAATTTTTTCTAGGGTAAAGTTGCTGACCAATTCCTCATCACTGAATAGTTCTTGTTCACCGCCTGGATTCCAGCCAATGAGAGCTAAAAAATTGCGCATAGCTGCTGGTAGATAACCGTCAGTACGATATTCAAGGATGTCTTTCGCTCCGTCACGTTTGCCTAGTTTTTTCTTGCCGTCAGCCGCCATGATGGGTGGCAAAGTGACAAATACTGGGTATGGAATACCAAGTGCGTCATAGAGACTGAGGTATTTTGGTGTGCTAGAGATAAACTCCTGTCCTCGCATCACGTGGGTAACACCCATCTCTTGGTCGTCGACAATATGAGCAAAGTTATAGGTTGGATACCCATCAGCCTTGATGAGGATAAAATCATCGAGTGCTTCTTCTCCGGCGGTAAGCTCGCCTCGAACGGCATCATGCCAGGTGTAGCGTTTGATTTGGGGGGTTTTGAAGCGCAATGGTTGCTTTTCGTCCCAGGTTCCAAACGTTGTTGGTCGATGCTCTCGAAACAAAAAGGGTCGATTGGCCGCTTGGGCTGCGTCTCGAAAAGCCATTAGTTCCTCGCTCGTGTAGGGGTCAGGATACGCGTGACCGTGGTCAATTAGTTTTTGGGCGTATTGTTTGTAGATAGCGAGTCGGTCAGACTGGAGGAACGACCCGATGTCAGGTGATGGTTTGTCGGGACCAAATTCATAGGTGATTCCTAGCCAGTTTAGGGCATCAATCGTATGCTGAATCGCCCCGTCAACCTCGCGACTTTTGTCAGTGTCTTCAATTCGCAATATAAATATTCCGTTGTTTTTCTTGGCCCAAAGGTAGGCAAACAAGGCAGTGCGGATGCCACCAATGTGCTGGAACCCCGTAGGGGATGGGGCGTATCTGGTGACGACGTTTTTATGATCCATGTTCGGTTCCGATTGAGATTATGATTGTCGCAAGTTTGCTCGCGGCATCAGGAATAAATGAGGCTTTGGCTGAGGTCGACATTGCAGCGTGTTTGGCTTGGTCGTCTATAATAGCTCGTACTTCTTGCGTGAGCAAGTTTGTGGTGAGGTTGTGCTCCTCAAGTACACTCGCTCCCCCATTGCGCGCATAGGTGTACGCGTTGGTGCGTTGGTCACGGCTCACGTCTTCTGGGATTGGGATAATGATAGCTGGCGTCCCAAAATAAGCCAATTCAAACAACGTTGTACTTCCAGCCCGGGTGATGACAAGGCTGGCTGCCTGCATTAAAGCTGAAACTGTTTGTACTGGCACCGTTTCTGCTAAGTAGTAACTTGAATCTAGTCCAGTGTCCTGTAACAGGCTTTGAGCGGTACTTTGAATATCGCTGATTTGGGGTCCAGTTTGATGAAAAATCCGATAGTGCGGCAGTAAGTCAAGTAAGCTCCGTAGGATAATTTCATTAACTCGCTCGGCACCTTGGGAACCCCCGGTTACATAGATCAGCGGTTTGTCGTTGGGGATACCGATAACCGCAAATGGGTCGTCTAGTATTTGTTTGAGTTCAGACCGCAATGGGATGCCGGTGAGAGCAGTTTTGTCAGCTGGAAAAAATGTTGCTGCTTCGTCGTACGCAACGGCGATGTAACGAGCAAAATTCTTCGCTAGTTCATTGGCTTTGCCGGGACTGGTGTCTGACTCATGGATTACTACCGGAATCATCAAAATTTTGGCTGCCAGCAAGATGGGAACAGCCGTGTAGCTGCCCTTGCTAAATATGACGTCTGGGTAGATTATGTAGAGCTTAAAAACAGCGACAAAGAAGCCGTAAAACGTACGAAACAGATCAAAGAAATTTTGGATGGAAATATAGCGCCGCAGCTTCCCCGCTGGGCAATAGACGTATTCTATCTGGTAGTTTTGTAGCTCGTCTGGGCTGTATGGTGATGGACCAAAGTAATACAGTTTTGGTTGTACAGCAGCTTGGTTCAGTTCATCCGCCACCGCCATTAGCGGGTAAAAATGCCCCCCAGAACCACCACCTACTAGTCCAATTCTCATATACCACTAGTCTACCACGTAGTATTACCGGCGTAGACGATATTTGGACACATTGAGCACAATCCCCAGCGCCGCTAACGTTGCCAAGAGCGCCGTCCCACCGTGACTAATAAACGGCAAGGGCAAACCTGACAACGGTGCTACAGCCAACATCGCACCCATATTCAAAAACGCTTGGGCCATAATAAGTGTGATGATACCGGTGACGAGCAGCACCCCAAACATATCAGAGGCATTTTGGGCTATTTTGTAGCCGCGCAGTGCAAACGCTAGGAACAACCCAATCAAGACTGTAACTCCCAGAAAGCCAAACTCCTCGCTAAACACCGCAAAAATTGAGTCCCCAATTGGCTCGGGTAGGTATTCAAATTTCTGGATACTTTGCCCAAACCCGCGCCCAGCGATGCCGCCTGACCCAACGGCAATCAGTGACTGACTGATTTGGTAGCCACTACCAAGTGGGTCTGCGGTCGGATCGAGAAACGTGGTCAACCGGTCCATCACGTACGGTCGCATAAATGCAATCGTGGCTATCAGCGCCACGCCGCACAATACAAGCAAAAAGAGATCACGCACTCGTGCACCTGCCACCACAAACATCGCCAGCCCGCCAGTGGCCATAACTAGGAACGTGTCGGTATCTGGCTGTAGTAACATCACTACCCCAGTGATACCACTGACGATGCCAAACGGTACCAGGCCATATCGCCAATCTTCGACGTGTTTGTGCATTCCAGATAGCCAGGTAGCCAGGTAAATGATGTAGGCGATTTTAAGGAATTCTGATGGTTGTACGGTAGTAACCCCGAGATCTAACCAACGCGTTGCCCCCGCGTGTGTCATCCCGAGTCCAGGGATAAACACTGAGAGTGTTAGCAGTAATCCGATTATAAAAATATACATCGCGTATTTACGGTAGTGGCGGTAGTGGACGTTGCTTAGTATGAGTAATGCCGCTCCCCCACCGAGAATCCCGAAAGTGAACTGACTGAACGCTACCGAGCTAAAACTAGCTCCACCACGTGCCAGTAGGCCAAGTGAGGCTGAAGAGAATATCAAAAAACCAATCGTCACTAAAGTGACTATAAGCGACAGAAAAATCGTATCGACCCCGAGTGGTTTGCGGTTGTTGGTACTCATGCGCTGGTCGCGATTATGACCCCAACCATGGCGCAAATAATGCTGATGATCCAGTAGCGCATGGTGACTTTTTCTGATGACCAGCCGATAGCTTCAAAGTGGTGATGAAGCGGAGCAATCCGCAGTAGTTTTTTACCGGTTAGTTTGCGATAGAGGAGTTGCAATACAACCGAAGCTACCGTTACTAAGAGCGGTAGAGCGACGATAAACATTAGCGCTACCCCGTTACCGTCCCCGAGTGAGTCAGTCATAAACACCACGACCGCGAGCGCGAGGGTGAGTGCCATAGATCCAGTTTCAGTCATCCAAAACCGGGCTGGTGGGATGTTGAACCACAAAAACGCCAAAATCCCACCAACCACCGCCGCGCAAAACGTCGCTAGTCCAATCTGGTTCTGGACCAAAGCAATCCCTGCGTAGGCACCAAATACGCTCGCAAACACGCCACCAGATAACCCGTCTATCCCATCAATCACGCCACTCGCGTAGAGCATTAGTGTCAGCAACACAAAAAACGGAATAATCAGTATCCCGAGTTCAATCGAGCCATCATAGGGAATGTTAACCGCCGTGACACCTAGTTTGTCATAAAACCACCACCCAAGCGTAGCCGCTAGTACCGTGATAATCCCCAAACGCGCGCTCAGCCGCATCCCTATGCCACCGTGGGTCACGTCGTAGACGTCGTTGAGAAACCCAAGGGCCGCGCCGATAAACAGCGCTCCAGCAGGGATTAGAGTCTGTGATCGACTGAGAAAGTTGAACTCCGCCATGATTGAGTCAGGCAATACAACTGATAGTAGATATAACCCAACTAGCGTTAGTAGCACACTGGCCCAGATAACAATCCCGCCCATCCGTGGCGTGTGTGTTTCGGTGCCCCCTTTGAGGCGGTTGAACTCAGTTGCTGCGTGACCACCGATAGCAATTTTGCCACCGGTTTTCTTCCAGACTTTGTGTTTGTACAAAAAATGCGTGATGACTGGAGTGATCAAAATTCCTATGAAGAATGTCAGGAGTGCCGGAGTTAGGACTGCAACGAGGGTGTTAGTCATAGTATTATTCAGTTAGTACTGAGTCCTGCACCGCACTGAGTAGTGTCAGCACGTCGGTAAACCGTGCGTCACGGGTTGATCCTAGCACTGTGATAATAATTGGTCGGTCAAGCCCCAGGTCAAACGCAACGGTGAGGTTCCCACCAGCCAGGTCAGTATAACCAGTTTTGGAGGCGAGTAGGTTTGGGATACGACCGGCAATGACATTGGTGTTCTCAGCGTCATGGAACATACCGTTGGTGTTATATACCCGGGAGGTTGGCTCAGTCGTAATGGCAATTATTTCGGGGTATTCTTCGATGATGTGTTCGAGTAAAAAACTAACGTCTTTGGCGTTGCCGACACCACCCGGTTTGGTAGTACTTTCGTCTAGCCCGGTAGTGTTGGCAAACGAGAGTGATGGTAATTGTAATTCACTCGCCCGGATGTTCATAGCCGCAATAAACTGTCGGGCTGGGTCACGATCGCCAAGTAGGGCCCCGGCAGTGTTCGCCAGCGCAAACGCTGCGTCATTTGACGATGACAGCAGCGCTAACTGGTTGAGCTCTTCTATGGTCAATGTCTCGCCTTCAAGTAGACCACTATTGCCTTCTTGTCGGATAGCGACCGCTGGTACCGAGACGTTGGTCAGGTCGGTGATCAACTCGTGGGTGACCATCGCGGTCATGAGTTTAGTGATAGAGGCAATCGGTAGAACGGCGGATTCGTTTTTCTTGTACAGCGCTCGCTGTCCGCGGACATCCCAGACGTAGGCCGCTCTCGCGCTGATTGAGACATCTTTGATTTGCTCGGTGGTGTCAGTTGGCACAACGTCGGTCAGGTCGATGGTTGGGCGCGAATCCACGTCCGCACCGCTCACGCCCCGGGTCGGACTCAACCACCAGAGTGATCCAAACGTCACCGCTAGGATAAGCGATAACACCACCAACTGCCCCACTATCGGGAAGCGGTTTTTCTGGCTGGGTTGCTCAACTGATATTAAGGGCATACTCATACAGTATCAGGTTGCGCAGAAAACGCATCAATTGCGGTCATAAACTCCCCAAAGTGCGGCAGCTCGTGTTTGTGTGTAACCCCTAGGTGCTGTAGTAGCGCAGGCGTGATTCGAAATTGGTGCGAGTTGCGGATAGCTTGCCGTTCAATCAACCCACGGGTCATGAGGTTCCGCAAGATAAATGCTGAGTTGACCCCACGAATGCGGTCAATCTCCCCCCGGCTGATAGGTTCGCGGTACAGTACGATAGCAAGTGTTTCAGCCCCGGCTTTACCGATGTCTTGCGACAGCTCGCCTTTGCGTACTGTTTCTATCACTTCGCTCATCTCTGGCGCAGTCACCAGTTGCAGTTCGCTGTCGGTCTCGAGCAGTCGCACCCCACCAGCCTCCAGGCGCTGCTTCAGAGCTGCCACTGCCACGGCAAAATCAGCCTCACCCACCGCAAACATCTCGATCAATTTCGATTTCTTTAGCGGTGCACCGGTGTAAAACAAAACACCTTCGATTAATGAGGTTAACGGCATAGGTAGGTAAAATATAGCACAAGTGACGAGGTGAAACCGTGGCTAAATCACAGTGGCTGTCAGTGGTATAGGAACCTGCCAGCGGAGCTGGTGCTGCAATAGTGGGGCGAGCTTTTTGGTTATTTACTCGACTCGCTCCGCTCTCTGAGTAAACAAACCAAACTCCCTTGGTGGTTGCGTGTGGACACGAGGTCTAATAGGAACTTTCCGGTTTTATGTTCAGTCAGCCAGTAAAGAACCTGAGCAATACCAACAACGGGTGTTTGGGAGATGCCCTCAGAGAGCCTAAGCGAATCGAGGGCGCTGTCGAAAAGACCGTCACATTATTACGCACTAAGCACCAACGTAATCACTACCACCAACCGTCTAATAATACATCGGCGTACCACTTTTCTCCGACTCTAGGTGAATGTCAGTGAACCGTCCGTCTTGTATAACCAAAATGTTGCCTTGTTTGAATAGCTCCAGGATAGCGAGGAACCCGACGATGACGTTTTTATGGTCGGGTTCGTCGCGGCGCAGGTCGGAGAACCTTGTACGCAGCTGCCTGTCGATGCGGTTTTTGAGATTGGTCATCATCTCTTCAAGACTGATAGTTGGCCGGACGGTGGCGCGGGCTTTGGGGACTGTCTCACGCGGAAGGTTGTGCAAGACGCGGCTCATCGCCTCAGTTAGCGCACTCTGCTCACAGTACCCGTCGGTCACAAACAACGGCTCGCGTGGCGGCGTGTACTGAGCCTCGTAGACCATTGCGTGCCCAAACATGACATTGATTGGTGCTGCGGCGTCTCGGTACACCTGGTACTGGCGTAGTCGTTCGGTCAAATCTTCGATACTCCCCTCCTCTTCTTCCGTCAGTTCTAGTACCGGCAGCAGGGATTTAGATTTGATCAACAGCAGCGTCGCCGCCAATGTCACGAACTGTACGGTGTTAGGGAGTGATAATTCCTGCATCAGCGACACGCGCTGCATGTATTCATCAGTCACTGCCGCGAGTGAGATGTCGTTAATCAGCAGCTTCCGCTTCTCCACCAACTCAATCAACAATTCCAAAGGCCCCTCAAACACCGCCGTTTTGATAGCAAATTTCTCCAAGTCAAGAGTAACGGTTTCCATCAGGTAAAGTATAGCAGCTAGCTAAACCGTAAACTGCCCTTTCTCATAAATCACTTGCTCAGTCCCGTCGTATAAGGTGGCGGTGACTGTGCGGTCGTTCGTCGTTACTATGTCGCTATGGACGACTGAGTCGTTATAGCCTAGCTTTTCCCACTGCTCATCTGTGTTTTTGGTTGGATCACCCACGTAGCAGTCTCGGTAGGCGGAGCCGAGGGCGATGTGAGAGTTGCCGTACTTGCCACCGACGTTTTCGTCGTAGAGGGTGTTAGCCATGAATTTTGTGATCCGAGAAATTCGGCTGTCAGTGAGTGAGTACTCCCCTACCTGGTTGCCACCTTTGTTTTTGATCATGGCTTTCAGGAGCTTTTCGTTTTTGGTTGCGGTAGCCTTGACTACTTTTCCAGCCTTAAACGTTAGTTCAATACCTTCAATTTTGGCACCGTACTGCAATAGCGGTTGATCGAATTTAATCCAGCCGTCGACCTCGCGGAAATTTGGAGAAGTGAAGACTTCGTATGACGGGATATTATTGCCTCCACCAGCGCGCCAGGCACGGTTTTTACCAATCCCGATGTGGAGATCAACATCAGCACCCACCATATGGACCGATTTGATTTGTAAATCAGTCAGTTTCTGAGCAGTTTTTTGTACAATAGTGTTGATTTTCTTCCATTCAGCTACCGGGTTGTCTGCATCTAGATAACAGGCGTTGATGATTTGATTCCAGAACTCTTTAGGGCTCAGACCGGCTTCTTTCGCAGCTGCATTAGTGCCGTAGAGTGCAATAGTCCAAGTCATTTTTCCGGCATCAATTTTTTTGAAACGTAGGTCTTTGGCCGGTTTCATCGCAGCTCCTCGCATCATGATTTTTTTTGAGTCGACCTCAGCTAATGCGTGCGGGTCGGTGTCGGCAATTATGTAAATAGTTGCGTCGACCTGGTCAATCATGCCGGTGTAGTATTTATCAGCGTAAAACTCTAGTTGATTTTTGTTGGCGTGATCAAACACATTTTTAGCAAAGTTATACTCGGTATCATTACTCGGGATAAACACCCCCAGTGGATGGTAGCCAGCTTTAAGGATTGCAGTTTGTAGGTGAAAGTACAGTGGTTTAGCTACTTCAGGGACGGTAAATTGAACCACAGCGCCTTTTTTAAGCTGTTTACCGTCCCTACTCTGCAAACCGAATTTAACGAGTAATTCAGCGTATTTTGCTAGAATGGAGTCTGACGGTCGGTAGGATTGTTTCATAGTGTGAGTAGTATATCAAACTCGCTGCGTTGGCGTTGAGGTTGCAAGAGTTGCGTTGGGATTTGGTATTACAAATAGTACGGGCGCGCTTTTCGGTTGCATACTCGACTCGCATTCGCTCCCTGAGTATACAAACTAAACACTCCCGTGGTTATTTTTGTGCTCGATAATGTAATAGGTCGAATGTGTTTAACTACACGTAGCTTGTCAGCTAGTAAAGTACATCAGCAGTACCACAACGGTTGTTTGGTGTGTGCACTCAGGGAGCGGTGAGCGAGTCGAGTGTGCCGCCAAAAAGAGCGTCACGATATTATTAACCATCCCCAACTTAAACAGCTTACTGCACTTCTTCAGTCTTCTCGTCGGTTGAACTCAACAACACATCAATCCGGTTGATGTCTCGGGGGAACGGTACGGCTTCTTTGACGTTCGGTAGTTCGAGCATGCGAGCGGTGAAGCGCTCTAGTCCGGTTGAACATCCACCGTGTGGTGGGACGCCGTACTTGTGCATCATCAGGTAGAAATTGAAGTTTTCTGGGTCCATGCCGCGAGCGGTGATCTCGGCCGACATTTCGGCGTGATCATGGTACCGCTGGGCGCCTGAGTTGATCTCTAGGCCGCGGAATAGGAGGTCAAAGCTACGTGAGACGTCGGGGTTACTTGGGTCTGGGTAGGTGTAAAAGGCTCGTTTTTTGGTAGGGAATTCTGTCACAAACACGAAGTCACTCCCCCGCTCTTCTTTAGCCCACTGGCAGATCAGTCGTTCATGCTCGGGTTCCATATCAGTTTCACCGATGGCGTCGATATCGAATTTATCTTTGAGGATTTGTTGGACTTCTAGTAGGGTCAGTCGTGGGTACTGATCACTTGGGAGTAGTGGCACGCTCGTTCCAAACCGCTCAAACACCGCTGGGTGTTGGTCTGCTACAGCTAGGACTGTCTCGCGCGTGACGGCTTCGAGTACGTCCATAACGTCATTGTGGTCTTTAATAAACGATAGTTCAAAGTCCATCTGCGTGATCTCGGAAAGGTGGCGAGTAGTAGCACTCTTTTCAGCCCGGAAAATCTTAGCAATAGTGAACACTCGTTCAAGGGCACCGGTCATGATTTCTTTGTACAACTGCGGGCTGGTTGCTAGGTTAGCAGTACGGTCTTTGAAGTACTCTACTTTGAATACTTCAGCCCCACCTTCAGCATCGCTCCCAACGAGCGCCGGCGCTTGGAATTCGGTGTAATCACGTGAGATTAGTGCCCATCGATAGGCCTGCACAATAGTAGCTGATACTTTAAATATATCTCTTGCCCGCTGAGTCTTGGCTGTGAGTGGTCGGTTGTCTAAAATCGTTTCTAACTTCATGTCAGCCTCTAAGTCGAATGGAAGTTCAGCAGCTTGGTTCAAAATCTCAATTTCGGTGATCTCTAATTCGATGTCTCCATTCTCGACCTTATCGTTGATCATCTTTTCTGGGCGAGCGTTGACAATACCTGTAATAGCAACAGATGATTCTGGACGGGCGGTTTTAGCTATCTCGAGCACCTCTGGCTTACCAAACACCACGCCTTGCACCGTGCCAGAGCGGTCGCGGAAATCAAAAAACGCCATCTTACCTTGGTCTCGCCGCACTGATACCCAGCCGTTAATGGATACCGTCTCACCTTTTTTAGTATTCAATTCTGCAATTAGTGTCCGTTCCATATTTATTCGTTAGTTAATTTTTCGATTGTAATATAGGGTTTATTCGTTTCTCCTAACATGTCTGTAACTTGTACAAAGAAATCTGTATCTTCGTTAAAATTCAACCGATCTGCTAGTTCCTGTGCAAAGGCTTCAAGGTCTATCTCTCCCGTCGGCAATATTGGTCTGATCTTCCAGGTTCTATCGTCATCTAGGTGGCCAGGTAAGTATTTAATTTGACAATCATGTTCAGAGCAAAGAGCGTCTACCACTCCATCGATTTCAGTTTTGCTCACTGGAATTCTCTCGTACCTTTCCATACTTATAGATTGACACCGATAGCGGTGCGGACTTGGTTGATAGTTTGATTGGAAGTGGTTTTGGCCCGGGCGACACCGGCGGCGAGGACTGTCTTGACCTGATCATCGGTGATGGCGTCCCGGCGAGCGCGCATCGGGGCAATGAATGCTTCTAGGTCGGCGGTGAGGAGTTTCTTGAGTTCGCCGTAGCGGCCTCTATTTTGCTCGTAGATTGGGTCAAGCTCAGCAGCAGATTTGAGTAATCGGTGGATGGCGTAGACGTGTTCTGGTTTATCTCCGCTACTGTCTGTCACAATCCCCATCACGGCTTTTTCAATCTCGGCTGGAGTTCCAAATAGTGGGATGGTGTTACCTTTGCTCTTACTCATTTTCTCACCGTCGGTGCCGGGGACAACCCCGACGCCGTCGATGATCATTTCTTTTGGCTCTTTAAGGACTGGGATAATATCTTCATCACCATAGGTGACTCCTGATGGCACTCTTCTTTCCCCAAACGCCCGGTTAAACTTCCCCACCGCTTCACGGGTATATTCCAGATGTTGCCGCTGGTCCTCCCCAACTGGCACGACGTCGATGTTATACAGCGTGATGTCAGCGGCTTGCAGCATCGGGTAGGTGGCTAGTCCAGCGTTGGGTTCTAGGCCTTTGGCAACTTTGTCTTTGTACGCGTGGCCTTGCATGAGAAACGGCATCGTCACCAGGCAGTTGAACACCCAGCCCAGTTCCATGTGGTCCTGGTTATCTGACTGTCGAAACATGACGCATTTCTCAGGGTCGACCCCAACCGCCAGGTAATCCTTGACTACATTGATGATATTCTCATGCATCTGTACTGGGTCACGCAACGATGTGAGGGCGTGGTAGTCGGCCACCATCAGGTAACTGTCGTATTGCTCGTACATCTCCAGGAACGGCTTGAGCGCACCAAAATAGTTCCCGATGTGGAGGGTACCAGACGATTGTAGGCCAGTGAGGAGCCTCGGTTTTGGTTCATTCATACGTTCTCATAATACCTAACAAATGCTGGTAAAACAAACTCGGTCAGTGTTCAACCTCGGCCTTACATCTCCAGCGGTAATGTTAGAGTAAATCTAGACCCCTTCCCTTTCCCATTGGAATGAGCGGTGATAGTTCCTCGCATTGCTTCGGCTAGTTTTTGTGCCAGGCAAAGCTTGAGATTGCTGGTGTCAGAATTGCTGGTTGAATTGCTGCTGGCGTGCGTGGTAAATAGTGTTCCTAGGTCGTCGCTATTCATGCCAGTACCAGTGTCGAGGATATCGACGTGGATTGTTTTCTTGTCCGCATCGTCTCGCACAAACGCGGTGATTGTGCCGCGGCTGGTGTTCTCTTGTGCGTGCAAAATGAGGGTGCGAAGTATCTGATGAATCTTAGTACGGTCGGCTTGGACAATGCTCTGGCTCGTTAAGTTGGTACGTAGTAGCAGTATAAGGCTTTGTTTGAGGATAACTGGACGCAACTCGTCGCAGATATGCTCGACCATGTCCCGCAGGTTGAGGTCGATGAGGTTCAACTCGAGGCTGCCTGACTCAGCTTTGGCCAAATCTAGGTGAGTTTCTAAGGTGACCGCCATCATTCCGGCAGCGTCATTGATTTTAAGCAGCGCAGCTTTGGCTTGCTCGGTATCTGTCGGAGTGTCTGTAGCGAGGAGCGATTCAATCTGCACTCGTAGGTTAGTCAGTGGTGTCCGGAGCTGTTTAATCGTGGTGACGAGTTGCGAGTTGTGGTTGGTGTTGCTGTGCTGCAAATGCGCGTTGGCCGTACCAGCCGTTATTGCCAGATTGTCTGCTCGCTGCTCTTGGTGTTTGACCCCATTGATCAATATATGGATACAGCAGAGCGCCGCGGCTGCAATAACCCCCATCATGTACCAGGTGAGGTAGGTGAAAAAAATACTAGTCGCACAAGCGCTAACCGCGCCGTTGATACTCAGGCTGCTTGGGAGCAGTAAGAGCGCTGGGATGCTAGCCGCATATATAAGCCACACTAACCAACGTTTGTACCGTTCAGGTGGCTGTAGTTGGTGATGGGTAGCAGAGAGTGCTCCCAGGCTAGCTGCAATAGCTAAAATCCATAAGCCAATAGTAAGGAGAGCATCGAGGTTGCTGTGGATGATGTTGCAGCTTAAATTATTAGTTGTGGGATTGAGTATCACATTACCTAGCAGTGCTCCGACGCTCACAATCGACAAAATAGCAAAACTGACGCTTCGCACTCGTTCTAGTGCGTCGGCTGATTTGGTAATCATAACAACCATAGTATAGCAATTGTTATAGCTGGTACGTATCGTAGTCTACAGATACTGGTTACATAGATAGGGGTGAGTCGTTACTACATTTCTAGTGGGAGGGTGAAGGTAAATCGTGATCCCTTCCCTTCACCCTCAGAGTGCGCGGAAACCGTACCACCCATGGCCCCTGCCATTTTTTGGGCCACAAACAGTCCTAAACCTGTCCCCGTCGAATTGTTTGTATTGGCGTCTTCTGCGCGGCTGAATTTTTGGAACAAAATGTTGATTGTGGCTTGTGACAGCCCTATTCCAGTGTCAGTCACAGCTAAAAATATTTTCTTGCTTTTGACGTCATCACGCACCAGTACAGTGATAGTACCTTTCTTAGTGTATTTGATAGCATTGTTAATCAGGTTATGGGCAATTTGTACAGTTTTACCCACGTCAGCGTTAACAATTCCTGTGCTGGTCAGATTAGTTCGGAACAATAACACTAGTCCTTGCTTGAGCGCTGCTGGCCGGATATCATCGCAAATACGTTCCACCTCGTCACGCAGGTTAAAGTCCGCCTTTTCATATTTCATATTGCCAGACTCTATCCGTGAGATGTTGAGGTAGTCTTCGATGACGAGCGCCATCTGCCGGGCTGACGTCTCGATCCGTTCCAGGGGCTCCCGGGCTTTGGTTGGAATATCGCCAAAATTATTCTCCATCAGCAGTGAAGCATATCCTCGCATAGCAGTCAGTGGACTACGTAGTTGGTGAGATGCAATCGAAACAAATTCTGACTTTTGTTTATCAAGGGCCTGTAGTCGTAGATTTGCCTCCTCTAACTGGGAGGTTAGGAGTTGAAGTTGTACACGTTGTTTAATTTCTTTGCGAACACTTCTAATGAGAAAGAGTCCTGATATCACTACCAGAATAACTGTTATACCAGTTAAGATTTGCCCGGTTGTAGTCTGAACATAAGTAAACTGTGCTGCTGTCAGCGCTGTCAGCGCTATTACCAGAGCTGTTGGTGCAATTACGGTAACCCTAAAAGTTTTGGATTGGACGATTAAAATACCCATGAACAACATAAATACAGGCATCCCAAACATCCCATAAAGCTCAAGTGACGAATCATTCAAAATACCCGGTTCAGCTAAATAAGCGGCGAGAAAAACAATAAAAAAGAAACTGAACAGAAATAATGAGACTCCTGAACTCATCAAAACTATCTCCCCTCTTTTTTGGGTGTTGGTTTCTAAAATGTAGTGCTTTATCGCGAGGATGACAATCCACACAATTGCTAACAATCCTAATCCTGTGTAGTAAATTACGTAAGGTAAACCTTCGTACTTAAATGCGTCACAATCAGCTACATCAAAACCACTTAGGTTTGCGATACTTGGTGCAAATATTAACACTGGCACTAGTAGCACCAAATAGGCCAACTTTGTGGGTAATCCGACATCTTTTTTTGTTAAAAATACCGTAACTAAGTAAATGCATAGTATTGATAATAGTCCTTGCAATATACCTAGGATAGACCATGAAAATAGCAATGTGTCACTATTAATGTTGGTCCAAGTGATAAGATTTAAACCTGCCCAGATTGCAAAGCATATTGTTATATAAAATAGTAGCCTGTTGAGCAATTGCTGAGGAGCACTAAAGAAAACAAAGAAGCCTATTAACAAAGCTAGGAGGGACACCGGTAGGTGTGAGTAGTAGAGCAAGCCTGGTACATCGTTGCCAAAAAATAAGTACGTAGGTTGTTCGAAATAGTAGCAAATCATAGCCTCTCTGCATTAATTATGTCGCAGGATTCTTCTCCGTCGACGCTGGGATCACAGTAGTGTATAGAACAGATTGCAACATCTTCTTGACATTTATATGCAGCGTCGCACTCGGAAAGATCGAGATCACATTTTTTTGCTATTTCGTATGCCTGGCGTTCGATTACTGAGTAATAAAAACAGCTATCATCATTATTTAAATCTTCACACCACACATAACATGAATGTGTTATAGGATCACAGTGGCCCTCATAGGCAATTAGGTAGTCTTGTAATACAAAAAACCTGAAGTAACTCGCTGCTATTACGAGCATTAGTGTTGGAATAAGCACCAAGCTTAGAATATGTTTAGATATAAATTTATACACGAAAGTAATATTTATAGTATACAGCTTTTTACGAAATTTACTTTCGTGTAAACAGCTTATTTATTTTTTTCTGTAGGTAGTGCTGGAAATAGCCATCATACTTCTTTTGTAGCTTGAGATTCTTCCAATCATTTTCACCAATTTTGCCTCTACACGCTTTCTTTCCACAAACACAGTCGAATTCAAAGTAGCTGTTACTAGCCTTGTTGGTATGCATAATCATGCCGTAATCGTAAACAATTTCGTCGCCTTTTTTTATTTTCTTCATCGCAACCATAAAAACTTGACCGTCGAATCCGGTATTTGGTTCGCAGCTGTGATTCACATAATGTTGGGGCATTTTTGGTAAATCTGAAGCCTTTCTTGGTCCAATAGAGAAATTTTCAGATAGTTCAATTGGTTTGTCTGAAACAATCCCAGTTAATTTATTTTCAGCCTCTATGTCGAGTATGTACCCACCCATAACAAAAAGAATACTATCTTTTTTGATGTCTTTTTTTGCAAAAACGGCATTTCCGTCTCCGGAAATTTTAATGTATTCTTTCTGCCCGTCAACACTTTTAGCGAGATTAGCCTTGCCGTATTTCTTTGTGAGTTTAATCGTCAGGTCTGGATGCATCCAAGAGAACATTTGTGGGGTTTTAGTATTCTTCATAACTGCATTGTAGCAGACGGATTATTTAAAATTAGTTCTCTCTTGAACAAAGTCATACACATTGTTTGGATATGAGTTCCAGTTTCTGGTTTGTTCTAAATCTGATGATATATGCTCTACAATTAGAGGGCGGACTCCAATTTCTTTCTCAATAGCGTCGAATGCTGGCTTTACAACCTCTGAAACAAATTTAGATTCGTTTGGCACATACGATTCAAACATAATTCCGTGCACGCATAGCAGGGCTAGCATTTTTTTATATTGCTCTTGGATATCATTCCTGTTGTTTCGATCTATCCACTGTGATTCGTCTATAATTTCCGGTAAATCTGGGTATACAGACTTGAACAGGTTGTGGTGGAAGTTCGATAAGGTTTCACCGGATTTTGTCAAGATCTCATCCATAGGTTTCCCTTGGTTAGTTGAGAAATCGACAATTGTTACATTCTCGATAATCTCATCACCCCTTCTGGAAAATCCACTAACTACTGGTAGCTTAGCAAGAGAAATTTTCAGTTCATTGTTGGCCACAAATATTCCTTTTATATCTTCCCCGATAACAAGAGCAAGATTGTGAAGTTTTGTAATTTCTATCACTTGTTCAGTTTCAAAGTTTGGCGTTGCGAGATGTCTTGAAAAATAAAAAATTGGCCTACTTCGCGAAAAGTGTTCCGGTATGTCATTTTGAAGATAGTCAGCTACTTTTTTAGCAAGATCTGGGTTCTTACGTCTGTTTTCAATTTCGGCCACGGCCTCATCAATTGAAGGACAAAATAGCCCAGATATAATTTTGTCTGTATTGTAAGTGTAGTCATCAATCATGTAGTCGCAATTTTTGTGGTTAGTTCCACCGATCACAGGGGGTGGTTGTGTCTTGTGAAAAGTAACACAAAAATTCATAATGTAAATACCGGTACACTGCTTGAATTTATAGATAATTGTGTTATAGTCATTTTAGATCGTAACGCAACTTGGGAGGTCGGCAAATGCTGCTTGGATCATTTATCTGGGCGCAACTTGCGTCCTTTCTATATGCTTGTACAAATCAAATCGACAAGCACATTCTCGAAAAACACTTAGATAAGTATGGACCTGGGACTCTAATCCTTTATTCCACACTCTTAACGAGCATCGTTCTTGTGGTCCTTATAATTTCGAGCCCAATCACTGGACTTGAATTTTGGAGCGACTTTTCAGCGATTGTAAATCTGCCAGAAGCCTTGGCACAATATGTGCTCAACGCTCAACCATTGAGTGATGAAGACATCAACATTTCCATTTTGGTAATTGTTGCTGTACTCAACGTCTTGGTTTTGGGGTGTTATCTATATGCCATGGCACGCGAAGAGGCGGTTGTTGTAATTATCTTCTACCAACTTGTTCCAGTATTTACGGGAATAGGCGGGTGGTTCGTCCTAGGCGAGGCTATCTCATCTCTACAATTGATTGCCATGATCCTTATTCTTTTGGGTACCGGTTATGTTTCATTCAGAGAGGATGATGACGGTAATCGAATTATAAGTTGGGGTACTATAAGTTTAATGGTGCCGGCGTCAATTTTTTGGGCAGCTGAGACAGTGTTGTTCAAAAAGGTAGCGCTTGAAGAAAGCTTGGTACGTTCCATTTTCTTTGAGGGAGTGGTAATGGTTATGCTTGGATTTCTCATTCTTGTGTTCATCCCCCAGTACCGCAGAGCGTTCTGGGAATCACGCAAGTTAGGGGTCAAGTTGTTGAGTTTGAATGTGCTTAACGAAAGCTTATACAACGTAGCCAACGTCGCTATTGGCTACGCGGCACTAATCTCGACTGCGGCGTTTGTTATGACAACTAACACCTATCAAGCTTTTTACGTGTTGGTGCTTAGTGTGCTTATTGAAAAGCGAATCGTATATACTCGAAAGGAGTTGGCGCAATTCTCCATTGCCCTAGTTCTGACAGGGGTTGGTGCTTATATTCTGGTAGATACTGGGATTGAGTTTTAAAAATGACTGCACAGATATTCCTGTGCAGTCTTTTCTTTGTGTAATCAAAGAGCGTATATATAAAAAGCTACCAGTCAAGCTGGTAGCTTTATACTAAATGCAAGCGTCTTGGAACATAACTGGCTCTTGTAGAGTGGCCGGCCAGAAGTCTTCGACTGGTCGACTTTCAATCACCTCTAGGTGTCTATTCCGTGTTTCGTTCCACCTGAATTTAGTGCGAACATGTGCCGACAGGGTCGTGAATCCACGTCGGGATGTAAAGAGCTGAGTTTCCTTTAGAAGAAGAGGACCGATACCCCGTCTTTGGAATTGGGGATCTATTGCCTCTGAGTATGAATATGCCCCTAGTCTGGTAGGTGTAAATTGTCTATCGATGTCTTCAAGTAGTTTGCCGGCTGCTATTTCTGGAATTATAATAGCGAGACCAATCTCTAGTCGATTATATGTCAGAGTTGTTACCCAAGCCTCTGCCTCCAGTAGGCTATCTATTTCATCGTTGTCTAACCACATTTGTTGTGGAAAACATTTTTTATCCAGTGCCAAACAAAAGTCGACACATTCTGCAAACTTTTTGTCTGCAAAACATATTGTAGTTGTCATTCTTATCCCTCATTTCTTCTAACGGGAATGTATTAAAACATAGATTGGTTTAACTACATACAAAACGTCTGTTGATAGCAAAAATTACTGCGTTACAACAAAAAAAGGATTACTAGAGGTACCATTAGCCACCAAAAAAAGTAGCCTTCTGGTGCAAATAATGTCTGCAGCGGGGTGCCCGGGGTGAGAAATTCCGTTACTGGTAAGACGTGGAAACTAAACGCCATCACTAGGATACTCGCAGCACCAGCAAGCAAGAACTTTTTAAAGTAACTTTCGAATTTCTTCTCCTGGAATTCATCCGGCATTATCCGGTAGCAAAGCCAGGTCATCAAGATAGTAAACACTGCAAACAGCATCAGTTTACCAACCGATTGTGCAAGGCCACTGCCAAGATTATCTGTTAGGTAACTGGTGTGGGGAAATTCAACCAGTAACAAAAGCGCTAAATAGAGGCCAATAATAAGATTAATCATTGCTTGCCTCCCCCGGATTGTCGCCCAAACCATAAACAACATGAACACTGCCAAGAGATAAGAAATCTCAAATAAAAAAACAATAATTAATCCCCAGTCCATACTTTAATTATAACTGATTAATTGCGTACTTTGTGGCGTCCTGCACATGTTTGAATCGGTCGCCCATTAGTTTGGTGCCGCCAAACCAGCGAGTCACACAGATGACGCAGTCGTTCACTTGTTCTTTTTGCATGATGCGGAGGATCACCATCCCGGCGCCAGTCTCACCGTCGTCTGACTTGGTTTCATAAATCAGACCGTCTTGTGAAATGCGCGCAGCCCAGCTGTTGTGGGTAGCCGTAGCGTATTTTTTGTTTTGCTTCAACCGTTGCAAAAACAGCTTGATGTCTGCCCGTCCCTGCACCCGCCCCACCGACACCGAGTATCGACTCCCCCGGTCAGAGATAATCTGCTCATGTAAAACAAACTCAGTCTGAGGAATTTTCTTATCTTCAAAATCAAATCGGGGCGGTTGGGACATTGTCTGCAATAGTACTAGACTGGCGGAGTGTTGGCATGAAATAGTCGGGCGAGCATATCGGCGATACGCGCGTGTCGAACTCCCTCGTGCATGCGATAACATTCGCTGTAGTTCTCAGCGCGTAAGTGATTCAAGCGTTTACATTTAGTCAGCGGTAAAGTACACCGGCTATACCACAACGGGCGTTTGGTTTGTTTGCTCAGGGAGCGAACGCGAGTCGAGCAAGTAACCGAAAAGACCGTCACACTATTTCTCACCAAGTTACACGGCTCAGGTTATATTCCTTCCCCTTGCAACTCCTCTACCAGCTTCCTGGCTTTCGCAGACAACTTCTTTGGAGTTTCGACACTCACTTTGACCATAAAGTCGCCACGACCCCGGTCACTCGGGACACCTTTTTCTTTGATGCGGATGAGTTCGTGGTGGGTGACACCGGCTGGGATGCGGATGTCTACTGCTCCATCAAGGGTCTGCACGCTGTACATGGCGCCAAGCAGGGCGTCAGTGAGCTTGATTGGTAGTGTGCTCGATAGTGTTGTGCCATCACGCTTGATAGTTTTGTGTGGTTCAGCGTGGATTTTGATGTATAGGTCACCTGACTGCCCACCTGGCACCGCTTCCCCGCGACTGGTCATGCGGATGACTTCCCCGTTCTGAATCCCGGCTGGGATTTTGATACCGATTTCTTCTTCGGCTTTGGCTACACCAGCACCAGCACAGGTACCACAACGTTCCTTAGGTACTTTACCAGTACCGTTACAAGTGTTGCATTCGCGCACCGTATCCACTGGTCCCATGAAGCTTTGCCGTTGTTCACGGACGCGGCCTTGGCCATTACAGGTTGTACAGTTCTCAAGCGCGGTGCCTGGTTTGGCACCGTCACCCTTACAGGTTGTACAGGTGTTGTTTTTGGTTAGGAGTACCTTGCGCGTGACTCCAAACACCGCATCTTCAAACTTGAGGTTGATGTCAATCGAGATGTCTCGACCACGTTTAGCTTGTTGTCGACCACCACCACCAAATCCAAACTGAGAAAAGATATCATTCATATCGAACTCTACCCCACCCTGCTGGAACCCAGAGAAATCAAATCCACCGCCACCACCTTGCCCGCCACCAGCACCGTTGAACGACTGACCGTAGGTATCGTACTCAGCTTTTTTCTTGTCGTCATTAAGTACCGCGTAGGCCTCGGTGACCTCTTTGTATTTTTCTTCGTTACCAGTTTTTTTGTCGGGGTGGTGCTCAGCCGCTTTTTTACGAAAGGCCTTTTTTACCTCGTCTTTACTAGCGCCTTTTTTAAGTCCCAAGATTTCGTAGTAGTCTTTCATATGTGTAGCAATGGTACGCGTTCAATGTTGGTTTTGCAAGAGTTCAGTTGGGTTCTGGTTCCATGAGTGGCGGTAACGTTGGTTTTGCAATAGTCTGGCGAGGTTTTCATGATTACACTCTAATCATTCTTCCTGAGTGTACATCCTAATCACTCGCTGAGATGGCTTTCCTGTTTTATGGTCTAGTAGTACTTTTATCAGTCAGCCGTAATGATTGTCAGCCTCACCGCAACGGTTATTTAGTGTGTGCATCAAGCGGCGTCAGGAGTCGAGTGTGCCGCCGAAAAGATTGTCACACTGTTACTCATCCTCACCAACTATTTTTTATCTTCAGTCTCATCCTTATCTTCCTTCACCTCTTCTGCTTCATGAACTTTGGGTTCGTCGGACTTACTTTCATCAGTTTTGGCACCATCAGCTGCACCAGCCTGAGCTGCCTCGGCGGCTTTCTGCATGATCTCACCGATTTTCTGGAGTGATTCCGATAGGGCTTCGATCGCTGTGGTGATCATTGCTTTGTCCTCACCACTTTTCGCTTCGTTTACCGCTTTGATTTTAGTTTCTATATCCTCTTTGGTTTCAGCTGGAATGTCGTCAGCGTGGTCTTTGACTGATTTTTCGGCAGTGTACACGAGCTGTTCAGCCAGGTTGCGCGCCTCAATCAGTTCCTTCTTTTTGGCGTCTTCACCGGCATGCTCTTCGGCTTCTGACTTCATTTTCTCGATGTCCTCCTCGGTCAGACCAGAACTAGCTTCGATTTTGATTGATTGTTCCTTGCCGGTTGATTTGTCTTTGGCCGTGACGTTGAGCACACCGTTACTATCGACGTCAAACGTGACCTCTACCTGTGGGACGCCACGGGGTGCCGGTGGGATGCCGTCTAGGACAAACTTTCCCAGGGATTTGTTGTCAGCCGCCATTGGTCGTTCGCCTTGCACGACGTGGATTTCGGTTGAGGTTTGGTTATCGGCCGCGGTTGAAAACGTTTGGGATTTCTTGGTGGGGATGTGCGTGTTTTTCTCGATCAGTTTGGTCGCCACACTGCCCATCGTCTCAATTGAAAGTGATAGTGGAATCACATCAACCAGGGTGATGTCTTGGACGTCACCTTGGAAAATCCCGGCCTGAATCGCTGCCCCGAGCGCCACTACCTCGTCTGGGTTGATGGTCCGGTTTGGTTCCTTGCCAAACAAATCCTTGACGGCTTTTTGAATCGCTGGCATCCGGGTTTGTCCTCCCACTAGGATCACTTCGTTGATGTCTTCTTTTTTGACACCAGCCGCTTCGAGCGCGCGCTTGGTGATTTCAATCGATTTGTCGATGTATTCGTGCGCTAGTTCTTCTAGTTTTGATCGGGTCAGAGTTACGTCGAAGTGGAGTGGTCCATCAGCACCCTGAGAGATAAATGGAATGTTAATGTTACTTTCGGTAGTACTCGACAGTTCCAGCTTGGCCTTTTCAGCTGCCTCGTCTAGTCGCTGCAGAGCTAGTTTGTCTTTACCGAGGTCTACTCCGTCTGACTTCTTGAATTCTGCAATCAGGTGTCGCACGACCGCTTGGTCGATATCTCGCCCACCCATGTGGGCGTTTCCGTCGGTCGCTTGGACCTCTACTACGTCGTCCCCTACTTCGAGGATAGTGACATCAAAAGTTCCACCACCAAAGTCGTACACGGCAATTTTCTCTTCTTTTTTCTTGTTGAATCCGTACGCGAGCGCTGCAGCAGTTGGTTCGTTGATGATTCGCTTGACGTCTAGTCCTGCAATCTTACCAGCGTCTTGGGTGGCTTTGCGTTGAGAGTCATTAAAGTACGCCGGTACGGTAATCACCGCTTCGGTAATTTTCTCCCCTAGTTTTGCTTCCGCGTCGGCTTTTAGTTTGCTGAGGATCATCGCAGAGACTTCTTCTGGGCGGTAGTCCTTACCGTCGAGCTCGACGATGACGCCACCGGATTCACTTTTCTTGATAGTGTACGGGACAACGTCGATGTCTTTTTGGACTACCTCGTCGGTGAAGTCATGCCCCATGAACCGCTTGATCCCGTAGATTGTGTTGGTGGGGTTGGTCACGGCTTGCCGCTTGGCAATCTGCCCCACCAGTCGTTCGTTGGCTTTACTGATTGCAACGATAGACGGCGTGGTTCGCGCACCCTCACTGTTTTCGATGATGACTGGTTCACCAGCTTCAATCACTGCGATTGCTGAGTTGGTGGTTCCAAGGTCGATTCCTAATATTTTTGCCATATGATAGTTTTTAGTGGTTAGCTAGTAGTCTTTAGTCTTCTGATTCTTGCAATGTTCCGGTAGTTACGCGGGCTGGTCTGATCAATTCTGTCTTGCTGCCAATGGTCATCTCATAGCCTTGCTGCATAACTAGTACTACGGTATCTACCAGATTTTCTGACACGGGGGTTGTGCCGATGGCCTCGTGCTTGGCGGGGTCGAACACTTCTCCGGTTGGGTCGACGGCTGTCACGCCGTTATCGCGGAGGATCTGCATTAGTTGCGCGTTGATCCCTTCGACGCCTTTACGCCAGATGGGGTCTGCTTTCTCCCATACTTCCCTATTAGCCATTGCCATATGGAAGCTATCGGCCAGGGGTAGCAGTGCTTCCATGTGTCTGATGGTCTTGCGCTCGATGGTGCGCTTGGTGTCTTCCTCTAGTCTGCGACGAGCATTAAGGAAGTCAGCGCGCACGCTAGCCAGCTCCTCGAGAGCCGAACGTTTGCCTTCATCGGCCGTCTTTAATTTGTCTCGTAATTTTTTAAGTTTTCCAGCTTCAGCTTCTTCAATGTCTTCAATATCCGGTTCAGTCGTATCTGTCAGTTCGTCAGTGATGTCCTCGTATTCTTCGTTGTTGTCATTATCATTATTCACCATACGACATGCATTATAAAGCTAAACGAGATTGCTGTAAAGAAGTGTGGTTTTGTGAGCTGTTAAATGTCCAGCGGCGGATACAAATTTTACAGTGAGACAAAACAAAAGCCACCGTACATGGTGGCTCTGCTGGACGCCTGTCACTAGACTGACGTTCTTCCCTTCTATCGTCTCGTACCCCAGGGCACCCTCTCTGCTTTCAGCATTCACCTTGTAAACATCGGCGATTCCTAGCTCTCGCTAGGACCGGTCTAAACGGAGAAAGCCACCAATGTTTGGTGGCTTCGATGGACGCCTGTCACAATGTGACGTTCTTCCCTCCTATCGTCTCGTAAACATCGACGATTCCTAGCTCTCGCTAGGATTGGAGTAAACGCTAAAGAGAGTCAGGGTGACTCTCTTTTTCTTCAGCATAGTTTGATACTCGGTTCCCACCTTCGCCTGCTTCCGCTTCGCTTCATATCGGCGATCCCTTCGGGACCGGAGTAAACAAAAACCACCAGAGATTGGTGGCTTTGTTGGACGACCCAGAACGTAATAATATTTGTTCCCTCCTATCGTCTCGTAAACATCGACGATTCCTAGCTCTCGCTAGGACCGGTCTAAACGGTAGATTTCTACCGTTTAGACCAAGCTGCTCGTTTTCGAGCCTTCCGTAGTCCCGGCTTCTTTCGTTCTACTGACCGTGGATCTCGTTTGAGGAATCCAAGGGCCTTGAGTACTCCTCGTCGTTCTATCTTTTCCTTCACTAGTGACCGAGCAATCCCGAGTCGGATAGCTTCGGCTTGTGAAGACGTACCGCCACCGTGTACCTTGGCGGTGATGGTGTAGTTCTCAATACCAGCGTCAGCTGTCTCAAGGACAGACATGATGTCTTTCTGGTGCGCTAAAACTGGGAAATAGGCTTCGATTGCCTTGTCGTTGACGACTACGGTGGTTTTGTCAGCTGGCGTAAGCCGCACCCGAGCAGACGCAGTCTTTCGCCGTCCGATGCCTTCGATGTAGGTTGCAATAGCCATATTACTCAGTAATTATTAATTGTTTTAAAAGTCGCTTCTTGTGTTTGTTTTGTGGAAGCATGCCGCCGATTGTTCGGTGCATTACCTCAGCAATCCCTCGGCGCACGCGCAGGTGCTCCAAAGTTTCTGTTTTGCGCCCACCTGGCCACCCAGAGAAAGACTGATAGATTTCCGCCTTTTTCTTTTCTGGGATGTCCAGTTTACCAGCGTTGGTGATGGTAACTACGACGTCTGACATTTCGTGTTTAGCAAAATCAGCGCGGTTTTTACCCATCAATATAGTGGCAGCTTCTGTAGCTACTCTCCCCATTCGCTTGTCAGCAGCGTCAATAGTGTAGGTGTCTCCTGTGGCTTTTTTAAATGATTCGATTTTTTTAGTCATAGGCAGAAGTTAGGCGACAAACTCGATTACTGCTTCTGGCCGACCACCAGTTTGACCTAGTTTGATCACTCGAGTGTAGCCTCCGTTGCGGTCAGCAAATTTGGGAGCGATTTCGCCAAACAGTTTTTGGATAGTGATGTCTTGCGGTTCACCCAGCTTGCTCGCCACCAGGCGACGTGATGCCACACTGTCTGTTTTGGCATGTGTAACTAGTTTCTCGATTCGAGGTTGGATCTCTTTGGCTTTGGCCAGAGAGGTGGTGATTTGACCGTCCCGGATAAGTGAGACTGACAGACCACGTAACAGAGCCGTTCGCTGTGAGCGAGATCGTCCTAGGGTTCGGTTTTTATTAGCGTGCTTCATAATAATTATACTTCAAGAGTGAGGTTCATCTGGCCAAGGAGAGTTTCTACTTCGGCTACTCCTTTTGGTCCGATGCCGTCGAGCGCTAGGATATCATCTTTTTTCTTTCTGACAAGACCTCCGATGGTTCGGATGCTAGCGTCCTCGAGTGCTTGTAAGGTGCGAGCGGATAAATCTAGTGTCTCAATTCGCGTTTTGAGTACTTCTGGATCTGGCTCATTTTTTGTATCTTCAGCTGCTGTTGGTGCTTCGGGAGTTTTTACTTCCTTTTGATCCTGGAAACCGATAATTGATTTCAGTTGGTGGATCATGACTTCGATAGACTTCTCAAGCGCTTCTCGGGCAGAGTACGTGCCGTCAGTCTCGATTACTAAACGCAAACGGTTGTAATCGGTTCGGTCACCGACACGCATGTTTTCTACCTCGTAGTTAGCGCGTCTGATTGGTGTAAACACGGCATCAAGCGCAATCGTGCCGATTTCGACTTTGTTTTTTTGGTGGACTTCACGAGGTACGTAGCCGAGACCATTTTCTACCGTAATTTCGATGTTCAGTTTTGCAGTTTTGTTGGTGATTTCGGCAATGTGTTGCTCTGGGTTGAGAATCTCAACTTGAGATGGCGTGACAATGTCTTTTGCTGTCACAATACCAGCGCCGGAAGTTTTGAGGGTCACTGTCATTGGCTCGTCTCCGTGGAGCTGTAGCCGTACTCGTCTTAGGTTGAGCAGGATAGTAAGAACGTCTTCCTTAACTCCTGACAGAGTTGAGAATTCGTGCTCAACGCCATCGATTTTGACCTGCGTGATAGCGGCTCCTGGCAGAGACGATAGGATGATGCGACGAAGGGAGTTACCAAGCGTATGTCCGTACCCAGGGTACAGACCATCGATTTCAAAAACTCCTTTGAAATCTTCTTCGCTAACCACTCGTGGCTTTGATGGTAGTGTGACGTTTGTTTCCAACATAATGCAATTACTTATTTTACTAATTACTACTATTTCTATCGACTGTAGTATTCCATCACCTGCTCTGGATCAAAGAGCGTCTCGACCGGATTATATACCGGGGCAGTTTTCATTTCTCCTTCCATCTTCTTGATATCAAACGTCACCCAAGCTGGCACAGATGCCGCTTCGTATGATTCGTCTAGTCCAATAAATAGAACACTTTGTCGACTACCCTCTCGGACACTGATGATGTCGCCTGGTTTTACTTTGTGCGAAGGGATAGTCATCTTCTTTCCGTTGACACAGAAATGACCGTGTGATGCCATCTGACGTGACATCTGTCGGGTTTTGGCTAGTCCCATACGATAGATGATGTTGTCTAGGCGCGACTCTAGTCGGTCCATGAGGAGTGCTACTGGTTGGTTACTTTTTTCAACCGCCTCATTTACGTACTTGCGGAGCTGCTTCTCAGAAATACCGTAGGTAAATCGCATTTTTTGCTTTTCGATGAGCTGACGTTTGTAGTCAGACATTTGCCCTGGCCTTCGTCCACGACGTTGGTTCCCGAGTGATCGTTGTAAAGACTGTTCAAACTTTGCAGTTTTAGTCTTTTCAAAGATCGGAGCACCGAGTCGTTTGGCAATTTTGTATTTTGGTCCAATGATCATATATTACAAATTATACGCGTCGTGCCTTAGGAGGGCGCGGGCCATTAAATGGTACGGGAGTTTTATCAGTGATCTTGCTGATACTGATACCTTGACCAGAGAAAGCACGCAAGGCTGACTCTCGTCCGGCACCAACTCCGCGGACAACTACTTCTGCGTCTTTCATGCCCATCTGCCCGGCTTTTTCACCGATGATCTCACCGACTTTAGCTGCTGCAAATGGTGTACTCTTACGTGCACCTTTGAATCCTAGCGCGCCAGAGGATGCTGACATCACGGCGTTACCTTTAGCATCACACAACGTGAGTAGTGTGTTGTTAAAAGTGGCGAGGATGTTTAGTGTACCACTTGGAAGCTTTCGCTTAGGGATACGATTTAACGCTCGGGAGGTTCCCGCTACGTCTGATCCACCAGATTTTTTTACTGTTCGTTTCTTACCCATAGGTTCATGTACGAAATTAATAATAGAGAGACGACCTACGTCTTCTCAAGTTTACGACGACCACTACCCATAGTCTTTTTAGCTCCCTTGAGCGTGCGGGCGTTAGTCTTGGTGTTTTGTCCTCGAGCTGGAAGCCCTTTGGCATGCCGTGAGCCACGATACGATTTGATGTCTTTTAATCGCTTGATGTTTCCAGCGACAGTTCGCTTGAGTTCACCTTCGATGGTAAAAGATTCAATTTTTTCGCGGATGGCGTTTTCTTGATCTGTGGTCAGATCGGTAGCCTTCTTGGTGTGCTCAACGTTGAGCTCAGTCAAGATAGTTTTTGCCCGAGTAAACCCTATACCATATACTGCTGTAAGCGCATACGATAAGTGTTTTTCGTCAGGAATAGTTATACCAGAAATTCGCATATGATAATTGATTAGCCTTGACGCTGTTTGTGTCGGGGATTTTTACAGGTAACTCGAACTACGCCAGAGCGTTTTACTACCTGACAATCCTTACACATTGGTTTTACTGATGATTGTACTTTCATAATGTTTAGTTACGCTTAGTGATGCGTGCCTTGCCTCCATATGGATCGATAACTAGACCTACCTTGTCACCCACGAGAACGCGGATACGAAAGCGGCGCATGCGACCAGAGAGATACGCTAGCACTGGCTCAGGCTCTCCTTCTACGACAACTCGAAAATGCGTGTTCGGTAACGCTTCCTCTACAATGCCGTATACGAGCTCCTCAGCTTCGGTGTTAGTATCTTGATCCATTTGAACTGGCTGAGTGTACCAGACGATGATATATGCGTCAACAAAAGCTGTGCGGACAACTAATTGGTGGCATCGATGACTTCAATGATTTGAATCGCCTCTACACTCTCAGGAAAGGTTCTTTTCCAAAATGGTGTGACTTGGACGCGCGCTCGGTCGATACCTGGGTAGGCGGTGATGGCGTTTGCTATGGCAGTTTTAGGTAGACCAGCCAGGTCAGCTTTGAGTTTTTCGGCGTCGTACTCCCAGATCAGTCGTGGCTTTCCAGTCAGGCTAAAGGTTAAGGATTCAATATTAGCAAGCACGCTGTTGCTGGTGGTAGCTGAGCTGTAGTTAAATATCAGCTGGCTAGGATCGTCGACGCGGACAGGTCCACCTGAGTACGTGGCGACGGTTTCTTGTGCAATAAAAGTCCCAAAATCACCCGCCGTGAATAATGGTACCTGCAGGATGGCTTGCTCCCGGATGGTGACGCGATCTTGGTCATACTCGATAGCTGGTAGTTGGTTGTAGGTGATAGCTACCGCTCCAGGGAACGCAATCATACCGGCTGGTTTGTTAGCAGCTATTTTCTCCAGGAGTGCATTGCGCAGTTCAATCTGGATTGCTTGTCTGGCAGTGTTTAGCTCCCCATCGTCAATTTGGAACTGTGGACCATCAAACCCTCCAGCAATCGCCGCTAGGTTTCGAGCCTTGATGGCGTTAAATAAATCGGTGAACCCACCCTCCTGAAAGCCGGGGATGTCAAACGTTGTGCCAGCTGAGAGATTGTATTGTTCACCAACATCATCAGCAAATACTTCGGCTTGGATTGTGCCATCGTTGCCATTGATAGCCCCAGGTACAACAACTGATTCTTGAATCCGGTAGACCAGTCCATTAGGACTGCGGAATCGGGTGTTTTTGATTAAGCGCTCCGCCCCGGGGGTGCTTTTACTGATTTCAAGAACACCAGTGGCCTGTTCTTCGACGTCAATCGAACCACTCGCCTGCACCTGACTCTCACGGGTTTCTTCGAGGGTCATGATTTCGTAACTGAGGGCACCATCGGTTGGAGTTGGAAACGCGGTGAACTCAGCGTTAATGTTGGGGTCTCTGAATTCTGGATAGATAGTTAGTTCGGTTTTACCAAGCAAACCGCTGAGCAAAGTCGCTGCACCAACAATTACGACAAAGAAAGTAATGGCTAGAGTTAATCGATTGCGATCTTTTTTGGTGCCGTCTGTAATAACAATTCGTGGATCATTATTAAGCGGACGAGACATTAGTCGTTGACGCGTGGGGACTGTTTCTGAGTCTGTTGATCCTCCTCCCGTGGATCGTGGTTTTTGTATAACTGGTCGCTTGGGGCGGACTTCACCAGCTGGGCGGATATCTTGTAGGTTCCATTTTTGCGACATATAGATATAGTATAGCTTTTATAAGTAAAGAAAATAAGTCCTCGACGGTTTTGTGTGGAAAAAGCTTTTTGCGACCAGTAGAGCAGTATCAGTTGAAACACTTAATGTGCCGTCATACTTAAGTTTGCTTGGGGTCAGTGGCGTTACTAGGACATTCCCCTTGCTAGCTGCTTTACCAGCTCTCTCCACCATCGGAGCAAAGAAGTCAGCCAGACCAGCATCGGCTTGGAGGTAGATGTGTTTTGGGATAGTGAGGCGGTCGCCAGTTTCTTTGAATAACAAAATCAGTTGGTCTTGGTAGGCCGCCAATGCTGCTGCGATGTCGTCATGTAGATTTTCTTGTTGATGGAGAGTTCTGATGCTGGTAAACGCCTCATGCATAGTTACTTCGGTTGCAGCACTTACTTCCCGGGCGAGCGACGCGCGTCCAAACGCTATATGAGTGCTGTATTGTAAAGTATTCTGTCTAACGATTCCTAATTCAGTGGCTTCATTAGTCACATCAACTAGACAATAGTCATCACTAGTTGCTTGGATTGCATCGGTAACATAATAGTTAGCCAGCATAAACGATGTGATTTCAAGCGGTACTTCAGCAAAAAGTTTTTCTTGGAGTTTTGTTAGACTGACAACTATCTCTTTTCGGATGAACGTGCTGACGTGCGTAACACACAGCTGGGTTGCTTGCTGTTTGTTTGGCGTAGTGATGCGGTAGCCGTTGGCATGAGCGTCGAGAATGGTTCGGCTTGTTTCTTGTACACCCAAGCTCGTTAATGAATGCTCTGCACTAAACTCAGCGATTGCTTGATCAGCGGCGGTTTTGGCTAAGTTCTCTAGTAAATCCTTAGTAATTACAAATGGCTCGTCGTTACTAAACGTCACTGTTCTGGCTACGGTGTAGGACCATGGTGCCGCCACAGTAGCCTGGATGGTGGTAATTCGAGCTGACGCGTCATGTGTCAACAGCGCTGGCCTGCCCTCCGACTCAAAGATCAACAGCGCGTTCATGATGGCAGTGATGACCGCCTTGCTGCTCTCAGTAATTGAATCGGTGACTTTGAGCGGTGTGTGCTCACGGTGCGACCAAACAAAATCTACCTTACTGTCACCCGCAACCACCGCCAATCCAATACTGCCTGACCCAACGTCAACCAAAAGAGTATAGCCGCTAGCAGCGCCGCGAGAAAACAACATATATCAACAGTATAGCAAGAACAATGACGGCCGGGGGTGATTGTTGTTCCAATGTGGGGATGTTTATTCGAGCACGGCCTTGATGCGGCGTATTCCGGCTGCCGAGGATTCTTCTTTGGTAATTTTAAAGGTGAGGTCACTGAACTCGGTGAAGTTTTGCAGGTGAGGACCACCGCATAGTTCTCGGGAGTAGATAGTCCCGCCGTTTCCGGTCATGCTGTAGACCTTGACCTCATCTGGATACCTGTCCCAGAAACTAGCCTCGATGGTCTCGTCTGCTTGCGCGGCGTCTTTACTTATCATGTCAGTTGTCACAACTCCACCGGCTTTGATCGCCTCATTAACCCAGTTTTCAATCTGGTCGAGCCTATCTCGTTCCACTTTCTCTGTGTGAGTGAAATCAAAGCGCATCCGTTCGCTCGTGATGTTGCTACCAGCTTGGTGAACGTGGTCTCCCAGGTGGTGACGCAGCGCCGAGAGAAGCAAGTGGGTCGCAGTGTGGTATTGCACCACAACCTCTGAACTATCAGCCAACCCACCTTTGAATTTATGCTCAGCGCCGGCGCGTGATAGTGCCCGGTGCCCTTCCATTAGTTTTTGGAATCCATTAAGGTCTACCACTAGACCCTTCTCAGTTGCGATCTCTTGCGTTAATTCGATTGGGAATCCGTACGTTGTAAATAGATCAAAAGCATTTTGGGCACCGATTGATTTGATTCCATGGGCAGTTGATTTGTCAATGACTTTTTTTCCGTCAACCATTTTGGTGTCGACGTGCACTTGGAGGGATATTTTATTGAATTGTTTGAGGCCGTTTTCGAGGGTTTTGCGGAATTGAGCTTCTTCGGTACTGATGGCCGCAATGATCTCGGCTTCTCTGTCGGCCAGGTTGGTGTAGTGGGATTGGTACGACATAATCACACTTTTGGCCAGATTAGCAAATTCGCCAGCTGGGACCTCAAGGAGATCAGCAAACCGCACCGCTCGACGCAGTAACCGTCGTACAAAGTAGCCTTGATCAGTGTTGCCTGGCTGTACACCATCTCCAATCATAAACACAGCCCCCCTTATGTGATCGGTAATTACTCTAAAAGCCTCAAGATTCTCATCGTATTGCTTCCCCGATAGCCTGGCAATTTGCTCGATCACCGTCCAGAGTAGGTCAACTTTGTATACGTCGGGTGAGTTGATACTGGCTGCGGCGATGCGCTCTAGTCCCCCGCCGAAATCAATGTTTTTGGCCGGCAGTGGCTCAAACCCGCTTTCGGTTTTGATGTACTCCATAAACACGTTGTTGCCAATCTCCATAAATCGCCCGCAGTCGCACGCCGGATGGCAATGTTCGCCAAACTTTGTGTCATGCGGAGTACCAAAGTCATAAAACATCTCACTGTCTCCACCACCGATCTCACCTAAAGGCATGTTTTCTGGTTTGCCAACCCGACTCCACCAGTTTTCGGCAGCATCGTAGTAAAAAATCCGTTCACCAGGTTTGATGCCGCGTTTACTCGCGTCTGCAGCGGAGCCTAGTTCAACTGCTTCATGGCTCAATCCTCGAGCTCGCAGGATTGATTGCCAGATTTCAACGGCCTCGGTGTCTTTGGGTACACCAGTGGCTTCGTCACCGATAAACGCGGTGATGTAGAATTTTTCTGGGTCGAGACCAATCTCATCGAGGTAAAAACTAGCAATCCACTCTATCTGCTCAGCTTTAAAATAATCCCCCAGTGACCAGTTGCCGAGCATTTCAAAAAACGTCGTGTGGCTGGTGTCACCGACTTCCTCGATATCCGCTGCCCGGAAGCACTTTTGACTGTTCACGATCCGAGTACCTTTGGGGTGAGTTTCTCCCATCAAATAGGGCACCAGTGGTTGCATACCGCTACCGGTAAACAAGGTGGTAGGATCATTTTCTGGCACGAGCGCACTAGAGGGAACCGCCGCGTGGCCATTTCTTTCCATAAATGCTAAATATTTGCTTCGGATTTCGTTTCCAGTCATGCCCGAGATTGTACTATAGCTGTACCAAAAAAGCAGCCTATAGGCGGCTTTTTTGTTTAGAGCGCTCCACCCAACATGGCAGCGCATTCCGCTCCCGTGCATGCGATCATGGTGCCAAAGCCTCCTAGTCCGATAATTTCTAAAACGTAACCCGAGAAAATCAGAAACAGCGCCAGAATGGTAATGACAGTTTCTCGCCGAAAGGCTCTGATTACCTGCTCGTCAATCGTGCGTTCGGTTGCCATAGTCACATGAACCCAGATGATGGCCAGCCCGAGCATCCCTTTACCAATAACACTTAACGTCATTCCTAAAAATAGCATGCTCATAGTGGATGGATTATAGCACTCTTACTGAGTAAGTTTTTGGAGCAGTTTGATTTCTTGTTCCATTTTGATCAGACCATACTCAAACGTCTCAACTTTCTTGGTATTAATCCCAATTGACTTGAAGATGTTGGCGACGTTATCACTCCCACCAGCGGTGAGAAATTGGTCGATTTTTACAGCGTAACTGTTTTCGGCCGCAAACTTCTCGGCCATGATACTGCTCATGAGGATGCCAAACACGTATGTGTAGACGTAGAAATTATAACGAAAATGACCAACGTAGATATACGAGTTGCCATCTAGTTCGGTAACATTCACGCCAGGTCCGCAATACGACTTGAGGTGTTTTTGCATCATCGTGTTGAGGTCAGTTTTGGTGACAGCTCCCTGTTCTCGTACGCTCAGGTGCATCTCAAGCTCAAAATTATGAAAGGCTATTTGCCGCTGAATGGTGGCAATATCACCGATAAGTTTGTTGTGGAGTAGGGTTGCTTGCTGGTCAGGGGTTGATTGTGCGAGCACAGCATCAAAAAGCAATCCTTCAAACAAGGTACTCGCCGTCTCAGCTGTTGTGAGTGAGTAACTGTCGTAGTGTACTGGCTGGATTTTTGATCGCTCAGAGTGGATAGCGTGTCCCATTTCATGTGCGTAGGTTTCCAGTGAGTTGATTGTGTTGGTATGATTGAGAAATACTTGGGTTGGTTGGTTGGTACCAGCCGACATAAATGCGCCACCGCCCTTACCTTTTTTGGGGTAGACATCGATCTGCCCGTTAGTGAGGATTTTGTCAAAAATCTCACCGTACTGGGGGTCAACCCCGTAGAACACATCACGACAGATCTCGGTTGATTGGGCGAAGTCAATGATTGCTGGCGAACCTAGTACCGCATTGCGTTGGCCGTACTCCATCTGTTTCAAACCATGCAACTTGGCTTTGTGTTGATAGAATTTTTTACTGAGGTTAAAACCCTTGGTGCTGACCGCCGTAATGAGAGCTTCGACACTTTTTTCGTCGTCTTCTTTGTCTATAACTGAGGCGCTGTAGGGCTTTTTATAGCCCCGGAGTTCATCGCTGATTTTTACTCGTGTACAAATGGCAGTCAGTTCATGTTCAACCACCTCATCCAGGGTTGCGACGACTTTCATAGTTGCTTCCCAGAACGTTTGTTGCTCTTGAAACGGTAGAGTGGTGATTGTGTTGAGGGCTTCGTTAACTGGAATTTCTTTTCCTTTGTAGGGTACACTTTTGTTACTGATCATTTTCTCAGTCGCATCAACCCACATGCTGTATGAACAATTGCCTAGTAACCGGATGATTTTTTCTTCTGGTTCGGTCAATTGGTACTTAGCATTTTCAAACACCCCTTTTAGATAATAAGTAAAGTCAGTCAGTTCAGGTGCGTTCAGTAGCCGCCGTTGGTTTTCCTTGTTAGTTTTTGCCAGTTCAAGCCCGAAAAATAAGAGACTGTTTCCAACTTTGGTGAGGCGTTGACCCAGGAGCGCTAGTCGTTTGGTTGCCACCTCGTCGTTAGCATTGAGTGCTGTCAGGAGTGACAAATAGCGGGTGGGTTTTCCGCTGATTCCATTGGCTTCGAGAGTGTTTAGTTGCAGTAGGGCAGCTTTGAGCGTCTTTGGGTTAGATGTAAAGTCAGATCCTTGGTACTTTTTTACAAAGCTTTTGTATAACTTCTCTGTGCCCACAACGTCTTTTTCAATTTGCGGGTCAGATACAGAGGTATAATACAAACCAGTCATATCCCATTTGGTGGGGATTTTTTTTGGCAATGTGGGTAGATTGTAGTTTGGGGTATAATTGAAAGCGCTACCCTTCTTTGTTGGTTTGGACATTGAGGATGAATTGTTTATAGGCGGCAAAGGTGTGGTTGAATTCGTGCACTATACCATCTTTGAGGCGGCTGTTGATAGAATTGGCGATGGTTTGATACGCGTCAAGGCGCTCATCGAGGTTTTTCCCAAAATCCTGCATAAAGCGGTTAGGGTCGTCGTGGTATTCCTCGACGATGCTGCGAAAATTGTGAGACTTGTCAGCTGCGGCAATATGCACAGCAGCCAGTGGGCCGTATTTGATTTGTTTGGCGTAGCGGAACTTAGTCTCTCGCCACGGCAGTTTTTGCTCCCGATCAAATTTAGGTTCCGTCAGGGTGGTGACAATAGTGGTGACGGTCTCACCAAAGTCAACTCGCATCTCTTCTGCTGTGTAGTCGGTATCCTCAAGGGTGTCATGTAAGAGCGCCGCGACCAACGTGTCTTCATCACTGGTATAGTCACGCAAAATCAGCATGACGGCGACCAGATGAGTAATATACGGGATTGGTACCGCCCCTTTGCGTTGATGGTCTTGGTGTAATACCGCCGCCGCCTGAATGGCTTGCTCAACTTTGAATGTATACATAGGTATTTTATAATACTACACCTTCACGCTTGAGTAATGCAGCTTTTACACCAGTGCCACCACGGTTGTAGCCACCGAGTCCCCCATCGCTGCGGATGACGCGATGACACGGCACAGTCAGATCATAGTTAGCTTTCATTACATTCGCCACTGCTCGAGCAGCGTTGGGGTTTCCCACCGCCACCGCCACAGCTTTATAGGTCATGACTGAGCCTTTGGGTATGTTGGCAACAATATTTTTAACACCGATGGTAAAGTTAGACATGAGGGTTAGATAGATTTCTTCGTCTGGTTGTGGATTTTGAGTAATTTCTTCCCGCAAGCTTCTCGGTAGGGGCAGAATTCGCATGATTCCCCAATTTCTGGGATGGTTTTTTGGTCCAGGCAGGCTTTGATCTCGCTCAGTGTCGGTTCGATCCAATCGGTCACGGCCTCTACCGGTATGACGGTAGTTTCAAACTGTAACGTATCGCCAAACTCAGGCAGAGACTTGTCAGCGTTAGCATACACCAGGTAGCCAGTGTCCTCAACGGTAAAGCCGTTTTGCTCCAGGAGCCACTTATACACCCCGAGTTGGCGAGTGTACTGCTGCTCCCAGGGACTGTCGCCGAGCTTGTCAATCCGGCTATCTTTTGAGGTGGCCTTATAATCGACGATGATGAGGTTCCCGGCGGGGTTCACCCAAATGTCGTCAACTCCCCCACTGATCATCATGCCAGTTGGCTCGTGTCGGTGCATAATAGCGACAAACGGATCGCGCCAGGTGTCCAGATCTGGATGCTGGAACGGCACGGCATCGATGCCGTACTGCTCCATGAGTGGGTGTGGAGTCTGGTCTGCGCGGTACACATCGAATTCCTTTTTGAATAGTTCATCAACGGCGATATTGAGGTTAAATGAAGGAAACCCTGGCCGCTTAGTTCCCAGCACATTGTCCACCCAGAAACAGCGCGGACACTCCTTAAAAAAATCAATTTTGGAGCGTGATAATTTCCATTTTGCACCACCATAGTTCCACTCGGCAGAACGGTTCGGGTTGTATTTGTACGTGTATCCAGCCATATAGATGTAGTATAACAGAATTTTCCTGCTACAATCGCACTATGAAACCAGCCAAGCAAGCCTGGGAAGAAGAATACGCCCGACGGAGATTGATGACTGGTACTAAACCAGCCAAGGCCTTTTTACAGTGGGTCAAGCAAGTCATCAAGGTTCGTGACTTGCGGGGTCGCGATCTGCCGCTTCATGACCTCAAAGTATTGGACCTGGGTAGTGGTGAAGGTAAAAATGCCCTCTATTTGGCGGAGCTTGGAGCAATAGTTGAGGGAATAGAAATCGCTGCTAACGCTGTGGCGACCGCTCGAGCGCGGATTGAGCAGGCTAGGGTCGGTGTTGGTTCAGTTGCTGGCTCAGTGCGTATTACGGAGGGCTCTATCGGAACTGTCTACAATTTCCCGGATGCTGTGTTTGATCTCATTATCGATGTCACCTCTTCAAACTCACTCACCGCTCCTGAGCGCTCGGTATACCTCCATGAATCAGCCCGAGTACTGAAGTCTGGTGGGCAGATGTTCGTCCGCGCCCTGTGCAAAGATGGCGATAGTAATGCCAAGCAGTTGTTGCTGGCACACGCTGGCCTGGAGCCTGATACATACCTACAACCAGACTGGGGTTTGGTTGAGCGGGTGTTTACTGAAGCAGATATTCTTGATGTGTACCAAACCCATTTTGTCATCGACAAACTCACCAAAGAAACTCATTACACTACAGTTGGTGATAGAAAGTACAAACGTAACTTCTGGTTGCTGCAGCTGCACAAGGCGTAATCTGCTATACGAAAACAGCCAAACGGCTAGGCCGTTTAGCTGTGTTTGATACTAAGTATTGACTATTGTGCGGTAAAAGTGGAGAAGATTTGGTCGACTTGCACGTCTCCAGCAGGGTTGAAGGTGTTGTCACCATCTTCAGTGAACACCACTACGGCGTACTCCTGACCAACTTGAGTTGGCCGTTGCAAAATGATGTTTTCTGGTACCAAAGCACCAGCTTCACTAAAGCGAACTACTCCAAGGATGAACCCGAGCTGTCCATTGTTGTAATCACGTACGCCAATCCAACCCTCACTTACTGGGTAGGTTGCGCGGTCAAGCACAATGCTTGCACTCGCTGGTTGATCGTTGACAATGATTGACCCATTTCCAACTGGTAGAGTTACCACTGCTGGGGTGTCTGCGTCTGTTTCGCTAGCGTCAGTTGATTCATCCGTAGCTTCTTCAGTCATTTCAGTCGCCTCATCTGTCGTTGCTTGGTCTGTCGGTGCGGTAGCTGTAGGACCTGAAAATGCCCAGACAAGCATACCACCGATAAGAAGTCCGACTACAAATGATACGAGTGTTTTTGAGCCATCTTGCTGCTGCTGTTGTTCTGCTGCTGCCATACGAAATATTTATGAATTGCGGTAATAAGTAATAACCCGAGTATACCACAGGCTTTTTTTGACAAAAGTATTGACAGTTTATGTTTTAGGCCGTGCTGTTTTGACGACAAAGATTGCGGGCTTCTTGCAGTACCGCTTCATGTTGTTGGTTCCCGAGGTGGAGTTGGTTTAACGTGTGCGGTTGGGCGACCAAATCACTACAGAGGATGATGTCGCGTTCAATCAATATCCGAGCTTGTTTAGATGATAATCCCTGCAGCACAGTAATCGGATAGATGCCGGCACGCTGAATACGGTCGTGCAGGTTGTCATGGCGGGGGTAGTCCCAGCTGAGTAGTTTGAGGCCAACACACGTACCGTATTCAAGGGCGGTGGAGGTGAACTTGGTATTGGTGATCAGCCAGAATTCTTTGATACCACAGATGTCCTCGTGGCAAATTTTAGTGTCTCGTAGGTCGAGCAGTCGGGCATACGAGTACATTGCAACCTGTAGGTCTGACTTAACGCCAGGGCGAGCGTGAAATTTAGCCTCTCCGACAAAACTATGGTCAGCTTTGTAAGCGGCGATGTCTATTTCGTGTTCGGCACACTTGCCTTGGATCATTCGACCAGTGTCAGTCGTGTAGCCGTCAAGAGCAAACAACCGCGCGATGAATTTCTCAAACGGAAACCCCGTGGGGCCGAGGTTAAAGAGCGCTCTCCTAAGTGAATACCGAGCTGCTACCGGTGAACTGCTATTGTTGAGGAGCTTGAAGGCGTTGCGATAGATTTCCTGCGTACTGATACCGTCGCGCAGAGTTGGCGTTAGCTCAGCCATGACGTGATTAACTTCTTCTGGACGAGCGCCAGAGCGACGCAGCGAGCGGCGGAGTTTCTCCAGTTTAAAGTATTCGACCGTTCCGTCGGCTTTGGTAATTTTAATGGGCATTTACTCTATGATACCACCTCCCAGGCACAATGAACCGCGATACAGTACACAGGATTGTCCAGCGGCGGGTTGTTCCATTGTGACGGTTGGCCGGAGCGTAATCGAGTCGTTCCAAACCTGCACTATGGTGGCGCTGATTGGAGTTTGGCGGTAGCGGATTTGTAATTCGACTGGTTCGTCTGCGGTGAGAGTGGTTCTCGTTACTACATTATGTAATTTAAGATTTACACTCTTTGGTAAGGTGGACAGTTCAGTCGCGACCGTTAGTTCATTAGTATTGTCGTTTTTGCCAACCACAAAATAAGGCTGGCGGTTGATGTTCTGACTGGTGATAGTAAACCCGTGACGCTGCCCAAGGGTATATACCAGTGAACCTTTGTGATCACCAATTACTACTCCGTCGACGTTCTTGACTTGCCCGGGTATGAGATCTATATAGTGTGCGAGGAATTCCGGTATATCAACGTGTCCGAGAAAGCAGATGCCCTGGCTATCTTTTTTTTGAGCAACTGGAATTCCAGCCGCTTCAGCCTCTCGCCTGATTTGTTCTTTAGGAGTATCGCCAACGGGGAACAACGTCCGGTCGAGTTGTGTTTGCGAGAGCGTCCAGAGAAAATAGGTTTGGTCTTTCCCTGCGTCGACCCCGCGGTGCAGCTCGGCACCCCGCCCCCCTGCTAGCCGCTGTGCATAGTGGCCGGTGGCAATAAAATCAGCACCCTTATCAAGAGCAAAATCCAAGAACCGTCCAAACTTAACGTATTGGTTGCACATCACGTCAGGGTTCGGTGTCCGACCTGCCCGGTACTCTTGAATAAAATAGTGCGCCACGTCATCGCGGTAGGCAGCCTCAGCATCACAGGTCAAAAACGGAATTCCCAAATGCGCCGCCACCCGCATCGCATCGAGTCGCTCCTGTTCCCAATTACAAACCATAAAGTCTGGGTGCCAGACTTTGATAAACACCCCGACCACGTTGTAGCCAGCAGCCAGCAGCCGCACGGCTGCGACCGAACTATCAACCCCACCAGAGAGGCCGACAAAAACTGTTTGGTTGGGTGTATCCATTGCCAGCAGGCTACCATTACCGCAGGTGTCTTTCAATATTAACGAGGTGTTCATCATATGTACGAGCGTAATAAAACTCGCCATCGTTCCCCGTAATGTAGTAGAAATACCCTGACGGGGTCGGGTTGATCACAGCCGCGAGCGCCATCCGACCAGGGTTCCCGATAGGGGTTGGCGGCAAACCTGGGTTACGGTAAGTGTTGTAGGGACTATCGAGCTCACGCAACTCAGCGGCGAGCTGCCCTGGTGCCAGCTCCCCGAGCGGTGCGTCGATGACGTATTCTATCGACGCATCCGCCTGGAGGGGCATGCCGATAGCCATCCGGTTGAGAAATATCCCCGCGACCAACGCTTTTGATTCCGGCGTGTTGGCTTCGCGCTCGACAATCGATGCTAGGATGAGTATCTCTGGTGTGGTTAGACTCGTGGTGCTACTGGCGAGTAATTCCGCTAAAACATCGACATGAGTGTCGAACATCAATACAATCAGTTGAGCAGTAGTAAAGTCAGCCGGCACATAGTATGTTTCGGGAAACAGTTGACCCTCCAGTCCAGCTGTTAGTTCCAGGAACTCAGCCTCGGTCACGTTCTGCAAACTCGCACTCGCACGGACGGCAAACTCTTGGATTCGCATTCCCTCAATGAACGTCAGAGTGGTCAGGTTATTACCAAACTCGCCCTCTACAAGTAGCTCTGCCACCTCAAATGCTGTTTGCGGTTCTTCAAACGTATAGGTCGCGGCTTTAATCTGGGTGGGGTCTTGCCAGTAGCGCAATATAGTAAACAGGATGAGTTCCGACCGGACGATTTGTTGCTGGGTGAGTTGCTGAGCAATCGAGAAGACACTCTCGCCTGGCTCGATAGTAATAGTCTGAGGTTGAAAATCAGCTGGTGGTTGGTATAACAGGTAAAAACTGATAAATAACAGCGCTAGTACAACCACTTTGCCACCCAGAAACCAACATAGCCACCGTAGCCAGCGACGGCGCTTGGGGATTGGTTCTGGTGTAGATAGTTCAGGTACGTCCGCTACGGGTGCAATAAGTGGTTCTGGTTCCATAGAAAATTAGATAGGTAGTTCGCCGGTAGGTAGGTTGCTGGGTGCGTTGCGGCGGGTAGATGAGATACGGCTGAGGCCAGGGGTTAGAACTGAACTGCCGGGGATGTGGTAAATGGTGGCCAGCTCTTCCACTGACATAACTTTAGGTTGGTGCACTTGGTCTTTTGGTGTGTCAGGGATTGAGTATGTGCGCATTTTATAGGCCTCCAACTCATCCATCTTCATTTTCTTTTGCTTACCACCAGAGTAATCTCTGAACATCGCGTAGTCAATCTCGGTTTTGTAGCGCACAGCCAATCCGTTACGGTTAAGGATATCGTACTGGGAGAATGATTTGAGCATCGGACCAATCATCTCGCCGTCAAACTGGGTGGCGTCAAGCGTGATGTACATGGCTCGGATCCCAACCTCGTAGGCGTATTTGCCGACGTTGCGTTCGATTGCAGCCACGGTGTCGCGCTCGTGCATGGTCAGTGTGGGTCGGTCATCGGGCTCATTTGGGTCAGCGCTTTTTGGTCGGTCCCGTTTGAGCATGTCGTTTATTTTGTCTGTCGCAGCTTGTTCCCAGGTGCCCTTGGTTACCCGGGAGCCACCTTTGAATTCTTTTTTGGCGTGGGGTGTGCAGAGGATCTGCACGTACAGGCGCTCGTGTAGTTTGGCCTTGCTCATGTGTTCGATTAGTGGTGCCATCGGTTCGAACTTTAACTCCTCTTTGGGCGTTTTGTCGTGACCATAGTCGATATAAGTTTTGATAGGTAATACATCGTCGACCTTTTTAACAATGTGAAATGACATTAGGTCCATCTCACCTTCCTTCCATTGTACCTCTGTGGTGTAATCGAGTAACTCCTCTTCGATTTCTATACCTGGGTACTGCGCGTAGAGCTGTGCCTCAAGAGCGTTTTTAATTTTCTTGCGAGGTACATTGGCATAAAACCGGACGTCCCCACCGATAGACACAATCTCAAAACTACTCACTAGTGGACACTTGCCATCGATGTACGCCTGCCATAGTGTGTCTGATCCGTTGGGGTTATAAATTTGAGCAAATACACTTTCCATCGCCTCGGGCGATTTGAGGACCTCTTGAGGGAGTTTGATACGCAACGTGGTACGACCTTGCTCGTAGCTAAACATTCCATGAACAAATTCCATCCACCGATCGTAGGTCAGATAGTACAATATAAACGGCAAGAATAGCGGTAACAGCAATAACCCAAATCCAACAGTTGTAGCAATAGAAAAATCCGTGTTGCGGAACAAGACCCACCAGATTATTGCAATGGCCCCAAAGCAAATTGGGATTAGAATAACCCCAAAAATACTACTAAAAAAATCCTTCATGGTTCGAGTATTGTAGCACTAGAACTACCAAGACGGCGGGGACTCTGTCCCCGCCGTCTTGGTAGTAGTTGTTATTATTCAGCAATGGTGTAGGAACCGTTAGCTAGCTTCTTGAACAAATTAGCGTCCTGTAGATTGACCAAAATGGTATTGTCTTTGACGTAGCGTTCTTTACGGACTTTGTCGATGATTTCTTCGCGCGAGAGTGGACCTTCGGCTTCGAGGATTTCTCGAAGCACTTCTTTAACCACTCCAGCGGTGTAGCCCCACTCTGAGAGCGCGTATAGACCGCGTCCGACGAGCACAAACCGAGCATCTTTGATCAATTCGTTATGCGTGGTCGCGATGTGTGCCTTGTGGGAAAATAAATCGTTGATAGTTTGGGCGACTTCGCGGAAGTGCATCGGTGAACCGTGTCGCTTGACCGCGAGGTAGGCGTAGTCGCGAATACCCTTGACCCGGATGTTTGGGCTATCTGATGGTCCCCAGTCCCCTAGTGGGTTCTGACCAATTTGCTTTGAGATTTTGAGCCATCGCATCAGAACGTCTTCGTTGTGAGATTCAGCAATCTCAGCTAACTCAGCCCGGAAACGACTGACGATTTCGGCTTCGCTGACGAGCTCGTCTCGTTTGAGACCCTTGCGGACAGAGCGCAGTGCTTTCTCTACACCGTCTGCCATTTTTTGCTCGGTAAACCACCGGTGAGCGTACTGCGGGTTTTCTTTACTACGATAGAATGGGTCGCCAACCACTAGGAGGAAATAGAGATGATTCCGTACCAGTGGGTCGGCTGACAATTCGTCGAGCAGAACGTGTTCTGCAATTAGACCACCACCGAGCTGTTGGATTAATACGTGCAGTTCGTTGAGCAAGTCAACGTGCTTCTTGTAGATGTCCGACTTTTGAATGGTCTGGATGCCGTAGTTCTCGATTTGACGCACTCGTTCTCGGGTAATCCCGTAGCTCTGTCCGATGGCTTCAAGGGTGTACGTTTCGCCGTCTGGGTTCAGACCGTAGCGTTTTTGCAACACGTCACGCGCCCGTTCAGGCAGCGCTTCAAGTAGTGTGGTTGTTACTTGCTCTGGTTTAAATGAAATCATATCTCTAATTCGTTGTGATAAGTTGCCTGACTGTTGTCAGGAGTAACTCAATGCGTGGCTACATTTATAACATGTGTGCGAAGAAAGGTCAACACTTTGCTATCCCCTATTATTTTTGGATAAAGTTGAGGATTCGGCCGGGAACGTAGATGATTTTGACGGTCGTACCCTCACCCAACTTGGTCTGTATCTGTGGGTTGTCGTTGGTTGCTGTCACCGCTTCGGCTTCACTGGCGTCAGGCGCGATGGTAATTTCTCCCCGCATTTTACCGTTGATCTGCACACCGATGGTGACAGCGGTGTCTTTGGCAAGGTCAGACTCGTAGGTTGGAAAGTCTGCGAGGTGGATACTGTCAGTCTTACCGTGCGTGCGCCATAGTTCTTCACACAGGTGTGGTGCAAACGGCGCTAGCAAACGTAGAAAGGCAGCGTAGGTGTCGTCACTCAGTCCTTCCTTCTCTGCGACGTTAATAAATATCATCAGGGCGCTGACAGCCGTATTGAACTTGAATCCTTCGATATCTTCACCGACTTTCTTGATGGTTTT
>JBDNIW010000012.1:0-64934 GCA_041688155.1 Minisyncoccota bacterium | reverse complement strand
GGTTAATTAAAGCTTCAACTGCAACACCTTCCAAACACTTCACAAGAAGTACGCCAGTTAAGAATCTTGCGCGGACGATGGTTTATTTTCCTAACCGTCTCCGCAACATCTTCATGAGTAATGATATCAGAAAACTTCTTCTTAGGAATATATCGTCGCATCAATCCGTTGTGTCTTTCGTTAGTTCCCCGCTCCCAAGGTGAATGTGGGTGAGCAAAATAAATCTTTGTACCATCAAGACCTTTTTCAATTTCATCCCACCAGGCAAATTCACCACCTTGATCATAGGTAATAGTCTGCCTGTATCGCGGTGGTAAAAAAGATAGTTTCTCCACCGCATCCTCAGAAATTTTCATAGCTAAACCAACCCCGTTATGAGTGATTAAACCACCAATCAAAAACCGGCTTTTCCGCTCTACCAGCGTATGTATTCTTCCACCGTTAACGATTACGGTGTCTCCTTCAAAATGACCAATATTTTTTCTTGATTCGATACTCCTTGGTCTATCTTCAATTGAAGGCAATGACATCTCACGATGCAATCGCGTAGCCACAGAACCGTATCTTGCGCGTCTGCGTCCCTGAAAGTGCAAGAGCTTCTTTGTCTCTGGACGTGACCTTTTAACCCAGGCGTAGATGGTGGTATGTGAGATTTTTCCTTTGAGCGTACTATTTGCAATAACTTCCGGAGACCAGTCTCCGTGCAGCGGGTCGTTGCCAGACATGAGAGCGATGATAGCTGCTTCTAGTTCTGGATTATTCTCTATTTTTCTTGATGATTCCTTGGCTGTGTATCGACGTTCCATCGTTTTCTTTTGGGCGTGTGCAGCTGTGTATGAACCATCATTTTTGCTGTTTCTCTGTATCTCTCGAGTGATGGTTGAGAGGTGCCTACCAAGAATAACCGCTAGTTCTTTTCGCGTGTGACCGGCTTGGATTAATTCTTCGATTCTTTCCCTTTCTATTTGCCGTATGTGTCTAAAAGACTTATGCTGTGTATACATATCCACTATTGGTTACTAGGTTGTTAACATTCCTAGCGTACCTTAGTGGATATGTTTTATTGTGCGGTTGAGGCTTTAATTAACCCCTCCCCATTATCTTCCGCTAATTTTGTTATAATTATTTTATGGAAAAAGCTAAAACTGGAATAGATACTGAAAATTTGATTGCTATAGGCGTGGCAACATTTTTATTGTTAACTTTTATAGATATTAATCTTATCGAGACAATCGAGCGTATCGCATATTATCTTGGCATACCTGTTGCTACTGCATACATGTTTAATATAATGATCAAAGAACTAGATGAAGATAAGAATCAGATGCTTACAAATTTACTTGTATTTGTAGTAAGTGCTCTATTGTTAGTCCTTTTCATAAACTCCTCTATTAATGAGAGGAAAATAATGGACGCATGTAGTGATGGAGACCAAGACGCCTGTTTAAGTCTAGACACAGGTTTTGATTATTAAATAAATATATTATATGGCATCTTTACTAGGAATGTTGTTTCCCCTCATAATAATCATTGTGGTAGCCTATTTCTTTAGAGATACACTGGATAAAAAGGGCTGGGTCAGAAAGGATATGTTTTGGAAAACAATGATTCTAACATCGGCAGGTTCAGTAATTGGTTTATATATTGCTGATTTAATATAATGCATTGCTTCACCTAGGACAAAGATAGGCGAATCAATGAAGTTAAACGAGAAGAAGAAGTAAATAATATTAATCTTTCATTGCTGCTTCTATTTTTTTAATCATTGCTTCTACATCTTCTTTAATTAAGGTTTGAACTGATTCATACAGATTAAGAGTAAGTTCACTATCCGAATTTTTCTCCGCACTCAAAAAAGCTTGATACTCCGAATCAAAACGTTTAAGGAAGACCGAGTAAACGAACGACCTATTCCAATTATTCATTTTCTGACCACACACCTTTGCGATAACCGCTGCCTCAAGGCCATTATCAAATGTTTCCTCTATAGAGGAAAGTTCATCTGCAAACCTTAAAAGTTCTATATTATAATTATCCTTAATATCATTAAAATCAGTACGCAGGGCTGGGTGAGGAAGTTTATGGAATCTGTCTCCAAAAGACTTTTGAATACCTAGCGTGTTTTCACTAATATTATCTAGAACGGCATTAATCTGAAGCGTCCACTTATTTAGACCAATTAAGGTGTTGTGTAAATAAATACTACCCGTCTTGTATTTTAGTAATTGAGAATTCTTATATACGTAAATCTTAGGTGGTGCATTAAATAAAAGTGGGCCAATCTTTTCATCATTCTTTGAGACCGCAACCAGATCATGTATATTTTTAATGAAACCAAAATATATATTTCTAATGTCACAAATATCATTGATAATCTGAGTGGTATCAATTTCAATTTCTCTCAAAGATTCTTTAAGGGCTTCATATTTCTTAATTCTATTAGCCGCTGGGTTCCACAGAATTGCAACAAGCACAGGGAGAAGTGCCCCAATAATTGAACCCAACAAAGTCTCCCAATTCTTTAGCACCGCCAGGATACTTGACCACTCATATACCAATCCTACTGTTATAGATATTATTAAGCCCCATAAAAAGCTACGCCAAGTGTTCAACCATAATTCGACCTTTTTTAGTAATTCGGGTTTCATATTTAGAATTGTGCAGAAATGCTATGAAAATAGCAAATTAAGACTCCTAACGAATAGATAAATGGGGTCAGGAGCCATTTCTGTTCAACTCACCCTTTCCAGCCTTCAATGATTATCTTTTGGCCTGAGCGGCGCACGACGAGCTTTTGACGCTCGTTGATACCCAGCTCTCTTGCAATGTCTGCTGGTATCATCACCGATAGACCACGCTTCAAGGCGCAGGCTACGGTACGAAGGTGTTTTTCCGCTAATTCAGTATGCTGCGCAGCGTGTTACGTAGCATGCTACGTAACATACTAAAAAGACTAGCGTTGAAGCTAGTCTTTTTTATTTCTCTTAGCTTAATTTCTAACTCTACTGTGTAACAGCACTGCGCGAGATTGGGCCAAAGTAGCCGGCAGCTGGTAGGATTCCGCTGCGTGCCTGCCAGCTTTGCACGGCTTGTTCGGTGACTGATCCAAAGTAGCCAGTAGGTCCTTCGGGGAACGTGTAGTCACCGGTGGTGGTGAGGTACTGCTGCAAGCGGGTGACGTCTTGCCCACTACTACCGGTGGTTAGGTCACGGGTGAAGCTGCAGTTTGCTGGGATTGCGGCAGTTGTTGTAACGACTGCTTCGGCTTGTGCTTGGAGTTCGGCTAGTAGTTGCTGTAGTTCACGTATTTGCTCCAGAATATCGGTAGAGTTTGTATTTGTATCTACAATTTTTTGCTCATACTCACATAAACTTTGCTTGTGTCTTGAACGGTCATTATAATTACTTGCATTTGTATCTTTACACCCATATCTAAATCCACCAGAACTGCTGTTGTTACGAGGCGCATTAGTAACGGTTATATCCAAGTCAAAGGTAGTATTACCAACCATATTAGTTACAGTGACGGTGTATGTAGCCACTCCTGTAATAGCTGTTGGTGTTCCACTGATTATTCCTGTGGTTGCATCTAGAGAAAGCCCAGTAGGAAGAGCTGGGGAAACTACATAACTTACCGCTGTTCCTGTCACCGTTGGTGAAAGAGGTGTGATTACCGCATCTACTGTATAGACATTAGGAGACGTGTATGAGAGTAATGAAGGTGCCATATCAGGAATCGAACTTACCACACCAGACGGCAATCCAGTACCAACGGCATTGATAGCTCTGACTCGGAAATCGTATGAAGTGCCGTTGGAGAGACCTGTAACGGTTGCTGAAACTGTGGTCGATGTACCATCAGAGAACGTGAGCCACTTCGAAGCTGCCATGCCTGCTGGATTATCAAACACTCCACCGTTGGTAGTGTTAGTCCAGGTCGCTCCACCATCGGTAGATTTGAGGATGGTGTTGTTGTTAAAATTTGCAACAAAGATATTATTTGCACTATCGGTGGTGATACCTATTGGAGAATTAAACGCTCCACCGTTAGTAGTGTCAGTCCAACTGGCTCCACCATCGGTGGATTTGAGGATGGTGTTGTTGCCAGCATTTGTAACATAGATAGCGTTTGCACTATCAGTGGTGATGCTTGCTGGAGTACTAAACACTCCACCGTTGGTGGTGTCAGTCCAACTTGCTCCGCCGTCGATGGATTTGAGGATGGTGTTGTTGTCAGCATTTGCAACATAGATGTTATTTGCACTATCTACGGTGATGCCTCGTGGACCATTAAACGCTCCAGCGTTGGTAGTGTCAGTCCAACTTGCTCCGCCGTCGATGGATTTGAGGATGGTGTTGTTGTCAGCATTTGCAACATAAATGTTATTTGCACTATCGGTAGTGATACCTATTGGATTATTAAACGCTCCACCGTTAGTAGCGTCAGTCCAGGTTGTTCCACCGTCGGTGGATTTGAGGATGGTGTTGTTGCTAAGATTTGTAACATAGATAGCGTTTGCACTATCAGTGGTGAGATCTCGTGGAGAATTAAACGCTCCACCGTTAGTAGTGTCAGTCCAGGTTGTTCCACCGTCGGTAGATTTGAGGATGGTATTGTTGGCAGCATTTGTAACATAGATAACTCCATTGGATGATTGATACTCGACTGTGTAGTCGGTAATAGCGGATCCACCGTCTGCTGGCGCAGTCCACGTGAGGTCGACTTGTGTACTGCCGGGGGTAGGAGTCAGATCTGTGGGTGTAGACGGGGCGGTTTGCGCAGATGAAATTTGAGCAAAACTAAAAAACAATGCGAAAGGAATAATAATAAAAGCAAGCGACAGATTTTTAGTGAAAGACATAGTGAAAATTAATATTATTGATTTATTATACAATACTTTTTTCTATGCAATTAATGAGTAACCGGAATCAGGAGCCATTATTGTGCAACTCACTCTTTCCAGTCTTCGATGATTATTTTTTGGCCTGAGCGGCGCACGACGAGCTTTTGGCGCTTACGAATACCCAGCTCTCTTGCAATGTCAGCTGGTATCACCACCGACAGACTACGCTTCCCTACCCGGGGATAATGGGTTCAGGTAACCTTTTTAGTGAGATAAGTGTAACTGACCCCTTATCAATTATAGTTCAAGTTTTCGGATATCGACCAGCTTTGGAGTGCAGCGGTCATTTACGTCCACTTCAATGTCATACACGCCGTACTCTAAAATTGAGTTTGAAATCCAGGTTGTACTTGCCACAAAACCACCATATCCACAATGGTCAGCTGCCAAAGACTCACCAGCGGCTACTGTTATAGCTGACGACTCATTTGTATAGTAGTCATAAATTGAAATGGTTTTAAAATCCTCGTCAATATCTGAATATCTATTTCCAACTGGTGAAAAAGATTCTCCGTACGAAAAATTAGGATTGACGTTACCAACAATATCTAAAACTCCGCTCAATATATTAAAACGTACAACAGGCCTAGTTGCACTTGAATAAGTAAGTTGACGAAAGTAAATAAAATCTCCAAATGGTGAGACATAGAGTCGCGTCAGATCACAATGTTCACAGAATATACTTGAGGCCACACCAGACTCTTTATATAGTTGTGTGATAGCAGAATCAAGCAATGCATCGTCTGGGTTTAAATTTGCCAATTCAAGACTTATTTCTTTCATTACCGCCGTAGTCGCAACGCCGCTTTCCTGGTTGTCTTCGTAATTTATTTCAAACACACTCTCTTTTTCTCTTGTCACCACCATAACCTCAAGCTTCGCCTAGGCAAGGCCTAAGCAAAGCTTGAAGATCTTCTGTATTTATAGATATACGATATCTCTACTCCACTTCCTGCATTTGTCTGACCTGTTTCAAAAGCAGTTTTTTGGGCAAGAATGGTAGCAGCCGCATGGTGAGTTTTTGGGCTGTTGTGACGCCGGCGATAACGTCCAATTTCCCGGCTAGCATTGCGTTGTAGCCAGCTTCAGCGACGCTTCTGGCGCTGGCGGTAGTCTTGAATAGAACCGTTTTATCCATGCCAGATATTTTGCCGAACTGGGTCTCAGTTGCTCCCGGCATCAGGTTGGTCACCGTGATGTTAGTATCGTGCAACTCCTCCGCGATTGCGTTACTAAAAGAAGTTACGTACGCCTTGGTCGCGTAATATACCGCTTGCATAGGACCAGGCATGAGGCTGGCGGTGGAAGACACATTAAGGATTTTGCCTTCGTTGGCTGCGACAAAATCCTGCAGGAAATAATGAGTCAAGGCAGTCAACGCCACGATGTTTAGGTGGAGCATAGACAGATCTCGGTCGAGCTCACGCTCGTGAAATTTTCCAATTCCACCAAAGCCAGCGTTATTGACCAGGTAGTCTACCTGCAGCCCAGCTGCCTGCACCTGCTCGTACACTTCTCGCGCAGCGTTGGGTTTGGCTAAATCTTTTTCAATCACGTACACGTTCACCTGGAAGGTATCTTCCAACTCTTTTTTCAATTCCTCCAGTGTGCCCAGTCCGCGCGCGACTATAATCAGGTCACCACCTTTCTCTGCGTGTATCCGTGCCAATTGTTCTCCGATGCCACTACTAGCTCCAGTAATCAAGGCTGTTTTATTCATACATGTAATATAACAAACGTTCCAGAAAACCCTAATGAAAATGAGTCAGCCACCATTTTGAGCCTCCATACACTCAACCTGCACCACGTGTGTAACTGGTCGGACGTGGACTAGGTTTGACTGTAGTTGTTTATACGGAAGAACGTCTGGGTTACTCTTTCCAGTCTTCTATAACTATTTTTTAGCCTGAGGGTGCACGACTGGCTTTTGGCGCTCGCGGATACCCAGCTCTCTTGCGATGTAGGCCGGTATTAGTACTGACAGTCTACGCTGCTCGGTGCGGGTGACTTCATGCATGTTTTTTCCGTTACTTTTGTACGCTATCGCGTGTTACGTAGCATGCTACGTAACACGCGATAGCGTATGTAATCTTAACTCCCCCGCACCCCGGCCGCGAGCATTTTAAGGGCTTGCTCCATGGAGCCAGCGTGCTTGATGCTACCAGCGTTGACGAAGTAAATCTCGTCGGCGTTTTCGATGGTGTTGAGCCGATGGGCGATGATGACTTTGGTGGTGGTTTTTGGCAGCTGCGTTAGGACTTTTTCGAGGATTTGCTCGGTGACGGTATCTATGTTGGCGGTGGCCTCGTCCAGGATCAGTAGGTCAGGCTGCCGCAAAATGCTGCGCATAAAGGCAATGAGTTGCTTTTGTCCGAGCGAAATACCACTACCCGCGTTCTCAACTTTGGTACCAAGGCCGCCTTCAAATCGCTCCAACAGTGGCAGCAACCCGCGCTCTGTTATCACCGCCCCTAACTCCTGATCACTGCAGTCGACCAGGTCGGCGTTGCCGTAGAGCAGGTTGTCGCGGATAGTGCCAGAGAACAGGATTGGTTCTTGCAGGATAAAACTTATTTTCTGGGTCCGCTGTTCATCGGTGTAACTACGGATGTCTTGGCCGTTGAGCAAAACTGTCCCTGTTGTTGGGTCATACAGACGCGCCATCAGCACGGCGGTGGTGGTCTTACCCCCGCCGGTGGGGCCAACCAGCGCGTAGGTTTTGCCGGCTGCGAGCGACAGATTGATGTCGGACAGCACTGGTCTGTCCGCCACGTATGCAAACGATACCGCTTCAAAGGTAATGACGGGCGGCACAACGGAGCTTTCCTCTGGCTGCGCGCCTGGCGTCAGATACTGCATGGTATTTTTCATCCGTAGAATAACCGAGATACGATCCCAGCTGGCCAGCGCGACTTGGAGGTTAGCCCACAGACCAGCGATCTGCCGCAGGGGGTCGTAAAAACTACTCACGTACACCAAAAACCCAATCAAGAGACCAATGGTCAGTTCACCAGCAGTAATCAGGAACACCCCATAGGCCAGCACGAGCAACTGAGCCCCGTAGGCTGCAAACGAGAATACTGGTTCAAACGTCTCGTTTGCAATCCCAGCCGTGATGGCCTTTTGATAGTTGGTTTGATTAGCGCGAGCAAAATTATCAGTAAAAAATTGGCGCTGGTTGAACGCAACGATGACTTTAAAGTTGGCGATACTTTCTGCGATTTCACCGGAGAGATCCCCAGTGGCCTGCGCGGCGTTTTTATTGGCTCGTTTGATGACGCGGGCAACCACTTGGGTGAACCCAATCAAGAGCAGGGCTGGCAGTAAGGCGGCCACGCCGAGCTTGAAATTGAGCACCAACATAAACCCCGCAGCTCCGACCATCACCACCGCACTCATAAAGAAGCTGACCAAGGTGCGTGAGAAAAACTGGTTGAGTTTGTCGGTGTCGTTGTTGATGCGCGAGATAAGGTCGCCGGTTTTGTTGGCGTCAAAAAACGCAACGGGTAGCTCGAGCAATTTACCAAACAGCCCACTGCGAAGCGTAAACAACACGCGCTGCCCCACGCCACCCATCAGCCTGGTTTGCAGGTAACTCGTAATCGCTGCCACTAGATACAACCCTAGTAAGATAGCGCCGTAGGTCAGTACCCCGGAGAATTCTGCCGTCACGATATAGGTGTCGATGATATAGGCAATAATAAGTGGCGCCACGAGTGTCGCGGCCGCGTTGATAAGTGAGATGCCGCCGGTGTACAGCAATACCCGTTTCTCATCAACCAGAAAGCGCAACAGTGACTTGAGCGCTGTCCAGGTAGAAACCACTGGCTGATCTTCAGTTGACCCGAGTTTATAGTTCATACGTACTGGTTGAACGCTGCGAGTTATAAATCTGCACGTACTCGGGTGACGTAGCAAGCAGCTCACGGTGGGTGCCCGCCGCAATCAATTCACCCTGCATTAGTAGGAGAATCTGGTCGTAGGCGGTAATGGGGCTGATTTTTTGGGTGATTGAGATGAGGGTGAGGTCAGGATAATGGAGTGCAATGTTCGCGAGAATTGATTGCTCGGTTTTAGGGTCAACGCGCGCCGTGAAGTCATCGAGAAATAAAATGGTCGGGTTTTGTACCAGCGCTCGGGCGAGCATCAAGCGCTGCTTTTGCCCACCGGAGAGAGAGCTCCCTCGCTCAGAAATGATGGTATCAAGCCCGTGCGGTAGCTGGTTGATAAACTCACCCAGCTCAGCCGTGTCTATCGCGAGCTGGAGCGGGGCGTCGGCCACGTCAGTCTTGAACACTATATTCTCCCGCACACTCGTGTTAAACACACTACTGTCTTGAAAGACGATGGCGATTTGCGGAAAGAAACTGTCCGGCGCCACATCACGTAGGGACACGTCGTCGTACGTTACTTGCCCGCTATCCGGCTGGGTCAGCCCGGTCAAGATATTGAGCAGCTGGGTTTTGCCGGCGCCAGTGGGGCCAATGATGGCAGTTTTTGATCCAGCCTGTATCTTAAGCGACACCGCCGCCAGAGCTGGTTTACCGTCAAACGCCAGTGCGATATCAGTCGCCGTAATCGCACCGGTTAGGGTCGTCACATGTGTGCCAGCCGCTATAACGTCAGGTGCCGACAACACTACGTAGACCCGCTCGTAGGATGCGCTCGCTTGGGCAATAATCGTGCTCACAAACCCGATCGTGATAATCGGAAAAATGAGAATGCCAATGTAACTGTTGAACGCCACAAACGAGCCGAGAGTCATCTCTCCCAAAATCACATAGTACCCACCCAGTACCACCACGATTAGCGTCGCGATACTCGCCACCAGCGTAATCAGTGGCACGAGAATAGAAAAAAGACCCAGGATCCTGAGCCCGATGTCTTTGGAGCGTTCGTTTGCCACCGCAAATTTATCGTGCTCCGGCAACACCGAGTTGAGAGTGCGAATGAGTGCAGCGCCAATGATAGTTTCACTAATCACGCCGTTGAGAGTGTCGATGATTTCGCGGCTAGCGGTAAACAGTGGTCGCAGTAAGCGAAACACTAAGAAAAAAGCAATCCCGATAATCGGCACAATCGTCAGTACCGCCGCAGCGAGCTTGATGTTGATAGTAAATAAAATAACTGTGGCACCCACAATCAGCACCAGCGACGATACGAGAGTCGCTACCACTTGCGCCACAAACGTTTTGATTGAGTCAATGTCTGAGGTGATATTAGTCAGAAGCGTACTCGGCTTGTAGGTCTCTACAAACCCAAAGTCCTGCTGCGCTATTTTCCCCACGAGCTGCGCCCGGATATCTTTGGCGACGTATTCTGACGCGTAGGTCTGCACGATGCCCTGCAGGTACGAGAACACCAAAATGGCGAGCGCAAATAAGAAAAATGTCAGCGCAAATGATTCCAGCGCAAAATTTCCCGCCCGAAACGTGTCGATGGCATCAGCGATGATGGTTGGGATAACCAGTGTGAGACCGTTAGCGATGACCCCAAGTACCAGCACCCCGGCAATGAGCGATTTGTATTGCGTGAGCAGACGGAAGATTGAGTTTGGTTGAGTAGGCTGCATAATTTTTCACCGTCCTTATACCAGTAACTATATGCTCATTGCCGGGAAGCGCAACTAGAACCCTGGAATGCACGTGTTTGTGCGTATTGAGCGACAGTAGGGTCAGAGGTCCGGCCAACAGCTCGTCCATGCACTACTGCGCAGGTTGCGACCGGACGGTCATTGCATGAGCAGCGGCTTATTATGGTACAACCTATTGGATATCTTTTGGGCCAGGATTATTTTTATATCCTCGGTACGCAACGTACGATGCGGCAAGAAATAACCCCGTCGCAAACACACCAACAGCAATCTGAATTGTGGCTGACAAAGTACTTGCAAACGTAAACACAAACGCCAGCGGCGTGATACCAAGGACAGTGGTCACGATAAACGCTGGATAACTAATCGTACTGACAAGCCCCAGAGCGTAGCTCACTCCATCAACTGGTAGGGCAACCCTGAACAACACAATCAATCCATAAAACTGTAGTTTAGGCACCGACGCTTCATACGATTGAATCCGTCGCATAACCGGAGTCTCTTTAAATTTCTTGAACCCAAAGTGACGAGCAATCCAAAACGCCCCCACCGAACCTAGCGTCCAACCCACAATACTGTAGATCGCAGCTAGGAACGGACCATAACTCGTCGCCGCCACCGGCAGCAGGAACGCCGTCCCTAATGGCGCAAACACGATAGACGCTGCCATAATGGTGATGTAGGAAAATACACCAACAAACCCAGCCTGGCTGCTCAACTCTTGTAGCAGCGCTACATGCTGCTGCGACCACTGCGCCAGAGCGACAAACAACGCTACTGTTAGTAGCACGCCGATGATGTATTTCGTATATTTCATAGACAATAGTTTTACAGATGGTGTTTTGACCACTGCGAACCTCGATAAATGTTCTCTACCAGTAACCGTCACAAACATTTTGGCAGCAGTGACGGTGAGTTCACGTTACATAGAATACACCGTACTCTCCAGACAACTCTAGAGACCAACCTTCTAAGGCTACTAATCTAGTTTTTTAACCAGCTCGATTCTTTCGTACATTTGGGATTCAAAACTTCTATCTTTTGTGACAGTCCACTTCATTGCCGCCCAGACCGCATCATTTGTTCTCACTACTTTTTCGTGAGCAATAATATCGAGCAGTAACTCATCTTTGTTGCGCCCGAAGTGATGGGCACATCTGCCTACCAAGTAGTCCAACTGACTTGGGCTAAAGGTGCCGTGGATTTTTATGTATGACAGACCAAAAGAGTTGGAAATACTCACGTGTTCAAAATCATACAAATGCATCTTGCCGGCATTGTCCACAATAACCTCTGACTGAATATCTCCCCACGAAAAACCTAGTTCAGTACCACCCACAAAACTCGTCATATGCTCTAAATTCTGAGCCAGTGATTCTTCAAACCAGGCCATCACCTCTACCGGAAGATCACCTTGCTTTGCTTGTTCATATCTATCAAAACCATATGTTTTAAGAGAAGCTACAGGGTCAAGGTAGGTAAATTTTTTGTACCCATTTTGTTCACAAAAATCAGCAAACGCTGCCACGTCCAGATGAAATAGTTGCTGCAAGTTTCTAGCAAGTTCATCAATCTGCCCATCAGTAAAATCTGCTTGGGTTACCTCATCCCCCGCTAGATAACTTTCGATTAAAAAGTTTTCTTTTTTATTAAGTGCTAGCGCTTTGGGGCAGAAATCTATCCCTTGAGACTCAAAGTACTTTAGGAACACATACTCTTTTTCCAGAGAGTCAGAAAACTGAGATTCCATACTTTTCTTTAATCTAAAGACAAATTTTTTGTTACCTGTTTCGATGAGATAATTGCGGTTACCAAACCCTTCTGCCAGGAGCGAAACAGACAGATTCTCTAAACCCAAAGCTTCTGTAGCCAGCGCAGCAATTTCCGTTTCACTTTTCATACTTTCTATTATACCAAACGTGTCGGTTCGTGTAACTGGGTTGATCAACCCCCAGCTAGGCGATATTTTTTGACTGATTCTTTGCTGGACACAGATTACTTGTCTATCTGGTTATCGGTGTAATACTGTGCTAATAAGCGGTATGATTTAGTCGCAAACGCCAGCAGAGTCACGGTGAGACCAATAACACCCGCCATGATAAACACCAGAGCAATCCCTCTATCCATTCCCGTCCCAAACCAACTACCGATGAGAGCGACACCAGCTCCAGTAGTCATAAACGGAATAAAGAAAAAATGGGCTAACGGACCGACCATAAACACAACTACTGGACTCGCGGCTGCTTCAATACTAGAAGCAAACCCAAAGACTCTACCCTGACGTTCAAACGGTACAACGTTTTGAATAACGGTTTGCTCAGCCGCCTCTACGATCGGAAAGATAAGCATCCACATCACCATTCCAAAAAAGAGCAGGATAATTGATGGCTGCAGGGGGAAGATAATACAACTAACCCAGGAGACAACGTTAAGCAAAAGAATGAGGCGGACCGGTTGACTACCAAGGCCAAACTTAACCACTAGCGCACTACTAAATATAATCGCTAGACTGCCCACTCCCCACATGAACCCCCAAGTCTCTACTGATACTAAAGACAGACCATAAGGATCCATTAACGCCAGGAAGACACCACCAAGAAAGTTGTTAAACGTGTTGAAAAAAATTAGACCCAGCAACCCAGGGACAGCGACCACTATGGCCATAGTCCGCCTGACATCCATCGTTCTGGGAGTGTCTTTTGTATGGACAATTTCCGGTTCTGGAAGCGAGATAAAAATCAGATGGACAAAAACCACTAAAGTAGCGGTACACGCAGCCACTAGAGCAACGTCCATACCAAAAAATCCAATGGTCACCCCACTCAAAACAGAGGTGAGTGAAAAGCTGACGCCTTTAGACATTCCCACTAGACCGTTGATTTTGTCACGGTTTTTGGTAAACAACATGGTCACTGTAGTTGCCAGCGCGATGGTGCGCAAATTACCAGCGACAGTACCCACCATTAATATGGTCACCAATACCCAAAGTAAAACGCTTGTCGGGTCACTAAACGTGGCTTCAGGAACACTGAAGTAAAAGACCGTCCCTAGAAAAAAAGCAATAAAACTAATCACGCTCGAGTACAGCATCGCTGTCTTCTTTTTATTGTGGTCGACGAACGTACCAAACAAAATAGCCCCCAGCATATTAGCCACCGCAAAAATACCGGCAATAAACGAAGTAGCCAGCACAGAGTTGGTCTCAATAAAAACCCAAAAAGTGAGTGCAAACCAAACAAAATAGTTGGTCGTATCAGCTACTAGGTTATTGCCAAGCAAGTAATAAAAAGTCTTTTGCGGATTCAGATACAGGGTCATAAAAACAGGCTATTCTAGCACAAGAATATTTAAAAAAGCACTGAGCACCACTGCTTTTTCTACTAAGAGGAGTGCCTTAGCCTGACCTAGACGAAGATGAACTGCAAATTATTGTATTTGTTAGAGGACCGGCCTCTGGAGTTAAGAGGCAAATTATCCCAAGCGCCCACCGTCTTGCATGAACTGCTTCATCAGTGTGCTGATGCTGAGCGAGCAGGCTCGCTGACGTTAGCTGTGATATCATTTACTGCTATGCCATCAACCACGTACACCCGCAGCACCGCCCTGATAGGAGCAAGTTTGTTACTAATCCTAGTTACTATAATTGCCCTGCCCCGCCCTGCTGCTGCGCTGAGTTGTATGAATCCAGCCGAGCTACTTGAACAGTACGCAACGCAAGACGATTACACCGTGGCGCTCATTACCGCTGGCGCAATCGAGACGGTAGGTGACGAACATGATCAGACAATCACGACCAACACCTTGTACAAAGGTGAACTAGGTGCAACTGATACCGTGTCGTTTGCCTTCAATGAGACCTGGAATTATTTATGCTCGGGCGAGCCGGCAGCAGAGGGCGCGGCAGCGGTGTATGTGCTGAGCGACCAACAAGTGATACAAGTGTTTGCCCCCGACTCTGAACTAGCACGAGATCTACTAGCACTGATTACACCACCAACCACACAACCAACCGAGGTGACACTAGAAGATGCAGAGCGAGAAACCCTCATGAGGCAGATTATAGTATTACTCCAGCGGGTTGTCTCACTACTGTCGGCCCGTGTTGCCGAGGAACTGCCAGGATAGTAGGTCGTTGATTTGGCGCCTACTCACCCAATACTTTAGCTGTAGGGTGATCCTATTCCGATTTCTGACGAAGTTTGATTGCTGCGGAGGGTATGGGAATTTCGGTCACCATTTATTGCGCCGAAGTGCCTAGTCAAGGCCTAGGCAAAGCTTTACCATGTTGCAAGGGTCATAATTTAATCTACGATCTCTTTGATTAACTCTGGAAACTCAGCCGTACCCATCTCTTGTGTAATAAAGTGGCCGTGCTGGGGTAGGTTGATTACTTTGCATTCTAATACATCGGCTAGCAGCTTTGCACTTTCTATGTTCTCTAGGTCATCGTTTTCAGATGTAAAAACTACTCGCTCTGTAGCCAATTCTTTTATCGAAGCATCGATATCAAAATCATAAAAACTCTGCAGCTCGAGGTCAGCACTGTCAGTGCGCAGATTTGGCGCGACCATAATCAGTTTTTGTACTGTCTGCTTTGTATCACCTAACCAGCGCAGCAGAAAAGCGACCCCTCTACTGTGTCCAACCAATACTGAATCTTCCGTTACAGGCAGGTTATCCATTACTTTCTTATATTCATCATATTTAGGATTCCATGGATTAGGCATGGCTGGGATATGAGTTTTAATATTGTATGTATCTAACTCAGTCGCAGTCCAAGGGTGCCAGTAAAGCGTGTGTAAGGTATGAGGATTTTCTGGAGTATCGGTGAGCGGTCCGCCATGGATGATGATGCAGTTTTTCATAATGTGATTCCAAGCACCTTTAGTTCACTCAGGAATTGGGTAAAATCTTCGTACACAAAAACAATAATCCCGAGATCTTTTGCTCCCTGCAGGCGATTAGGATTATCGTCTGAGTAAACTAACTCACTGGCTTGTACCCCTATTTTCTCAAGCAGTGCTTCGAAGATTTCTTTACTTGGCTTGGTGTGACCTACTTCGTGAGATGAAACCACTGCATCAAAGTCACTATAGAAACCAAACGTAGCTTCAAGTGCTGGTAACCTGGCTGCATTATTGTTGGTACAAACGCAGGTAATAAATCCTTGTTCCTTAGCTGAGCGAACTGCTTTTTGTACATCTACATCTATTTTGTAGTCACGAATCCAGCGAGCAATTAGTTCTTCGTCAGTAGCAAGAATACCTGTTTCTGACCTTAAGTAATTTAAAAAATCTGCTGGTTGTATTTTCCCTGTAACCAGGTCACGCATTGCATCACTGCGATACATAATCTCATCGACAACAGTTGGGTCAGCACCATACTCTTCACTTAGTGCTACCTGAAAAGACTGCTTTCCCTGCGGAGTAAAGTAGACGCCGTCGAGGTCGAAGCAGATAGCTTTGATACTCATAGGCAGTATCGATTAAAGAATTCATCAGTGCGATTCATCGTCTCAACATAGATACCTCGCACTCTCTCCATTAATACATCATCAGCTAGTATCTCATAAGACTTTTCGCGCATCTTTGCAGCAGCCTCAACTAAAACACCCCAATCAATCCACATTTGTTCGAGGTCTTCTATAGAAACATCTGGCGACTTGTTATAAATGTCCACAAAAAGCTTGTTGTATTCTTGTACCTTGGCCACGTCCTCACCATTGGGTGTTTCAATATGAGACAACGATGCCAGGTGAGCCTTAATATCAAAGTGTTTGATGTCATCAATATCTTGCAACATCTTCAAAGCCGAACGAATGACCCAATCTTCTTCGTTTACCATTTCTGAGTTAGCTTCTTGTAGAATATCTTTGAACCAGTCAGTATGGACTGAGTGTTGAATTTTGTCATATAACAAATGGGCTGCCCATCCCTTACGGAAGTCATCGTCACTCCAAAATTCTTTCTCCATCTGAGAGTTATCGTGTGTAAGAGTACGGTCGATACCAGTAGGATATCGACTATCAGGGTAGATAGAACCAGAGATGTATTTAGTTTCGTCAGTCACACCAAAACGGTCTTGGTATCGGGGGCGTAGCGAATGTGAGTTGCTTCTAGTGCCATATCATCAATTGTACCTCATATAAACATGAACATAGTATCTCGTGTTAGCGCAAGGATACTAAAAAAGAATCACCACTTTACTGCATACAATAAAGCGGTGATTCTTTTGTTTGGTTGGATTGTCTAAATGATTTTATAAAATCACTACATCAGTATTATTTCCAGCTACAAAATCCTCTTTTGCATAATAAACCGTACGACCGATTGCAGTATGAATAATAAAATTGTCATACCGATAATCAGACTACTTGGCGGCAGGTCTACGTAGAGTGCGGTAATGAGACCAAGGGATACTGAGAGAACTGAAGCAAACGTAGAAAGCAATACTAACTGCTTGAACGAAGTCGCCCAATTGCGGGTGGCTAAGACTGGGATTACCAGTAGCGCTCCAATCAACAACCCTCCAACAGTTTTAATCCCTACCCACACTACAATCGCCAGCAACCAGAAAAATAATAGTTGTACTACTTTAGGTGTTCGCCTGAATGGGACGAAATACCGTGGACTTTGAGTCGCCCCGAGTAATGGATACCAGGCAAACCAGACGATACCTGCAACCAGTATGGTCGAGACAACTATTGCCAAGACGTCCGTGGTGGTAAGGGTCAGGATGCTTCCAAACAGATAGTTCTCAAAAGAAAACACTGTGTCCCGAGCAAGGTGTACAAATGCCAGTGCGAGAGCCAGACCACCACTGAGGAAAAACATCGCTAGCGCATCAGGACTGTAGGTACCAGAATCAAGCAGCCACCAAATCAAGGTACTGACGATAATCAGTGCCGGTAGGGCTCCCCACCAAGGACTCGCTCCAACCAGCAACGCGGCCCCAATACCCGCCAAGGCAACGTGGGCAAACATGTCTGATGCAATTGACTGTCGACTTTGTACGACAAAGGGCCCGAGCATCCCCGCTAACATAGCCATGGATATCCCCCCAAGGAAAGCGTACTGCACGAATGTGTAGGTGAGTAATTCCATACTTAACAATGATGATGAATAGTCTGATTGGTCTGACCATCCTTGGTTGTAAACTCTGACGGATGACAGTCGGTGTGGAGTGACTGGTTCAAACAGAGCACTTGGTCACTTAGTGGCAGAACACTATCGATGTCGTGAGACACCAGCAATACTGTCATTTTGTGACCTTGCTGAAGATGACGAATCAGCTCATACAAACCAGCGCGTGATGCATAGTCCACAGCCGCCAACGGTTCGTCAAGTACAAGAATAGTCGGATCACCCAGCAGCGCTCGCGCGATTGCTACTCGCTGACGCTCCCCGCCTGATAGGCTGGTATAGGACTGGTATAATTTTTCAGTCGCCACCCCCACGTGGGTTAAGGTTTTTTTAAAGTCAACTTTCTTTCGAGTTGCACCGTAGAGTCGATTGGTAGCAATGGATATATACTCATACACTGACATCGGTAACTGATACTGATCGTTCATGGTGAGCTGCGGAATATACTGCACCCGCTCTCCTGTCCGAATCACGACTGACCCCTCGTAGTGAGGATCAAGACCTAAAATTATCTTGACCAAGGTTGATTTCCCGGCTCCATTAGGGCCAATCAGAGAAACGAGGGACTGTTCAGCCACATCGAAACTGACATCGACTAAAAGCTGTCGACCAGCGACAGCTTTAGACACGTTTTTCACACTGATAACTGATTTATTCATTACAAACTAATGCTGTCGCGAACGAATCGAGATTGCTTTGCATTAAGGTGAGGTAGGTTTCATCTGCAGGGATGATGTACGCGATTGGGTTGAGACGGAGGGTCTGTAGACCAGTTTCCCTGGCTAGCGTTTCGCCGTAGGCAGTGATGCTGTTTTCCTCAAGCAGGATGGCGCCAATTCCTTCGGCTGCTTCGGCTCGTAGTGCGGCTAGCGTCGTGACCGACGGTGTATCTTGGGTAGACAGTCCAGCGATAGAGTGCGCTTTGAAGCCATACCGGTCCGCGAGATACCCAAAGGCATCGTGCGAGGTAATCACCTCATCGAGCTCGCAGTTGGCCAGTCTGTCAGCATACTCGGTATCAAGAGCAGCCAGCTCAGCCTGCAAAGCAGCTGCATTTTTTCGGTACACCGCAGCATTACTCGGGTCTAGGGTAGCAATTTTTTCAGTTAAATATTCTACCATTTCGCTAAATAGTACCGGGTCGAGCCACGTGTGTGGATCGTACGCACCATGTTCATGTTCGTCTTCATGAGACTCTTCTTTGTGTTCATCGGCGTGTTCGTCTTCTTTGTGACCATCGTCATGCAAATCTTTTTTATGTTCATCGGCATGTTCTTCACCATGAGGCTCATCAGCGTGGTCTGCCTCTGTTGCATGCTCTTCCCCGTGATCATGTCCACCTTCGTGCAGCTCAACAGCGTCGGTAGCAATGATAACCTGCACACCATCTGCCTCCAGGCGAGCAATGACATCATCACCCCACGGTTCAAAATCGGCTCCCTGGAGCACAACTATATCAGACCGTTGCATCATCACCATATCTTGCGTACTTGGTCTAAAGTTATGGGGGTCTCTCCCGGCACCAACGTTGGTCACCGTACCAAACTCACCAACAATTCGCTCAAGAGCGAACTCTAACGGGTAAAAAGAAGTGGTAATCGACAGCGCCTGGTTCTCAGTGCTATTTGTTTCAGCACTTTGATTGCTACTGAGAACATACGCACCCCCAGCCAGTAGTGCCACCCCGATTATAATTCCTATTGTATTTTTTATGACCATGTTTTGTTTTTCTTATAAAATCTGTATGCAAATAATTAGCAATTGGCAGTATAGCAGAAGAATGCTATTATGCAAATGATTCGCATATGAAAACAAGGCTCACTAAAAAACGTCAAGCTATACTAGACACCTTAAAAGAACATAAGGCTGCCCTTTCAGCGTCAGAAGTACACCGGCTGGTTCCTGATATGAATCTAGCGACCGTATATCGCAACCTCGAATACTTCACCAAAGAAAGGGTTATCAAAAAACTACAGTTGAGGACTCAAGAAGCCCGGTTTGAATACCAACATGAACCCCACCACCATGCTGTCTGTGGGCAATGTGAAAAAGTGATTCACTTTACTGCTCCTGATAAGGAAATCATCAAACTACTAGGACTCGATGACTTCGACGTCGAGGAACTTGAGATTACCGTCCGTGGCTCACACCAGAAACACGAATGATAGTTTAGCTATAGCTGTGTTTGAGAACTAACGGTAGCTGGACCTAGATATAACCCAACCAGTGCTATGTGAAATGAATAGTATTCATTTTGACACACACTCCAGCTCTTTTCCAACCCCTCACTCTCGCACAAAATACAACAAAACCTAAAGACATGCTTTAGGTTTTGGTATTTGCGGAGAGTAAGGGAATTTCTCTCGTTACACGAGCAGTATACCTTTTGGACAGATTGGTTCCCTTTGGTCCCAATCTGACTCAAAAGCTTTTCGAATCCCACGTAACAGTTCCCCGAACTGTTACTTTACTGTCCGCTTACAAAAATGCACCCTTGCGGGTACTTTTTGTTTTGGCGGAGAGTAAGGGATTCGAACTCTACGAGTTCAGTACACCTTTTGGACAGATTGATTCCCTTCGGTCCCAATCTGTCTCAAAAGCTTTTCGAATCCCTTACTCTCTCGCAAAATACAACAAAACCTAAAGACATGCTTTAGGTTTTGGTATTTGCGGAGAGTAAGGGATTCGAACCCTTGGAGCCCGCAAAGGCTCGGCAGTTTAGTAAACTGCTGCTTTCGACCACTCAGCCAACTCTCCATCTATTCGCTTTACTCATCCACGGAGAGTTGGCTTCGGGTCGAACGAGTTCGTCGCCTCCCTTTGGTCGGATAAAACAGTCTCCCAGACTATTTTATCCACTCAGCCAACTCTCCGTGTGGTGCGTAGTACTTTATCATAAAGTGTTACTTGCGACGAGAGGATTCACTTGTTACTGGGACCAGATTGGTTAGTAATCAACGCTTACGTTGGAATAGTACGTGATTTCTCTTTGGCTGTTACGTGAGTGATATTGTCTGCATGTTGACACTCAATCAAGACGCAGTCCTTAAGTGCTAGTCCACATGATGCAAGAAATGTCTGAGTTGCAGCTACAACAGATCTGGAGTCGACGTGCTGTACCGCCAGATTTCCATCCCTTACAGCTGATTCGTGATGAAAGAATTTATTCATAGATTGAGTATAGCAAAGAGTGTTTTTTGGTGGTAAAAACGAGAAGATTCGCTGAGTATCTGGATAGTATTAGTATACTTTTTATATCCCAGATTTATCCTAAATTTTTACACCAGCTTCATGTCTCATCTACTGCATCAACCTACTCAGTGGAGCACAAAAAAAGCCCACACCGCGGGCTTTCTTACTTTTTATACTGACGGCCAGACACATAGCTAGTGGTTAGTGGTTAGTGGTCAGTTTTCGTTCAAACTCAGGTCCGTCGGTTCCAGGTAATTTGAACTGTTTCACCTGGGTATTCTTCAACATAGGAACCATTGAAGGAACCATAGCCCTCGATCGCGATTGGGTACATACGACCGTCGGAGCAATTCATCGCGCCAACGCCATGGGCGTTCGTGTTGCCTTCACACACAACGCCAGCGTCAGAAGAAACATGAAACTCGCTGGTAAAGTTTATGTAGGCCCATATGGTACCTACCATCTCTTCACCGGAGGACGATACCGACGTAATATCCATGGTAGCGACAGTCAGTGGCTGGTCTAAGGCAGACCGAGATTGATCAAAAGGTTCGCCTCCGCCGCCACAAGCAGAAAGTGCCAGGACAGCCAAAGCTGGAATAACAAAGTGGGTACGCGTTTTCATGGTGCATCTCCTCTTCCATGAAGGTTGTGTTGCGATTTAGGCAACATCCATCAAAAATACTACTACACATCTTAAACAAAGCAAGATTTTCGAATCCTCACGCAACAGTCCCCCGGACTGGGTGACGTAATTGACGAGAGAATTCTCTGGTTACACAAGCAGTATACCTTTTGGACAGATTGGTTCCCTTCGGTCCCAATCTGACGCAAAAGCTTTTCGAATCCTCACGCAACAGTCCCCCGGACCGGGTGACGTAATTGACGAGAGGATTCGCTTGTTACACAAGCAGTATACCTTTTGGACAGATTAGTTCGCTCCGCTCCCAATCTGACGCAAAAGCTTTTCGAATCCTCACGCAACAGTCCCCCGGACTGTTGCTTCGTCTCCGCAAATTAAAAAGACCCTGTTGGGTCTTTTTAATTTGCGGAGACGAGAGGATTCGAACCTCCGGGGGCGTAAACCCCACTTCCTTAGCAAGGAAGCACGATAGACCACTCTGACACGTCTCCGTTGCTGGCTAGAATAGCAGAAAAAGTGTTAGCTTCAAACTATTTGATCACGCTAGCCACCGCTTTGACCAAACCTGGTTCGTTGTTGGTGGGGACGATTTTGTCTGCGGTTGGTTTTTTGACTAGGCTGGCTATTTTCTTCGCGGCGGCTAGCTTCATCTCGTCGGTGATGTCTCGCACACCACGGTCGAGCGCGCCACGGAAAATCCCGGGGAACGCGAGGGAGTTGTTGATTTGGTTTGGCATGTCTGAGCGACCAGTCGCGCAGATCAGGGCACCAGCTCGTTTGGCGTCTTCGGGCATGATTTCGGGGATGGGGTTCGCTAAGGCAAACACGATGGCGTTTGGTGCCATCCGCTCGATGTGCGCTGACGCTATCGTGCCGGGACCAGATACACCGATAACGACGTCTGCTCCACTGATGACCTGCATCAAGTCACCGGTGACTTTTTCTCGGTTGGTGAGCTTGGCCAACTCGCGTTTGTAGCTAGCCATACCCGCGCGACCTTCTGCTATTGCCCCTTGGCTGTCGGTGACGATGATGTGTTTGATTCCGGCCTGCACCAGTAGCAAAGTCACTGCCCGGCCAGCCGCGCCGGCACCGACCACAACTACGTTCATATCCTCCAGCCGTTTTTTGACCACTTTAGCTGCGTTGATTAGCCCGGCTAGTACGACGATGGCCGTCCCGTGCTGGTCGTCGTGCATAACAGGAATATCGAGCTCTGCTTTGAGTCGCTCTTCAATCTCAAAGCATTTGGGAGCCGAGATATCTTCGAGGTTGATACCACCAAACCCAGGTGCGATGGCTTTAACCGCGGCAATAATCTGCTCTGGTTCCTGCACATTAAGCACAATCGGGAACGCATCAACGTTTGCCATCGCCTTAAAAATCGCACACTTGCCTTCCATCACCGGCAGCGCCGCAATGGGACCAAGGTTGCCAAGACCCAAGATGGCTGACCCGTCACTGATGACCGCGACCATGTTGCGCTTCATGGTGTACTCGCGCGCGTCTTGGGGATGCTTGGCCAAATGAGTCGACACCGCCCCGACCCCTGGCGAGTACATCGTACTCCAATCGAGTTTGGTTTTGAGCGACCCTTTGGGTGCAATAGCAATCTTACCTTTGAGTTTTTTGTGTAGTTCAAGAGCAAGGCGATTGTAGTCAGGTTTTTTGGCAGGCATGGTATAAAAATACAAAAATAATAGTAACAGTATACGCCACCCGCCCGCGGGGGCAAAATATGACAGCAACCACGACGGCTGTTTATTTGGTATATTACTTATATGAAACTCTCGGACAACCTGGCTGACCATTTCCGGATTGATGTCGTGCACAAAAAAGCCTTGGCTCGATTGCGGATTGAGACGGTGACTGACTTGCTGTACCACTTGCCCGCGCGCTACGAGGACATTACAGATGTGCAGTCAGTTGGTAGTTTGCAAAAAGACCAAGACACAGTGGTATATGGGCAGCTGTCGGGACTCAAAACCCGTAAAGCCTGGAAGAGCAAAATGCCGATTGCTGAAGGCTATATCGAGGACGGCTCTGCCAAAATGAAAATCATGTGGTTCAACCAGCCGTACATCGCCAAAATGTACACCGACGGAATGTATGTGAAGTTGGCTGGAAAAGTATCAGGCACTGAGGGCAAACTGTACCTATCTAACCCCGAGATTGAGAAACTCGACAGCCTACCGATTGACCGGCACGACAGTATTTTTAAAGACACTGAGCAACTTGATGACACGCTGTACCCCGTCTACCGCGAGACCAAAGGCGTCACCAGCAAGTGGATCTATCACACGGTGCTAAAGTGCTTTGAGAAAGACGTGCTCGACACATTGATCGATCCTATCCCCAAAGAAATATTGTCTACATACAATCTGCCCGAGTTATCGACGGCACTGGTGTGGATCCATAGTCCCAAAAAAGCCCAACACGCAGAGAGTGCCCGCAAGCGGTTTGCGTTTGAGGAAGTGTTTTACATCCAGGTCCAGAATGCCCAAAACCGTGCGGCGGCCAACGCCGCGACCACCTATAGTTTCAAAACCTCCCCCGCGCACGTGGCTGCGTTCACCGACCGCTTCCCGTTTACTCTCACCGCTAGCCAGGACAAATCCATCAAAGACATCCTCGATAATTTTGGTGGCAACCACGCTATGTCGCGACTACTCGAGGGCGACGTTGGGAGTGGCAAAACCGCCGTAGCAGCAACTACCGCCTACGCGGTAGCCACCTCTCGCCCGCCCGAGGGTATGGACAAAAAAATCGAGTTTGGAAACCTACAGGTCGGCTACATGGCACCAACCGAAATCCTCGCGAAACAACACTTTGAATCATTCATCGAATACTTCCAACACCTGCCGATCAACATCGGCCTGATTACTGGTAGTGGTTGTATGAAATTCCCTAGTAAAACTGACCCCAGCAAACCAACCAAGATCAGCAAACCGCAGCTCCTCAAGTGGGTGAAAAACGGTGAGATCCCAATCCTGATTGGGACCCATTCACTGATTTACAAAAGCGTCGAGTTCAAGCACCTTGCCTACGTCATCATCGACGAGCAACACCGGTTTGGGACCAACCAGCGTAAGCAGCTGGCCAAAAAAGACGCCCGGATGCCACACCTGTTATCAATGACCGCCACTCCGATTCCTCGCACCCTAGCCCTCACCATCTACGGTGACCTCGACATCACCCTGCTCGAAGAAATGCCCGCCGGGCGCAAACCAATCAAAACCACCATCGTCGGACCGAGTCAGTCAGCCCCGATGTATACACACGTCCGCAGTGAACTCGCCATTGGGCGCCAAGCCTACGTTATCTGTCCGCGAATCGAAGAGCCTGACCCCGCCAAAGAAAATGCCTTAAATATGAAAAGTGTGGTTGCCGAAGCCAAGCGCCTCGGCGACACTGAATTCAGTGAGTACACCATCGGGATTCTGCACGGCAAAATGACCCCCAAAGAAAAAGATGAAATTATGAAAGAATTTAACGAGCACAAGATAGATGTGCTAGTTGCAACCAGCGTAGTTGAGGTCGGCGTGAACGTCCCCAATGCCACTAACATCATCATCGAGGGCGCGGAACGATTTGGACTGTCACAACTCCACCAGTTGCGCGGGCGAGTGGTGCGCGGCACCCATCAGCCGTACTGTTTTGCGGTGACAGAAAGCAAGAGTCAAAAGACCCGCGACCGCCTCAAGGCGCTTGCGACCGCCAAAAACGGCTTTGAGTTAGCCGAGCATGACCTGACGTTCCGTGGTTCAGGTGAGCTGTACGGCGGCAAGCAGTCAGGCTTAAGCGACCTCGGGATGGAAGCCATCCGCAACCTAAAGTTAGTTGAAGCAGCCCGCACCGAAGCCCAGCACCTGGTCGCCGCCCATCCTGAGTTAAAGAAAGACTTCCCCATGATCGCCGCGCGAGTAGCACGTCTGGGTGATGCGCTGCATATGGAGTAGTTACCTAGCGGCTACACTCTACCCTGTTGCAAACTAAGGATTGTTTGCAACAGTTCGATTATTTGCCTGAGCAATGCGATCTGCTTTGTCAGTTCAGCGTCTGATACGGCAACCGTTTTGGCTGTACTCACGCTGGGAATATCCCAACACGCCCGGGCGGAGTTCCAAGGGGTTGTTCCCTCTTGCTCATAGGTGTATCTGGCGTAGGCGAGGTTACCCGCGAGTGTCTCGATGTCGAACCCTCGCTCATAGGCGGGGCTGGTGTGGTACCGATCAAAAAACTGAAACACCCCAACCATCTGTCCACCCACTCCACCGCGCAGCACATTGCCACTATCAGCAAACTGGCGAAATTTGGATTCGCAGCGCGCGATTTCAATCATGACGGGAATGTCTGCAAAGTACTCCCGAACTGATTCCTCGACGGTTTGGGTTGGCGTGCTAGTAAGCACCGTCGTAGTTGCACCAGCGGCCAAGGCGGTCGAAGCAAATCCACTCATTATCAGTAATCCAAAAATAAACAGGGCAGGTTTCATAGAATTATAGTATAGCAATAGTTGGACGGTAGACGCGATTCGACCGCACCTTTTGGGGTGCGGTCTTTTATTTACCAGTCTAATTGTCGTGGGCGACAATCTCATGGTCTGTTGCGAGTCAGTCCACTGGACCCAAGTGACACACAACGTCAGGATCTTGCGTGAGAGCTTACCTCACTGTGTCCTTGTTTAGATTGGGCCTCCTTTCAGCTGAAGCAAGACTTTTGCGAAGTAACATACGTCACGGGGGTGTGCAGGAAATATTTCATGGGTCACTCCAGTTGAAAAGAGGCGGAACGGAGGCGGGATCACCTTCCACTTCTTGTTATACGTGTTTGTAAAAAATCGGTCAAGTCCGTTGTCCCCTGGGCTCCTTCGCGCTATAGTAGACAGCACCGACATCCGCCTGTAGCTCAATCGGTAGAGCGCGAAGCTTATACCTTCGTGGTTCTAGGTTCAAGTCCTAGCGGGCGGACAAATAAAGTGTTTCTTTGTGCCATATACAAACCAAGTAGCTCAATCGGTAAGCAAAGCTTGCTTGTCCTGCGTTCGGAGGCTATACGAAAGTAAACTTTCCTACACCTCCTCACTTGCCCAAGTAGAGCGCGAAGCTTACAGTCCTAGAGTAAGATTCAAGCACGAGTTTACGAGTATTTGAGATCTGGAGCGAAGGACTGTATAGATGTTCAGAATTTGAATATCTATATACCTTCGTGGTTCTAGGCTCAAATAGTTTGGGAAACTATTTGAGAAGGTTATCAGACAGGTTTATGAGTTTTCGAAATAAACTGTCGATAACCTGTACTGAAACTGTAAGTTTCAAGTTCTAGTGGGCAGACAGAGGGTTTTTCTAACATCAGTGCAGCAACACCCTACATATCTAGGATGCTATACTAGGGCATATGAAAAAGCTGTTGATGAGCCGTTCCTTTCACGTTGCGATTGCGTTGGCGGTGATTGGGTTTATTATTTTTATGGTGGTGACAGTGCGCAGTAACCAGCCGATTGACTATGTGACTGCTACGGTCGACCGCGGTAGCGTGCAGCAGCTGGTGTCAGTCACCGGGGTGGTTGAGGCGGAGCAAAGCGCTGAGCTGGCGTTTCCTACCACCGGGATTATTTCCAACGTCAACGTCAACAGGGGTGACGTGGTGGCCGCGGGCGATGTGCTAATCACACTCGAATCCCGTGCCTTGCAGGCCGACCGGCAAGACGCGTTTGCGAACCTCGCGCGCGCGGTGGCTACACGCGACGAACTCCTAGCTGGTCCCCAATCAGAATCGCGCGCTGCTACGGTCGGGGCAATTGCGTTTAAGGCCACCACCCTGACCACTATCAGAAATACCCAGGCTGATCTGATCAACAACGCGTACCGCACCTTGCTCTCAACTGACCTCACAGCCGCTAGTGACGACCCGGGTGAAGAGGCAATTGCACCAACAGTCTCCGGGACCTACACCTGCGAGGCGGAAGGTCGCTATACACTCGAGACGTATTCGTCTGGATCAAACTCTGGGTATTCGTTCAGGCTATCTGGGTTGGAGTCTGGTACGTATGCAGTATCGAGCGACCAGCCGGTTACCATGGGTGATTGCGGGATTCAGGTACTATTTAGCGCTAACTCGCGCTACAGCAATACGACCTGGACTATAGACATCCCGAACAAAGAATCAGCCCGCTACATCGCTAATCGTAATGGGTACACCCTGGCCAAAACCCAAGCCGCAAGCGCTATCACTATCGCTGAGCAAGACCTCGAACTGGCCGAAATCAACGCCGTGAGTACCAATGCCCCAGCCCGCAGCGAATCAGTCGCTCGCGCCAACGCCGACATCTCGAGCGCTAATGCTCGCATTGCCCGGGTCGACGCCCAGATTGCAGACCGCACTATCCGCGCGCCATTTGCTGGCACGATTACCGTGATCGACAGTTTGCCGGGTGAGACGGTTGGCACGACACCGGTGATTACCCTGCTTGCGGCCACTGATTTTGAATTAACCGCGAGGATTCCGGAGATTGACATTGGCAAGCTAGCCCTAGGACAATCGGTCCGCACGGTGTTTGACACGCAACCGGACGCACTGCTACTTGGATCAATCGAATTCATCTCATTGCAAGCCACCGAGATTGATGGGGTGGCATACTACGAAGCCATTATTTCGCTTGATGACACTCCCGTTTGGATGCGTAGTGGCCTGAACGCTGACATCGACATCGTGATTATTGACGCCGCTGACAGTCTGCGCGTCCCGTCACGATTCGTCACACAGACCGATGGCGGTGCACAAGTGCGCACCAAAGTCGGCGAACTGGTAGCCACCACAACGGTAAACGTCACCCTCACTGGTAACGACGGCTTCACTGCGATTACTGGTCTTAACCAAGGCGATATTGTCGTCGCGCCCTAGTCACTATGCGCGCACTCCGCATCGGGTTCTTGCTCGGCTTCCGCCAAATCCAACGGGCTAATTTCTGGACCACGGCCCTGATTATCTTTGTGATGATGCTTACCTTTCTCAATCTGATTGCTGTGTCAGGTATTTTAGTTGGTCTGATTGCTGGCTCAGAACGAGCGGTGCAGGACCAGTCAATTGGTGACATCATCATTACCGCACTCGATGATGAGGAGAAGATTTTGCAAACGGAAACTATTCGTCGGACGCTGGATACTATTCCAGAGGTTGCTTCATACAGTATTCGATATACCCAAAGCGTACAGGTAACCGCCAACTACAAGACGAGGCGTGATTTCGGTATCGAAACAAATACGATTGGCGCCCGGGCGTTAGGGATTGATCCTGTCGCTGAAAATACCGTCACCGCGCTAGCAGACAATCTAGTTGAGGGTGAATATTTCAATCCAAACGAATCAGGCTATATCCTAATCGGTGCGCTTAATCTCGACCGCTACACCGCTGGCTTTGCTGATATTACTGGCTCACTTGAAAATGTATTTCCAGGTGACTCAGTCCGAGTCACCGTTAACGGTGCCAGTCAAGAATTCACCGTCAAAGGCATCATCAACGCCAAAGCAGGTGACGTCGCTAGTTTTGTATACCTACCAGAAAAAGAACTACGTCGGCTGAGTGACAGCTCCAGTCGAGATGCTAACGGGATTGTCATTAGGTTAGCTGACAAAACACCAGCCACGGGAATAGCGGTTAAAGCTATTTTAGTAGGACAAGGGCTTGATGAGTTTGGAATTATCCGTACGTTTCAAGAAGCTCTGCCAAAATTTATTACTGATATCAAACAGACATTTAGCATCCTTGGAACCCTCATTGGTGCAATCGGGATTATAGTGGCGTCCATCACGATTTTTATCATAATCTTTATCAACGCTATCAGTAGACGGCAACAGATTGGGATTCTCAAAGGAATCGGTATCGACAGAAAGGTTATCGAGGTAGCCTATGTGTTGCAATCAGCCTTCTATGCACTGGTGGGCTCCCTACTAGGGATACTAATCACCTACGGGTTCCTAGTAGGATACTTTGATGCCAACCCCATCGACTTTCCCTTTAGTGACGGCATCCTAGTAGCGGAACCAATTGGCACCCTGTATCGCTTTATTATTTTGATGATTATCACCCTCTTTGCAGGGTTCATACCAGCCTGGATCATCGTCAGGCAAAACACCCTTAACTCTATCCTGGGCAGGAAGTAATTTTAATTATTTGTATATGACCGATATAATCACAGCTACCAACATTCATCGAAAATTCGGCACAGGCGCGCTCGAAGCGCATATCCTCAAGGGGATTGACGTGACCGTGAAGGAAGGTGAGTTCGTCGCCATCATGGGCAAATCAGGCGCGGGCAAATCAACGTTGATGTATCAGCTGTCGGTACTCGATGAGCCAACCGAAGGAACAATCATCGTCAACGGCATTGACGTAGTCCCATTAAACGAACACGAAAGTACCACCTTTAGGCTGAACACCCTCGGGTACGTGTTCCAAAACTACGCGCTGGTACCCGACCTCTCGGCAGAGGAAAACGTCATGCTCCCTCTACTCATGCGCGGGTATGTCTGGGCTGAGGCCAAAGCCATGGCGCGAGCGGCGATAGACGGCGTCGGACTCGAGGGTAAATACGCCAACCTCCCAGCCGAACTCTCCGGTGGCGAGCAGCAGCGCGTATCAATCGCGCGAGCGGTCGCAGGCAAACCCAAAATCCTGTTTGCTGACGAGCCAACCGCTAACCTCGACACCGTCTCAGGCACACAAGTGATCGCGCTGATCGCCGACCTCAACCGCAACGACGGCCAGACCGTCGTCATGGTCACCCACGAACGTGAATACGCTCTGGGGTGTGACCGCATCATCCACATGGAAGACGGCCTAGTGACGAGTATCGAACAACTCAAATAAAAACCAGCGCCTGATGGCGCCGGTTTTTGTTTATCCTAGCTAGTTAGGCTTTGGCTGACTCTACAACTTTACTTGGGTCTGCTGCTGCTCTTTTTTCGCCGTACATTTCTTCGTACGCGTCTTTGATTTCAACTCCTTCTCGCTTGAGTAGCGCTTCGTACTCTTCTCGCTCCATCGTCTCGACTTCGACTAGGCGTTTAGAGATTGCTTCCAGTGCTGGGCGGTACTTGGTGAGGATCTCTTTGGCGGTTACCATACCAGCTTCGATAATTTTGGACACTTCCTCATCAATGGCTTTAGCGACCTGGGGACTGTAACCGCGGTTCTCGCTCATACCACCACCAATCATTCGCCCACCCGTTCCTTCTAGTGCAATCGGACCAAGCGTCTCGCTCATGCCGTATTTGGTGACCATGTCGCGGGCCAGATTCGCGACCACCTGTAGGTCGTTACTCGGACCAGTTGAGAGGTCGTTAAATATCATCTGCTCAGTCACGTACCCACCGAGCGTCATCGCGATGTCATCGAGGAATTCTTTTTTGGTGTGCATGCGACGGTCTTGGTCAGGCAGTTTCAGGGTATATCCAGCTGCTCGCCCCCGGGAAATGATGGAGATTTTTTGTACTGGGTCGGCGTATGGTAGCGCTGAGGCTACGAGCGCGTGTCCTACCTCGTGATACGCCGTTACGGTTTTTTCGTATTTGGACATCACGTGACTTTTGCGTTCAGGTCCCAGCATGACTTTCTCAATTGAACGGATCACGTCAAACTGACCTACTTTCTTACGCTCTTCGCGGGCGGCCAGGATGGCCGCTTCGTTCATGAGTGACGCTAGATCAGCACCCGAGAATCCTGGCGTTCGCTGAGCGACGATTTCGAGGTTCACATCCTCTTGCAGAGGTTTTTTGCGGGCGTGGACCTTGAGGATGGCCTCGCGATCGAGGCGGTCAGGTAGATCAATCGTCACCCGGCGGTCAAACCGACCTGGCCGTAGCAACGCTGGGTCCAACACATCCGGCCGGTTGGTCGCGGCCATGATGATTACCTTGGCGTTAGGCTCAAACCCGTCCATCTCAACCAATATCTGGTTGAGTGTCTGCTCTCGCTCGTCGTTTCCACCCCCTGTCCCTGACCCCCGTACCCGTCCCACCGCGTCAATCTCATCGATAAAAATAATCGCCGGTGAGTTTTTCTTAGCCATACTAAACAAATCACGCACGCGTGATGCACCCACACCCACAAACATCTCCACGAACTCTGATCCAGAGATAGAGAAAAACGGCACCCCAGCTTCCCCGGCGACGGCGCGCGCGAGCAGAGTCTTTCCCGTGCCTGGCGACCCCATCATCATCACGCCTTTCGGGATCTCCGCTCCAATGTCGAGGAACTTCTTCGGGTTCTTGAGAAAATCGACAATTTCTTCTAACTCTTGCTTGGCTTCTTTGGCCCCGGCGACGTCTTTGAACGTCACTTTGTTTTTGAGGTCTTCGGGGTCAATCATGCGCGCTTTGCTGTTCCCAAAACTCAGCGCCTGCATCCCGCCACCTTTCATCGACCGCAAAACAAACCAAATAATAATCCCGAGGAACAACAATGGGAAAATAAACGGTGCCAGCATACCCAGCCAGTACGCCAGTCCGGTTTCTCGCTGCACGTCGATTGATACCGTAGCCAGTTCGTCAGTGGTCACCCCGAGACTAGTAAGCGAATCAGTTACCGACGCATCAACTTCTTTTTTGGCTTCACCAGGGACCCAACCTTCGACGTTGTAGTTGACCTCGATGGTACTCCCGCGCACGATGATCTCACTCACTTCCCCCGCTTTGATCTGGTTCACTACCGCAGACAACGTCAGCGACGTCGGCTCAGCTGGCTGTGTTTCGGTCAGGTATGAGAACACCGCAATTACAAAAATCAACAATAATACTGTTGAGAGCATATTGTTCCAGAAATTTCCGGGACCGAGTTGCATGTTTTTTCCGACTTTTTTGAGGTCGACTTTGTGACCTTTAGGAATTTTGGTTTTTGGCTGCTTTACCTCATCGACAGTTTCTTCCGGCTCACTCTCAGGTACAACCACTGGAGTTTCAGGGGTTGGTTTGTCGGTAGTCTGCTTGTTTTTGTCGTGGTTAGTCATGATCGCTATTATACAGAAAAAGAGCCTTGACGCTAGGGATTTTGCGTGTCTTTCACCGTTTCGTCAATCAGAAGCTCCATCCACCACTTTCGAGACGCTTCAACTACCCGTTGCACTTTATCAGCGTCACGCTCCATACTTTTGATTGATCGATTTCCCCAAACAAGCGCACACGCAATAGACGTATTTTTTTTTATTTTCTCAATCGCCACCGTTCTCGTTCGCCACCGTTCGTGCGCAGCAAAGCGTAACAACTTTGGCATTCTTCTGCGAAACAATGTATGGTTCAAAAAACGTTCGAGCCAAGGGAGGTCAGGAATTAGTTGATCGATATGATTCTGATTAGTTATCATTAACATGTGTGTAACCTCAATTTGGTCTAGTACGCATGTCAGAACATGCGGGTTAGTAAATCCACCATCTACGTATCTAATATCATCAATATGAACAATGTCATTCGAGACGTTTGGCATCAGTATCGATGCTTGAATGCTATTAAATAGACCAGATTCAGTTGTTGGCTGGAACAATGAAGGTTTTCCTGTCTCAAAATTAGCGACACCGATATGAAGCTTTGGACGAGCACTCAATATTTTGTCAGTTTGTAGCCCGCATTTTGTAGAATCCTTTAAAACTGACATAAAATAGTCAGTATCAACCTGGTTCCAAAACCGCCACATATTCAGAAACTCTTTTGAACAACAGTATTTCCAAATCACTGATGAACCCGAAGAAACATCTCCGGAGACAAAATACGCTGCTGTCGGGGCACCAGAAGAAATACCAACTACGTTATCAAACGCATCTGTCAAACCAAGTTCCTCGATTGCCAACGCTGCTCCAACTCCATACGCCCCTTTCATCAGGCCGCCGTCAATTACCAACAGTGGTTTGATATGTCCATGTTCTAGCCCAGCCTCCATGAGGCGTTTCTTTTCTTTTATGGCAGATATCACACCTCTGTCGCCTTCAAAAATCATAATTAGTTTCGCTATCTTACCACTGCTAGAGTACAATATCTAAATCTATGCCTACTTTTATCAAAAACCGCAAAGCCACGTTTGATTTTGAACACCTCGATACGTTTGAAGCGGGGGCGGTTTTGATTGGGTCCGAAGTCAAATCAATCCGTGCCGGCAAGGGTAAACTCGAAGGATCATACGTCATGATCACCCACGGTGAGGCGTGGCTCACTGGCGCTAGCATCGCCCCGTTCCAGGTAGCCAACACCAGCAAAAACTACCACCCCGAGCGAGCCCGCAAACTACTTTTGTCCAAAAAACAGTTAGACCGACTCGAAGTAGAAACCAGAGCCAACAGATTGACAATAGTGCCTATTTCGTGGTATGGTTCAGGTGGAAAAATAAAGTTGAAAATTGCCCTCGCCCGTGGTAAAAAGAAGACAGACAAGCGAGAATCCATAAAGGACCGCGACAACAAACGCGAGATCGATAGAACCTTGAAAAGTCAGTAAATAATTTGGTTACTCAAAGGTGGTCACAATGATCCATCCTTCTTGCAAAGAGCAGGTTGCAACAGAACAACAGGAGATGAACATGGGACAAAAAGAATTTTGGGATAGCATACTCAAAGATGAAGGTATGCCGGCCAATTTGGAAATTGGTGTGCACATCGACATTGATGAAATTGAGCCAGGAACATCTTTAGGCGATGCTTTGCACGACGCACTCAGTGACATCGGCATGTTAGCCGAAGACTTTTTGATGGCAGCCGAACGCGACCCAGCCGGTCTACAAGTTTGGATCGAATCATGGGCTGGCCCCCTAAACTAGACCACGTTGCGGAGGAAACCTATCGAATAGTCGATACCTCCGCACCACCTCTAAGTAACCAAATTACATTTCAATCAAAGGAGATACCCATGGGAATCAGTTTCGAAACGTGGTTATCGGCCATTAGTATGGGCGTACCGCAAGATATCCCTCAAGTCCAATTGGCGCTACTGATGCAAGCTGGTTATTGCAACCAGCAATGTCACCTTGACCTGAGCGTCATACCGGTCCGTCTGTATTACAGCTGTCACAGCAACCTGAATCGCCCGATTGACCATTTTCGTCAGTTGCTTCTTATGCCTCCAGAGATTGAAAGCACATAGTTCCCTACCAGAGTCCGACGCAGCAATTTTACTTGCCACGTCGGACCCCTATAGGGGATGCCAGGCATCGACGGTTAGTCGTGTCGGTTGTGTGCAGTGTCGAAATTGGAATCAATTCGTTAAAAGGTTCCACTCTGTACTTGCAAACAAAGCAATACCAAGTCCTTACGCTAACGCGTTTGGATTCTCTCCCTTCGCTGTAGCGTAACCGCTCGCTCGGAGAGATGCTCCCTCAGTAAACGTCTCATACGCTGAGTGGGGTAAAATAAACACGAGACTGGACACTACTATACCGTTCATATAGCAGGTCAAGATTGTAAGAACTCGAGGCGCTCATGTTTTGTTCATTCTTGAGTGAGCGACTTTAAACCAAAGAATGTCCTACACACTGTAGAATCACAATCGCACCCTAATTCGGACGCGGGTTCAACTCCCGCCATCTCCACCAGGAAACATTAACGCTCGCAAGAGCGTTTTTTGTTTGCTCGGTGGAGATGGAGAAAGCAAACAGTTTTGCTTTCGTCGGGAGTTGAACAGCGGAGATATGTTTTGTGCCTTTTCCTAAGGCACAAAACAGTCGAGCCATGTCCCGCGGCACTTATGAGCGTAAGCGAATTTGTGACCGTCAGGACAACTCCCGCCATCTCCACCAGGAAACATTAACGCTCGCAAGAGCGTTTTTTGTTTGCTCGGTGGAGATGGAGAAAGCAAACAGTTTTGCTTTCATCGGGAGTTGAAAGACGGAAACATGTGGCTCTACAACAGTTGAGGCGGGGTCGAGAACACTTAGTAGATTGTGAGCGCAGCGAAACAATATACTTAGTGATTCGTGACCAACTCCCGCCATCTCCACAATGACAAACCACCCAAACGGGTGGTTTGTTGTTTACACTCCCACTCCCCTAATCTCGCTTAAACGCATCAGTACAAATTTGTAGGTACTCGGTGTATTTTTCTTGTTGTTCTTCGGGGGACATGCCGGACATGTTTTCTACGGCGTCTTGGTGGTCGCTGTCGCCGCCCTCTACTTCCTCCATTACGTGTTCTTGGCAGTTTTTCACTATAGCGGCCGGATCGTCTCCTCTGAACTCTACCTCACAGTTCTCTGGTCCACCGAGGTCGCTACAGAATATTTTTTTCATAGGTTTATGCTACCACGAATAAAAACGTCGTGGGAAAACTACCTATTGGACGATGAAACCACGTCCGCACTGTACAGCACCATAAAACTTGCTACACTGCCAGCATGACAACCGACGCGCCGAACCCTGATGATCTGACCACTGAGCCGAGGACTACGGATACAGAATCAAAAGTTGAAACTACTGAGCCAGCTACGGCTGGGCAGCTTTGGCGTGACCGACTAAATAAAACGGTGGCGGCTTCCAAACCAGCTGGGCCCGCTAGTGCGCCTGGCGTAGCTGATCTGCGCAATAGATTCCAAAAAACTGCCGACGGAAGTACAGCGCGCAAATCCCGCAAAGGCCTACGTCCCGGCTAAATCCCAGACACCGACCCTACTGGCGGTAACACCCTACCAACCGGACTCCTTCCATAAACGTTGGCAACCCACCTGCGGTGACGGCAGCAACGCGGTCAGCGCCGACAGCTGCCTCGGCGCAGGTGATCATCTGCTGATTGATGGTAAATGCGGTACCGTCGATACCGAGTGTCTCGAGGAGTTGCTGTTGTCCCGGACTGAGTCTGGAGACGTCAACTAGGGCGAGTGGTTCGGGTGTGGCTTCTAGCTCGATGGCGACTGACTCTGGTTGCGGTGCAGTCGCCGCACAAGCCGACCATAGTCCAGCTCCAGCGGTCTGAGCGTCTGCCTCGGCGACGGAGAGCAGTTCTCGCTTGGCGGTGTTTGGGGGGATGGTCATCGTCGTGGCGTACCCGCCGCGGACCAACTGCTCGTTAAGCAAAGTGCCGTCAACGTAGACGTAGCGTAACAACCGATCGTAACGATCACGGTTTTCAGCATCAGCTACTAGCGTGACTACTCCGGCTGCGAGCAGCGCCTGGTTTTTTGCTGTTGCTTGCGCACTGTAGCAAGCTGGCTCCCGGTCGCGATACGGTTCGGGAGTGTCGATGCCGATGTAGCGTACGGTTTCTGTAACACCATCAATCGAGACGCGAATGGTGTCGCCGTCAATCACCGACATGACTGCAACCACTTCAATTTGGACCGACTGTTCGGCCGGAGTCAGCACCGGCTCGACCACCCCACCACCAAACCACTGCGTCCACACCATCATTACAAAGGCTAAAATAATTTCCATAGATATAGCTAGTATAGTACAAAATGCTACACTAGTAACATGTCAGCCTCAACCATTTTAGTAATTGAAGATTCGTCGTACTTAGCCGACTCGCTCATTGATATGCTAGAAATGCATAACTACAACACACTGTATAGCGCGAATGGCACAGACGGTGTGGCAATCGCACTTGAGCAACACCCGGACTTAATCTTGCTTGATATCCGCCTCCCTGACATCAACGGCTACGAGGTGTATCGTCAAATCCGCGCAACCGCCTGGGGGGCGACCGCCAACATCGTGGTTCTCACCGCTTCAGAATCGATCGAAAACATAGCCAATAACATCGACCTACCTCTGTCAGATGTGATGTTTAAGCCGGACTGGAGTATGCAGCAACTAGCGGACATTATTGCCAAAAAACTAGCGCTACCTGTTACTCCACCGCCTCTAGTGGGATATGAACAGTAAACACGGTCCCTTGACCCTCAATTGAGGTAAAGGTTACTTTTCCACGCAGGACCGACACTGCTTCACGAACAATATACAATCCCAACCCAGTACCATCAGGCACATCGCGTCGAGCATTGGTTGCTCGGAACAGCTTAGAGAAAATATACTCTTGATCAACCTGGGGTATTCCTATACCAGAGTCGGCGACTTCTATTTTGAGTAGACCGTTTACTTCTTGGTATGACAACCGCACACTGCCACCTGTTGGTGTGTATTTGATTGCATTACCATACAGATTAGTCATAGCCATCCGCAATAAATTGGGGTCACTCACGATGGTGATGATAGCTGGATCAAAATCTGTCTGCAGTACTAAGTTTTTTTGTTTTATTTTTGGGTCAAGTTCTTCAATCACTGCAGCTAACAGCTGTGGCAGATTGACCGGCTGGTAGTCAGCAGTAAAACTCCCCAACTCGAACCGCGATACGCGCAAAAAATCGTCCACTAACACCGACATACGAGCGATACTCTCGAGTAAACGATCCATGTATTTACGCTGTCGTTGAGTCAATGTTTCCGGGCTGTCCATCTCGAGCAACTCTGCGCTCCATTTCATACCCGCCAGTGGTGTCCGTAACTGGTGAGAAGCTAAAGAGACGAAGTCTGATTTGGCGTCTTCGGCTTTTTTTTGCTTCGTGATATCAACTAGCGTGAGAAGCCCCTGAGGTTGCTGATTGCTCGCAACAAACTGAAAGAGTGAGAGCAAGCCCCACACCTCACGATGATCAGAGCGACGCAATCGCACCAATTCATCACTCACACCAACCCCACTGGTGTATTTTTTGATCAAGGTGTCTTTGTGCTCGACGCTACTTGTTTCGATTATTTCAAATATATTAATGCCAATCACGCGTTTTTGTTGCACGCCAAGCAACCGAGCAGCTGCGGTGTTGGCAGACGTGATGACCCCAACAGTATCAATCATAAAATACGGAATTGGGCTCTTTTGATAGAGTTGCAGATACATCGACTGATTTGCTTCCAGTACCCTAGACACCATCGGTTGATCTGCAACGGGGGCTATGCTCGAAACATCGTAGACGTTTTTAGCAATCAACACGCAGCACAGAAAAGCCAACAAGAACAACAAACCGCTCAGGTTCAGCGTTGAGAAATCGTACAAAAAAGCCAGCAGTAGCACGCCGCAAATCGAAACGACAAATACACTGACGGTAATCAAAAAAGCGCGAGCCCTGACTTCTTCTGCATTAACTTCCATACTGTTTATATTTATAGTGTATCACTGAACCACTCTTTGTTCAGTGCATTAGACAACCGCTTCAGAGTCAATTTACTCCACTGCAGTCACGGTAGTCGTAGCAGAATCCATCGACGCTGCGGGTTGATCAGACATGTCTATTCCTTCCTCTTGCGCACCCCCCATCCACAGCTGTAGTAGTGGCGATGTCCACTGTCGAGGTAGCCAGTGCTTCGGCTGCCAGATTGGCGGCGGTTTTTAGAGCTGGTGGATCAATCGGACGCACACCGATAAATCCACCGTCGGGAGCGTTGTTGCTGTTTCGTCGAGGAGCAACGATCGTTGGACCATCGACATCCACCATGTTGGCCATCGGTTCAGTTCGGTCGCTAATGGTCTTTGCCACATGTATCTGCCCAGCTGCTGAATCGGTAAACCCAACCGCCGCCGATGCACCCACTCCAAGTGATAGCAGCACCCCAATCACGACCGCCTGGGTACAGGTGGCTTTCTTTCGAGCTACCTGATCAGCAAATTCTGTCGGCGCTTTTCTGGTGGTAGTTGTTGCTGGCATAGTCGCTACTGTTTCAACCTCCTCAACTGGTTCGGCTTTGGCTGAGTTGGATTTTTTGGTCGCTGCCTTGTGTTTGACAGGAGTCTGACGAGCCGTTTTTTTTAGCTACCTTTTTTGGTGTGGTTGAAGCATGTCCATCGTCCGATGGTTTGGGTACGGCCCGCCGCCTGGTGGGTTTTTTCTCCACTGGTTGCACTTGTGATGTGGTGGATACTCGAGGCATAAGTCAAACTATAGTATAGCATCTGCTACAATGAAGGGTACTATATGGAAAACCTGTTAACAACCAGTGGATTAGTTGGGGGTATCCTCATCATCTACTCAGTGATTATCTTTATTATTGCCCGTATCTGTCGTGACAACAGTGTCATGGACATCGCCTACGGGCCAGCGTTTTTCATTGCCTCGGGTGGCGCGCTGTATCTGTCTGGCACAACCGAATTATTACCAACCGTCGTGGTCGGCTGCATCGCCGCTTGGGCCATCCGACTCTCCAGTCGAATCTTCCGCAAAAACCTCGGCACGCCAGAGGATGCGCGCTACGCGAAGTGGCGCCAAACCTGGATGGAGCGAGGTCGCGGATACTTTCTTATCCGTAGTTACCTACAAGTGAACTTGCTGCAGGTTGCACTAATTTTAATCATCTCGGCACCAGCTTTGTGGGCAATCTCCTTCCCCACAATGTATAACCCATGGTTTGTGCTGATCGGCTTCCTAGTGTTTTGTTTTGGATTAGTGTACGAAACCATCGCAGACCTACAGCTCGATCGCTTTATCGCTGGCAAGGTAGCTGGCACTGAGCCAGCTACCTTGATGACGCGCGGGCTGTTTCGTCTGTCTCGACGGCCAAATTACTTTGGTGAAACACTCATCTGGTGGGGCCTGACCGTGATGGTGTTGCCACTACCGTTTGGGTACCTCGCAATCATTAGTCCACTAGTGATTACATACATAGTAACCAAAATCACTGGACCGATGCTCGAAACCGCCTTTCTTGAGCGCTATCCAGCTGAGTACCAGCACTACATCCAGACCACCAGCTACTTTATTCCCTGGTTCAAAAAACAATAACCTTGCAAAACAAGGCCAATCCTAGTATATTTTGTCAATTAGTACGTCGCGGTGGACTTGGCCTGATTGCCTCATCGACACGTAATATTAATCTTTAAACCCCACTCACTTGCCAGCACCACAACGACGTTTTCACGGACCAGACACCAGAACCCGCATCAACAAAGCTATTCGGGCGTCCGAACTGCGCGTCGTTGGTCCCGACAACGAAAACCTCGGCACCCTATCACTCACTGAGGCACTAAAAAAAGCCGATGAAATGAAGCTCGACCTGATCGAGATCTCGCCCAAAGCCAAACCACCGGTAGCCAAAATCACCGACTATGGCCAATACCGCTATGACACCAAACGCAAAGCCAGCGTCGCCAAAGCTAAAGCACACGTTACCGAGACCAAAAGCGTCCAAGTCAAAATCGGCACCGGCGAACATGACCAGCAAATGAAGGCACGACGCGCTGCACAATGGCTCGAGGAAGGACACCGCGTCAAAGTCGACCTATTCCTGTGGGGGCGCTACAAATACATGGAAGCTGAGTTCCTCAAAGAACGACTCGATCGGTTCATGAAAATCATCCCCGCTGAGTACAAACTGGCTGACCCGATGAAGAAAAGCCCCAAAGGTTGGACAGCCACCATCGAACGTATCGGCAAGGTAAAAAAGTCAGATAAGCCCAAAATTCTGGAAGAAGTAGCCGAGAAAAAAGCCACCAAGAAAACCAGCAAAACCGACGATGGAACTAGTAAATCTAAGAAAAAATCACTCGATGATTTGCTTGATATTGAAGGAGGACTGATTTAATCAGCCCTGCAGTAGCGAAACGGAGGGGGATCATCTAATTCCACCTCCGTTTCGCTTTACTTCTGGAGCCAAATACGGTATATTTTGCCCACTTTGACGTACTTTCCCCCACGTTTGAAGCTCGATCAAAAAACAAACAATTTATGAAAACAAACAAGTCATTCACCAAACGAATCAAGGTTACCAAGAACGGTAAACTGGTTACTCGGCGACCAGGTCAAAACCACTTCAACGCCCGCCAGACAGGTCGACAGCGACTAGCCCGCAAACGAAGTAACACCATCAGTATGTCAGAAAGACTGGTGCGTCGCTTTTTACCAGGTAACGCTGGCCGAGCCAAGAAAATTGCTGCTGCAGCGGCGGCGGTTGAAGCTAACGTAATTAACTCTTAATCTATGGCACGAGTAAAAGGAGGCCTGATGGCCCAGAAGCGAAAACGAAACATCCTCGATGAAGTAAAGGGGTATCGGTTCGGACGCTCAACCAAAAAAGCCCAAGCGCGCGAAGCAATCTACCACGCCCAAACCTACGCGTTTGCGCACCGTAAAGACAAAAAGAATGACTTCCGACGGCTATGGACAGTGCGAATCAACGCTGCCCTGATGGAACATGGCATCAAGTACAGCCGATTCATCAACCTGCTAAAAGTGCGAGAAATCGCTCTCGATCGAAAGATCATGGCTACCCTAGCAGTAGAGAACCCAGAAGCATTCAGTCGAGTCGTAGCCGAAGCGAGTAAGTAAGCCAAGCAGTAAGAATAAAAAGAACCGACACGTAACGTGTCGGTCTTTTTGTATTCTTACTGATATATCTTCCGCCTATGCTCCACTCGTAGGACCGTAACAATATCCACTTCGATTTCACATATGATTCGGTACGTGCCCACCCTAATACGCTGCTTGCCTGCAAACTGGCCTTCTAAGTTAATTGCAATGTGTGACAGGTCGTCATACTGAGCTAGTTGCTGTAATTTTTTGGCAATCCTGCGGCGAGTCAGCGTGTCGAGTTTATCGGTTTGTTTTTTGGCGAGTTGGGTAAATACAAACGTAAACGCCATACTACAAAATATCTGCAAAGACACTTTCAAACGACACAACTTCTCCTCGCTTTTTCTGCGCGATGGATTCATGCAGCTCAGCAACGGCTTGTTTGTCATGAGACATCAAAACATCTTCATACTCAGCAATGTCTAAAATCACTGAGGTGGCGGCACCACGCTCGGTAATAATCAGAGGCTTTTTGCTTTCCTTAACGTGCCGCAATGCATCTTTAAGATTCGCACGTAGTTTAGTTGATGAGATAGTTTCAGGCATAGCTAGATTATAGCATAATGAACTGTACATTTCAACTGTACAGTTGAAATTATTGCTTGCTAGAGTTTCTCCAATCGATCTAACGCCTGTAGGTTTACGAAATCTGTCACCAGCACTCAAGCCTCATCAATAGTTACCCACCGCACCTCGTTGTATTCAGTGTAATCAATCTCCAACCTTTCCCCGTCTATTTCCATTACGTGCTTGGTATTCCATCCTGTCAACCACTGAAACACACCTGTCCAATGCAGCTTCAATTTCTGACGGCAGGTTCATAGCGGTTATTTTAAAAAATAATATCTTCTTAATTGCATAATCCCTACAATCAACATAACTGACGCTGAAACATATAAAGTAGCAAACCCTTCGTCATTACTTATTTCATTTATATCTAGCGTTTGAGCTAATACCAGTACAATCACCGCCATAAACAAACTGGCACATAACTTTATGCGCGTAGAATTAATAAATACTCGCAACGGAGCTATTCCAGCCACAGTTTACGCCACTTCTTGATTCGCTCGAAATGATGGTAGCCAGGTAGCCAATGGGTAGTCCCGGGCTGAGACGGGATGATCTACCTCAACGGCGTACTTTTTAGCAAAGTAAATATTTACGGCACCTGAGATCACCCAACCTAGAAAAATAGCTAGAATGGTTGAGACAAATAGAGCCAAACTGTCGGTTTGTGACAGTATCGCGAGCAATACCACTACCGAGAATCCCGGAAAGAAACTACCGACGAAATACAACCCCTCAATAATAATCGCCACAAATACCGCCAGTACAACCCATACACCGACCAATGTCTCGAGCCACAATATAAGTGCTTCGACACCGGGCACATTCTCAATTAGAATGCCGATTGTCGCGTAAATAAACACTCCAACCCCAGCTATCAACCAAACTAGACTAGACTAGACTAGACTAGACCTAAATAATGATTTATCTGCCATACCTAAAAATCAATCTCAATCTCAGCGTTTGGTTCGGGGGCAATGGCGTTTATTCCTAGGTAGTCGCGCAGGCGTTGGGTGAGGAACAGGGAGGCTCGCTCCTCCCCCATGGTGACGAACACTTGTTTGGGTTTGTAGTCCTCTGTCCCCTGGTACACCAGGTCAATCAGCTGGTTGCGGTCAGCGTGGCCTGAGAAGCCCCTAATGGTCTCCACCTTGGCTTTAACTCGCACGTCAGTGCCATCTATCCAGACCTGTTTGGCGCCGTCTTGGAGTAGACGTCCGATACTCCCCACTGTTTGGTACCCGACCAAGAGCAGCGTGGTGGCTGCGTCACCCAAGAACCGCTTCTCGTGCTCACGGATGCGACCACCATGACTCATCCCACTGCCAGCGATGATGATTTTGGGACCACCAAACGCTGCGATTTGTTTTGATTCTTTCATGGTTTCGGTAAACGACAGTCCCTCAAACGAGAAGATGTCGTCACCGCCCTCAATTTGTTGCTGTACATCATCTCGCAGATACTCGGTCGAGTCACGGTAGACGTCAGTCACGCGGATTGCCAGCGGTGAGTCGAGGTACGTTTTGATTGACGGCACGGCGCCAGACTCAATCATGTTGTTGATCTCGTACAATATGCCCTGGGTCCGCTCGAGTGAGAACGCTGGGATGATCAGGGTACCGTTTTTGCGGATGGTTTCCTCGATGTGGTATTTGAGTAGCGCCGTTCGTTCATCCACCTCCTCGTGGACGCGATCACCATAGACACTTTCCATCACCATATAATCATAGTCCTTGGGAACCGTTGGCGCAGCCAGCAGTGGCTGTGGGATGTTGCCTACGTCCCCGGTAAAAACAATTCTCTTGCCGTAACGCTCCATTGTCACCATCGCGGACCCCAAGATATGCCCCGCGTCGGTAAATCGCACCGTGGTGTCGCCCAAAACAATCGGCTGGTCGTACGTCACCCCTTCCCACATCCCAATCGCCAGGTCGATATCCTTACCATTATAGAGTGGCTGACGATTATCACGCTCCGCCTCGTGCTGCATGATGTGTAGCGCATCTTCAAACATAATGTGCGCGAGGTCGCGGGTGGCTGCCGTCGAGTAAATCTGCCCGCGAAACCCGTCCCGAACGAGTTTGGGGATGCGGCCGATATGGTCGGCGTGGGCGTGGGTGACAAACAACACGTCGACCTTGGCTGGATCGTAGGCAAACGGCTCGGCGTTTTTCGCTTGCGCAAACCGATCCCCCTGCACTAACCCGCAGTCGACCAGGAATGCCTGCTCGCCGGTATCCAGCATAAAATTAGCCCCAGTAACCGACCCAACCCCGCCATAGAACCCAAGTGTAGAAGACATTAGCAGCATTATACCGCATTGTGGTCGGGGGAACTGAAACTACCTGGATACAATGAGCGACAAAATACTCCAATCGATTGGAGTATTTGTACTACAACAATATACGTTAACTCGACCAGCAGACACGAAAAAGTCCGGCGCAAAGCCGGACTTTTTCTATGGAGCTACAGACGCATGCCCTGAACTAAAGATCAGGTGGGCACCATATCTGTTCCGAATATTTGATCGCCCTTAATGGCATTCAGCACGAAACATTGAGACCAGGCAGCCCTGCGATAGAGTATTGAGAACATACGTAATGTAGCTCCACTAGTAATACTAGCACAAGATACCGACCAATAAAATCAGCCGCGCCCAGCTGGCGCAGACACACTCACTCCTTCCCTACAAATCGCCACAACTCAATCTGTGTATCATCTATAATACATTGACTGGGTTGGGTTGGGTTTACCGATTCTAGGCTACTAAACAACAATCACCTGACACGTCGGTCAGGTGATTGTATCGGCTACTTGTTACTCAGGTACTCCATCGAGGTTCACGTCGTACATGATGGCTTCTTGGGCGGTAGTATACGACATGATTTCTGACTCGTCGAACCACAGTGCGATTTCTCGTTCGGCTTCCTCAAGACCATCTTCAGGGTCAGTACAGTGAATCAGGTTACGTACTGCTCGGTCTTCATACGCCGCATGAGAATATGAATCAACGGTGTAGTCACCGCGGATAGTACCCACATCTGAAGTAGATGGCTCGGTTGAGCCAACCAGTTTTTTAATAACGGCAGCGGCTTTGTTTCCTTCCCATACCATTGCAATCAGTGGTGACTGCATCATAAACACAGCGTTTTGACGAATGATATCTTTACCGTACTCCATCGCTTCTTTCTCGACTGGCTTGCCCTGCTCTTTGAGATTCTCAACAATTCCATTTCCTTTTTTCATGAACCAAGCTTCATCTTTATTGTAGTGGGCAAACAGAGTTGATTCTTCAGCCATAAACATTTTCAGCGCTGAGCATTTCAGACCAGTCGCTTCAAAACGCTGAATGATTTCACCGATTAAACCGCGCTGGACAGCGTCAGGCTTCAACATAACGAACGTTCGTTCTTGGTGGGGGGCTTTTGACATGAAAGTATTGATTAGTATGACTGATTAATATGCGCGCAGTATACCGTACGAAATAAAAAAGAAAAGCCTCAAGCGAGACTTTATCTGGTTAGTATCACTGGACCATCAGGAGTGATCACTACGGTGTGTTCAAAGTGAGCGCTCCAGCTGTCGTCTTCGGTGTACACGCTGTAGCCGTCGCCCTCGTCGTCAAACACAACGTCAGGCTTACCAATGTTCACAATTGGCTCAATGGCATACACGTGCCCAACTTCGATGAGTGGACCGGTACCAGCCTGGCCGTAGTTGGGAATGTTTGGTGACTCATGGATGGCGTAGCCTACCCCGTGCCCGCAGAGTGTCTCCACGACAGAAAAGCCGCGCGACTCGACCAGGCGCTGAACGGCTGCACCAATGTCACCGATGTGGTTACCAGGCTGAGCAGCTTTGATCCCATGTGCCAGCGCTTCGCGGGTCACCTCGATTAGTTTGCGTGACTGCTCGTCAATCTCCCCCACCCCCACAGTGATCCCGCTATCGACAATCATTCCACCGTGTGCGATCGACATGTCGATATTGACGACGTCTCCGTCCTGAAGGACGTTTTCCGCAGAGGGAATTCCGTGCTGGACGCAGTTGTTGACCGATATGCAAACCGCCGCCGGATACGGCACTGAAGCAAATTCTGGGTGGTACCCCAGCAGCACCGGCTCGACCCCAGCCGCAGCAGCTAGTTCCATCGCTAAATCATCAAGTGCTAAAGTACTCACTCCGGCCAACGCAGCTGTCCCGAGAGTTTTGAGTATCTGCGCCAGTATTGCCCCACCCTCGGCGAGGATGGCGATTTCTTCGGGTGACTTTTTGGTAATCATTATAAAAAGTTAGGACAAGTTAAGAGCGTCACAAATTGCGTTGTGTACGCCATCAATATCCATCGTACCATCTATATCGTGCACTGTCGTGTGGGTGCGAGCCCGATAAAAATCAAGTACCGGCAGAGTATCTTCGCGGTACCAGCGCAGTCGGGTCTCGATTGAATCTGGAGTATCATCCGCCCGGGCACGACTTTCCATTCGACTACGCACGATGTCTTCAGGAGTGTCGAGGTTGATAACGGTGACTTTGTCACGTTCAAAAAACGTCAGGGCATTATCAAGCACACGAGCTTGATGGGCGGTGCGAGGGAACCCGTCAATCAACAAATGGGACTTAGGGTCGAGCTGGTCGAGCATCGCTTGTCCCCATAGCAAGTGGGTGATGAAGTCAGGCTGCAATTCACCCGTACTCATACTGTCAGCTATTTTCTTGTCTGCGAATGTTTCATGTTTGGCGGCTAACGCCCTGAACCGACGCCCAGTCTGAATGTCGACAATCCGGCGCGACGGGTCGCTAGCAGCAATCACGTCGTATAGTTTTGCAATCTGGGTTCCCTTCCCACTTCCTTGGGGTCCAATAAAAATAATGGTTTTTGGTGTCATACGTTGCCTAGTGTACGTAAGTTATGTCAAAAAACAAGTCGCCCAAAAACTGCAAGTTGTGTTATTCTGTTCGACATGAAAAAGAATATTATTTGTCTTGGTGGATTACCAGGTGGTGGCAAATCAACCGTCCGAGACGAGATTGCGGCCCAGTTAGGTATGCAGATGTTTTCTACTGGTGACTACATGCGCTCAATAGCAAAAAAACGAGGAATGACGTTTGACGAATTTAATGCACACATTGCCACACACAAAGATGACGATGAACTAATTGACCTAGAGTTAAAAAGAATCCAGACTGAAGTAGATAACATCGTCGTCGATTCACACCTAGCGTTTCATTTTGTTCCCAGCGGATTTAAAGTTTTTTTTCAGGTATCTATTGAAGAATCAGCTCGGCGTATCTACAAGGACCGCGAGCGCGAGACTCGCAAATCAGTTGGGGATGTCATGGACAGTGTCGAGGAAGCCAAGAAACGCATCCAAGCCCGCATCGAGAATCATAACGATCGATACATGCGCCACTATGGACTATCACCATACGACAGCACTCAATACGACCTCGTAGTTGACACCGAGAAACACAATCCGGCGGAAGTTGCCGCACTGGTGATTGCCGCATTTGCGCAATGGCGTGTATCATAGACGCATGCAAAAGAAACACATCATCACTCTCTCTGGCAAACCAGGCAGCGGCAAATCGTCTACCTCTGACAAAGTCGCGGAGCTACTGGGGTACACACGGCATTCCTCTGGTGACATGGTACGCCGGGTACTCAAACGCAACGGCATCACGCTCGAAGAATACAACCGGAAAGCTTTCTCAGACCATGACCTTGACGACCAAATTGATGAGGAGTTGCGCAACTTGCGAGACCAAGAAGACATCATCGTTGACTCGCGTCTCGGGTTCTACTGGCTCCCCGAATCATTCAAAGTCTATTTGGACTTAGACCTCTCAGTTGCCACCGCGCGAATCTATAAAGACGTCACCGCCAACTCGACCCGGACTGGCGTTGAGGGAGGTGACCAAACCCTCTCGTCGGTGGCGCACAGTGTTGAGGACCGGATGTGTGATGAACAAGAACGCTTTTTGAAACTATATGGGGTCGATCCGTACGATCAATCGCAATTTGACCTAATCATCGACACCGCCCGCCACAACCCGCACTCAGTCGCGATTGCCGTATTTGATGCCTATAAGCAGTGGCTGCAGATGGAATACTGGAAACAACGGAAAAGCGCCATCCCACTTGGGTTTTCATACAAGAACCAATACTAAACTCAAAAGTAATACGGCTGAATAAATCCCCAAATTAGGAAAGATGCGCGGCGCACAAGAAAAAAGACCCGAGCGGGACGAATGTCCAGTGAGGGTCTTTTTTCGTAGAGCAACAAAGTAGCTGCCTAGTTTTGGAGATTTATTCCCGCATTGAGACTTGGGCGTCTAGCCTTCGGATCAGGTCAAGCACCACTTGCACCACAATGAGAATCGCCGTTCCTCCAATCGCCAGGGCGGTGATTCCGGTAGCAATCTGCATCCCAACTGGAAGCACCGCTACAAACCCTAGGAAGAGCGCACCTACCAATGTCAGTCGAGTAACCAGGTTACCAAGGTATTCGCTGGTTTGTGCCCCCGGACGGATGCCTGGGATGAAGCCACCTGATCGTTGTAGGTTTTTGGCCACATTGTCTGGATCAAACGTTACCGCGGTGTAGAAGAACGTAAACAGAATCACGAGGATAAAGTACGTTGCTCCGTACGCCCATTGGTTGTTGAGAAAATCAGTCACTACGGTGTTGGCGTCTGCCACCCACGGCAAGTTGAACGCCGTCAAGATGTTGAGAATCATCTGTGGAAACAGGATGATGGACAACGCAAAGATGATTGGGATTACACCAGCTTGGTTGAGGCGCATTGGTAGATACGACGCACTTTTGCCGTAGGTACTCCCGCCGCGGCTTTCTTTGGAGTAGGTGACAGGTACTGGTCGCTCGGCTTCGGTCATAATCACCACCGCGTAGATAACCGCTAGCGCAATCAAACCGAACCCTAGATACAACGGTAGTTGTGATGGATCATAGCTGAAGAACAACTGTGAGGCAGTGGACGGTAGCGTCGCTACAATCCCGGCAAAAATGATAATCGATACTCCGTTACCAATCCCGTATTCAGTCACTAGTTCACCAATCCACATGAGTAGAATCGAACCAGACACAATCAGAATGATGTTCAAAATGAAATCAAACGTCGATAGTCCAACTAGTACACCCTGGCTCTGCAAGAGCGTGAGGAACCCAAATCCTTGTAAGACCGCTAGCGGCAACGTCAACATGCGACTATACTGCGTGAATTTAGCCTTACCAGCTTCTCCCTCTTCGGTGTTCATACTTTTCACCGCTGGTGACATCACGGTCATCAACTGCATGATGATGGAAGCTGTAATAAACGGCCCCACCCCAAGCATCACGATGGACAAGTTCGCCAACCCTCCGCCGGAGAATATATTCAGTAGACCCAAGAATTGGTTGTTACTAAAGAATTGTTCGAGCACCGTTTGATCAACTCCAGGAATTGGAATTGATGCCAACAGACGAAACACGATCAGCGCACCAAAAATAAATAAGATGCGATTACGAATCGTCCGGTCAGTGAAAGCTATTTTAAGTTTCTGGAAGAATGTTTGCATAAGCTGAGTTTACCGCTTATTTTACGCTTCCGCCAGCCGCTTCAATTTTGCTTTTAGCTGAGGCAGATACCTGACAATCTTCAACGATTAGTTTTTTGGTGAGGTCCCCGTTGCCAAGAATCTTGACCGCGGGAGCTTTCATTCGGACGGTTGCGAGCACACCAGCTGCGACCATGGTTTTTCGGTTTACTACTGCGCCAGCTTCAAACCCGGCTTCAAGCGCAGCAATATTGATCGCTACTGGTCGCACCTTTTCGGCGTTCACTGTCCGCGATCGGTTGACTCCGTGACCACGAAGCTTGGGAATTTTCTTGATGTGCTCACGCATTTCTGGGCGAGTACTGTTACCAGCTCGCGCTTTCTGTCCTTTGTGACCTCGGCCTGAAGTCTTACCGCGCTTTCCTCCTCGTCCAATCCGCTTTGCGGCTTTTTTAGGAGTTGAAGGCTGTAGTTCATGAAGTTGCATATTACGCTTTCATTTTTAGCTCCTTGAGCGCCTCGACAGCAGCGCGTGCATTGTTAAGTTTGTTCTTACTTCGAGAAAAGAGTTTTGCCGTCACGTCTTTGACTCCAGCTAGCTCCAGTACGGTACGCACTGATGATCCAGCCACGAGCCCTCGCCCAGGTGCTGGCATGATCATAACTTCGCTTGAAGCGTATTTCACATGCACATCGTGTGGGATGCGGCCTTCAGCATCCATTGAGACCTGCAACATGTTTTTCTTCGCGTCTCGGACAGCCTTTTCAATCGCTAGTTGGGTATCACCAGCCTTGCCGATACCAACGCCAACTTTACCTTTTTTGTCTCCAATCACCATTGATACTGAGAATGAGAACCGACGACCTCCCGCCATCACACGGGTCACTCGGCGAATACTGATGATTTTCTGGTCGAATTCCGGTTTCACTCGCTCTGGGCGACCGCTCCGGCGGTTACCACCCCCGCGGCGACTACCTTGGGCGCCAGCGCGGCGATCATTGGCCCCTCGGGGACGCGCTCCACCTCGTCGCGGACGATCACCGCCTGTCAGGACGGGCGTTTCGCCAGCGGGTGCATCTGTGGTTGCGGCCGCTTCCGGCGCAACTGCTGTGGGAGTTTTCTCCACGACAGCGTCTGACTTTTTGTCAGTTGTAGCTTCCTGCTGTTTATCTTCAGACATAGTAATTTGCTATTTTTTAATGTATCTAGAACTAGAACTTTAATCCTCCGGCTCGGGCGGCGTCTGCTACTGCAGCCACTATCCCGATGTATTGGAACCCTCCGCGGTCGAACACAACTTCGGTTACCTTAGCATCGAGCGCTTGTTTGGCGATGGCGGTGCCGATAACTTGAGCAGCCTCGAGTGACGTCCCTTTCTCTTTCCGCGAGTCAACTGCAGCCAATGTGGTGCCAGTTTCATCGTTGATCAATTGCGCGTATACGAACTTATTGCTCTTGAACACAGCGAGTCGTGGTCGGGCTGCTGTTCCAGTGATTTTGTGTCGCAGGCGGTTGTGTCGTTTGGCACGTGATTGCGCTTTGCTGATGATTGTTTTCATACAAATATAATTACGGCGAGACTAGACAGCCTTCTTACCTTGCTTGCGGATAATGTGTTCGCCTTGGTACCTGATTCCTTTGCCTTTGTATGGTTCTGGTGGTTTGACTTTGCGCAGGTTGGCAGCGAACTGCCCCAGTGCGTCTTTATCAGACCCAGCTAGAGTGATGGTGCTCTTGACCACTTCAGCCGTAATCCCAGCTGGGATTTCTAGCTTGACTTGGTGTGAGAATCCGACGTTCAGTACGATTGTATTACCTTCGATGGTCGCTCGATACCCCACTCCTTCAATCTCAAGTACCCGAGTGAACCCCTCTGTCACTCCGGTGATCATGTTGCGCGCGTGCGCGGCATAGGTACCCCAAAGCGCTCTTGACTCTTTGGTTTGGTTCACTGGTGCGAGCGTTATTTCGTTTCCTTCGATTACAAACGACACGTTGGCTTCTCGAACAGCTCGCTCGAGGGTGGCTTTGGGTCCTTTTGTCTTCAGTACGCCGTCAGTGAGAGTAACCTCTACTCCCGCTGGGATGACGACTGGAATTTTTCCTAATCGTGACATATTACCAAATGATAAACAATTGCTCACCACCAACTTTCTGGGCCCGCGCTTCTTCGCCAGTGACGATGCCTGCGGGGGTAGAAAGGATCATGTGCCCTTGTCCAAATTTAACCGGATGAATATCCGTAACTTTCGTATAGAGACGTCGACCTGGTTTTGAGATGCGTTTTACACCACGGATGATGTGTGTGCCGTCCTCATACCTCAGTGTCACTTCGAGAGTTTTTTCTTGTACCTTAACACCGGCAGTGGTTACTGACACTAGATATCCAGCGTCTACTAACTTATCTGCTACCGCGTGTCGGAGTTTTGAATACGGGATCGAAATCGTTCCCTTGTTCACTGCTCCGGCGTTTTTGAGGCGGATGATAAAATCCCCCACGACGTCGCCTACCATGATGATTTGGTTACGCCTGGAATATGACCTTCGTGTGCTTGTTCTCGGAAACAGATCCGACACATATCGAAGTCACGCATGTACCCCTTGCCACGACCACACAGGGCGCAACGTCGGACCACACGCGATTTGAACTTTGGTGTCCGCGCTGCGCGGATCAAAAGTGCTTTTCGTGCCATTTTTTTCTTAGACTAAAGTGGAGTAGTTTCGTGAAGATGTCACGACTGGCTCCTTAATAAATTCGGCTATGTGCAACCGAGGTCAACACCAAGCCTACAACGGTACTAGCAACCAAAAGAGATAGGACTAGCAACCCGTCTTGCGCAGTACTATACGCGAAATAAGTGGAATTGCAATAGAAAACCCACCGGATAAACCCGGTGGTTTTTCTATGTACTTAGCTGTTCGGCGCGTCGCTCGATTGATATTAATTGGATCCAATGTTCATTTTTAGTAAAAATATCAGCCAGATTAATTCTCTCTATCATTTGATTGAAACTATTGAGTTTCAATAGTTTCAATAGTTTCAATAGTTTCAATAGTTTCAATAGTTTCAATAGTTTCAATCGCCCACTTGTGCGCAACTAGATCAGAGAACTACAACCTGAAAAATGTGCATCATTTTCAGTTGATTGACCTGGGGTACAGCTAACACTTTCTGTTACTCTAAAACCTGACTCTTTAGCCATCTGTGCACCTATAACCTGGGTGACGTACGTAGCCAAGAAAGCTGCTATTGCTAGTAACAGAATCAGTGCCGCAGAAACTTTTGTAAATACTATTGATGTCGTGCTCATACAATGAATAATACCATATAGTACAATTATTTTGTTTTTTTGGTATGTGGATACGACTGCAGATCTTGGCCCACTTTTGCCAAAACCGGCTGTAGAGACATATCTTTATCTAGCACTGGAATCAATTCGTTTACGATTTGGTATTTCATGGATAACTCTTTTGGTAAAGATTCACCCTTACCGCTTAACCTAGTAGCCTGAACTACTGCAATTGTGTGGGCAGCTAAAATTTCAAAAGTATTATTCACAACTTTGTGAGCTAGTAGAGCGCTATTGGTACCCATACTAACCACATCTTGATTATCACCATTGGTTGGAATACTGTGAATACTCATCGGATTACTTATCGTTTGATTTTCCGCTGTTGTTGAAGTAGCAACGAACTGTAATCCTTGGAGTCCGAGAGTTAGACCTGGAGTATTGGCATTTAAAAATGGCGGGAATTTTTGGTTGATTCGTTCGTGGAGCAAAAAATGCATTTGTCGGTCAAGCAATAAACTCAGCTTCGTTATCGCAATTTTTAAACAATCCATTTCGTACGAAACATAATCACCGTGAAAATTACCATTGTGTACAATACGGTTAGCACTGAAAATTGGGTTGTCGGTAACACTTTGGAGCTCAATTGTAACTGTTTGTTTAGCCCTCTGAATCGAGTCTTGTATTGGACCAAGTATTTGAGGAACGCAACGTAACGAATATATATCTTGTGGATTATGGGACAAAAGTGACGTTTCTGAATCGTTAATCTGTTTTGAATTAATTAGTGGAGTAGCTCTGGTATGGGAGCTGGTCGGCAGATAATGATTCAAACGATCAATAACGTATCGCTGACCTGGGTGGGGACGAACTTGTGCCACAAGCGAATCAAAAACATCTCGATGTACTTCGCATATATCATAAATTAAAGCCGTATTGATGATAGCCTGCTCAAAGAGTTGCTCTGCTTGATTGATATTTATGGCTGCGATTGCTGTCATCGCAGCTGTCCCATTGATTAATGCTAAACCATCACGGTTTCCAAGTTCATAAGGAGTTAGTCCGCACGCCTCAAGTGCCTTGGCAGCAGGCATCAGAACGTTCTCGTACCAAACCTCCCCTTCTCCAATGAGTCCTAGGCCAACGTGCGCTAACTGTACCAAATCTCCGCTCGCCCCAACAGAACCGTGCTCATACACCACCGGGTGTATACGATTTACTACCAACTTTTTCATAGCGCTCAGCAAAGGCTCTGTTACAGCTGAATATCCTAAGGAGAGTGTCTGCAGTCGAGCAATCAAAATGGCTCGGCACAATGTATCTGACAGGGGTTTTCCTGCCCCGCAGGCATGACTACGGACGAGATTGTATTGAAGATTTACCCGTTCATGCTTACCAACATAGATTTGAGCCATCGGTCCAAAACCGGTGTTCCAGCCATATACAATTTCTTCAGCTGAAGCTTGCACTGTTTTGTTGGCACTCTGCAACGAAGGAATATCTAAGTCCGGAGATGAAAAAACCGCTTCAATAAAAGCTTGAAAGGTAAAATCACTGCCTAAACTTATTTGTTTCATTCTGTCTTTATAGCACACATAATATAATGTTACATCATCAAATCAGTACTAGCACTAATCCAATATTATAAAGTAACACCTTGTTTAATACGCTTCAAAGGTAAAAACTGTCCGGTAAAACTACTTTAAAGTTGCAATCGATAGTATATCTGCGTTCCACTTGTCACAGTCAGCAGCAATACGTACAGTACTGTGAGAAGTATGCCGTATCGTGATTTGTACAACTCCGAAGAAAGCGAAATCATGACTAATAAAATAGCTAAAATCACCAAATTGTTAGATAAGGTACTACTAATCAACTCACTTAGACCGAAGTACCATAAAGGAAGTACTGAAAGTGCCGCCAGAGTGACGTGTGCAACAAGTACATATATTGACCAATGCCTGAGAGTTAGTAAACCGAATCCAATCAATAATGGCGGTATCGCCGTTGCAAATAAGTGGAGAAAATTTAATAAGGTTACTTGTTCAGCCAACATAATCGTTGAGAGCCCCCGAAGTAAGATATAAATGCCAGCACTATAGAAGAAGAACCCAAACACAATCACCAACAAGAATCGTAGTTTAAGTGTTTTTGTCTTGCTGTCTCGAAATGAAGCAAAGACGTTATTGTTTGTGACATTATTCATTGTATCTGGATTTATTAATTTTTAAATCTCTTGAATAATACCAACCAAGTCTAGTTTTGCTTCCGCATTTGTTGTACCACACTCAAGCCTAAAGAAGTGCGCAGCTGATGCAGTCACTGTCAAACTGCCAGTTTGTGTAGTAAGAGGCATGACCCCAATTGGGGCAGGTCCACTCAAAGTACAGTTTGGTGGATAGTTAAAAACACCTACATCATAACTAACTACAACATCATCACCTATCCTTACCAAACCTGGGTTTATTGTTAGCGCATCATCTGGAAACGATCCATTGGTACACGCACTATTTGGCGGCGGTAATGCAGTACAAAAACCATCACTTTGAACTGTTCCAGCACCGGTTTGACCGCAATAATTAGAAGCTGAACAAGAATCACCGACAAAAGCACTACCTGGACCTCCGCCTATCGTGCCACCCCCACCCCCACCTCCACAAATCACACCTACTGCACAAAGAATTGCTATCTCAGTAATAATGAGAGCAACTGTAGCACCGATAGTAAGCGGTGCGAACAGCAGCAACAAAATGGCTTCCGACTCTTTTGGTACTGAAAAAGTAAGCATTGCGACCATCACAACAACAACAACACTTTTTTTTAAACTATTAGATACTTGTGAAAACATGTTTTAATTATATCAGATGCCTTTGCATAAACTTTGGAATTCTTTTAACCGAACTATCGACTAATTTAGTATACCATCTCCGTATTAACAAAATTAATACGCGACTAAATCGTGTGTTTATTGGCAATTTGTTAATTACTAGTATCTGGAATAAAAAATGATGTATAGTTACAAGTATATGATGATAAAAATAATTGCTGCATTTACTGCTGGAATATTAATAAGTGGACTCTTGTTCACACTACAAACATTTATTTATCGCGGGCAGGTCGAGTTAACAAATTTAAAACTGGAGAACCGTATCACCCAACTCGAACAACTGCTAGAGGATGCGGTACTCGAAAGACCAACTTTTGGCTCAGTTCCCACACAAGCTGATAGAGATGCTCTACAATTTCCAACCAGACCAGAAGGAGGAATAACGACTAACACGCGATCCTCAGTGAATCAGCTGACCATCACCGCTTCTAGTCAGGTAACGCCGGATTTTGTCAACCTCTTAGAGGTAGCCTCAACAGAAAATGATCTTCTCAACCAAAAGCTATTCAGTGATGTACAGACAACAATGGAATTAGTACAGCAGAAAGCACTTTCTGGAAATTTTGTTGGTTTTTTTGCAATATTAAATAATGCACAAGTTGAAGTTAGTGCGTCCAGAGAGTATGCAGCGTCAACTAATCTTGCCACAACAAATCTAGCTACGTATGCCAGAAATTCTGACATAGTTGCTGACACGATAAAATCTCAGATATTCATCTTGGAAACAGAAACTCTTAAGTACTCTGAATTGGTGATTAAACTTATGGACTTACTAGATCAAACGCTTACGGGTAATATTCCTAATCAAGATTTACTTGATGAAATCGATATTGTTACATTACAAGCAAACGAACAGTCACGTCTAGTTACTGATCAATACCTGGTTCTCGTAAATTCAATTGTTTCCTAAGTTCACTTGTCTCAAGCGCTGCTTTTACGCACAGTAATGCCAGTGATATTAATAAAAGTACACCCGGTATAATATTTGGGAGTAAACACCAGCTAGAAATCAAAATGATAGCGATACCAAAAAACATTGGGTGGGTAAATTTTTGAAACACGCCACCGACTGAATATTTTGTATTCACAGAAAACAAAACCTCTCTTGCCGTGAGTGCTGACATTTGCCTTCTTGCCCCTACAACAAGATAGGCTCCGCAGAAGAGTAATCCAACGCAAACAAATTGTGCGTACAAAGGAGCGAGATATATATAAGATGAAACTGAGTAAAGCGCAGTGTAAAAACAAGCAATAGCAACCAGAAGAATAACACCCACCACTTTGATGTTCGTATTCTCTGGCAGTGCCTTGCGGTTTGAATCTGAGCACCTAGCTAAATCAATCCAGATAAAAATCCAGATTGCAGTTATAAGAATACCGAACAAGAGTGTTTGCATACCTTTATTGTACCAAAATAACGCTAATTTTGGTACAATATGACAATGCTTTTGCACTGCGATACTGAACGGCTGCGAGCTCTGCTTGGGCGAGTCTCAAGCACAACATATTCCAATTTTTACAGGAACAAATATCTAACCACTGATATAGCAGCACTCGCTGATTTACCATTCCTGACCCGTAGTGAAATTGCTAAGACTTCACCGGATGAACGTTGTTATGTCCCCGCCGATCAACTTGTGTTCACGGCTTACACGTCGGGAACTTCAAGCGGAAATCCTTTGTTACTCTTTTTTGGTCAAGTCGAAGATTACTATTTTAATCCTGCTTTTAATTTACCTGTCAATCGAGCCCTGATCTTATATCAACCACTACTCAAAAGTTTTAGTGCATCTTTCATCCAGCAGTGTCGTCAGTCAAACTCTGGGCTTGTGCCAGTATTTGGTGATATTAGTAATTTATCCACCAGTGCAGCGCTACTAAAAAAATTCAACTGCGATGCTCTTTTTGCTACACCAACTATTGCATTACGGTTTGCAACACAATGCTCAACAGCAAACATTAAACTACTTGTGGTAGCTTCCGAGTTGAGTAATGATACCATCATGAAGCAACTTCGATCGCACTACCCTTTTGCAAAAATCATAAACATGTATGCATCAGCAGAGGTTGGTCAATTTATACTAGGTCCAACTCAAGACATGATTACAAACAATCAAACTGGGTTTGTTCCTAATCAGAGTGCACTTATTGCTACAGAGTTAATTGACGATGAACTCGTCATAACATACGATAGTAATCCCGCTTTTCCACTCATTAGATACCGCACAGGAGATTATTTTTCGATCTCAGGTAGAGATGAGTCAACCCAAATGCCTATACTTGAACTCAACGGACGAAATGGGGTGGACGTGGTTAGAGTAGCTGGCTTCGAATTACGAGCAGGCACCCTTGACGAGTGCTGCGCTGCAGCAAGCCTCAAAGCCGATGAATACCAACTCCACGTTGAGTCTGGAACAGGTAATGATATTAATTTTCGACTGGAAATATTGCAAGATAGTGTCACGCGCTGTGGTGGTGCAAACCTGTTGTCTGAACATGTGCTAAATAAGTTGTATCTAGCAAAAGACTATTCGCTGCGTAAAGCAATTCAAGATGACCTTATTGCAACAGTACACGTGCAGCCGGTGGGTTCTTTATCGGTAATTGGCAATAAGCGTCGCTCTCTAATTTGTACTCTTTAACCCATATGCACAACCGCTCGTCTTTTACACTCCCTGTCATAGCTGCTTTAGCGTCTATCATTTCCCTGCCACCTTTCAACTTTACAGCACTTGGTTTTGTTGCACTTATACCTCTCTACATATATATATTTAACACACCATCTTTGTACAAAATACTTATTGGAGTTGGTATGTACGCCGTGGTTTTTGCTGGCTACACTACAGGCGTTACTATGAGCGGATTCTCTTGGCTTAACGAGGCCGTACTTTTCACCTGGTTCATGTATGCAGTTGGTATCGGCATAGTACTCCTAGCCATAATCATGTCTCTACTATGGGGTACTGGTATTTGGCTTCTTAAAACAAAACTACTCCCTGTATCTATCTGGTGGGTGAGGGTTGGTATTTTTTGTACTTTTGCAGGCGTTGATGTCTTACTCTCGTATATTTTATATGGCTTCAACTACGGTTCTTTTGTGTATGTAGCAGTTGAACTTGTCTCTGCCCTACCGTCACAATTCACTTCACATGCAGCTGAATGGTACATATTAGGTGTTGTTTTTATAAATGCACTTCTGGCCGAAGCAATTCAAACTCAGCCCTGGAAAGGTAAACAGGTTCTTTCTTTTTTATGTGGAATAGTAGTGGCTGGGCTGTTGGGTACAATAGTTTCAAGTAGCCCCAGTTTGTCACCATTACAAAATGCGAGTCTCAAAATTGCAATCATTCAAGACCCAACTGCTGATCAGAACGAAGCTTTTGGCAAGGTCATTGACAGACAGTTTGCTTTTCCTAGATTAGAAGCAAAATTAGCTGACTTGTCAGAACACAAATTGGACATGATCATATATCCATTCAATCCTTGGTCAGGAGTATTGGGTGTAAGTAGTGACGATAACCTTACTTTCGATCGACAAATAATCACAGTTACACACCTACAATTTAGTTCTTGGCTACGAGAACACGTGGCACCTGAAATAATATTTGTGACTTGGTATACGAGGTACACTGAAGGTCAATTTTTTAATGAAACCGTATATTGGCAAGACGGCGAAGTTATTGCTACGTACCAAAAAGCAAATCTATTTCCTTTTTTTGATTATACGCCTCTTTGGGCACAAAATATTGGCCTGAACAGCACCCCGATTGATGCGACGCCAGGCATAGACACAGCCCCTGTTATAATTGGTGATTTCGTAATTGGAAATGCAATCTGCTCTGAGATAACAAACGCCGATCACATAGCCAAGCAACTGGACCAATCAGACCTATTGCTTTCAATAGGGTCAGAAGCGATGTTTTCAAACGAAATACCTAGCACTTTCAATGCTACAAAGGCCAGGCTGTACGCAACACAGCATCGTAAAGTAGTCATTCGGGCTACCAGATCTGGACCATCAGTGGTGTTTGATGCTGAGGGCAACTTAATTGCCCAGGCTAACTACAATGAAGATACCAGTCTTATTTTTGAATTACCTTTATCGCGCTGAAACGCTGGGACGAGAAATAATACAGCTTGTATTCAAAGTTGTTTATACAACTAAAAAGCAGGCGTATTCGCCTGCTTTTTAGTAAATTCGCTTTTCCTGTCCAAACAATATTTTTTGAATGAAGTAGACTACTATTTTAAAAGTATCTATCTAAGCTTTCGCTTTTGTCTCTACTTTTTGCAACGGCATGCCGATGTGTCGCAGTAGAGCTTCGGCTTCTGGTTTACTGGTGGCGGTGGTTACGATGGTGATTGACATCCCGAACACATCGCGGATGTCCTCATCGGCTGTCTCGGGGAAAATAGTGTGTTCCTTGATCCCAAGGGTGTAGTTCCCCATTTCGTCGATTGAGGTTACTTTTAGTCCGCGAAAGTCACGGGTTTGGGGTAGCGCTACGTGAATCAACTTGTTCATAAAGTCACGCATTCGAGGCCCACGTAGGGTAACCTGGTACCCGACGATATCGCCTTCACGCAATTTGAACGCAGCGATTGATAGCCGCGCTGGCCTGGGTGACGCTTTTTGCCCGGTGATGAGCGCTAGTCGATCTTGGATCAACGCAATTTTGGCTTTGTCTTCGATTCGACCAGTTCCAACTGATACCACGACTTTTTCAAGGGTGGGCGCTTCGTTCACATTCTTGTATCCAAAATCTCCTTTCAAAGATTCGTAGACTGATGCGAGGCGAGTCTGTAGTGTTTCCATACTCTTTAGTGTTACCTGACAATGTTAATTAAATAGTGTTCCCTGACTGCCGAGAGATGCGGACTTTTTTGCCGTCCTTCACGGCATAGCCAGCACGGATGGTTTTGTCACCTTCCATCAACGCAACGTTTGAAGCGTTAAGCGGCATGCTTTTCTCGATGATCTGTCCAGCTGATCCTTTTCGTGTGGCTTTTTGGTGTCGCTTAGACACGTTGAGGCCCTCGATAGTCACTTGGTTGGTTACTTTGTGAATAGCTAACACAGACCCAGTTTTTCCTTTGTCTTTACCAGCGATTACTTTCACTGTATCTCCTTGTTTGATTTTCATAATGATTTCATTTTGATTGTTAAAAGTTTTAAATTGTGTGCAGTGCAAGACGTAAGCGAAAGAAATTTGGAAGACGTATTTTTATACGTTGACTACATTTCTTTTGCGCAACAACGCAGCAATGCGCCAATTTTAGACTTTTAAACCACTTCTGGGGCTAGAGAAACGATCTTCTGGTAACCAGCTTCTGACAGTTCTCGTGGGATTGGACCAAACACGCGGTTAGCGCGCGGTTCTTTCTTTTCTTTGTCGACAAGCACTACGGCATTGTCGTCAAATGATACGTATGATCCGTCTTTGCGACGGAAGGCTTTGCGCTGTCGCACGACTACTCCGTACACCACGTCTTTTTTCTTGACCTGCTTGCGTGGCTCAGCTGTCTGAACTGCGAGGACGACCATTTCTCCAAGCTCTGCGTACCGCTTTTTTGATCCACCGAGCACTTTGAACACTCGACCACTCTTGGCTCCTGAGTTGTCAGTGATTTTTACGATTGTTTGTGGCTGAATCATATTATTTGGTAGTTACGAGCGTGAAGCTTTTACGTTTTGAGATTGGTCGGCACTCAGTGATTTCTACTTTGTCTCCGACGACCGCAGTGTTCCCGGCGTCATGCACGAGGAATTTACTGGTTCGTTTGAGGAACTTTTTGTACTTGGGGTGTTTGACGTATCGTTCTACGGCCACGGTACAGGTATCAACCATTTTGGCTGCTACCACGGTACCTTTGAGCGTACGACCGTTGCTGGTTGTAATAGATGTTGTCATAGGCTAGTTGGTTGCGGTCTTATTGCGGCGAGCGTTCAACTCGGTCAATGCGCGCGCGACGTCTTTCTTGTTGGTGTGAATCACGTGCGCCGTTTTGCTGAACTTATCTTTGAATCGTTCTCCTCGGACCACGTCTCGACCAGCTTGGGTGAACTCAACGAGTTCTTGGTCAGACTTGTTCCGGATGTCTTGCATGTTTGTCATAAGCAATGTGATTACACGCGGGTGTCCTCCCGACGCACGAATTTGGTGTTGACTGGTAATTTGGCGGTAGCTTTTCGCATTGCTTCACGAGCGATTTCTTCTGACACGCCGTCGATTTCAAACAGGATTCGACCCGGTCGCACTTCAAACACGAAGTGATCAGGATCCCCTTTACCCTTACCCATGGGAACCTCAGCCGCCTTTCTCGTCACCGGACGATCAGGAAAGATTCGAATCCACGATTTACCAGCTTTACCCATGGTGCGAGAAATAACTCGACGCGCGGCTTCGATCTGGTTTGAACGGATACGAGTTCCAGTCATTGCGCGTAGTCCAAACGAACCGTACGCGACAGTTAGACCTCGGGTATCAGGCAGCTGTTGTTTGGCTGCGCTTTTGCGCTGTGTTTGCCACTTGCGGTGTTTTACTTTTTTTGGAAACAACATACGCTATGAGTTACGAGAATGAGTTGGCCGTGCTTCTTGGTCTTGCTGTCCGACTTTTCGATCAGCAAATACCTCGCCGCGGTAGATCCACACTTTGATACCCAACACGCCGTACGGCAAGTTGGCTTCCACCCGAGCAAAATCAATGTCTGCTCGGAGGGTTTGGAGTGGTACTCGACCTTTTTTAATTTCTTCTTTTCGGGCCATATCTGTTCCTCCCAGTCGACCTGACAGGATGATCCGGACACCTTCGACGTCACGGTTAGCCATCACTTTTTCGGCAGTTTGCTTCATCACGCGACGGAACGTCATGCGTTTTTCTAGTCCTTCAGCAATCATTTGTCCGACAATCTGCGCTGATGATTCTGGTGATCGGATTTCTTCGATGTCGATTTTGAGTTCGAGCGCTTCGCTCATTTTTTGCTTACGCAAAAACAGATCGATGTCTTTTTTGAGCAGGTTGATTCCTTCACCACTGCGACCGATGATAATACCTGGCTTGGCAGTTTTGATAACCAGACGGATTCCTTGTTGGCTCCGTTCAATCTCTAGGGCGTCAACTGACATGCCTTTGAGTCGAGTCTTAAGCATTTTTCGTAGTGCCGCATCTACCCGGAGGTATTCTCGGAACTTTGCTGGGCTAGTCGTGAACCAACGGCTTCTCCAGCCGCGGTTGATACCAATCCGTTGAATGTATGGATGAGCTACGTGTGTCATACCAATTATTTTTTAGTGCCAAGCTCCACGAGGATATGGCTGTTACGTTTGTTAATGCGTGATGCTGAACCACGGGCTCGGGGCATCATTCGTTTGTAGGTGACACCTTTGTTGACCGAAACCGTTTTGACAATCAGATTGTTGGTGTCATGCCCATGATCAGCAGCGTTAGCTACGGCTGATTTGATGACTTTGGCAAATGGTTCTGCTGCTCGTTTGTCGACAAACTGTAGGGTGGTTAGGGCTTCGGCTACTTTTTTGCCACGCACCAGGTCAGCCAGTAGGCGAACCTTACGGGGTGACTGGCGATAGTTTTTGAGGAATGCTTTCATATAGTTTTGTATTATCCAGCAGACTTAGCAGCTTTGGCAGCTGAAATTTCAGCTTCTTTCTTTTTCTGTTCTAGTTCTTTCTGCATCTTACCTCCGTGGCGGTGGAACTTCTTGGTCGGTGAGAATTCACCAAACTTGTGCCCTACCATTTCTTCGGCAATCAGGACGGGAAGGTGCTCGCGTCCGTTGTGAATCCCAAAAGTGAATCCTACCATTTCTGGTGAAATCACCGATCCGCGCTTCCAGATCTTAATGACTCCACTCTCTCCGGGTTTTTTTCCGGCGATTTTTCCGAGAATTCTCTCGTCAACGTTTGGTCCTTTATAGAGTGATCGTGACATTGTAAATTGTTTAATTATTGGACTACCCTGGTCTAAACCAGTTGCAGCGCGTCGTAGACGCGCTTGATGGGAGCCTCTTATAAAGACAGGTAACGGCCGGCCTTAGTAGAAGCTCCCAACCTCGTTTGTTTGGTTGTACTTCTTGTGTAGCGGTTAGATATGACCACTACAACAATGAGGTTGGAACTGCATGAGAATACCAAATTACGCTACAAAGTCAATGAACTATGCTACGCTAACTCTACTATGCCCAAACCCCGTGGCCGAGAACACACTACCCTGACCGAAACCGCGACGCTGGTAGTGCGCGAACTATACAAAATCCCCGGCATCAAAATGATTGCCCCCGGTGAAATAAACACCGCTTCGCGGCGTAAAGGTGGCAAACGGTTTGTTACCGTCGTCGAACTCGCTGGTGGGTGCGAGCTGATCATCACCGGCCAAGGGGTGCAGAAAGTCGCCGTGCACGGTGTCTTTGCCGCCATCGTCATTGCCCATCTGCAACAGACAAAAGCGCTGCGAGAATTCTCATTCTCACAGCGCTCTCGCAAACCCGGGGTCTAAGGACGTGCTCTAGGTTCTAGAGTTCGTCGAGCGCCTCTTCAATCAGTTTTTCGGCTTCTTCGACCAGCTCCATCACTTCGGCGTAGTCCTCATCTTCAAACGCGTCGTCAGTGTCTTGTAGGCGGTCTTTAGCATCACCAAGTAGGTCTCGAGCGTCATCAGCACCACGGTTGTTGCCATCGTCTGCGTCATCTACCTCTTACCGTTTGCGTCACGAATCGCTAACTATAATCGTGCACTTCGTGCAGATTCTAGAAAGCGTTCTCGACCCCGACTCGACTGTTTTGTGCCCTAGGAAATGGGCACAAAACATGTCTCCGTCTCGGAAAACGGCCGTTTC
>JBDNIW010000011.1:0-45104 GCA_041688155.1 Minisyncoccota bacterium | reverse complement strand
GGGGGAGAAAAAATAATCCTACAAGCCAGCCAGTCCGCATACGCCTAACCAATACCCGGCGGGCGTTCTTTACCACTAGTGCGTAGTATTTGTCTGACTTTAGCTGGGTCTGGGGCTGGTGTGTGCGTTACTGGGGTAAAAGCTGGCTGGCGACTACCGCCGATGACTGGGCTGTCTGGCTGTTCAACTGCTTCAATTGCGACAGTTGGCTGAGGGGTTGCGGGTCGGGGTTGGTCCGCTGATGATGCTGGTGACGAGGGTGACGGTGATTGCGCCGGCTGAGCTGATGGTTGCATGAGCGCGGCCAAGGCGGATTTGAGATCAGTTTTGGCTGGTTCGCTTGGCGGTTGGGCTGGCTTTGACTGGGTTGCTGGTGAGCGATCTAGTTGTGGCTGAGTTGCTGGTGGTCGCGCTGGTTCGGGTAGGCATTTTTTTGGTTCGGGTGGTTGGAGTTCTACTCGGGGAGTTGGTTTGTGCTCAGCGGTCATCTTGGCCAAAATGGCGCGCAGATCGTCAGCGGACTTGGCGGCTGGTTTGGGTCGGCGGTCAGGTCGGTCGGGTTGCTGGCGGGTGTCAGCTGGCGCATCGGCGCGACTTTGGTCAGTTTGTGGGAGGGTTGGCGCCGATGATTTTGGTTTTGTTTCGGTTTGGTTTTGTACCCGATTACCGTTGTCGTTACTGTTCCGGTTGTCGCCGTTGCTGCCACCGTCTTGCGGTTTTTTCTTGTACGGTTTTTTGTCGCTGCCAACTTTGAAAAAGGCGCTAGGTTTAGCAAACCCCCCTTTGTTTCCACCACCGCTTTCCACGGCGGCTTCGATGCGTTTTTCTGGTGAATGCGAATCTATCACCGCTTGCTCGACTTCGGCGCGCGGGCGGCTGTAGTTCTGCTGACTGCGTTTAATCGCCATGTGTTTATGAGACGTAACCGGTGTCGCCACTGGAGATAGCGTGGTAGCTGAAAACGGCTGCGACCCCACTCCATCTATCATCAATGTCAGACAAATCTGGTACATCCCCAAGTTCACCAAATCAACCGCCTCGAACTGCGGCGCGAACACCGTTTCGAGCACCTCGGCGTCAAACGGTCCGGTCCGGAACGCCACGGTTGTTCCGACGTTACCAAACACCGCATCGCGGATTTTATCTTCCATTTGTGCCACGTACTGGTGAGCGATGATGAGGTTCAGGTGGTACTTGCGGGCCTCAGAGAGAATGTTGGCAAACGTCGAGTTGGCAAACGACTGGAACTCGTCGACGTAGAAATAAAAGTTCGGCATTTGTTTCATCTCCGCCGGTGACAGCTCGGCGCGACTCATGGCGGCTAGATAGATCTTGGTGATCAGCATCGAGCCGATCAGGTCGGCGTTAGTCTCGCCCACCAACCCTTTCGAGAGGTTGATCAGCAAGATTTTTTTCTCGTCCATCATTTTGCGCACGTCAAACGATGATTTGGGTTGACCGATGATATTGCGAATCAGTGGGTTGCCGGTAAACTGACCGATTTTGTTCTGGATGGCTGGCAGCGCCTCGGCTGCAAACCGCTCGGTGTAGCTCGCGAACTCATCCACCCAGTAGGCTTTCACCGCCGGGTCTTTGATGTGGGCGACGACTTTGTCCCGGTAGACCTTATCGGCCAACATGCGGTTTACCGATAGTAGCGTTGTGTCTGGGTACTCGATCAGTGCCAACAAGGCGTTGGTGAGGATGTATTCCATCCGGGCAGACCAGGCGTCTTCCCAGATTTTCTTGAACGTGGACATGAGGCCCGACACTACGAGGTGTCGCTTGTCGACCCCGACGTCCTCCATGATGTTAAACGCGATGGGGTTTTCCATATCAAACGGCGCAAAATACACCACGTCGTCGAGGCGATGCTCGGGGATGTAATCAAGCAAGACCTCGATTGCGCTGCCGTGGGGATCGATAAACGCCATCCCTTCACCGTTTTTGATGTCTTGGGCGGCCATGTTTTCCAAGAGGGTCGACTTCCCCATGCCGGTTTTGCCGATGACGTACATGTGGCGCTGGCGGTCTTTGGCTTTGATACCAAACGGTATCTGCTGCCCGCGGGTGTCGGTTTTGGCAAAAAAGGTGATTTGTTCTGGATCGAAGCCACTCATAGTACGAGTATAGCACTACTCACCGAAACGGTTTTCGACAAATGAGACCAACGCTTGCACGTCAGCGGTACGACCGAGTGACCCAAGGACAACCACGACGACCGTGCGGGTAATACCATCGATCTGCAGTTCATGTAGTGAAAGTGATGTTTGGCCCGCAGCAATAGTCTCGCCGACTTTACCCCCCATAAACCCGGTGACGTCATCGATTTCGTTAAAGTTAATCAGGCCGGAGAAATCTCCGCCGACGTACGCACTCGGGAGGTTCACGTCGCGGGTGATATCAAATATAAAACTCCGGTTCTGGTCGATGTGTTGCGCCAGCCGATATAGGTCGCCAACCGTCGAGACGTTCTGTGCACTCAGGCCCGACGGATCGGCAAAACTGGTGTTGAGCATTCCCAGTTGTCGAGCCTTTTTGTTCATGGCGGCGATGAATTTTTCACGACCGAGTTGGGCGGCTAGCGCTTCGGCGGCTTCGTTCGAGGATTCGACCAATAGCAACTGCAACAGGCTGTACATCGACACGCTACTGCGCTCTGCCAGCCGAGGAATCATCGACACCACAAAGTTAGGCGATGTCGCCGACACCCGCTGGTCGAGCTGTAACTCTTCGGCGGCGACGACCGCCGTCATGAGTTTGGTGATTGAGGCGATGGGAACCACTGCAGTGATGTCGTTGGCGGCCAGCAGCGCGTTATTATCGAGGTCAGCGATAAAGTAATGCGGGGTGCTGATGTCAGGCACTGATGGTTTGTAGACAAACGAGTCAGCTGATACGCGTCCCACATGCACGAGTACCGGTACGTCGGGAGCGGCTAGTTCATAGAGTTGCTTGGCATCGGTGGTCGAGAGACGCACACCACCGGCGGCGTTGTCAGGAGCACTGGTACCATCAGGATACTGTGGCTGTCCGTGAATCATAAAATTCTCCTGGAAGGTGATCGTCCACGGCATGACTGTCTGGGCGAGGTTGGAGAAAAACTCTTCCTGCTTTTCTTTGACCTGATACAACCCGGCCTCGACGTCCCACCAAGAACCAGCGGTTGGTTCAGCTAGAATTGTCGCACTTGACGCCAACACTCCATCTGCAAAATATCGCACCTGGTCGCGCTCCGTGTCTATCTCTATAAACGTTAGCTCATCTTTGATAAAGGCGGCTTTGGTTTCCGCAAAAAACGACGTCTGCGAGAGCGCTGCCTGGGGACCGTAGTCAAACGCCGCTACCGACAGCGTCACCGGATCAACGATGGTCACAATTGGTGACGCCACCTGGCTTGATTGCAACATCGAACCATAGCCAGCCGTGCCGGCGACGCCAAATACCGCAAACAACAACGCCACCACCCCAACTCGGGCGATGGTTTGCATCGGCAGTGCTAGGGCGCGTGTCGGCCGTTCCTGAATGGAGTTTGGCTTAAATGGAATCAACGCGCCTTTGCTAACGTGCGGTTGGTCAGATTCATGGGCGATCAGCTGGAGGGTGTCTTTCGATTTCTGGAACATTGCCCTAATCATACCTTGAGTATACGAGCTACATCGCAGTAGCTCACATGTTAGATAGGTGGTTGTTTAAGTCAAATAATACCCTCGGTACCAATCTACAAAGGCGGTGACACCATTCTTGAAGTCCATCTTCGGTGCAAATCCCAACAATTCTTTTGCTTTGGTTGTATCAGCATAGGTTTCGTACACATCACCCTGCTGCATTGGGAGCATATTTTTAATCGCTGGTTTACCGAGCGCTGTTTCTAGGAGTTCCACAAAATCGAGTAGTTTGACCGGTGCACCATAACCAATGTTAATGATATTGTATTTTAGAGGTTGCTGCACAGCAGCAACAAATCCCTCTACAATATCGTCAATGTAGGTAAAATCTCGCTTGAGATCACCGTGGTTATAAATATCGATTGGTTTGCCGGCAGTAATATGGTGAGAAAATTTGAGCATCGCCATATCTGGTCGACTCCACGGCCCGTAGACAGTAAAGAATCGGAGACACGTTGTTTCTATACCGTACTGATCAAAATAACTATGTGCCAGTAGTTCACCGGCTCGTTTGGTAGCCGCGTACACAGACACTGGACGGTCCGCCGGTACGTCTTCTGTAAACGGAGTCACGGTACTTGTTCCATACGCAGAAGAAGTCGAGGCGTACACCATTCGTGATACGTGGTGTTTCTGCATCACCTCTAGTAGTGTCTGCATCCCTAGAACGTTAGTTGTTACATATACTTCTGGAGCTTGGACTGAATACCGAACACCGGCTTGTGCGGCGAAGTGACACACAACGTCAAAAGTGTTCTCAGTGAATAGCTTGCTGAGTGCGGTTTCATCAGTAATGTCTAACTCGTACATTTGTACCCCAGGAATCAAGGTAGCCACTCGATCTCGTTTCAGTTTGAGATCGTAATACGTATTGAAATTATCAATTGTAATAACCTCATGTCCATCAGCCACCAACCGTCTCGCGGTCGCACTACCGATAAATCCGGCTCCCCCGGTCACTAAAATTTTCATACTAAAATGTAGCACATATTACTTTGCTTCCCAAAGGGCGGCTACGGTGTAGATATTGCTCGGTGCCTAGATCATCTAACTGTATACCCCGGCGTCGTACTCGCTTGCATCCGGACTGCTCCCTGAGACATTGCTTTGTAGGCCACCTTATAGGGATAGTTGTTTGGGTTACGTCCTTGCCGACCAACAGCGAAGAAACGAATTTCATCTTTCTATTGGAGGGAATTATTTGAACAACGACTCGGTGGTTTCGACAAATGACTCGTTGCCGCGCTCACCATTGCCTAGGTCATTGTCAAAATACACCCAATCACGGATCAACAAATAACCCAGCAGGAGGAGAAATCCACCCGTTCCAACGGTGATATATAGTTTCCAAATTGCGGGAATACCCAAGAACGGTAGTACCATTAGTAGTAGTCCCGACAGGCCAATCAGCATAGCTTTGCGCATAGTAGCCCGAGTATACAGCATCAACGACAGTCAACCAGCATGACAAACTCACCCTTTTGTTTTACAGGTGTGGTTTGCAATTGTGTCAATAATTCGGTCGCGGTACCGACGAGCATTTCTTCGTGCATTTTGGTCAGCTCGCGTCCGAGGTAGACGGTCGCTGTCGGCTGCAAGTCAGCTAGTTGTTCGAGGGCTTTGATGATTCGATGGGTTGATTCAAAGCACACCGCTGGCTGGATACACTTGTGTAGCTGCGCAAAAAACGTCTTTCGGCCTTTTTTCTGCGGGACGAACCCCAGAAAGGTGAACTGGTTACCGGCAATCCCAGCGAGCGAGATGGCGGTTGTAATGGCTGACGGCCCAGGAATGGCTTCGATCAGAATGAATGCCGCTCGGGCTTGCTGCACGAGCAATACTCCAGGATCACTCACTCCTGGTGTCCCCGCGTCACTTACTAGTGCCACGTGTTTACCTGCCTCTAGGTCAGCGATAATCTCTAGGTGAGTCTGGACGCTGGCGTGCGCGTCATAGCGTCTAAGTGGCGTATCGATCTGGTAACGCTGTTTTAGCACGCCAGTCACGCGGGTGTCTTCACACAGTATATAGTCCGCCTCGGACAACGTCCGCACGGCGCGGTACGTCATGTCTTCGAGGTTGCCGATGGGGGTTGCGACGATTGATAGTTTGCCAGTGTGCATAATTATTTGACGAGATCGTTGGCGACCAATGTCACGTCACCTGCCCCCATGACAATGAGTACTTCGCCTCGTACCAAGTGTGAACGGAGATACTCTTCTAGTGATTGGTGTGAGTCGAAATACTGTGCATCAGAGACGTACTCGAGGGTTTTGACGGCCAACTCTCGGCTGGTGACGCCGGTGACGTTTTCTTCGCGGGCACCGTAAATCGGCAGGAACAACGCTTGGTCGGCCCCAGCAAAAGATTTGGCAAAATCGGCGAACAGCGCAGCGGTCCGACTATAGGTGTGCGGCTTGAATACGGTCACAATTCGTTTGTCGGGGTACAGCTCGCGGGTGGCGTCGATAGTCATCGCGATTGCGGTCGGGTGGTGGGCGTAGTCGTCGTAGATGGGGACTTCGTTTAGCTCGCCTTTGTATTGGTAGCGGCGCCAGGTGCCGGCAAACTGAGTGAGGGTCTGCGACGCGTCGTTGCGGTTGATTTTTTCTTGTAGCGCGGCAGTGATGGCGGCGGCGGCGTTTAATTTGTTATGTAGGCCGGGTTGTTTGAGCGCGAGTTGTAGGTCGAGGAACTCGGTGTAGTCGACGATTTTTGCCTGTGCACCTTCGAGCACGGGGATGACGTTGGGGTCTTTGGTATTGCACACCACGACGCCATTGTCGGAGACTTGGGACACGAGGGTTTTGAATGCGTCCTGTACGTCCGCGAGCGATGAGTAGTAGTCGACGTGATCGAGTTCGATGTTGGTAATCACCAGAATCTCTGGTCGCAAGAATAAAAAGTCGCGTTTGTATTCGCACGCCTCGACGATGGCGTATTTGCTCTTGCCGGCACGGTAGTTGCTTTGGGTTTTGGCGCGCAGTGAACCAATCACGGCGGTCGGGTCTTTGGCGGCGGCTTCAAATATATCAGTGAGCATGGCGGCGGTGGTCGTCTTGCCGTGGGTCCCTGCTACCGCAATCAAGTAGTACGGGTTCATCGCGAGGCCGAGGGCTTCGAAATAATTGACGCAGGGGATGTTGTTCTGGCGGGCTTGCTCGAGTTCGGCCCACCCGTCGCTGCCTGGAGTGACAGCCTCGGTATAAATAACTAATTGTGTGTCGGGGGCGATGTTGTCGATTGACTGCGGGCAGCAGACTTGGATACCTTCGCTGGCGAGGGTTTTGGTCAGATCGGTCAGCTCACGGTCGGAACCACGGACGACTTTTTTCTCGGCCATAAAATGGCGCGCCAAAGACGACATACCGATCCCCCCGATGCCGATGAAATGGATGTTTTTAAGGGTAAATAAATCAATCGGACTTGTCATATCAACTAGCGTAGCATACTATAAAAAGTAGAGAAGTGTTCAACCACGGGGGACTGTCATGCAGTTAGAACGAAGACATGAGATGATCAACTGTACAGTGGTGCTGCTGGGTCAACAACCGCAAATCATTGTTCAGCAACGGTGTCAGACTTTTTTGCACCAAGATGGTTTACGCTATACCAGGAGCCTAGCTAACCAGCTGGGAGCACAATCTGACCGAATACATCTGCTGAAAGCAGCGCCCGGACAACACAGCGTCGGGTACCAGCAGATACTGACCACTGATCAAACTGTCGGGCAGCACTGGATGGCTGCTGACGGTATCCTACTTGAGCAATGCAATAGTGCGGCGTTCTTCCAAACTGCTGATTGCCCTACGGTCGTCATTGGCAACCGTAAGACGGGCGTAGTTGGAATGGTGCACTGCGGTCGTCCAGCGGCAGAGCCAGTTGAGGGTGAAAATATTATCACCAAACTGCTCGCGCTGATTATGTCCGACGGCTCGGACACCGACAAGCTCGAGGTGTACATCACCGGCGCCATCGCTGGGGCCGATTTCCAGCATGACAACAACGATGACATCAGAGCCAAGGCTTTGCCGTTTCTCAAGGAGTTTGGATCAGAAGTGTTCACAGACGTCGATACACTGGCACTTGATATGGTGGCAGTCATCAAGCACCAGCTGACTACCGCTGGACTGAGGCCTGACCAAATCACTCACGATGGCCTCAACACCTACCGTGTACCAGGACTAGCAAGTCATAGACGTTCGGCGTTCAATCAAGAACAGCGAATGAAAGCCAACACAGTGTTGGTGGTAACCTGACCAACAACGCGGCCCCCGGGGCCGTGTTTTTACGTCTCAGTAGTAAGCGTGGCGACTGCAGCTACAAAGGCGTCGTTACGCTCATACTCGTTTTTGAATAAGCCGAAAGAGGCGTAGCCGGGTGAGAATAATATGGTGTCGCCGGGTTGGCCTACGGCCAACCCGGCCTCTACTGCGGCCGAAACCGACTCGGAAATACTCCAATCGATTGGAGTATCGTTGAGGCTTTCAGTCAATGTGTCTGTGCCGGTTCCCGGTAGGAGAATAACGGTTTTGCAGTACTGCGGGATGGCAGACAGCAGCTCGACGGGGTCGATGTTTTTGTCGGCGCCACCGGCGATGAGGATGACGTTTTTGGTGGCGGGGTTCCCGACTGCCTGCAAGGCGCGCACTACCGCGATTGGGGTGGTGGCGTTGTTGTCGTTGTAGATTTTTACCCCGGCCTGCTCACCGACGTACTGCAAACGCCCTTCAACCCCGGGGAACGTGGCGAGCGCGGGCCAGATCTCTTCCTCGGTCAGGCTCAGGGCTTTGAGTGCCTCGGTCGCCAGCGCGGCGTTTAGGCGGTTGTGCTCACCTGGCATCGCGAGCAACGCATCCTCAGGAATGATCGATGCGTCAGCCAGGACCACCTCTTGACCGAGGGTTGCGCCAACCAACCCCTGCGCGCGGGCGAACACTTCTGGTGTCGTCACCAACACCCCACTTTCCTCTTGGTACTGAAAAATGTTGGCTTTGTCGGCGAAATACAGCGCCATCCCTTCCTCTTTGGTCATTCCTTCCTTCATATAATAGTTGAGGTGATCTTCCATGAAATTGGTAAACACCGCAATCTGGGGTGACATCTGCAACCAGCCCCAGCCCTGGAGCTGCCAGCTGTCGAGCTCCATCACGCAGACCGAATCCGGCTTGACCTGGTTGAGTAGCTGCAGGTTGGACAACCCACGGACGTTCCCGCCAAGCAAAATGTCTTCACCGGTTACCTGCGATAAACAGTGGTGAATCATGTGGGTGACAGTGGACTTGCCACGGGTACCGGTGATGCCGACAATTGGAATCCCTGATAGCTCGGCAAACCACGCCGCGGATTGTTTGAGCGGGACGCCAGCCACCCTCGCGACGGCCAGCTCTGGTGCATCAAGCGGTGTCCCTGCCCCCACCAACACGTAGTCCGCTGAGATAAAATCAGCGCTGTCGTACGGGCCAAATTTAAAGGTAACGTTGTCATACTCCGCCAGAGCATCGACCGACGCTTGCATCTGTGACTGCGGCGCGCTATCGACCACCAACACCTCAGCGCCATGGGCCGCCAAAAACGCCGCGTCACCCACCCCACGACCAAGCAACCCAATCCGCATTACGGTAATTTTCTTTCCCCCAAAATACTCGTTCCAATCTTTCATACCTACTATCCTACGATAATTTGGCTCAAATCTCCAGCGTAGCTGCTATACTAGACCAATGAAACGGACCACCAGCAAGCGTTCACTCGAAGGATTAACTATTTTTCCCTATGTTGCTTGGCTGCTCATCGGTTCGTTTGCTTGGTTTATTTATATGCTCAACGTTCAGGTCACCACACTGACAGAACAACTGGAACAGGCCCAGCAAGAGAAAAGTGTCCTCCAATCAGAGGACTGACACTACCTTAGGCCAGCATGAAACTAACCAACCATCATAAGTCCATTGCTACCAAAATCACACTATTTGTTTTGACCGCGATTCTGTTTGGCGGGGCAATTATCGGTAGTCAGCTACTACGTGACAATCCGGCCATTCTTACTGTCATTGAATCGTTCGGGTACGTTGGGGTATTTGTCGCCGCTGTTGTTTCTGGACTGAGTGTCGCAGCGCCGATTCCAGCTGCGACACTGACCCCGCTGTTTACAGCCGCCGGATTGACGGTCCCTGCTATTATTTTTTTTCTCGCACTTGGAACTCTGGTAGCTGACACTATCGGGTACGCTATCGGTCGCCTTGGACGATCAGTCATACCAAGTGGCCACCCGCGAATGCAGCAATTTACCGAGCGTATCGCTAATCAACACCCAGCTTTTATAATTTTATTTGTGACCGGCTACGCTGCACTAATCCCGCTACCAAACGAATTAATACTCATTCCGCTCGCTCTGTGTGGGGTATCATGGCGCCTGCTGATCATCCCCCTACTGGTTGGAGCTCTGATAATCCAGACCTTACTCGTGACCGGGGTTTCACTCCTGCCAACGTTTATATAGAAGCATAAAAACCATTGTCCGCACTCTAGGGTTCGAACCTAGGACCTTTCGAGTATCAGTCGAATGCTCTACCAACTGAGCTAAGTGCGGACAATGGTTTCTACCAATGTGGCCAGAACTATACCAGATTTACACTAAAAATAAAAGGAAAAGTTGCTCGTGACCACAGGTTGTACGGTATACTTTTGTCATATGAATCTACAGTCCTACATCGCTGATTTTATTACCGTCGTCAACGACATTGTCATTCCGTTTATTCTCGGGATTGCGTTTCTGTTTTTTGTCATCAACGCCATTCGGTTTTTTGTGATTGGTGGTGCTACTGACGAGGGTAAAGAAAAATCTAAACAGCTCGCCGTCTATAGCGTGGCAGCGTTTGTATTTATTCTACTTTTCTGGGGACTGGTCAATCTATTTACCTCATCTTTGGGACTCGACCGAATTGGCGAAATGACCTCCCGCTGTACAGATTATGAGTGTCCAGACGGAAATACCCCGTCAGGTGATTTTACCGGCGGTGGGGCTGGTGACGGGTTTGGAACAGGTATCGGTGACCCTCGACCACCTAGTTTGGGTGGTGGAGGAAGCTTTGGCAACTCATCGGACTTCAATCCTCCGAACGTACAAGATGCACCAGCAATGCCTAGTCAGCCAGTGCGACCAAACCCACCAGCAATCAACTCAGACGCATTTCCTGTACTGAGCACAGACATGTTAGAGGCGGCGGCAGATGCAGCGGCCACTCGCGAAACTGTCAGTACTATTACTAGCGATTTTACTAGCAACCTTGGGGACACATATGATTGGCGGATTCAACCCATAATCGAAGAGGCAGTAATCGCAATCAATGACGCATCAGCTACCAATGAGGAGCGTGCGATTGCCGCGATACGACTTAGCAACTACAATCAGATGACCGATAACGATCTTGTTAAGTACGTCGCAATTCTCAATGTTGGTCAGACTGTGAACAGCCAACCCACCCTAGATATACCGGTGTTGCGAACTCAGGCAACACAGCCATCAACTGAACGACTACAGCAACAAATCAACTTTACCAAAAATGTATTGCTCCCGCTGTTTGAAAACAGTAACCAGGGTTTCTTTGACTGGGGGGAGCCAAATGCGGCAGCAGAACAGGCGGGTCTGGCTGATATGACTAGTATCTACCAACTACCACCTAATGCAGCTCGAGTTGTGGCATTTGACAACCTAGTGGCAGACGGTAATTTCCCCAGTGGATCTGTGATGCCACTACTACGAACACGATTGATTGGAGACATCAACGGTGAACGTTTCTTCCAAGGTCTACCACCACTAGCCGAAACAACTCCCACTAATTGCGCTGGTAACGGTCCTTGCTAAAAAGCTATAAGTTGCTGAACACCAAACAAAACAACCGCTCGCGCGGTTGTTTTGTTTTCGTTATTGAAAACTGAATAGATGTGTTCACAGCGACAAAGATGTACTCTGTTGTCTTATCCTATAGGCTTGGTCTTTCCCAAGAGTCTGACACCACTTCAGAGTGTTGAGTGTCATTGCTCATTGTATGCTCGATCGAGACACACAATATCGACCAATTAGTTATCATTGTAGGACTGTTACCAGTACTACGACAACGTATCCAATTGGAATTAATCCACGACCAGCTTCCGCTAGCCGTGCCTTGTTACGACTTAGTCCTTGTTATCGAATTTACCGTAGTTCGCCTCAAGGACGACCTTCGGGCACTTCCGACTCCCCTGACTTGACGGGCGGATTGCAATAGATAAGGTTATATCTTTGCGTTCCCACGTAGCAAACGGATTTCCCGTACTACGCGAGTCCCATAGTTCGCTTATTCATACGTTGCTTAAGCGTACGAATCGTTTCGATGCCATCTGGTGTCAGATGCTGGCCTTGCGAAACAAGGTCGGCAATCTGACAAAATATGTCAAAGCTTTTGCTTTTTGAAGCAATTTGTAGTGGGTGCTTTTTGAAAAATGGAATCAATGTTGACTCTATATCTCTCCAAGCACTCACCGTGTATCGGTAACACTGCGTGTGATTTGTGCGTTGTTCTGGTTGAAAATACACGTTACCGCAATTAAGCGTATTGCGTATTTTCTCTAGTATCTCTTTGTCTGTCGCTTGCAATTTCAGATGGAAGTGCATTTGCACTCTATATCCGGCTTTGTAAGCGACTGATTTCGAAAGATTTACGTAAAAACAACCTTCACCATCAGTGATTCCAACAACATAGCTGGCTTCAACTATAGGTTTTGTCCTTCCCATGCTACTAATCATAACATGATTAGATTGACGCATGGTACTACGACGCAGCTGACTTCTCGTGGTTATGGTCATAACCTTTTCTTACCACGAGATCTCCCCGGGTCACTTTACGAACCGTTCTCAACATCCAACTACGATTTCTGTGCGTATTTCCTCAAAACCCACCAGAGTGAGTCATACGCGTCGTTTTGGGTATCGTATATTTCTATACGGATGGCTGTTGTTTGCTACTGAGACCCTTCAGACGCTCCCTCGCGGGACGCGTCCTGTCTGTTCGCTACGCTCTACTATATAACGGTAGTCATATAGAGAGGGATGGATTTGAACCATCTGGCATAGAACCTAAAAGGTTCTCGTAAAGCTGCCGGGCACAGTTATTTGTGAGTACAAGGCTCGGGAACGTATTCACCGTGACGTGCTGATTCACGATTACTAGCGATTCCGACTTCATGTGGGCGAGTTGCAGCCCACAATCCGAACTGGGGGATACTTTATCAGGATTTGCTCCACATTGCTGTATTGCGTCCCTTTGTATATCCCATTGTATCACGAGTGCAGCCCTAGGCATCAAGGGACATGCTGACCTGGCGTCATCCTCACCTTCCTCCCCCGTGAGGGGGCAGTCTCGCCTGACACTTGTAACAGGCAACGAGGGTTGCGTTCGTTTCCCCACTTAAGGGAACACTTCAAAGCACGAACTGACGACGGCCATGCATCACCTGTTATACACCCTCGAAGGCTTACCGGGTTTCCCCGGTCGTGCAGTATAATTTCTAGCCTAGGTAAGGTTTTTCGCTTATCGACGAATTAAGCCTCATGATCCACCGCTTGTGCGAGCCCCCGTCTATTCCTTTGAGTTTTAAGCTTGCGCTCGTACTACCCAGGCGGTCTGTTTAACGTGTTAACTTCGTCTCTGGAGGGGTCGATTCCTCCAAAAACCAACAGACAGCGTTTAGGGCATGGACTACTCGGGTATCTAATCCGATTCGCTACCCATGCTTTCGTGCCTCAGCGTCAAGAAAGTCCCAGTGAGCTGCCTTCGCATTTGGTATTCCCCTCGATATCAACGGATTTCACCCCTACACCGAGAGTTCTGTTTACCTCTCACTACTTCTAGTGTTACCGTTTCGAATGCGATTCTGAGGTTGAGCCCCAGGATTTAACACCCGACTAATAACACCGCCTACGCACCCTTTACGCCCAGTGAATCCGGATAATGCTTGGGGCCTCTGTATTACCGCTCCTGCTGGCACAGAGTTGGGAGCCCCTTATTCATGAAGTAACGTCAATAAAATTCCTCCTTCATAAAAGGTGTTTACGCCCCGAAAGGCTTCATCCACCACGCGGCGTCGCTCCGTCAGACTTTCGTCCATTGCGGAAGATTCTCGACTGCAGCCTCCCGTAGGAGTATGGACCGTGTCGCAGTTCCATCGGTGGGGGTCAGGCTCTCACCTCCCCTATCCGTCGTAGCCTTGGTAAGCCGTTACCTTACCAACAAGCTGATAGACCGCGGGCCGTTCCTAGAGCGATAAATCTTTACCCCGAAGGGACTATCAAGTATTGTTCCGCCTTTCGACGGATTATCCCTGACTCTAGGGTACGTACCCACGTGTTCCTACCTCGTCTGCCATGAATATAAATTCATTCGACTTGCATGCCTCATCCACGCCGCCAGCATTCATCCTGAGCTAGGATCAAACTCTAATTTAAGACAGGTACTGATTCTCAAATAAATGAGAATCCTTGTATCTGCGTCAGTGGGTCTCGATTAGGTATTGCTACCTGACCGATGCGCGATGTACTTCTTGATCCGCGCACCCAACTGACGATTTCCCTAAGGATAAGACAAAAGAAAAAATCTTTTGTCTTGGTTGCTCGCTGATACTTGTGGAAGTATCAGCGTTATTGCTGTGATGCATGTTGTCATAAACAAATCATCATGAATATAAAGCTTCTAAATTTTCCTATTGAAAGGAAAAATTAAGAAGTAAATTCACAATATGTCCTTCGGACATTTGTTCATTCAACATACTTACATCCACAGTATGGGACTGTGGATGTAATCTATTCAATTATCAAAGTAACGGTGTCGTCGGTGTGGTACGAGCTAGACACAACGTGTCGTCCCTAGCTGAGTCGTACCTCCGACTGACAGAAAGAAATCTTTCTGTCCTCGCTTTGAGAGTTCTCCAAATGGATGCAAGCATTCGTTTGGAGGACTCTCGTTCGCTCGACAGTGGCGCCATTATACAGAGATAGAAAAATTATGCAAGCCTTGGGTCTTGATATGAAATTACTCCGACTGCAACGTGAAAAATCCAGACAAACCAACCCCTAAAAACGCGAAAAGCCCCGGGGGGCTTTGTAAAAGAGCGGCATTCTTGGCATATAGACTGGTCAAACTGAGGAGTGAATATGTAGAATGTTAATGTGCAAAGAGCGATGGACGTGCGAACGCGGATCGTGGAATAATCTGGTCAAACTGAGAGACTATCGGACGATGGGCGTACAGACGTGGATACATCTTTGTTTCGAGAGTCGCGCCGCTACTGGAGCGGCGCGACTGTTGGTTTGGAAGTCAGGCAGCAGCTTTGTTTTTCAAGCATTTTACCAGCCTGCCGTCGGCGTGAGCCAGACGAATCCGTTCTTCGGTCTTTTTGACTGACTGAAATTTGAACGGTTGGATATAGTCATCTTGATCTGCTCGGCGCAAGATTGGTGCTTCGAGCAGACCGTCGTCGTTTTTGGTAAACGGTATCACATAATGGAGTTTGGTCTTACTATCGACCGCTGTCCACGTAGACATCAGCCCAGTGTTAAGTGAACTGAGATCACTGGTATCAGTAAACCTCAGCGGCGAAGCCAAGGTCAAGGCCGTACCAGCCACCACTTCAGTGTGATCGAGTCGCGGCCCGAGTTGAGCCACTTTTTCGTCCAGCGCAGTCAGCTTGGTCGCCTCATCCTCAACCTTTCCATTGAGAGCTTTGAGGTTGGACTGTTTGGCGTATTGTTCTTCCTCGGCTTTTTCTTTCCTTTTTTTCTTCGAAAGAAGCAGCCAAAGAATTGCAGCCAAGGTCATCAATCCAATAACCAGCAGTACCCAGAACCGGGTAGGCCAAGATTCGTCTACCATAACTGTCTCTGCGACAGGTATACGAGCAGTGACAAACTCATCCAGGGTTTGATTACCCAACTCAAGCTGGAGCGGATCGACGAATGCGTCGATGCCGTCCAAGCGTTGGTTTTGATCACCGTTGGTGGAATCGATGCCGTCCAGGCGTTGGTTTTGGTCGCCGTTGGTGGTCTCTACCGCGTCCAGGCGTTGGTTTTGCTCACCGTTGGTGGTCTCGACCGCGACTAGGCGTTCCTCAAACGCATCTAGCCGGCCAGCTAATTCAGCCAGGTTGCCGTTGGTCTGCCCAACCGCTTCACGCAACTGTGCAAGTTCGTCCGGAGTTGCCCGTTCGAGCAGATCACCCAGACGAACCAGTGCCGCTGCTTCAGTCGGCGTATTGACCACAATCGGCTGGGGGCCGATGTAGTTTTGGTTTGCGTACAGACGGTAGAATCCGTCTGGCCCCATGTACATCGGGTTGCCGGCCGCTTGGTTGATTGGCACGAACTGGTTGTAGCACACGCCCCAGCTGGCGCCAGCTGCAAACCCAGCTGCACAGACGTCCGACACACCATAGCCATTGCTGACGTTCAGAGTCACATAGGGTGACCCGAACTCAGTGGTGATGACCGTGTCATCGACGACGGTCACCTCTGCATTGACGGTAGTGGCCATTGGCATTAAGACGCACAGAGACAGAGCGGCAGCGCGGCATTGTGTAATAAGCATCTGCATGCTAATTCCTTTCTGACGCCAGTGGCGTCTTTCATTTGTGTGAAGGTCAGTCGTACAGCAGTATTGCCGCCGTACTCTGCTCTATTTCTCTTATACCATAGTTTTGCATCTAACACAATACCACCCAACACCAAGTACAAAAGAAAAACCCCAGAGACATGCTCCGGGGTCTTTGGGTTTTGCGGTTAGGCGATTATTCGAGAATTGCCACTACCTGTTCCCCGTTTGCGAATTGTACCGTCCGTCCACCATAGACAGCGGCAATGCTTGTTGCATCACTGATACTGCGTCGATTGCCCGCATCGGTGCGGACCCATATCGACGACGGCAGAGCTGCAGCCTTTGATGTGACCGGAGGTTGCCAGATAGCTGACTCAGCCGCTCGCTGCCCGCCAAGACGACGGACAATTCCCGGCGTCATTATTACCATGTTGGGCTGGCAACGTACGCTCCACACATGCGCTTGGTCCGTCTGATTGAGTGTCTGCGTCTCGGCGTGCAAACGCTGATACACAGCAGTCGTTGCAACCACCGCAACCGGATCAGCCAGATCTGGTTGACCGGCTTGCTGGGCCACTCCATACCGTACACACGTGATGATTGAGTGTGCATTGAGGGCATCTAGATCAACCCCGCGAAGCAAAGTTTGTGCTTCGGCATAGGTCCCGTACTGGGACGACTGGGCGTAGCCTGCTGCTGGCAGCAGGGGTAGTAGTAGTCCAAATAGTGCAGTCACATGTTTCATGTCGATCTCCCAATGTCCGCTGATTTCTTTTCTAAGAAAAACTATACACCAGATAATATAAAAGTAAATACCCCACCGATTATAGTAATCGGTGGGGTCGTTTGTTGTGTCTTCCGACGATTCACGGTACGGCGGCTGAAATTATTGTACCGTTGTCTCGTTGATCACCCGGGAGTCATAGTTGGCGTTGGCGTTGGTGTTGGCGTTGTCTCGTTGATCACCTGGGAGTCCGAGTTGGCGGTGGCGGTGCTGCCACCAATGTTGACGCGAGCCGGCCGGATTAGCGCCCCAGCCGCAGCTGCTATATTGGCGCAAGTGCCGCGAGTGGTGACCGCACCCACGTCAACTTCCCGACGACCGGACCCGAGATCCGACACCGTGACGAGATTTGAGATATCATCGTCGACACAGGTCCTCCCCGGTATGAGATCAACGCCGGTCTGAGCCACCGACCCGTTGTCGAATAGCATCGGTGGCAGCATCGTCTGGGTTGGGGCGCATGCCCCGAGTGCGATGACTCCAGCCATCAAGGCGAAGGCTTTCCACCTTCCGACCAGTCTGTTAAGCAAATTTTGCATCAGAGAGTTCCCTTTTCTTTTACGAGTTGTACAGTAGAACATCATTCCCAGGGCAATTAGCACACCTAAGATAGCTCGAACATACCATAAGTCTGTCTGGTATGCAAGTAGCACTACCTCTGGTGCTGCTACCTGCTATCGGGGTGGTGCGTGCTACAATCGCTGTACTATGAACGTTGGTGCGGCTATCCAGGTATTTTATGAATTTGCGCCGTTGGTGACGTTTTTTGTGGCTGGTCAAGTACTGCCTTTTTCTGGGGCGGTGCTGGCTTTGATTATTGCCACTGCTATCAGTATCGTGATTGCCTGGGGGTACCACCGCCAGGTACCGATTATGCCGCTGGCCTCAGGCGCGCTCGTACTCATCACTGGTACGCTCACGATTTATTTTAACCAGCCCAACGCCATCATCCTCGCCGATACAATTTATTTCTGGGGGTTGGCTGGGGCTATCCTAGTCGGGTTTTACCAGAAGCGACACATCCTGCAGCGGATGTTTGATAAAACGTTCGCTATTACGCAGGTTGGTTGGAACAAACTGTCGTCGCGTTGGTTTACGATTTTAATCCTCGCTGGGTTTGCCAACGAATACGTCCGACTGACCACGACCCCAGAATTCTGGATTGACTACCGCTTTACCAAAATCCTCCTGCTTGCGGCGTTTTCGTTCTATCAATTTACCCTGGCGCGGAGGTATCGGATTGAGGGTGAGTCAAACAGCTGGGGAGTGCGTTCTACTCAATAGTCTGGAATTCGTCCTGGAATTCTTGCATAAACGCCTCAAGCTCGGCTTCGGTGGCGGCTTGGTCTTCGAGCCACGCTTGCTCAAACGCGGTTGGGTCTTCCAGGAAAGATTCAAACTCGACGGTTGAATCGCTGTCCTGTAGGTAGAAGTCAGCCACGTTGAGGAGGATCATCGCTGGGATACCAGCAATCACTATCACTCGCATCCAGAAATATAGCCGGGCTTCTTTGGCTGGTGCCAACGGGGCAGCTGTGTCGCGCAGGGATTCGTAGAGCAGAATCATCGCACATTGCATCAGGAACGATACAAACACCACGGCCGCGACGATCAGTAATCCAATGAGTGTCAGTGACAACATAAAGTCAGTGGCCACCGGCGCACCTCCCAGCGTATCAAGTCCAGCAATAGCTTCAAAAAATGTTGCACCCCACAAAACGGCTATCAGTACAAACACTGGAATCGTACACAGTACAAACACCGACGTCGTGAACAACATCCGACCGAACACTCCCCACCAGCGACCGTACACCAACTGTGTACTGCGCACGAGCGCCATGACTCCAGTTTCTTGACCATTAATCCGAATCAGCGCGGCGGTCGTGAGATAGATAGCCAGTGCAATACCGGGAATAATAAATAATAAATACCCGAGCGAAGTAGCAAACTGGATGTAGAGCGTCACGAGCAAAATCCCGATGATATGAGGGAACACAGACCGGACGTGGTCGAGGTATGACAATTGTTCCCGGCGACGCAGCAAGGCCCGCTGAAACCCAAACGACAACGCGAACAGTCCGATAATACCCGCGATCCCCACCGTCACCGCTAGCATCAGCGCCACGGCCGGTGCGTCACCAAACACCGTGAAGACCGCAAATATAAGCCCGGTAATCGCTGCCAACAACCCCAGCCCATAGACCGCCGATACCAGCAGCAATCGCCACTCAGTCAAAATCAACCCGAACGAGCCGGCGATGAGTGCCTGATACCCAATCAACGCACCGGGAGTAGTGGTCGGCGGGGGAACAGTTGGTGCCAGGATAGCTGCATCATAGACGGCTTCGATTGTGGTGTCATCATAGCCAGCGGCTTTGAGTTCGGTGGTGATTTGGTCTTTGGTGTGACCGAGCTCGATTCGCTCGTTGATGGCTTGGGCTAATTCTGGTGACATACAGTGTGGATTGATTGGTTCATTAAATATAACCGTAGGATAGCACATTTATGGTTCTGTCAGCATAGTGTATTATAGGCACCGTATGACACACCCTGAAACTATCGTTATGTCAGTCGGCGGATCACTCATCGTCCCAGACGGGATTGATACCGATTTCCTCACTTCCCTCAAAATGTTTATTAGTGATCAGACGACCAATTATGGTCGTCGTTTTATTATGATTGCCGGTGGTGGTCGCACCGCGCGTCACTACCAAGACGCGGCGGCGGCCGTGACTGAACTGACAAGTGATGATCTCGACTGGATGGGAATCCACGCGACGCGGCTCAACGGCCACTTGCTGCGAACCGTGTTCCGTGACATCGCTTACCCAGTGATAATCACCAACCCCGACGAAGTGCTCGATGTTCCTGGTACACCAGATGTGATTGTGGCTTCAGGCTACCGGCCTGGCTGCTCGACTGACCTGCGCGCAGTACAAATCGCTGGACTGATGAACGCCCACAGGGTCATCAACCTCTCCAACATCGACTATGTCTACACCGCTGACCCCAGAACCAACCCCGATGCGACCAAAATAGAGCGCAGCACCTGGGCCGAGTTCCGCGCATTGATCCCGACCGACTGGGACCCAGGTATGTCAGCGCCGTTTGACCCAATTGCTGCCAAAGCCGCCGATGAAGCCAACATTGAGGTAGCCATCATCAACGGCCTCAAACCAGACGCCCTGGCCCACTACCTAGCCGGTGAAGAGTTTGTTGGCACTCTGATTTCATAATTAGAATAATCCTCCTGGACCAGCCTGGAGGATTTTAGTGCCACTGCCAAACTGGTGACACCCGTACACACTCAATTAAAGACACCCACCGAATCTATGTATCATGTATGATACATAGATGATCCCAAAGAAAACTATTGATGAGCTGGCGCAAGAAGCCTACCAAGGTGTGCTTGCTACAAATAATAATAAGACGCTTGATCAACTAATAACGAAATCTGAAAAAATACAGATTGGTCGGCGAGTGATGATTGCGCAGGCCATCATGCTCGGGAAAACACGAATGGAAATTAACGAAAAAATGAAGGTTAGTCCAAACACATTTGCTCAAATCAGACAGTGGATTGAGTCAGAGTTTGCTGACTACACCCCGGCGCACCAGCCCAAAGACAAAGTTAAAAATAAAAGCACAGCGACTAAACGTCGTCACAACACACCAGGAGCACCGTTCTCGTATCAAGTGATGTCGCAACGGTATCCTGGTCACTTCTTACTTATTTCTGAGATCAAAAAACTCTTCTCCTAAAACATCTATGTATCATATATGATACATAGATGTTAAGTGGTATTTCCTATACCCAAAAACTGTTGCCGCTGACCTTCTCTACCCCTGCCATCAAACACAGAGGCGTCGCGAGCTATATGTATCATAGATGATACATATAGCTCAGTTTAGGGAGGTGGTGTTTCGGTGCGGCTTAGGTGAGGGTCTGGAGCCAGGTTTCTACTTTGCTGTGTAGTTCCTCGATAGTGCCGTCGTTCATGATGGTGTGGTCGGCTAGGTTGATAGCCTCACGGATATTATGTTTCCCCCCACCCTCTTCTTCACGAGCAATCTGCACTAAAAATTCATCAAACGTCACAGCATCTTTTTCACTACCTCTTACCTGCTGTCGCGCATAGCGAATCTTTGGATCAACATCGACACCAAGGAGTAATCCGCCAACCTCTAGTATGTACTGGGCTTCACCGACGTCGTGCAACGCCTCGATGATGACTTTTTTGTCACCATTTTTCTCGGCCTGGTGATATAAAATTTTACTTAAACCTGCTTCGTCAGCATTTCTTATTTTGGTTGCTAGTGCACTATATGATTCTCTATTTGGGACTTCCCCTTCGGACTCAATCACCTGGCGCAGATATCCTGATGCTGAATAATGCACAAACCCTTTTGTCTTCAGATACTCAACCACTGTCCCTTTACCAGCTCCAAGTGTCCCTGCAATCCCAATAATCATGACCTACTTAGTAATCGTTACTGGGGCGAGCTGGGCGGCGTTGACGTCTACGCCGCGCCATTTGGCGTAGGCTACTACTAGTGGGCTGGCGATGCAAAGTGAGGAGTAGGTTCCGGCGAGGACACCGGCTAGTAGCACCAGCGCAAACGTTTGGGTGACGTCACCCCCGATGAAATACAGCGCCACTAGTGACACCATGGTGGTGACTGACGTGTTGATGGAGCGAGCCATTGACTGCGAGACGGCGGCCTCGACCAGCTCGGCGTATGGTTTGTTGAGGGTGTAGGTGATGTCGGCCATCATGATGCCAGCTTCTTCACGTTCGACGCGGTGTTCGGTGCGGTTGGCCATCAGCTGTTCGCGCACCCGGTCAAATATCACAATCGTGTCGTTGACCGAGTACCCCAATACCGCCAAGAGTGCCATCACAAACAACACATCAATCTCAGCCCCGAGCCACACCCCCAACAGTGCCATCACTGCAGTTGGTACCAAAATGTCGTGTATCAACACCAAAATTGTCACTCCGCCATAGGTCCAGGAGCGCACCGGTGTCCCAATCCCCGCAAACGCGTAGGCCACGTATAAAATAATCACCAACAGCACCGCACCAATGGCCCACCCGGCTTTGTCGCGCAGCTCTTGCCCTATCACTGGACCGATGGAGGTAAATCGGCTGACCTCACCAGCGGCGCCCATTTTAGTCACCGCTTCACTCAGGTTGACTCGTTCACTCTCGCTCAGATCACGGGTCCGGATCAAAAACGCGTCCCGACCCGACTCATCAACCGACGCTCGCACTGACGAACCATCGAGTCCTAGTTCGAGTACTATGGCTTCGAGCGCGGCTTTTTCTGGGGCAACGGTGTATGACACTTCAGTCAGTGACCCACCGGTAAAGTCAATCCCCAACCGCAGTCCAAACACTGCAATAATACCGATCGCCACCGCCACAATGACGGCTGCAATCCCGAGGTAGACTTTTCGCTTAGAAATAATGTTAGTTGTCATAAGTTATTTCTGTTTATTGAGGCCGTTACCGAGTAAGAATGACCAGAGGGTTTTGTCCTTGAGACGCACATCTGGCAACGTGACGAGCAATGTCCGCGTGATCACTAGCGCCGAGAACATCGACACGATGACCCCGAGCCCAAACACCAACGCGAACCCTTTGACCAGCGACGTTCCAAACCAGAACAAAATAATCGCTGAGAGTAGACTCGTGATGTTCCCGTCGCGGATAGCACTCCAGGCCCGCGCAAACCCGACTGTCGCCGCGTCGCGACTACCGGCGCCAGCGCGGTACTCTTCTTTCATCCGCTCAAACACCAGGACATTGGCATCGACCGCCATCCCGAGCGAGAGGATAAACCCAGCCAGACCCGCTGCGGTCAGCGTGACGGGGATGTATTGGAACAATGCCAGCATGATAGTGACGTACGAGATCAGTGCTACCCCAGCTACTAGTCCAGGCAACCGGTACCACAGCAACATAAACGCGACCACCAGACTAAACCCAATCACCCCAGCGGTGACGCCTTTTTGTAGTACCTCTTCCCCCAGTGATGCGCCGATAGTCTGCGTGCTCTGCAGCTCGATAGGTACCGGTAGGGCGCCAAAGTTCAGGTTTTGGGCTAAGGCTTGGACCTCGTCAGGGGTAAATGACCCACTCACGACCGCTCGGCCGCCGGTGATGGCTTCGTTGATGGTTGGGGCTGACAGCAGTTCCCCGTCGAGAAAGATACCCAGCTGTTGCCCCACGTTGGCTCGAGTAATGTCAGCAAACAGCTCACCGCCCTCTGCGGTAAAGGTAATATTTAAAAATGGTGAAGTAGCAAACCCGGACCCTTGCGCGTTTTGTGGCAATACCGCTTCGGCTCGCTCAAAGAACCGGCCCGTCAGGCCAGTGTCGACAAACGGCGGCTCTTTACTCACGGTTTCGCCGTTGATCCGTACGTCACCAATCACGGCCCCAGACGAGGTGGCTGACTCAGCCAGGGAACCGAGGCTTTGACTGACTGCCTGTTGCTGCGCATCAAGCTCGGCGTCGTATAGTTTGAATTCGAGCAACGGTGTGCTACCAATTTCAGCCACCGCCTCACTCACGTCCGACACTCCAGGTAGCTCGACCACTAGCCGCTCAACCGGTGTGTCGGTGACAAAGCTGCTCTGCTCGACGTAGACGACGTTTTCTTCCACCCCGAGTCGGTTGACACGACCCTCGATCACGTTGCGCAAGACGTTCATCAGCTCGTCGACCTCAGCAGGGTCGATTTTGGACACGTCAGCCTCGTACACCAGATGCGACCCACCAGCCAGGTCCAATCCTAGCTTGAACGGATGACTAGAAGTCGTATCAACGATGGGTGAGTACACCACGTAGGCCAACCACCCCATAAACACGAACACTCCCAAAGCACGAAAAACGCGAATAAACGATTGGCTGCCAGTTTGAACTTCAGTTGATTCAGACATAAATTATCTGTATTTATATCATGCGAGGCCAGCCGACGCTATTGACTTGCCAGCGTGACTAGGTTTTTGAGTAGATAGGCAATGGTGAGGGGTCCGATGCCGCCCGGGACGGGGGTCAGCAGCGCAACAACGGCTCCAGTGTCGGGATGAACGTCACCGACCATCACCCCACCATCCTCGCTTGTCCCAGCGTCAAACAGCACCACGTCAGGCTGAACCATAGCTGGAGTAATAAAATGCGCCTGCCCGATACCACTGATGATAATATCAGCAGTTTTAAGTGAGGTGACATCAAGCGTGTCTTGTTCGTACACTCGTACTCGGGCGCCGCGTTTGCGGGCGTAGCGGGCGGCTGGTTTCCCGACTAGCGTCCCTTGTCCGAGCACGACGACGCGTTTGTTTTTCCACTCGACCTCATGCAGGTGTGAAATGGTGTCAATCGCGCCAACTACTGGTGGTAGGAACCGATCGCGTTTTTCGCCGTAGGCAAACGCGTCGGGGTCTTTGCGCACCGGTACAGCCGCCAGCACTTGGTCTTTGTCGATGTGCTCAGGGAGCGGCAACTGCACGACCAGGCCGTCGGTCTCTTGCGCCAACGCAGTCACCTGACTAACCATGGTTTCGGTAGTGGTGTCGATTGGCAACTCAACCACCGTCAAGGTGACCCCAACTGACGCCGCGCGTTTGGTTTTCATGGCTAGGTATTGCTTGGTGGCGGCGTTTGGCGCACATGTCACCGCCGTCATCAAAACCGGCCGACCAAGTAATAAGACCGAGGCAGACACCTCTGCAAGTATTTCGGCCGCTAGGGCTTTTCCGTCAACTAACATGGGTGGGAGTATAGCAGAAGTGGTGCTAGTTTGTTAGTAGTTACCACTAACTAGAGTAAGTAGGTAAATGCTACACTACGAGATATGCCCAATAAACGACTAGAATTTGATAACCAGATTCCCACCCGAGTGCGGTTAGCCCGGGTAGCTGCCCCAGGGATAATTGTTCGGTACGCAATGAAACTACCCTGGGTCACCAACACCACCCAAGCAACGTATGTTTTGATTACAATAATATGTGTCTGTGTGCTGTTAACTTTGTATTCTCTGGTGGTCTCGGCACCTGATTCCTATGACATCCCACGAGAAGCTTTCCAAGATCAAATACTCAACGAGTAGTATTTCAGCGCAATTCTACAAAAGCATCATCACACGTATACCAAGCACCATCAAAACCTCGGGTCATCACTGCCTGAATGACTGCTTCATCTGGAATGGTTGGGCAATGTCGATATGGAAAATAATCTGGATCATACCAGTAGGCATTACCCCAAGGATCAGTGGCAGCAGGTATATATGGTCCGTTCCAGGCTGCAACGTCAGCAGCAGTCCACTCGCAGCCACCGCTATTATTACCTACCGATGGGGCAAACAACAGGCCGGCACGAGGATCTTGCAGTGACACTTCTGGATTTGCGATGGCATTACGTGGACAACCATTAGGAGCCTTTCCCGTGTCGGTAATAAGCATTTGCACACCCAACATAGTACTCCGCAACTCCTGCTGAGCGCGAGCTATCTGCGCGGCCTGCCTAGCATCAGTTAAATTACCCACCACCACCGAAGCTAGTAATCCAATAATCGCAATCACCACTAATAATTCAATCAGGGTGAATCCAAACTGCTTCACATTCATACACTGAGTATACCCTACTACTCAGACCTCTACCGATACCTCTAAAGTGGTGCAATTGGGTGTCAACTCGATTATTTGACCCGTCGTTGCGTGGCGGGGACAAATGCCTCGTAGCGGCCGTCGGTGTAGGCGAAGGCTTCTTTGGATGAGTAGCTGCATTCGTAGATTTGTCGTAGTTTCACACCACTCATCACTACTGGATAACTATAAAATCGCCACGACCCAGGACAAGTTGGGATTCGCCCACGAGTCGTGTGCCAGAAAAACCAAAACGCTAGGCGCGCCATCCAAGGTTGAATCGGCAAGATTCGTTTGCCGACGGCTGCGGCCATATCTGGAGCCAACACTGACTCTCCAACTGGAGTGATGTTGAACACACTGTAATCCCAAGCGTAAGCATCAAACGCAAACGTCGCTACGATGTCGGTCACATCATCCTCGTGGATAAACTGCCGCACCCAACCAGACGTCGCGGGTACAAACGACGTCAGCGTGGTGATGATGCGGTTGACCAGTCCACCCTTGAGATTACCTTGCAGCGCTGATTGCAGACCAAACCTGATCCGCATATATCGCCCGCGCGGACCAGTAATTGCCGCTGGCCTGACGACTGACACTTGTGGTACCGGGAGGCCGGCTGCCTTTGCAGCGTCAAATTTAGATTTAAGCAGCTCCTCAGTGACTTTTTTTTCTTTGGCGTAGATATAGTCATCATCGCGAAATCCTTCGGCTTCGGTAAATAAATGTTCTGGCTGGTTGTCGACCCGGGCGGCGTACGAAGACGCAGTAGAAAAATAGATCAGCCGCTCAACCGACGGAGTTCCCAGTGCAAAATCAAACACCTTACCTGATCCATCGACGTTCCACCGCCACTGCTCATCGCTCTGGCCATACATCGCTCTAATTTGCCACGCGGTGTGGATAATCACGTCTGGGTTATGTTTGATTACTTCCGCCTGCCAACCATCGTCAGCCATGTTGTGCTGGAGGTAGGTTACCTTGGGGATAGTTGCACACCACTCCCCTTGCGGTTCTTTGTCCACAGCGATAATTGACGCAACGTCAGCTCGCTTAGCTAGCTGGTCGCACAACATCTCACCCACGTACCCCACGCCAATAATACAGATAGTTTTCCCTGTTCCAGTTGTCGGTTCCATAATTGCTGCTCAGTATAACAAAAAAACTACTGATCTAGTTACTTTACTCAGATATCAAAATGTCTCTGGCCACAACCGCGCGGTATGTCGAATTGTTACTATTTCGATTGTCTCTGAGGACAACTGGTACACCACAATGTACGATGCATGTACCACCAATTCTCGAGTCAACACGACTCGACCGGGACGACCGATCTGAGGGTTAGCCGGTAGCAAAGCTGCAACGGTAGTGACAATATACTCAGACAATTCTGCCGCTGCAGCTGGGTTGTCGGCGGCAATCTGCTCGAAGATATGCTCTAGTGCATCTAGCGCTGCTGCAGACCAAATAAGCTTCATGGGCGTACAGGCTCGGCACTCGACCGGTCGATGACCGCTCGCAGGCGATTGTGCACTTCTGCTGTGCTGTATACCCGACCAGCTTTGATGTCAGCCTGTCCCCGCTTGACTGCCGCCACAAACGCTTCTTCTTCTTGTAAATAACGCTCAATCGCATCGTTGGCCAGAAAAGACTTCGATCGTCGAGTAGCAGCTGCCAGCTCGGTCAGGCGCTGAGCTGTTTCAGGTTGGGTGTGTACCGATATCACTGACCGATTGGATTTATCTGCTGTTTGATTCATATGTATACATGTTACTACACACACGCCAACAACACCAGCCACCTACCGCGGCAGTTTGATAGTCAGCCCAAACCGGCTGAGGACTGTTTTGAGTGTCCGCAGGGCAATTGCCACGTCTAGTAGCAGTGAGCGGTTTTTGACGTAGTACAGGTCGTACGACAAGCGGTCTTTGGATTCTTGTAGTGACTGCGGACTGATGTTATCAGCCATGTAGTGCTGATGGGTTTGCGCCCAGCCAGTGACACCTGGTTTGACGAAATTGCGGACGTTGTAGTACGGAATCTCGGCCGCGAGGCGCTCCCCCAGACCCTTGATGTCGTTGCGCGGCCCGATGAGTGACATATCACCCTTGAGGATCGTCCACACCTGCGGGATTTCGTCGATACTCAGTTTGCGCAGGACGTTGCCGACTTTGGTCACTTGGTTGCCTTGCGCGGCGTCTTCGTCGGTCCAGGTGGCGCTCGTGGTGCGGTTTTCTGTCATGGTGCGGATTTTGTAGACGATGACTGGCTGGTTGCGCTGGCCGATGCGCTCCTGGGCGATAAACAGGGGGCCACGGTCGCCCCCAACCCGCATCGCTAGGTAGATAAACGGCAGCAGCAGCATAAACACCGCTCCGAGCAGCACACACCCCACGACATCAATCAGTCGTTTGGCGACGTCATAGGTGAGACTTTTGGTCTGTGACACGTGGGTGATAAACCACTCGTAGCGCAACGCTGAGAGCGGCACCCGGTCAAACGTATCCTCGTAGACTTGGTTAAAATCAAGGAACGTCAGCTCAAAGGTAATAAACGACAAGTCGAATATTTTGGGCAACACTCGCTCGATGTACGCGCCGTTGGGGTTGGCGACGATGATGCTGATGCGCTCGGTTTTGATCAGGGCGAGCAGTTTTTGTTCAAAATCTGGGCTGTTTTGTGCGGTTTGTTCATCAATAATCCGGACAAACGAGTAGTTGTAGCGGTCGTTGTGGTTGATCTCATCGACCAGCTCAATCGCCTCCGGGCCGTCGGCGATGAGGATGGCTTTGTGCTGGGTGCGCGGTGAGATGCGGTTAAACAACACCATCCGCCACCACGTAAACAGAGCGACCGAGACAAACAGATAAATCACCAGGTTGGTTTTGGGGGCAATACTAAACGGAATGATGACAAACAGGAGCGCCGCAACCAGCATGTTGACCACCTGAGTGTTGAGGATCCGACTAAACAAGAGGGATTTGAGAAACACGGTGTGTTTGTCGTACAGACCGGCCATGTAGAATATCAGCAGCCAGATCGAGGAGAGCAGGAGAAACGGACCTAGATGGTCAGCCAGCAAGTCAAACGAAGGGATCGACACATAGCGCAACAGCAGCGTCAGCCACAAAGACACCATAAACACGGCGATGTCCCCCGCCACCAATGTCAGCAATTCTCTCGTGCGTTCTCCCATAGTAGTGTGTTGGTACAATTATCGTACGCAAGTTTAGTAGAAAAAGCAACGTATTTGAAGTATGCTGACGGTACATGAAACGACAAACTGTGCGGTTTCCAATCACCCAAAGTAATTGCGGGCTGGCAAAGCGGGGGGGCACTTTGCCCGGAGTACTCCCCAATTTACTCAAACGTAGTAACACGAGCGGTATGACACAGCCTACTCGAACGAAAATATTGTTTCTGATTACCAAGTCAAATTGCGGAGGCGCGCAGCGCTATGTCTATGACCTGGCTACCAGCCTCGATACCACTCGGTTTGAGCCGGTGGTGGTGCTCGGTGGTACCGGCGCGCTGGTTGGTCAGCTGCAGCAAGCTGGCGTCCGAACCATCAACCTCACTTCCCTACAACGAAATATATCGGTGCGTAAAGAACTGCAGCTGGTAGCGGAACTCTGGCGGGCGGTCCGGGCTGAGCGACCTGACATACTACACGTGAATAGCTCCAAAGCTGGCGGCATTGGTTGTCTGATTGGGCGTCTGGCTCGTGTACCGCGAGTGGTGTTTACCGCCCATGGGTGGGCGTTTAACGAGGACCGACCAGCGTGGCAGCGCGCCATCATCAAAGCAGCTCACTGGCTGACTGTACTACTATCACACCGGACTATCGCTGTATCGCGCGCAATTGTCGAGCAGATGAACTGGCCACTGGCCCAAGGCAAGATGACCGTCATCAACCCCGGTCGAAACATCCCGACGTTCCACAGTCGCCTGGCTGCTCGCACTGTAATTGTACAAGCACACCCACCACTGGCGGCCTACACGGCTGACGTCTGGCTACTCATTGTGGCCGAGTTGCATCCAATCAAACAGCACGAGCGGCTGTTGGCAGCCCTGGAATCAATCACTATCAACTACCCGCGAGTGCGGCTGGTGTGTATTGGTACCGGCGAACTGCAAGCGTACTTACAGACATACATCGAGAAACACGGACTAACCGACCACGTTTTTTTGGTTGGACAGCTGCCTGAGGCGGCCACTGTTCTCAAGGCGGCTGACCTATTTGTCCTACCGTCAGCATCGGAATCATACGGCTACGTGTTGCATGAAGCCGGCTTGGCCCGAGTGCCGATTATCGCGTCGCGGGTAGGTGGTATTACCGACATTATTGAGAGCACAGACGAAGGTACTCTCATCGACCTAACTAACCCTGGCGAGCTGACCGATGCGATCAATGATTTTTTGCACTGGCCTGACCGGTACACCAACCGTACGGCGGCGCTCCAGACCAAACTGGCTGCCCGCTCAGTTGCAGCCATGACCACAGCCACCAGGGCGGTATACCACCAGTAGCACCACGCTACCCCAGCGGCGTATCAGCAAACTGCTCGCGGGTGAGTGAGCGATAGCGCCGCATCCCCATCACCATCCCGAGCGCTATAAACGCGGTCATCAAGTGCGTCCCTCCATAGCTCAAAAACGGCACCGTGGTACCAGTCACCGGCAGTAGTCCGATATTCATCCCGATGTGCACGAAAAAGTGGGCGATAAAAAGAAAGGCGACCCCGACCGCAAACAACCGTTCAAAGTTAGTCGCGGCGAATCTGGCGTTTAATAGCAGCCGCCAGATCACCACCCCAAACAACATAAAGAGGAAAAATACCCCGACCAGACCCCACTCCTCGGCAAAGGCAGCAAAAATAAAGTCGGTCTCGTACTCAGGTAAAAACTGGAATTTGGACTGGGTGCCGTAGCCAATCCCGCGACCGAGCACCTGCCCCGCACCGATAGCGACGGTTGACTGATAGGCGTTGTAGCCGGCACCCTGGATGTCTGAGAGCGGATCGAGGAACGTAGCGATGCGGGTTTTCTGATAATCAAAAAACACGAACTGCCACATCACCCCAAACGCGATGACACCCAGTAGAAACACTGTGAGCAGGTGGCGGAACTTGATACCAGCGACCAAAATCATCCCCAGCCACACAAAAAACAAAATAATCGCTGACCCAAAATCCGGCTGAATAAACACCAATCCAAATATTATGAGGGTGTAGATACCTGAAATAATGATGTGGCGGAAATCTCCAATCATCTCGTGCCGCTTGGCAAAGTATTTGGCCAGCACAATAATCAGCACTAGCTTAGCTGGTTCAGACGGCTGGAGAGAGAAGAAGCCGAGGTCAAACCGGCTCTGTGCGCCGAGAGTAACCTCTCCAATTGACAACACCAACAGGAGTAGTCCAACAATACCCACGTAAAAGAAAAACGCCAGGTTTCCAGTCCGCAAAAACCGGTAATCAGGCACCATCGCCGCGAGCATCCCTACACACGCCAACCCAATCCAGAGCAACTGTCGATTAAAAAACGTGTTTTCACCCACGTGCGTGTACATGGTAATCAGGCCGAACAGTGACAACGTGAGCGCAGCCGCAAATAGCCACCAATCAAACCCACCGAATAATGTCCGCAGTTGGTGCATGACCCTATTGTGCCAGTATTAGCGCAACGGTGCAAAAGTCACGGGTGGTTTGGCGAGGACTTCGATTTTGGTTGGACCAACTTCACAGAGTGAAGCGGTGATGGCGGCATAAATGGTGGCCAGGTCTGCCCGAGATGGGACGAGGTAGGCGTTGTCTGGAGTGCTGGCTATCGAGCGGATAAACTCGGCGTCAACGTTTTGACCCAGCCCAATCACGTACACGTCAGCTCCGCTCAGGCGCATACTCTCAGCAGCTGCCAGCGCCGCCTCAATCGCTACCACTGTACCACCGGCGGTAGGTAGTCCGTCGGTCAGGAGCACGAACGCTCGCCGGGCGTTTTCGCTGTGGCGAGGTGAGACGAGTTCAGCGGCGGCGAGGGTAAACGCCGCAGCGGTGTTGGTTTGGCCAGTTTCTTCACTTGGGTTGATAGTCAGGGCTACAATCAGATCAGCCACGTCAACGTGTTGCTCGGTCAAGGGCTGCACCAGCACCGCGTCAGAGGCAAATGTCACCACCCCTACTCGGTCGGCTTCTTGTAGTCCGCCGACAAACACACTGGCGGCCGCTAGCGCGTCAGTCACTGGTTGTGGTGGCGCGGCCTGGTCGTTGTTCATACTACCGGACAAGTCAATCCCCATAACCACGCTGGTTGGAATCGAGCAGCTGCGGACGGTTTTGGCGATTGAGTTCGGCCAGGTAAACACCAGGTTGCTGGCATTGCGGGCAGTAAACGTCTCGACAAACGTCTGCGACGCCGCCACAGGCCGACCGACATCATTGAAAATAGTCGCGACCACTTCGACATCCTCGACGGTATCGAGGCTGGTGTTTTCGAGCTTGGCTTCCAGGCGCGGCCTGGTGTCGATACTCAGCAGATTGAGGTCACTAGTGCGTAGTTGCTCCACAATCGACGACGCCGGCACCCACAGCTCGGCAGAGTCGATAGTGAGTACGGTATCGGTAATCACCTGACCAGCGGTAAACACCCGTCCTTCAAACAAAGGAAACGTACTGTTGGGTGGCAGATCGGTCACCCCTGAGCGCCGGCCAATTTCTACCCCGTCACTCAAAAAACTAAACGTATACGACAACTCAGGGGTGCCGATAGTCTGGTTACGATTCTCGATGTACGCCACGGCGTTGTACTGTCCGGGGGTGACTTCGAAACTCTCCGCCCAGGCGACAATTGGCGGCGTGACCAGACTCAGCGGCACTCGCACACAACCACCACCAGCGTCCACCTCGACCTCTTGGGCATTGAGAATACCATCAAAACAGTTGGGTGCTTGATAGAACCCGATGTAGAAAACCAACACCCCAACCAGCACCCAAAAAGTACCAAACCCAGTTCCATACCAGATCCGCCGCCACAGTGCCCAAGTTCGATTGTTATCCATTGGGACTATTGTAACAGACGCGTAAAATAAAATATTACAAAACCAGCAAACAAACACTGTTGGATGTCTGCTGGGCAACAGTTTTGTATTATTTCCTGCAGGTAAACAAAAACCACCTGTTACCAAGTGGTTTTTGTTTGATCAAATACTCTAAGTTGGCGCCTACTTCGACAAACGAGTGGGCGTGTGGATGCTGGCATACACATGATCCGCGAGTGCAGGCGAAGCAACTGAGGGCTTGAAGTATGAAAGCACTCAGTTTCCTACTCTCCCCAAACAAAAAACCGCCCTGAGGGACGGATTTCTGGATCAAATACTCTAAGTTGGCGCCTACCTACTCTCCCCAATAAATTGAGTACCATCGGTGGTAGCGGGCTTAACTTCCGTGTTCGGAATGAGAACGGGTGTACCCCCACCCCCAAAGCACCAACTTAGAAAACTTGATCTAAGACAGATCGCATATACATATTTTTGTTTGAAATCGGTAAGGTGGACCCGAGTAAATAAAAGATTTCTTACATTTAACTCAGGTTTGCTACCAAGCATGGGAATCGAACCCATCTTTCCGGGATGAAATCCCGACGTCCTAACCGATAGACGAACGAGGTAGGGTTGGTATTCATATGAACACTCAACCTTACCGGTTTCAAACTCGACTCTTCTAGGTAAAACACACAACACTCAAAAATTGTATAGCTGTTGCTACCCAGTCGTCTCAATATGAGATGAAATGCGAGGCGCGCAGTCGATTGGTTTAAGAGCGGGCCGTGGGGCCAGCGACTAAATCAATCGGCTGCAGCAACGACGCAGTTCGCTCATATTGAACGACTGGGGCGATGTGCAACGTTCCCTACGGGACATACGTCCAATTAGTACACCTCGGCTGAATGTATTGCTACACTTACACCTAGTGCCTATCAACCCGATCATCTCTCGGGGGACTTAATGAATTCTAATCTTGGAGTTGGCTTCCCGCTTAGATGCTTTCAGCGGTTATCCATTCCAAACATAGCTACCCAGCGGTGCCACTGGCGTGACAGCTGGTAGACCAGAGGTTTGTTCATCCCGGTCCTCTCGTACTAGGGACAACTCTCCTCAAAATTCGACGCCTGCAGTAGATAGGAGACCAACCTGTCTCACGCATCTTGTTTACTCCGATTACTCGGAGGATCGGACTATAGCTTCTTCCAAACGAATCTGGAAGTCTGACGTGTAGTCTCTACGGGCGCAAGCGAGGAACAAAATCAAGCTAGCTTGAGTTTTGGTTCCGAGCGCAGCGTCCATATCAATCTATGATTGATACCGGGCCAACGCTCTATTTCTATCTTACTTCCCTCGGTATTGCCCTCTATCACTAGATAGGGTTCTACCGATATTAGTCAGCTTCTCGCAACGTATTGCTACGCTGCGCCGCCGTGAATGATGTCTTTTTTGACAGGGGGTTGAATCCTGTCTCCTCGGGTTTAGATTGGTTCAGCCTCCGAAATATAAATATATCAGAAACTGAACGGTCTAAACCCAGCTCGCGTATCTTTTTAATTGGCGAACAGCCAAACCCTTGGGACCTGCTCCAGCCCCAGGATAAGATGAGCCGACATCGAGGTGCCGAACATTGCCGTCGCTATGGACGCTTGGGCAATACTAGCCTGTTATCCCCAGGGTAACTTTTATCGGGTAATCTCCGGCGGCATCTAAAGCCAACCATCGGTTCACTATGCTCTACTTTCGTATCTGTTCGTCATCTACGACTCACAGTCAAGCTGGTTTATGCCATTACACTATCATCACGGTTTCCATTCGCGATTAACCAACCTTGAGACCCCTCCGTTACGATTTAGGAGGGTAGCGCCCCACTAAAACTGCCTGCCACGTACTGTCTCCGATGGGTTTTACCCACCGGGTTAGAGACTACCAAAATAAAGGGTGCTATTTCACTGGCGACTCCACGGTACCCGAAAGCCCGCTTCAAAGTCTCACACCTATACTACGCATTAATTCAGTAGCCCCAATACGAAACTACAGTAAAGCTCCTGGGGTCTTTTCGTCTAACTGCAGGTACCCGGCATCTTTACCGGGATTGTATTTTCACCGAGCAGGTCCTCGAGACAGTTTCCCACTCGTTACGCCATTCGTGCACGTCGGAACTTACCCGACAAGGAAATACGCTCTATAATTCCTTCTTTCCGATACTCAATAAAGAGTATCTTATGGTCGCCCTTGAACGACACTGTACACATATAGGACTCTATCTTTACCACCATCATAATAAATTACATGCTGCGGTACCAAACGTTGGTCTCTAATTGATTTGGTTTGGATTATGCCTGATATTTCTATCTGACAAGGTAACTGTGGCTAGGCTGTTTACCGTTTATAATCGTTCCAATCCGTCAGCGTGGTGCTTATTGGGCTCCACGCTGAACCTTAGAACGATTATAGTTATCGCTGACATTTACCGGGGCTTATACAGTCCAGCATAACAATCCGAAGATCATTACACCCCCCGTATTTAACCTTCCGGCATAGGTCAGGCGTCACCCCCTATACTTCCACTTTCGTGTTTGCAGGGAGCTGTGTTTTTGGTAAACAGTCGGCAGGAAATCTTTCGCTGCGGCCCCAATACATCCGAAGATGCAGGGGCAGACCTTATCCCTAAGTTACGGTCGCTTTTTTGCCGAGTTCCTTGAGGACCTCTCACTCGTTCGCCTTAGTCTTCTCGACTCTACCACCTGTGTCGGTTTGCGGTACGGAACCGTTATGTTTAACCCAAACGAAGTTTTTCTTGGAAGCGTGCTCCTTACAATCTGCTTGGCCGAAGCCTCACATCTAGACTCTACTCGCGCTATTGCCATCCGGATTTACCTAAATGACACGCTCATAGCTCCAACCCCAATCCAATAAGGGGCCATAAGTACAACGCTCCGTCCCTCCATAGGAACATAACAGTGTGCAGGAATATTAACCTGCTATCCATCGAGTCCCCCATTCGGGATTCCCTTAGGACCGACTAACCCTTCGCTGATCAGCATCGCGAAGGAAACCTTGGTATTTCGGCGGGCAGGGTTCTCACCTGCCTTGCGGTTACTTGTGCCGGCATTCTCACTCCTCCTTGCTCCATCGTCGCTCACGCGTTGAATTCATTGCAAAGAAGGACGCTCTCCTACCACGCAATATGTCCGAAGACATATCACATCCGCGATTTCGGCAATATACTTGAGCCCCGATCATTTGCGGCGCAAAGACTCTCGATGAGTGAGCTATTACGCTATCTTTAAAGGATGGCTGCTTCTAAGCCAACCTCCTCACTGTTTACGAGTCTTCACATCCTTAAGATGCACTGAGTATATATTTAGGGGCCTTAATCGGCGATCTGGGCTGTTCCCCTCTTGACCAATGGAGCTTCGCCCCCATAGTCTAACTGCCGCGCTATTAACCAACTGGTATTCGGAGTTTGATAGGAACAACGAGATTTCTCCCTGTTTGCTCCTTCCAGTGCTCTACCCCCAGTGGGAACACGCGACGCCAACCCTAAAGCTGTTTCGGAGAGAACCAGCTATTACGGAATTCGATAAGCTTTTCACTCCTTACCACAAGTCATCCGATGATTTTGTACGGTCAACCGGTTCGGGCCTCCACGACCTATTACAGTCGCTTCACCCTGCTCATGGCAAGCTCATCCCGCTTCGGGTCGTACCCCTGCCCTATTGTCGCGCTATTCACGCTCGCTTTCACTGTGCCTCCGTGGGACTGCCACTTAGACTAAGGACAAAGGTACACTCGCCGGCTCATTCTTCAATAGGCACGCCGTCGCCCCGCAGGGCTCCGACTCCTTGTAGATGTATGGTTTCAAATCTATTTCACTCCCCTCTCCGGGGTTCTTTTCACCTTTCCCTCACGGTACTAGTTCACTATCGGTCTCCAAGAATATTTAGCCTTTCCAGTTAGTTCTGGTAGATTCACACGGGCTATTCATGTCCCGCGCTACTCAGGTACAAAATCAACAGAGTGCGTAACATTTCGAATACAGGACTATTACCTTCTGGGGTCGAGCTTCCCAACTCGTTTTCCTATATTACGCTTTTGTAACTCTGTGCAACTAAATGCAGATTTTGCCCTACAACCCCACACATATAAATACGTATGGTTTGGGCTGTTCCCGTTTCGCTCGCCGCTACTTGGGGAATCGCAAGAACCTCCTTCCTGAACATAATGGCGCAAGCACCAGTGTTCAGGAATAAATCCCTGAACATGATGCATTGCATCTGTCCAGAAAGGAAGTTCCGTTTATTGCTTTCTATTCCTCTAGGTACTGAGATGTTTCACTTCCCTAGGTTCGCTCCTGCATACACAGGTTTCTATCGTAGATAGAAGGGTTTCCCCATTCAGACATTTCCGGGTCAAAGGTTATTTGGCACCTCACCGAAACTTATCGCAGCCATATCACGTCTTTCATCGCTTCTTGAAGCCAAGGTATCCACCATACACCCTTCGTTCCCGTAGGGAACGCTGTACACCGCTGTACAATTTTTGAGTGTTACCCACCGACGGTCATCTACCAATAGATGTGTCAGTGGGCTGTCCGCAGATACATACTGCGGACGTGTCGTATCTTGCGATACGACGTGTGTTTTTGTACGAGTCAGGGACGAAAAGACCCAAAGCAATATAATGCTTCAACTCTAACCCAACTCGTACTACCTTTGCTGTGGGCAGGTTTTCCGTAAAGAAATCGGCCCACAGCGTTTGCCTACCCGACGTCGAATCTGGGTAGGACTTTGCGAAGTGGGTCTTATCGGCCCCACCAACCATGCAAGCACGATTGGTGTTTTACTTCTGTATATGCGATTACCTGACCCTGCCAGGCAACTCACGTTCACAGCGATGGATAGCCTTAATGCTGCCTCATCGTCTGCTGCGGTGATCTATCAAAATTTGACTCGCACTACCCCTAGTTTCAAAAGAAAAGCCGCGATGTGTCGCGGCAGAAAACAATACAGTTTTCGATGCTACGACGTGGCTTTTCGGTTGTTACCCATAGTTACGTGCTGGCCATTCTATAGGAATCGAAAATAAAGTCAAGCATCTACTCTGGATATATATTGCTAGTTATCCACTGGTTGTACACAGTAGTAATTAGTTATTTAAATCTGCCTTGCTACGGAGTGGTGACGGCGTAGTTTTTACCATACCGATCGACAATTCCGTTACAACCAGGACTGGAAGTCAGTGGGACGTTAGTGCAATTAGGATTGGTTGATCCACCATTATAGACGCGAAAGGCGTGGTCGATGTTGGCTTGGGTAGGATTCTCCAGGGTAGTAGAAACTGAATAGTCTCGACCATCTGGACTAAGGTAAATCATATACACTGGCCGGGTTGGGGTTGACTGAGGATCGTCCCATAGCGGTTTGTTGAGTATACCTTGGTTGTAGAGAGCGCGACTAACCGCGGTTGAGTAGCTAGTGCCGTTTTCGTAACCAAACCAGCCATTACCACCATTGTTCCAGCCAGAACCAGCTACCCGGTAGGTTCCGTGTAGATTAAAATGCGCCTCCATTGCGATTTGGATGTTGCTCATTTCTGATTTCCTCACGGCATCACGGGCGCTTGAGCGAGCGTCGCTGAGTGAACCCAGTACCGCTGACGCTAGGATGCCAATAATAGCAATCACTACGAGCAGCTCGATCAAAGTGAAACCGGACTGCGTTGTACGCTGCTGCATATTGCTAATTATTTATTGGTTGGGGTGAATTGATTAGTTCGTCTGATGGTAACTGGAACGTAGTATCGTTCTCAGATAACAAGACAAACCCTAGCCAAACCAAACTCAACAGCACTATCGTCATCTTGCATATCAACGCCTGTCGTTCGGTCTGAATTAGACCAAACGAATATTTCTGTAACAGTCGAGTTATACCCGAGCGCGAGGTCAACGTCCGCGTTGTGCGAGCAATGTCCACCGTATCAGTAAAAGTAAGTCGATTCATACGGTGATTTTATCATAGTGTATAGCCACCCAAATAAAAACCAGCGCTGGGCGCTGGCTTAGGAAGTGAGCAAGTCCTCTGCTGGCAAGTGAACAAAGATCACCATCACTTCGGTCTCACCAGCGGCTTGGGCGGCTTGAATATTGGCCACCAGCCGCAGTATATCTGGATCCAACATCCGGATACAACCAGAGGATTTGGCTTGGTTGAGGTCTTCCTCCTTGGCGCCGCCGTGGATGTGGACGTATTGCCAGAACTCGTGATTGCCGGAGTTCTGCCACGCAATCCGCAATCGGTAGATCCCCAGTGCGTGCCGCGGGTGTTCATAACGGACCACCGCAGGCAGTGACGGATCTCGGCGCCGCATGTTGGGAGTCGGGCGCCAGGTTGGTTTGTACTCAGCACGATCAAACTGTCCAATGACCGGCCGCTGGGCCACACGCATCGTAGCTTGGGCTGTGGTTGTGGGCAGTACGATTTGGTAGACGTCTGACTGCCCATCCCCATACTGGTGCCACAGTTGTCCGGTCGTGAAATCGACCGTTATGTGCTGCTGAGCCGCAGCCGATCCAGCACAGAGCGTTATCGTCATCATGGCTACAAACATCGCAGCAATACAATGTCTCATTGGGTGATTACCTTCCTGTTGTGGCACTAACTAGTGCGGTTACTTCTACATTTACCCTACCCCACCGATACAAAAAAGCAAGGGATTTAGCTGCGGCGGTTATTAGCCATTACGTTGGGAAAACTTTTCATCGCCAGTAGCACATCAAAACGCTGCTCAAAGTCACGCACAAGTACGCCAGAAATACCAACAGGATCGAGTTCGCCAGTGTAGGAAGGGAAACTAAAGTCAAGCATCTACTCTGGACAATTTTAGGTAGTGTATGCACAACTTTTCCGAAACCAAAACATTGACTTTTGTGTTAAAAAGTGTATAATAGTGAACAAATCCATGGCTTCATATAGGAGATATTGTCATGTTTAAATCTGTTCTTACGTTCATCTTTGCGATCGCAGCTACTGCAGCGTCCGCCCAGGAGTGCATCAGCCATACCACCGAAGCAGGTGCGGTCTACGGTGAGGCCGAGTTCAGCGGGGAACCCTGGGTGTACTCCTGGGTCGTTGACCAAGACTGGGATAACTTTCTCGGAGACTGGGTGAAGATCGATCCGATCGTGCACACACTTGACGTACCAGGCGAAGCGATTCAGTTCCGTTTCACTGATGGCACTGATTTCATCTACGGTAGCGACCTCAACCACCACGCCAAGGGTGACAACCTCTATACCATCAGCCATTACGGCTATGGTGGCGAAGCCGGTCCATACCAGGCAATCCGCACCGTTGATGGTGAAATCTTTCTGCTTGATGCAGAACAATGCGAACCAGTCAGTTGGAACCTTGCCAACTGACACCACAACACAAACACCGGCCCCACACTTGGGCCGGCGTTTTTCTTTTTGTATCTTTAGTTTTCTACCGTAGGTACCCTACAGTCGGTCCTGACGGTCGTTGGTGTGCGTCATTTGGTTGATGTACTTCCCAGCAGCATCACGTCCTCCCAGACCAAACGCCAGTCCAGCTCCCAGTGACAGCGCAAACACAATTCCCATAAACAGAATCTGGACCAGATCATCGGCTATCTGCAGTTGGTTGAGCACGGCCATGATGGAGAATGCAAGCACGAGCGCATAAGCGAGCTTGCCGTAGAGTTCGACGTTTTTACTCCCCGCTCCGCGCAGGGTGCCCATGAGCAGATCTTTGGCCAGCTGTGCCACTAGCACACCGACAAACAGGATCAGGGCAGCGGCAAGTACCTGCGGCAAGTACCCCAGTACGACTTCACGCGCAAACACCGTGACTTGGTTGAGCCCCAAAATGTCAAACGCCACAATCGCAAACACGAGCACGATAAACCACTTCACTAGCGATCCAACAAACTCACCTGGTTTGAACGCATACCCAGCCCGCTCTGATAAATCATCGACACCCGCTTTATCAAGCGCAGTATCAAGCTTGAGCGTATGAAACCCTTTAGTAACTAGTTTACCCAGAATCCCACCTACTACCCACCCCACCACGAGCACAAGCAGGGCGACCGCCAGTTGCGGCAAGAACTGCATGATGTCGGCGACCAACGCTCCCAGTGACCGCTCTAATGAACCAAATAAATCGTATCCCATATAATCAAAGTTATAGTGTAATACTTACAGCATAGCACAAGTCAGTAGTTGTTTAACCCAATCTATGTGTTGTGATTTAGGTATCAGGGTGGTAATGCGCCGATAATTTGCTTTTGGCAAGAGCAAATTACTGGCGAAAATTCATAATAGTCGCTACGCTCGTTTATTCATTTTACATCCGGTAGTTTTTGCTGGTCACCTCGTCTTTGACGCCGATGCGGTCAACTAGTACCTGGTGGTTGTAGTCGAAGAAATCCCGGGTCAGTTTGTCGTACATCCCGACGCGGTACATCAGGTCGGTGCTACTCATCGCGGCAAACCTGATCTCGACGCCAATCTCTGACTCCAGTCCACGGATGGCTTTTTCGACTTTGGCTTGGGAGAATTTACTCATGGCGAGAATCACGTCAAGCCGCTGTTCAAAGTCCCGCACAAACACACCAGCCACCCCAACAAAATCCAGCGTGCCCGCAGCCCGTAGGTGTTTGAGTAGGTTCTTGCCGTCGATGGGGGCAGTTTCAAACAGGAACGTTTGCAAGGCTTGTAGCTCGGGGAAATCTTTGTTGAGAGCGTAGCCGATGGCCTTGGTTTTTTTGGTGTGCCCCGCTTGTTCAATATATATAGTCTTTTGCTTGATCACACCAGCTTTCTCAAGCGCAGTCATCTCGGTGCGAGCAGTGCGCCGCACAAGCCGCGCTCGTTTGCTGATATCGTCAAACAGGAATTCTTTAGAGGGGTTAAACAAGAAAAACCGCAAGAGTTTTACGCGGGCAGCGCTACCAAACAGGATTGCAAGAGGGTCAACAGCCATACAGAATTGATTACTGCGAGTATAGCACGGGAAGTGTTTTCTGCCGCTCGACAGGTATTTAGGTGAGTGTTGTAACAAAAATTACGTGGAGCCTGACGGCTCCACGTAATTTTTGATGAGTGTCTGTAAACTTATTTAAGCGTAAGCAGAGCTTTCTCTCTGCGTTGGTTCGGTTAGGGACAAGTACACTTGCCCGCAACACTCACTTACTTGAGTGTCACTTTCGCTCCAGCTGCTTCTAGTTTTGCCTTCATTTCTTCAGCATCTTCCTTCTTTGCTCCAGTCTTTACTTCGGCTGGTGCTCCGTCCACCATTTCTTTTGCTTCTTTGAGTCCTAATCCTAGGATTTCTTTGATAGCCTTGATAACAGCGATTTTCTGTCCACCTACTTCTGTAAGTTCAACGGTGAATTCTGTTTGCTCTTCGGCCGCGTCTCCGCCACCAGCTGGACCAGCCACCGCAACTGCAGATGCTGATACACCAAATCGTTTTTCAAGCACCTTCACTAGTGAGTGTAGCTCTAGAACGGTCATTTTTTCAACTTGATCAATCAAAGCAGCGAATTCTGCTGGGATTTCAACTGACTCATCGACGTCTGTCGCTGATTCCTCTTTCACTTCAGCTGCTGGTGCCGCCTCTGCCTTTACCTCTTCAGCTACCACTTCAGGAGCGGCAGTTTCTTCTGCCACTGCTTCTTCGGCTACTACGTCAGTAGTTTCTTTTTCGTCACTCATAGTATTTTTTAATTAGTGTTTAAGCCAGAGCGTTCTAGCAATTTCCTCTAGGAAATGAGGAAATTGAGAACTAAATTCAGAATAGTCGCATCCGCTCTTTTCTTCATTTATCTTCTGCCTTAAAATTTATATCGGCTTTGCTTACGCTGACTTTTTACCAGCAATAGCGTTCAATCCCAAGACAAGTCCCTGGATTGGTGAGTTGATAACGTTGACAAACATTCCTCGCAATACCGGCAGTGCTGGGATTGAGGCGATTTCAGTCATTTCTTCGGCGTTTTTGTATACCCCTTGGAATACTCCCCCGACGATAGCCAGGTTGTTTTTGTATTTGGTGGTGTACTCTTTGATTGACTGCGCTGGCGCAATTGCGTCAGCACTGTACGCCAAAGCGATTTCTCCTTCGAGTGCTGGTAGTTCTCCTTCAAACTGACCATCAAAGGCCCGCTTCATGAGAGTTTTCTTGGCGACGTAATACCCTACCCCTTGATCACGCAGATCTGCGCGCATTTTGGTTGAGTCAGTCACCGCCATACCATTGAACTTCACAAACACGATAGAAGCCGCGTCGGTTTTGACACCGTCGAGCTTACTCAAAATTGTTTGCTTTTTGTCTCTTGTAATTGCCATGTAATAAGAATGGATTACTGAATATAATACAGGCCCACGGCGAGATACTACTCACCCTAGGCTTCGACCCCAAATCAAAAAGAGATGGACCTCGGCTGGCGTCGCAAGTGCGACATTACCTGCCCTCCTTTGCGAGAGCAGACCAGCTGTCATGAGCCTGTTGGCATGCAGATTACTATAGGTTGGTTCATTACGCAATGCTACAGTGCTCTTTTTTGCGCTAGTTTATACACGTCTTTGCGGTGAGCAATGAGCCAAACGTGAATAGTCGTATCAGATAAGTCAAATATCACCCGATAGTCACCAACTCGGAAACTACGTCCACCAGCCAGGTCGTGCTGCAATGGTTTACCAAACCGGGTAGGATTGAGCAATAATTTCTCTTCAATCGCTTTTTTCAGGACGTTTTTTATACTGCCATCAAGGGATTTTATGGTTGCAATCGCGTGTTCGTCATATTGGATAGTGTACATACACGCTAACCCCAGACCTCAGCGTGCGAGAGTCTTTTGCCAGGTTTACTTCGCCGTTCACTTACAATCTTGCTGAACAGTCGATCCTCTTCTAATTCTACCGACTGCCGGAGCAGCTCGGTTATTTTGGTAGCAGTTGGTACAGAGTCACGCTCTGCGAGCGCCATGACCTGTTGCTCTAATTCTTTGGAGAGTGAAATGTTAACGCGTTTTTTGGTGGTTGCCATAATGGCTTTAGTGTATCAAAAGTGTATCACTTGTCAATTACGACAATTCGTTTTATTGTTTGGCTCGTTCGGCGTTATGGCCAAGTAGGTTGGTACCAATCTGTAAGAACGATACGACCGCCGATAACCCGAGTAACACTAGTGGGAACACGGCGTACTCGGTCAGCACGTAGAGAAATACAACCAGGGCACTGGTCCAGATACTCATGCACCACGGGCAGGCAAACAGGTCTGCCAGCAGTCGGCGTGGGCCGGCTTTGGGGATTTCGAGTCGGTAGCCGCGCCCGACTTTGACCACGTCGAGGAATTGCTCGCGCAAAAACCGGGTGATGTTGTCGTACACAAACAGTCGCGTCAAACGCCACGACGCCAGCAGCATGATGAGATAGTCAACCACAGTCAGGTCCATCCACCCAACCCTCGCTTCGGTCTCGAGGATGATGGCCCCCATCACCACCAGCACCAGGAAAAACAGCGAGAACACCACACTCCAGAAATACTGTTGGGAAACGCGAATCATACCCACTAATGTACCCCAAGCACGCCCAGGGTCAGAATAATTAGTAACACGGTAGAAATCACCCCGACAAAACTAAAGAGGAACTTGTAGAAGTTTTTGTTGAACATTGAGTACAGTATAGCAAACTATCTGATTCCCAGAGGTCTAATACGGAGGAAATTCCTCCCGGGAGTATGAGCTAACACCAGACCTAGGAGACGTTTTCTCATAAGACGTATATCACGACCTATTGGAGTTGTACCCACGGACAATGCTTATAATTGAGCCGAGGACGAAGATGGTGTACATGAATAAGATTATTGTCATATCAACTGCAGTGTCCATATTTAGAAACCCACCGTCAGAATTGAAATATCCTAAATTAACAAAAGTTGTTATTAAGACAGTTAGAGAACCCCAAGGTAATAAAAAGTTGAACCAGGAACTAAATGTTCGTACTGGTAACCAAAAGGTAATAATTGAGAACAGCAGAACTAGGGGTGAAAAATACAGAACATTTTCTAGTACGTCCCAGGTAATCCGGCAATCTGTATCGGTTGCTAAACATAAACTCAGCTGTACCGAATACCGCGCAATCAATACCCCTAAAGTTCCAAATACAGCTACAATTAAAACAACTAATTTCATACTTATATTTTACTTAGTAATGTGAGTAATTCAGACAGTCTGGTCAGTAGACGAGACAATTCTTCTAACTGCTCCACCTCTGTCATGGTCGAGGTGGTAATTCCAGCTACTTGGCCGATAGGTG
>JBDNIW010000010.1:0-28876 GCA_041688155.1 Minisyncoccota bacterium | reverse complement strand
TATTAATATTGAAATAGAGAAAGGGGGATATGTAGCTTTTTTTGGACCGTCAGGTTGCGGAAAAACCACGTTGCTTTATTCTCTTTCTGGCATCGACCGCTTCCATTCAGGTACAGTGGTTATTGATGGACAGAATATAGCAGGACTTTCAAATCATGAACTTGCTATTTTTAGGCAGACTGGCATTGGAATCATCTTCCAGCAATTTAATCTCATCCCTTCACTAAACGTATTAAAGAACGTAGCTCTACCAATGCTTTTTGTTGGAGCAACTTCAGAAAAAGCAGAGATAGAAGCAGCTAAACTTTTAGAGAGACTGGATATGGCTCCATATGGACATCGATATCCGTCCGAACTTTCTGGCGGACAGCAGCAGCGAGTGGGTATCGCTAGAGCTCTAGCCAACGACCCGCCTATTATAATCGCCGATGAACCACTTGGAAACCTTGACTCAGAAAATGCAGCAGGGGTATTAGAATTCATTAAGGAACTCAACGAAAAGGACGGAAGGACCATCATAATGGTTACTCACGAAGCCTGGAGTCTTCGTGACGTGAGCACCATTTTTCACATGAAAGATGGGGGGGTAGCTAAAGTTGAAAATATGAAGGTTGGGAATGTTGCGACATCCTTAGCTAAGAATCTCTATGATAAATTATCTAGTGACAATCCAACAGAAGAAAAAAATACAGAAGAAAATCCCACTAATCGTATTCTGGCAAACTTTTTCCTACGACGACACTCTATGGCTGAGATTCAAGTTTTTGAATCAGTTATAAATGATAGATTTGCAGATAACATTAATAAAGGAGAACTTTTTAAACTATTTCATAAATCCTTTAAAGAAGGTGGAGTGGGATTAAGAAAAAAACAGTCATATAGAATTACAGAATATATAGAAGAAATAATGGATAGAAGAAAAGATGTAGCACATATATATGATTTAATTGAGAAAAACCCGGCGCATTCCATTGATAATGAAATACAGGATATTAGAAGGTGGATACAAACAGGTTATACGGGGAAACTAACCCTCTCACAACTCATGGCTCTTAATCAGGTTATATCTGATAGAATAAAAGGGTTCGTTCCCGAAGATAAAGTTGCAGAAATCCTTAATTTGGCCATTAATGAATTTGGAGCTGGACTCTCATTCCGAGCATCACAACTAATGGCTGAAAAACTTGAATTGATCCTCAATTGAAAAGATGAAAAAAAAAGCAACAACGGAAAGGGTCTTAATGAGAGCGTGATCCTCGAAGAAAAGGTGTAACCATCAAGTATGACTTCTAAAAAATTAAAACTAACTGAATTAGTTGGATTATCACTTCGTTCTTTTCGTGCTAAACCGCAAAGAGCAGCCCTTACCATTCTCGGTATGTCTATTGGTATCGCCACAGTTAACGTACTTGTGTCTCTCGGTTACGGATTACAATTTATTCTCATTGGTCAATTGATGACAACCGAAGATTCTCTTATTACAATGGAGATTTCGTATCCTTCCGAAAGTAATCTAACTATCGAACCTGACTCGTTGGAAGCTCTGAAGAATTTCCCCAACGTTGCCGAGATTTCTCCAGTGGCTGAATTTCCCGGAGAGATTAGTACCGAAGGAGCTTCTACGCTTTTGATTGATACTCGTATTGTTGACTCGGCGTATTTTCGTTTAGCAGGTATTTTACCAAATGTTGGGACAGCTCTTGATACTACAGATGGAACAATCGTATCTGGTCAAATATTAACAGCTCTTGGAGCCCCGATAGATATTTCAGCTCTAGGACAAATGTTTGCTATTACGGTTTTATATCAAGAGGCAGACACGAGTACAATAACGGATGTTGCTATCCCAAAACCTTTTTCACTACAAGGGATTATTCTAGATGATGCCATGTCTCCAACCGCAATTATAAATGTCAGCTCACTTTCAAAAGAACCGCCCTTTTTCAGAAAGGTGCTAGTTAAAGCGAAAAATGTTGACGTCCTGGAAACTCTTCGGGATAGACTTCTAGGGGAGGGCTTTTTAGTAGCAGCACGTATAGACTTAGTGACACAAGCTAGACAAATAACAAATATCATAACAATCGTTCTAGGAGCTTTTGGTGTTACAGCTCTCATCGTGTCAGCTATTGGTATGTTCAATACTATGACTGTGGGATTTCTGGAGCGTATCTATGAGGTCGGTATTTTGAAGTCTATTGGAGCTACAGATGCTGATGTCCGCTATCTTTTTCTGGTGGAATCTTCTCTGATGGGATTTTTTGGAGGATTATGTGGGGTAGTTCTAGGTGTAGGTCTCGGGGGTATTTTTAATATAGTACTTTCTTTTGTAGCAGTGAAATATGGTGGTAGTGCTATTGATTTATTTCTTACACCAGCCTGGTTCATGGTAGTCATTCTAGTGTTATCTGCCTTTATTGGTTTTGTCGCTGGTTGGGTACCTGCACATAAAGCGGCTAAACTATCGCCAAAAGAAGCTTTTGATAGGAGATAGAATGTATGAATAAAACGTTACACATCTCTCCAAACATGTATGAGATGCCGCCAGATGTTTATGGGAAGTCAATTTTGGTAAAGAGCACACAAGATATCTTGCGTACTTTAATCACCGAGAGTCCCGTCTGCATTCCAGCCATTATTCGCTAAAGCAAATTTTTCATTTTTTATATTTGAATATAATAATTTTCCTCTTTATTTACTAGTTCTATACCTGGGGAAATTATAAGTAGTAAAGAACCCTAACTCAACCACAACGGTTGTTTGGCAGGTACACTCAGGGAGGGACGAGTCGAGTGTGCTGTCGAAAAGACCGTCACGCTATTTCTCACCCCGCTCTGCCGCTCGCAATTTTATTCAGGATAAGCCGCTCGTAAAACTACGAGACAACCACCCCAAAAAGCGGTAGAATCATTGCCATGCATAGGTTATTTTTGCGGTCTCTGACCCCGTTTCTGGTGATTGGTTTATTATCTAGTGGGTTTTTTACCGCCATCCCGACGGTGATTGCGCAAGATCAGGTCGACCAAGTTGAGCTGGCTGTCAGTGCCGATCCGGTCGTGGTGTACATGCTCGGGCGCGACGATTGCGGGTTCTGCAAACAACAGGTGGAGTGGATGAATGAGGAAGGGATTCAGTATGAGTATTTAAATATTATTACCGACGACGTAGCGTCCCAGCTGTTTGACGAGATCACCGCCAAACACGACGCTAGCAAAGTCACCCCACTGACGATTGTCGGCGAGCGAGCAATCCTCGGGTTCAACGGACCGGACACTACTGGGGCGAGTATCCGCTCGGCTATCGTAGCCGCCGCTGACACCGATGTGCGTACACCGCAACAACACCTCGACCGCGCGCCGGCGCAAGACGTGATTGTGGGTGGTGGCTGTACTGATTTGATTTGTGATGCTGGAGTGGATGGCGCGCCGGTTGGGTACGTGTTTGATTTACCATTTGTCGGGATTGTTGACCTCAAATCATTTTCACTGTTCTCACTCTCGCTGCTGCTCGGAGTTATTGACGGATTTAATCCGTGTGCGATGTGGGTGTTGGTGACATTCTTGGCGCTACTCTCCCAAGCCGGCAGTCGCCGCAAAATGGTCATGCTCGCGGGGATATTTATCGTCGCGCAGGGCATTATGTACAACCTGATCTTGAACGTCTGGTACAAAACCTGGGACTTTGTCGCGCTCGACCAATACGTGACGCCAGCGGTCGGGTTCCTGGCGCTTGGTGGTGGAGCATTCTTCCTGTGGCGGTGGTACAAAACTCGCAACCAGAACCAACTAGTGTGTGACATCACCGGCATTGAAACGCAATCCAAAACCGTCAACAAATTCAAAGAGATTGTCAGTCGACCAGTCACCATTGCTTCTATCTTGGCCATCTTACTGATCGCATTTTCAGTCAACGTGATCGAATTCGCGTGTTCGATCGGGATCCCTCAGGCCTACACCAAGATTCTTGAGCTGAACAACCTAGCGTTCTTGGAACGGCAGTGGTACATCTTGGTATTTAGTCTCGGCTACATGTTCGACGATGTGCTGGTGTTCGGACTAGCAATCTGGGGCTACTCCAAACTACAAGCCCACGGCGCCAAGTACGCGCAATTGTCGCTACTGATCGGGGGAGTACTGATGGCGCTCCTCGGTGCGCTATTGGTCTTCGCACCCGCAGCGTTGGTGTTATAATCGAGACTCTATGGCTTGGCTCGACATTATTACGTTTGCGTCGTACCTAGCGCTGACAGCTGACATTTTGTTTCAGATTCGTCACGTCCACAAACATCGATCATCGCATGATATTTCGATTGTAGGGTTAGGAATCAGATACGTCGCTATCCTAATTATCCTGTATAAATTCTACACCCTCGGCGAATGGCCGTTGTTGGTAGGACAGTTGTTCCTTGCAGTCTTCTTTACGTTATATCTAGCTTTAGTGGTTGCTTACTATAAAAAATAAACAAACGCCGGCACGTGTCGTCGTTTGTTAGTTACTTGAGATCTACAATCGAGAGTTCACCACTCTCAGCATCGAGCCAACGGACAAAGTGGGGGACTAATTTGAACATAGTGAAATCCTCGGCGCCTTCTACATAGTACCTGGAATCGTTTTTAGATTTGAACCAAGCATGCACGTTGTTACAGTCATCGACTGATAGTTCTGTCACATCACCCCGCAAGTCGACAACCTTGAGCGGATCAATCACTTCCTCGATCACTGACAGTGACACCACTGGATTATTTTGCAAATGCTGATATTTTGAAAACGCTTTTCTCGTACCAAAAAAAACGTTCATCTCATCATCAATCACATAAAGCATAAGTGACGTAGTCGGCAGACCGTTTTGATCAAGAATCGAGAACACTGCTTTGCGGTGGTTATTTAAAAACGAAATAATTGTTTGTCGGAGTTCTGTTTGTTTCATAAATATAAGAGCTTACAAAGGCCAGTATACAGCATCAACACAACCAACGAAGGTTCTGGAAGTCCCTCCTCAGAAGTCAGTGAGGGCGCTGTCGAAAAAAAGCCGTCACGTTATTTCTCACTGCACTCTTTGATACTGCTCGGCTACTACTCATCACACCTCAAGCGTGCTTTGCGCAACTGCCTTTCACCATCACTTCGATCTCGTCGACGTCAAAATCAGCGATACCGAGGAGTTTTTTCAGCTTGGCGTCGGGGGCTTTGAAGTGGATTACTTTTTCGCAGGTGACACACACAGCGTGGTGGTGGGGTTCTGATTGGTGCTCGTACTGAGCTTGCCCACTTGCGAGGTGGAACTGTTTGATCATCTTGGCCGTGGTAAATAACTCGAGCGTGCGGTAGATGGTGACGAGATCCATGTTTGGCAAAGTACTATGAATGTCTGCTGCACTCATAGTGCCGTGGGTCTGCTTGAGGGTGTCGAGAATAGCTTGGCGCTTGGGGGTTAATTTGATTGACATATAGTTTACAATTGGTTTGAATTCTAGCAGAGACTTGCTATACTGGCAATCGCAAATCATTTGCATTTATAATAATTGAGTATTTTAGTATGTATTTTGAAGCGGTTCTAGCTGCGGTGTGTGTTGCCCTCGCCTCACTGGTTGGGGCGGTAGTGTTCGGGGGGAATAAAAAACTGGTCGGGATCGAGCGGTTTGTCATCCCGGTGGCGGTGGGGGTGTTTCTCAGTCTCGTGTTGTTTGAGCTGATCCCCGAAACCCTGGCGGCATCACCGACCTGGGGTGGGGTGGCGGTGGCTGGTGGGTTCCTGGCGTTTTACATCTTTGCGCAATTTTTACACAAACGATTCCATGCGGCCGGTGTCCAGGATTGTGACCACAAAACCTCGGCCAGTCTGCTCCTGATTGGGGATGCGTTCCATAACTTGGCAGACGGGATTATTCTCGGGGGAGCGTTTTTGATTGATCCAACGGTCGGTGTAGCTACCGCTATCGGCCTAGCTCTGCACGAAATCCCACAAGAAATAGTCGAGTTCGGGGTATTTATCCGCGCCGGTTATACCCGGTCGCAGGCGGCACTACGTAACTTGCTTTCGGCTTCAACGATTGTGATTGGAACCGCTTTGACCCTATTTGTCTCAGCTGAGGGGGGCACTTGGGTATGGATTCTCACCGGTATCGCCGCTGGTGCGCTACTATTTTTAGCGGCTAGCGATTTGTTGCCGCGGATTCACGGCAACCTCAGTACGTACGGGAACATCTGGTATGCGACGCTAGCCATTGTGATTGGGTTCGTAGGGATGACGTTGATTCTCGATTGGGCACACTCACAGTACGGACACGGTCATACGCACGCGACGCACGAAGTTGAGCATAGCGACCACACAGAGCCTGATGACCACGCGCACGATGCCGATGATGAACCTAAACTTGATGCTGACCACACGGCCTAGGTTTGGTATTATACTGATATATGATTACTTCGCTGCTACAAAAAATCTGCCTCTTGTTACTATTAGCGGTGCCTGGAATCGGTGCAGCGCAGACGGTCTATAACGAATACCAGGGCACCTACCGGGGCGAGATACTGTCGATTCTTGAACAGCAGTACCAAGAGGTTCCAGGTACGGGGACTGACATCCTGATCCAAACTGTTTCAATCAAAGTCCTTGATGGACCCAAGGAAGGCGAGACGCTGACCATCGAGAACGAGTACTTGGAACTCGATGTTGGGGACAAGTTTTACTTCAACCATAACGTTTACATCGACGGCACAGAGTCGTACTTTGTCACCAATATCGACCGCCGTGATGCGCTACTATTTTTTGTATTACTATTTGTTGTCACGATTGTGGTGTTTGGTGGCTGGCAGGGAGTACGCTCGCTGATTGCGCTCGGTGGAAGTTTCTTGGCGATTTTCTACGTGCTGTTGCCAGGCCTCGTCGCGGGGTACAACCCACTACTGTTGAGTATGCTGGTCGCCTCGGGAGTGCTGTTTGCGGCGATTTTCTTTACCCATGGGTTTAACCGGGAATCATGTGTGGCGTATGGCGGGACGATGTTAGCGGTGTTTATCACGAGTGTGCTGGCAATTGTCGCGGTGCTGCAAACCAGTCTGACTGGGTTTGTGTCGGACGAATCAGTGTTCCTCAATTTTGCCACTGATGGTACGCTTGATTTTACGGGGTTACTACTCGGGGCGATTATCATTGGTGTACTCGGAGTGCTTGATGACATCGCGGTCACCCAAGCCGCGGTGGTGACCGAGTTGTATCAGAGTAACAAAGACCTGACTGCGCGGATGGTGTATCAAAAAGCCATCCGCGTCGGGCGCGAACACGTTGGCGCGCTAGTGAACACGCTCGTACTAGCGTACGTTGGGGCATCGCTGCCGCTCCTAATGTACTTCCACTTATCGCCACTAAATTTCTGGTCGCTGGTGAACTCAGAATTATTTGCGACTGAGATTATCCGGGCGATTGTTGGGAGTATTGGGTTGATCCTGACGGTGCCAATTGTGACCGGCCTGGCGGTGTATTTCTTGCGCGACTACGTCCCCAAACACGGGCACAGCCACACCCATGGCCACGGACATCATCACTAACACTTTGCTTATCTAACTAATGCGCAATCGCTAAACAAACTAGTTTGGTTCCCGGCCGGAGGTGCGGCATCAAGGCTGCCCGTGCCGCTGCTATCGTGGCGCCAGTGGTGACCACGTCATCAAGCAGTATGATAGTTCGGGTTAATGACTGCGTTGCGCGTTGGTTGCAGCGAAAAGTACCTTGCTGCTGTTGGAGTCGGACTGCTTTACTGACATGACTCTGGGAGGGAGTGTTGGTGTGCTTTTGTAATACGTCATGATTGACGTTGGCGGTGTGCCGACTGTGTTGCAAAATGGTTTCTAGGTGTTGATACCCACGCTGTCGCACTCGAGCAGCGCTACTTGGCACGGGAATGATGGTGACACTGCCAAACTGATCAAGCACCCCGTCGAGTAGTCGCGTCAACTCGATTGCTGATTGTTTATGGTAGTGAAACTTGTTGTTGCGAATAGTGTTTTTAACCGCTGGGTGTTGGTAGGGGACGATATAGTGAGTGCCCTGAAATTGCTGCGCTGCTCGGGGTGCGGCAATCTTGTCGGCTGGCTCAGGCCATAATAACTCACAAAGCAGTCTCCACGGATTAGGCATTACCGATAGTATAACTGGTAACCAAGCGTGCTACTATTTTAGGTAGGAACCGTATCACTATGGGCTTGCTATCTAACTTAATCCAATCAGTAAACTTACAATCAACCGCACCTAATGTGCTGGGGGTTGATATTGGTTCTTCGTCTATCAAAGTGGTTGAACTGGAAGAACGGTCCGGTGTGCTCACTCTGGTAACCTACGGCGAAATCCAGCTGGGGCCGTACGTTCAGGAAGCCCTGGGAGCAGCGGTGCAACTAGATCCCAAGCAAGAACAGGAAGCGCTGGTTGATGTCATTCGTGAGTCAGCCGTCAAGTCACGCCAGGCGGTGTTTGCGATGCCATTAGCTTCTAGTTTTATTAGTACAACCACGCTTGATGTGGGGCCAGAGGCTGACCTCAGCGCGCAGGTGCGGTTGGAGGCCCGTAAAATTATCCCCGCGTCATTGAGCGAAGTCACTCTCGACTGGGCTGAGCTCGAATCAGTCGACAACCAGGCTGGTCGTCCGGTATTGATTGCTGCCATCCAAAACACCGCTATCGTACGACTTAACGTTTTGATGCAGTTTGTTGGTCTGCAGAATTCACCAACTGAAATCGAATGTTTCAGTACCGGTCGCACCATCCCGCACCAGGGACATTCCATCATCATGGATTTTGGAGCTTCGTCGGCCAAAATGTATATTGCCAATAACGGTGTCCTCAGCCGCATGCACCGGATCAACGTCGGCGGCACGCAGATCACCCATCAATTTGCTGACTTGCAAGAACTTGATTTTGAGACTGCAGAACTACAGAAGATTCAACTGCGGCCAAGTGACCCCGGCTACGTCAGTTTGCAAGGGGTGTACAGCAAAGTCTACAACCGGGCGTTGCGGGAATTTAAGCAAGTGATTGAAAACTACCAGTCAGGTAACCAAGCCAACATCACCGTCATTCATATCTGTGGCGGAGCGAGTCTGTACGCTGGGTTGGGCAAAATGGTCCAAGACACCACCGGCATCTCAACAAAATACGTTAATCCGTTTGCTAACGTCGCCTATCCCGCGTTTATGGAGGATGCCATGAAAGAAATTGGGCCGTCGTTCGTCCCTGCGCTTGGTGCTGCACTGCGGCACTTTGAGTAGTCTGTCCACAACGGGTACCTTTTTTAGTCAGAAGTAAGCGTATACTATAGCCAAGATGCAAAGTTCTTCAAATAATTCTTTCATACCTAAAAGAAAAAGTGCTAAGCGCCAGTGGGTACAACCAGGTCGAGGAGTACATGTGTTGACCATTGTTGCGTACAGTTTCATTTTTGCTTCTTTGCTGGCGGCAGGTGGTTCCTTTCTATACAAAAATTACATCGTAACTCAGCTGGAGACGGAGGTGGTATTACTTGATGGGGCTGTTAACACATTCAGTGTGCAGGACTTTAGGCGGGTTCAAGAATTCAATGAGCAACTAACCCAAGCCAGTGATCGGTTGCAGCACACGGTATCGATAGTAGCTATACTTGATGAGATTGATCAGGTGGTAGCTCAACCGATACAGATTGAAACCCTCAAGATTGAACGAGTTGATGATACTCACCTACAGGTGGCAGTCAATTTTATTACTCCTACCATTGATGCAGCGCTATTCCAAAGAAAAATTCTAAACACTAACAGTCAGATGTTTTCTGAAGTAGAAATTAGTGAGGTTAATTTACGTAACACTGCTCTAGACGAAGATGAAGCTGATGCTGCCTCCGGGGTGGTGTTTGCAGCGGCATTCACTGTACCAGTTACTGCGGCTTTGTTTGACCCACAAGAAGCACGTCGGACAGATGTCGGTACTAACGTTGGTCGTCCCACACTCGTGCCAGTAACCACAGCTGTTCCCAGCGTAATCGAGACAGTAGACGAGTTGCCAGAAACAGCTACCACCTCTAATCAAACTGCCTTATGAAACCTTTAGGATTGATTTCACAAATTATAGCCATCGGCACATCAGTAGCGATTGTTTTTTTGTTCGTACAACCAACCTTTATCGATACAGGTCTGTTACAAAATGAAATCCAGCAGTACGCACAAGAGCGAGAACGAGTGACCGAGACAAACGCGACACTTGCTTCGCGAGTATCTGAACTAGAAGCTGTCTCAGTGGCTGATCGCACGCGGCTGATAACGTACATGCCAACCTTTCTTGATGAGGTGGCAGTGCTGCGAGATTTAGAAATTATTGCTGAGCTTGCTGGAGTGAATTATACAACCATCAAGTACAATGGTGAATCGGTTGATAACAGTGAAAAGGCGCGAATGCTGACTGAGTCCAACGGTGCTACAGCACACGAGTTTGACGTGGCAATAGAAGGTACGTACGCTAGAGTTAAAGATTTTCTCAGCTTACTGGAGCAAAACCAGTACCCGTTACAGGTCCAGGTTCTAACTATGGGTGCGCTCGAAGGAGGGTTTCTGCAAGTAGAAGCCACACTGGCCACCTATGTTAATACGCCAGCTGAGGTAATCACCAGATAAACATATGAGCAAAACAACCACAAATATAATTGTCCTACTAGGTATTGTGACGGTGATGGTCGGGGGATATTTTTTCTTCACCCAAGACTCTACGATGTTTTTGCAATCATCAGCTTCTGATCAGCAGTTAGAGCGATTATTGGTGTCGTCACAGTTATTTGTTGAGCGTAGCAATACCCTGGCGGCCATAAACATCGATACAACTATTTTTGATTCAGCGGTGTTTGATTCGCTTAAAGTTTTTTCACCACCACCCGATGAGTATCTGATTGGACGCCTCAATCCCTTTGCTCCAACTAACACCAGTATTCCAGCTAGTCCAACCACAACTCAATAGGTATGGATATTTTTGCAGCACTCGAAAAGTCATCATTGGTCTCGGCTGAGCAGGCGGCAGTGCTGGAGAGACAATCTCAAGAGACCGGTAAAAACCTCGAGCAGTTGCTGTTAGAGCAAGGTATCAGTAGTCAACAGACAGCGGGTTTTTTTGCCGCGTATTATGAGGTTGACCATTTCTCTCTCCCTGAAGGTTTTACTGTGCCTCAGGCAGTACTCACACTTGTGCCTGAAACTTCCGCTAATCACTACCAGATTGTCCCGCTCAAAATCGAACAGGACGTGCTCGTAGTCGGGGTCAACAACCCAGATGACTTACGGATGCGAGAAGCGCTCAATTTTATCAGCACCAAAAACAACCTGCCGTATCACATGGTGTTTATGTTGGCGTCAGAAATTGCTACAGTAAGTAAGTTTTATGCCAATCTTGAAGGTGAGGTGGACAATGCTCTGGAGAACCTTGAAACAGAATTAGACGCAGAAATAGCCGCGAATTTGGATGGTGTTAGCACCGCTGATCGTGATTCAGTAGATCATATCGAAGAAGACGCCCCGGTGACTAAAATTGTTGCAACGATTTTGCGGTACGCAGTTGACGGGAAGGCATCAGATATCCACATCGAACCAACGCCCAAAAAAGTGAGCGTCCGGTTTCGGGTAGACGGCACGCTCGCAACCAGTTTAGAATTGCCTAAAAATGTCCACATGGCAGTGGTGGCTCGGGTCAAAATTCTCTCAGCTATGCGTCTGGATGAACGGCGTAAACCGCAAGATGGTCGGTTTTCGGCGACGTTCGATGGTCGCAAGATTGACTTTCGAGTTTCGGTATTGCCGACTAACCACGGCGAAAAAGTCGTGATGCGAATCCTGGATACCGGACAAGGTGTTCTGACTCTTGATCAGAGTGGTATTACTGGACACAACCTGGCAATTATTCGCAAAATAGTGAAAGAACCGTATGGAATCATTCTCATTTCTGGTCCAACTGGTTCTGGTAAGTCAACCACCTTACGTGGGATGATTGGTGTGGTTGATACCTTAACCAAGAATGTCATGTCACTCGAAGATCCAATCGAGTATAATCTAGACGAGGTGTCTCAATCCCAGGTCCGGCCAGAGATTGGCTACACGTTTGCTACTGGTTTGCGCTCAGCTCTGCGACAAGACCCCGATATCATTATGGTGGGGGAGATTCGTGACAAGGAAACTGCTCAACTTGCTATCCAGGCTGCATTGACTGGACACTTAGTGTTGTCAACTATTCACACCAACAACTCAATTGGAGTTATTCCGCGCCTGATTGACATGGGCGTTGACCCGTATCTGATTGCCCCAACTCTCAAAATGTCAATATCTCAACGACTTGCAAAAACGCTCTGCAAAGGTACTGGTACTGAATTAGCTGCTGATCAGGCCACTAAGAACCGCGTAGCTGAAATCAAAGCAAACTTGCCGGTAAAGTACCAGTCACGGATTCCAGATGTAACCACGTTCACGTATCCAGAGCCAACCACCAACTGTGCCACCGGATATCGCGGCCGAATTGCGTTGACAGAAGTGCTTGAAATCACGTCTGAAATCCAGGAGTTGATTCTAACCAACGCCCCAGAGGAGGCATACTTCACAGCAGCTCGCAAAAATGGTTTTATCACTATTCAAGAAGACGCTATGATAAAAGCGCTTAACCACGAAATACCTCACGCCGAAATGATGACATTTAGCTCACAAATTGTTGAGGAAGATTTTCCTGATCTAGATGCTGTCCCAAGTGTCGATAACCAGACAGTATCTGAGCCCACTCAGGCTATAATAAAAAGCGATGAAGAAACTATTGCTAGTTGATGATGATGCTTTTTTGCGTGACATGTATGCGATTAAATTTGCTGACTCCGGGTATGAAGTGCAAATAGCTGAGACTGGGCACGCAGCGATTACCATTATAAAAGAGTCACCTGATTTGGATGTGATTCTACTTGATATGGTGATGCCAGGTATGAGTGGTATTGAACTCATTAGCGAGATCAAAGATACGTTTCCTGATCTCGATGCCCTCTGTATTGTGCTTTCTAACCAAGGTGAGGATTCAGATGTGACAGCTGCCCTCAACGCCGGTGCAGCTGGATACATTGTCAAAGCGGAGGCGATTCCAAGTGACGTGGTAAAAGAAGTAGCTAACATTATGAGCGCTAAAAAATAATTATGTCTGGCACAGATTACAAAAAAGAACTCGACACCATCATCAGTCTTATTCTGGCTGAAAAGGCTTCAGATTTACACTTGTCAGTTGAATCACACCCACTGATTCGAGTTTCTGGTACCCTGATTCCATTACTTAAAAAACCAATTCTTAACGGACAAGACTTAGACGCCTTTATCAAAATCCTGATGCGTAAAGATCAGTATGCCAAATACCTTGATTTCAACGAAGTTGATTTCTCGTACGAAAACGCCGAAGGGGTGCGGTTCCGAGGTAATGCTTTTTACCAACGAGGTCAGATGGGCGTGGTGTTACGTTTGATTCCCAATGTCATCCGCACATTTGAAGAACTGGGTTTGCCACCAATTTTGGAAAGTTTTACCGAACGAACGCAAGGTTTTTTCCTGTGTGTTGGTCCGGTTGGGCAAGGTAAATCAACGACTTTGGCTGCTATGGTAAACTCTATTAACAAAAACCGAGCTGATCACATTGTAACCATCGAAGACCCAATCGAATACATTTACCAAGAAGAAAAATCACTCATTGATCAGCGTGAAATCGGGATTGATTCCAAGAGTTTTGAAGCTGCCCTCAATGCCGCTTTTCGTCAGGACGTTGACGTTATCCTGGTTGGTGAGATGCGTAACGCCGAAACCATTGAAGCTGCCGTGACGGCAGCCGAGACTGGACACTTGGTATTATCGACGCTCCACACCAACGACGCGGCTCAGACTGTCACTCGAATCGTAGACGTATTCCCTGGTTCACAGCAGAATCAAATCCGGTCACAATTGGCAGGCTCGTTGTTGGGTATTTTCTCTCAACGACTGGTTCCTAAAATTGATGGCGGCCTTGTACCCGCCTATGAGCTACTAATCAACAACACAGCGGTCGCCAACCTCATCCGTGAAAACCGTATCCATGAAATCGGATCAGCGATTGAAACTGGGTTGGAGCACGGTATGATTGACATGAACCGCTCCCTGGCACGACTGGTCCAGAATGGATTGATTACCACCGAAAACGCTTTTATCTACTCCAATAACCCGAAAGGTCTTGAACGACTTATCTAGCCTATGTTATTTTCTTATGCAGCGGTTGACCAGACCAATATCCAACGTGAAGGCACGGTAGAGGCTCCGTCAATTGACGCAGCAATTACTGCCGTCCAAAAACGCGGATACAAACTGGTTTCAATCGATGAGGTGTCAGCTGGCAGTAGCTTGTTTGACATGGAGATTAGTCTGTTCAATCGGGTATCGAACAAAGACATCGTTATTTTGTCACGGCAAATCGCCACGCTATTTCAGGCGCAGGTCTCTCCGTTAAGAATCTTTAGCCTACTCTCAGCGGAGATAGAAAATAAACAACTGGCCGTAGCGATGAACAAAATTGTCGAAGACCTGCAGGCTGGTAATTCAATCTCACGTTCGCTGGCGGCCCATCCCGGTATATTTTCATCGTTCTATGTAAACTTGATCAGGGCGGGTGAAGAGACTGGTTCACTCGACAAGTCGTTTGACTACCTGGCGGACTATCTCGATCGACAGTACGAAGTCCAGTCCAAAGCAAAAAATGCGTTGATTTACCCAGCCTTTGTGATTGCTATATTCATTATCGTGATGACACTGATGATGACCCAGGTGGTGCCAAGTATTGCTAGTATTTTGGTTGACTCTGGTCAAGAGTTGCCGATTTACACCAAAATTGTAATTGGTATTTCTGATTTCTTAGTTGCGTACATTGGTTTTATGGTAATTGCGGTGGGTGCGGGTGTTGCATTTTTTTGGCGCTTTACCCAGACTACAGTTGGTCGCCGGACTGTCGACGAGTTCATGTTGTCGCTACCGTACGTTGGAGACATGCAGCGTAAATTACTTCTAACGCGCATCTGCGATAACTTGTCGACAATGCTTAGTAGTGGGATTTCGATTGTGCAAGCCATTGAGGTGACTGGGGACGTAGTTGACAACTCGGTGTTCAAATCAATCATGGATGAAGTGCTTATCGAGGTAAAGGGGGGGCGCTCATTTGCCGATGCACTGGCTGAATATCCACACATTCCTGGCGTGCTGGCGCAAATGGCCAAGGTCGGGGAAGAAACTGGTAGCCTCGCCAATATCCTCAAAACCCTGTCTAATTTCTACCGCCGCGAAGCCAACAATGCGATAGATACCATGATTGGCTTGATTGAGCCGATCATGATTGTGATGCTTGGACTTGGAGTTGGGGTACTGCTTGCCTCAGTGTTGATGCCAATCTACAACCTGACTTCAGGATTCTAGAAAGTTGTCCCCATATTTTATCGATTGATGATCCATGGCTCTGGCACACTCGTATAATAGAGAGTATCTACTACAACGTAGACGAACTGTTTGAGATGTTCAGCTGACATCTGAAGCAAAAATTAAAAGTACTATAAATTTATTTTATGAAAAATATAATGAAGCGAGGATTTACGCTCATCGAGCTCCTCGTCGTAATCGCTATCATCGGTATTCTGGCCGCTGTGGTGCTCGGATCACTCAACGATGCCCGTGACAATGCCAACGACGCGTCTGCCAAGACATCACTTAACAACATCCGTAACGCAGCAGAGATTTACTACTCAGAAAATTCCTTCACATATGGAACTACTGATGCAGCAGGAGTTGGTGCGTCAGTCACCCCAGCTGTTTCCTCGACTGGAGGTATTTGTGTTTCTGCAAGCATCCGACCGTTACTTGTTGCCGCTGGAACTCAGACTGGTAACAACGGTAGTTGTATTGCAAACGACGAGAGTTACGCCGTGGAATGGCAGCTACGAAGTTTGAAATTCTTTTGTGTAGATAGTACTGGTTTCTCAGGTGAGCAGACGGCTTCATCAATTGGATCGACTGACCCAAAATGTGGAGCATAAGTAAACATTATTCTACTCGAGTTTAAAAAAGTGCCTTTGGCACTTTTTTTGTATGGTATAATGTTCGGTATATGAAACAACGCGTTGGTTTTACTCTGATTGAGTTGATTGTGGTGATTGCTATTATAAGTATCTTGGCTTCAGTGGTATTGCAACGCTTAAACACCGCCCGTGAAAGGGGGCAAGAAACTCGCATCATAGCGAGTATGGATAGTTTTTTAAAAAATGGTTCAGGCGAAGAGATTGTTACAGGCAACTTTAATATTGTATGTGGACAAAATGGTACTGCCACCTCGACTAAATTATTACAGTTGGTGGATAGTATTAGAACCAACTCTGATCAGTTTGAGTGTAACAGTACCGCCACAACGTTTGCGGCTTCTGCACAACTCAATCCCACCACTCATTGGTGTGTCGATAGCACTGGTTCCCAAGGAAAAGTTGCCACCGCTCTAACTCCTGGCGCAACAGTGTGCCCGTAATATTTTTACATAGTGGATTATTTCGTTACAGTTACATTGCTACCAGTTTGGTTTCTTTGGACAACTGTATTTTGCTTGGGAGCAATTATAGGTAGTTTCCTTAATGTCTACATATATCGGTTTCATACCGGCAAGTCTCTGGGGGGTAGCTCGCACTGCCTATCGTGTGCCAAGCAGCTGCGGTGGTTCGAGCTGTTCCCGCTGTTCTCGTATGTAGCTTTGCGTGGGCGATGTCGAGGGTGTCGTTCGTACGTGCCGGTGCGGTATTTTGTGGTTGAATTGATGACAGCGGTACTGTTTGTTGTTGCATTACAGCTCGCTACCTCAGTTGTGATGTTTGCGTGGCTGGTGGCCATGTTTGTCGTGCTGATTGTTATTACGGTATACGACTACTATCATTTTATTATTCCTGATGAGCTGACGGCCGCACTCGTCGGGTTGATGGCACTTTGGGTTGGATGGCAGTATTGGGGCGGCGGTTTGACACTGATTGATGTTGGCTGGACAGTCGGGGCTAGTCTCGCTGGCTCGGGGTTTTTCTTCTCATTGTGGTTTGTGTCGCGCGGGCAATGGTTGGGGTTTGGAGATGTTAAACTGGCGATTCCACTTGGGTTGTTGGTTGGACCGCACAGCGTATTTTCGTTTATTGTGTTGTCGTTCTGGATTGGGGCGGTAATTAGCCTGATTATACTGGGTTGGCAGAAATACGAACGGGGAAAACGTCGCTTACACTTATCAGCAGAAACCCTTACAATGAAGAGTGCGGTACCATTCGCTCCATTTATGATTGCTGGGGCAGTTCTGGTTTACGTCACCCAATTCAATGTTTTATCGCTCTTCAGTTTTAGCTAAGGGTCCTCGCACCCCACGCACCATTGGGTTTTCCATGGTGGAGTTGTTGGTGAGTATTGGGATTGTGGTGTTGGTGTTGTCGATAGTAGTTGTCAGACAGCAAGGGTTCAACAGTGCCGTGCTGCTGCGAGGACAGGCTTACGAAATAGCGCTCGCGATGCGTGAAGTCCAGCTGGGAGCAATCAGTGCGGTGAGCGATGGTACGGGGGAGTTTCGGGTATCACAAGGGGTTTATTTTGACACCGCAAATAATCAAGAATACCGATTGTTTCGTGATGCCAACGACAACCAGTTTTATACTCCAGGCGAAGACATTGGTTTTTCTGGATTGCTTGACGCTCGGTTTGTAATCCGTGGCATCGAGCCAAGTAGCATCGGTAACCAACTGGCGGTCGTGTTCCAGCGACCAAACTTTGATGCGGTGTTTGTGACTAACAACAGTGGTAATGCTAGTGCCATCTCGAGCGAGCAAGCAATACTGATTACCATTGGTCTGCGTGGTGGGACTGGTACTGTGTGTGGACAAGACACTCGCCAGATCGAAGTTCGCTCTACGGGACAGATAGCCGTCCTCGAATGTTGATATTATTTGTATGTTTCACTTTATAAAAACCAAACAAACTGGCTTCACCCTCATCGAGATTATCGTTTCGCTGGCGCTGTTCTCGGTAGTGATCACTGTCGCGGTTGGGGCGCTACTAATTCTGATTGCCTCCAACCGTCAGTTGCAGAACGAGCAAAGTGTCTTGTCGAACTTATCGTTTGCGCTCGATAGTATGACGCGCGAAATTAGAACTGGTTCAAATTACTATTGCGCTGCCAACGATAGTGCTAGTTTTGGTACCCCTGGGAACCGGATTTTTGCCAGTACAGGCTCACTTAATCTCACTGATGGGATAGATGCCAGTACAGGAGACTGCTTAGGCGGAAATATTGCTAACCGCAACTTCCACGGCATTGCTTTTAACGAGGGTGGAACAAGTGTGACCGCTGGCGCGACCAGTGGTCGGATTGCTTATTTCTTCGATCGATCTAATGGCACGTTGTCGCGTCGTCTGAGTGGGCAGCCGCCCGAGTCAATCGTGTCTGACGGGATCTTTATTCGTGAGGCAGATTTCTACGTCACGGGCTCCTATCGACCCGATGGACCTCCACCCAATGACAATATTCAGCCTCGAATCACTATTGTGATACAGGCTTACAATTCACGAGCCGATGCTGACGCCGATCCATCGGGCGATCGGGCACATGTTATCCAGACGACAGTAACCCAGCGCTCTTTAGATATATGATGTTCAACAACCCGTATAATCAGTCTGGCTTTAGTCTAGTGGAAACCCTGGTAGCTATTACTATTCTACTTATCGTGATTACTGGTCCGTTGACACTTGTGTCAAACTCAGCGCGCAGTACGAATTTCGCCAACGACCAGGTGATGGCCAATTTCTTGGCCCAAGAGGGATTGGAGTTGTCACAAGCGGCTCGAGATAATCAGCAGATTCCAACGTTTGCCTCAAGTTATTCTGGTGCAGATGGCGCGGCCTGGAACACTTTTGCTAATCCGTCTGGCTTGTATCAAAATTGTTTTAGCGCAAACGGTTGTGGTCTTGATCAGGATACGGACGCTGCCGGTACGCTCAACGTATCAAACTGTCTGAGTACTGGAGCTGGCTGTCGACTCTATAGCAATGCAAATCCAGCGGAGCGGGCGCAGTATACTCATGATAGTAATTCAGGAGCAAATAGTCCTACCCGATACACCCGAGTCATTAGGATGACTAATGGGTCTGGTCAGGTCGAAATCGTCTCGCGGGTAACTTGGCGCAGTGATGGGCAGCGGGCCGAGCAGAAAGTCGAAGCTACAACATATGTATTCAATGTCTATGGTCGATAACAATAAACAGCAGTCTGGATTCGCACTACTGGTATCACTAATCGTTGTTGGTGCAATTTTGTCGATCGGGCTAGTGATTCTCGATTTGTCAATTAAACAAGTTAGGTTAGCTGCTACGACCAAAGATTCTGAGATCGCCTTTCACGCCGCGAATGCTGGGTTGGAATGCGCACGATTTTGGCGGCGTGAGCTAGATGCTGAGATGGTACAGGGGAATCCTATGGCTGGAGTGACCTGTTTTGGTTCAAATCCTACCCCAAGCCCAATCCCAGAAACTGGGGCAGCTGTCGTGACTAGTAGCTCAGCCGGCGATGCGTACGTGTATACTTATGAATTCACCTGGGGTACTGGAGTTCAAAATCAACGATGTACTAGCGTTACCACGGTGGTGGCGGTTTCAGATTTTACTGGAGGCGGGGTCGAGATTAGCAACATACGTGCTTTGATTCCAGGCTACACCAGTAGTAGCCTTACTTGTGCTGTCGCTTCGCAGTGTAGCGCTATAGCTGTACAGGGGTACAATCGCTCATGTGCCCAGAAAAATGGGTTTGGTACCATCCAGCGCGAGGTTCTGTTAGAATTCTAAACAATGGAAGATAAACAGCAACGACTGCAACAACTACGCGACACCGTCGCCTATCACCGCACTAAATATCACGCTGACGACGCGTCTGAGATTAGTGACGAGGCGTATGATGCGCTCTTAATTGAACTCGAACAGCTCGAGTTCGCAGTCGAAGGTCAGGTGTCGACGGCCGCAAGTGTCGGGGGCCGGACTGACGCCGCGTTCACAAAAGTCACTCACCAGGTCAAGCAGTGGTCGTTTGATAATATCTTTTCCCCAGCTGAGTTATCCGACTGGGACGCCAAAGTAAAAAAATTATTGCACGCGGCTGACCATGTGACGAGTAACGTACAGTACGTTGCCGAGCATAAAATCGATGGCCTCAAACTGATCATCGAATACAAACGAGGCGTGCTCGTGCGCTGCAGCACCCGTGGTGATGGACAGGTCGGGGAAGATGTCACTCATACCGCCTCGACCATCAATAGCCTACCTAAGCAACTCACCGCCCCGATTGATCTGATCTGTGTAGGTGAAGTGTGGCTCAGTCGCGCCGCCTTTAAAGCTCTCAATGCCGCGCGCAGCAAATCAGACCAAGTGCAGTTTGCGAATCCACGCAATGCCGCCGCCGGCAGCCTGCGCCAGCTTGATCCAGCTGTGGCGGCCAAGCGAAATTTATCACTGACTGTCTACGACATCGATTTTATTGTGACCCACGATACAAATGTGGCGGTGCCAACCTCACAAGAGCAAGAGCTGCAACTCCTGACGGAGCTCGGCCTACCAACCAGTGATCAGACTATAGTGTGTGATTCAATTGAGGCAGTGCAAGCCGTGTACGTGGAGGTTGTATTGAAGCGTGACTCGTTTCCTTGGGCGATAGACGGCGTGGTACTAAAAGTCAACGACCTTACCCAGCAGCGGGTGCTGGGTTATACCGCCAAAGGTCCCCGGTTTGGAATGGCATACAAACTACCGGCCGAGCAAACCGCGACCGTGGTGGAGGGGATTACCTTGCGGGTGGGACGGACGGGAGTAGTGACCCCAGTAGCCGAGTTACGCCCGGTTCTGATCGCTGGCTCGACAGTGGCTCGCGCCACTCTCCACAACGAGGATTTTATCGAGCAGTTAGACGTGAGGATTGGTGACACTGTCATTATCCAAAAAGCGGGAGACATTATCCCTGAAGTGCTGGAGGTAGTGTTGAGTCTACGGCCAGACAAAACCAAACGCTATCGATTTCCTAAAACGGTTGTTGGTTGTGGTGGGGACGGTGCAATCGAACGCATGTCAGGCGAGGCGGCGTATCGTTGCGTATCGCTTGACTCGGACCAGCTGCGGCGGCAGCGGTTGTATTATTTTGTCTCCAAAGGGGCACTGAACATCGATGGGGTCGGGCCGCGGATTATCGACCAGTTACTCGACGCTGGTCTGATCAGCTCAGCGGTGGAACTGTTCACTCTCACGACTGACCAGCTCGAGGTGCTTGATAGTTTTCAGACCACCGCCGCGCGCAACGTGGTCGACGCCATTACAGCTGCGAGTACCGTCGAGTTACACCGATTGCTGATAGCGCTATCAATCGATGGGGTGGGCGAAGAGACGGCGCGACTGTTGGCAGATACGTTTGGCTCCCTCGACGCGCTGATCAACGCAAACGAGGTCACCATCGCTGAGATTTATGGTATTGGCCAGACGGTCGGTCAGTCCGTCTGTGCGTGGTTTACGCAGTCTGCCAACGTCGAGTTCCTCGCCGCTCTGCGGCAGCACCTGACCATTACTAACCCAATCCGCAGTACTACTGGCAAGCAGCTCACTGGTGAAACATTTGTCTTGACGGGTACTTTGACGGGATTCACTCGTGACGAAGCTAAGGACATCATCCGTAAAGCTGGCGGCAAAATCTCGTCAAGCGTATCGAACAAAACCAACTACGTACTGGTCGGCACCGACCCTGGCAGCAAAGCCGCCGCTGCGCAGCGGCTCGGGGTTCCACTACTCGACGAGGGAGCGTTTGTGGAGTTGCTGGGCCTGTAGCAGCTGGCTTTAAATCATGCTAGTCTACATCACATGAAACCAGCAGACATGACGCATTTGGCTAGTTTAGCCCGAATCAAACTCACTGACGCTGAAATCACTTCGTTTGGGGTTGAATTGGCACAGATTGTGGAGTATGTCAGTGTGGTATCTGACATCGCCGCCGACGCATCACCCGCCGACCCGACCGTCGGGGTAAGGTACAACGTGCTGCGAGCTGATGTGGTCACCAATCAGCCAGATCAGTACACCAAAGCAGCCCTGGCTGCCATGCCACAAACCGCTGGTCGACACCTGCTCGTCAAACGCATCATGAAAGCCAAATAATATGCAGACTATTGCGCAACTTATCGCCGGCTACACAGACGGCTCATATACCCCAATCCAGGCGGTCACAGATTATCTCGAGACTATCGCCACCAGGGATGGAGAAATCAACGCCTTTTTAGCTACCTACGCTAAGGAAGCCTTGGCAGCCGCCGCTGCCGCCACAGAGTCTTACGCTGCGGGTGACAGTACGGACAAACCCTTACTCGGTATTCCGCTCGCCATCAAGAACAACATTTTGATCAAAGACCACCTCGCCACCGCCGCGTCCAAAATGCTCGCAAATTATACAGCCCTGTACGACGCCACTATTATCGAGCGACTCCGTGTAGCCGGCGCGATTTTTATCGGCTCGACGAACATGGACGAATTCGCGATGGGTGGTTCAACCGAAAACTCCGCCTTTGGTCCCACTCGCAACCCACATGATACCGACCGCGTACCGGGTGGATCATCTGGTGGGTCAGCTGCAGCGGTGGCGGCACACATGGTACCGGCTGCGATTGGTACCGACACTGGAGGGTCAGTACGCCAGCCAGCTAGTTACTGTGGATTAGTCGGATTTAAACCGACGTACGGCGCCGTGTCGCGCTACGGCTTGATGGCGATGGGTTCTAGTCTCGACCAAGCCGGACCGCTCACCCACAGCGTAGCTGATGCCAAACTGCTGCACGACACCATGGCTGGCGTTGATGGGATGGACGCGACGACTATCGAGGTTGACACCTATCCAGCGGTACCGACCAAACAGTCATACACGTTTGGCATCCCCAAATCCTTCTTGGCCGAAGGTATCGACCTCGACGTACTAGCCGCCTTCGCTGTCCATGTCGAATCCCTCACAGCCGCCGGCCACACGGTCGTCGACATCGAGCTACCGTTGTTTGAAAAAGGGCTCGCTGCCTACTACGTGGTGATGCCAGCCGAGGTGTCGTCTAACCTCGCTCGCTACGACGGGATTCGCTACGGCCACTGTGCACCAGACGCCACTGATTTGCTTGACGTCTACCAACGCTCACGGGCGCAGGGGTTTGGCTCCGAGGTCAAGCGCCGGATTTTGCTCGGGACGCACGTGCTATCCTCTGGGTACTACGACGCCTACTACGGTAAAGCCGAGATTACCCGTCGCAAAATGCGCGAGGAACTCGCTGCAGTGTTTGCCACAGTTGACCTTATCCTCACGCCGACCGCTCCCACTCCTGCGTTCAAAATCGGCGAGCAGGCTGATCCGTTGTCGATGTACCGCCAAGACGTCTTCACCGTACCGGTCAACCTGACTGGGGTACCAGCAATTTCCTTCCCCATGGGGACCGTTGAACGGGACGGCAAGATGCTTCCGGTTGGGGTACAATACATAGCACCACACGCTGGTGACGAACGGCTGTTCGACGCTGGAGTGCGAATCTACGATGTTACCCTTCCTTCAAAATAACGTTGACCCTCGCCAAGAATTAATCCCGCGCCCGCCGCCGATTGATGCTGATTTGCCAACCGGGAACGTTCCTTCTGGTGACGTTGGGTTTGAGTCGAGTAATTTCCTTAGTGAACTTTGGAACGCTATTTTTGGCGGTAATGAATTCTGGGCCTGGTTATTTGGGGGTGGTATTTTGGGGATTCTAGCCTGGCTGTGGTCAATCTACACCTTCATTGCGTACTTATTGAGTTTGATTTTTATTGTGCTGTACATCTACGCCACTATCAGGAAAGAACACTACGAAGGACTCATCGCCCAAGAGCTGCGCGATGGCGAACGCATCTGGAACGAAACCTACCGCGGTGAGAAGCGGCAAAGTAGGTTGGCTGATATGCAACAACACGTCCAGTCCGATAACCCAAACGATTGGAAGCTAGCCATCATCGAGGCAGACATCATCCTCGACCAAACCCTCAAAGACCGCGGCTACCCCGGCAGTTCGCTTGGAGAACGGCTGCGTGGCATCACCCCTAGTCAGCTATCAAGTATTGACGAAGCCTGGGACGCCCATAGAGTGCGCAACAAAATAGCCCACGAAGGCGCAGATTTCGTCGTCACCAAACGAATAGCCGAAGAAACCATCGCCCGATACATGAGGGTATTTAGAGAGTTCGGGGTGGAATAAGGTTGTAACCGGTCCAGAAGTGGTGTATGGTATCTCGCACTACAGATTGAGAGAATCTGGAGTGAAAACAACATAGCGGGGTAGAGGAGAGGTACCTCGGGAGGCTCATAACCTCCAGACCCCGGTTCGATTCCGGGCCCCGCAACAACACAAGATAAACAAAAATGACCGCACTGCGGTCGTTTTTGTTATACTATCTACATATGCAATTTGATGAATACAAGGAAAAAGCGTTGCGGACGGATTGGGCTGATTACTCTGATTACCATACTGGTGATGTTACCCCACGGTTTGAATACAGTGCAATCGGGCTAATGACTGAATCAGGCAAGGTTCTTGATTTAATTAAAAAATCTAAGAAAGATCTGGTTCCACTTGATAAAAATCGGGTGGTCGAAGAGCTGGGTGATTTGCTGTGGTATCTAAATCTAGCGCTGGATGAATTAGATGTGTCTTATGAGGAACTGATGCAAAGTAATATCGACAAAATTGGTCGGAAATATCCAGTTGGTGATGCTCAAGCGGAACAGCTAATTCGAGGGTAAGTATGTCACGTACAAAATCACCGGCAGCTATATTAGCAATCAAACAAAGTGTTGTCGCAACTGAAGCGGCCCTAGAAGCGGTGATTGTTTATTTAAAGCAAACAGAAACCCCGACGTCCAAAGGCGCAAAAAGAATTATTGATGTGGTGTTGGATACACATCACTGTGAATCCCCGGAAGATAGGATTGTGGCTTGCGGTCTGAAAACGTATGAGCCGCATTATATGGGAACAGGTGTTATTGAGCGATTGCAACCAATTGTCATTGATATCTTCCCTCGATCGAAAGAGACCGGGTACTTTGCTGATATGACTCGGACCGTATGTCTCGGTGAACCGTCGGCTGAACTCGCCTCGATGTATGAGGCAGTCAGACAGGCTCACCAAGCCTCTGTAGCGCTCTTGCGACCCGGTGTGCGTTGTCAGGATATACACAAAGCTTCAGTCAAGGTGTTTGAAAAGCTGGGATACAAAACAGGTGGTGTCGGTACACTGTTTGCGTACGCTGAAGGGTTTGTGCACAGCGTTGGACACGGTGTGGGTACAGAGGTACACGAAGCGCCCTCTATGGGACACAATAGTGTCGATGTGCTTATGGTGGGTGACGTTGTTACCATTGAGCCTGGGCTGTACTACAAACACATTGGTGGCATACGTCTCGAAGATTTATTTGTGATTACCGCTGATGGATACGAACAACTGACGACCCTGTCATTAGAATTACGAATCTAAAACGAGTGAAGGTAGGTCTGTGAGAAAGGTGATTAAATTGTCGACGTGCTCGTCAATAGTGATACCAAAATCTGCAACGCCATTGATGATGTGTGCCCGATCTATACCAGGTGCAAATCGTTCTTCTCGCAGGCGTTTTTTGATTGATTTGGCTTTCATCTCTCCAAACGGAATCGGGTTCAGTTTCTGGTAGGCATAGAAAATACCGCAGATTTCGTCGCAGGCAATCAGGGCTTTGTCGAGGTTGCTTTCAGCTGGTGTGGTGAAGCCGTTAAACCCGTTAGCGTGGGCCAAGATGGCTTGAGACATCGCTTCAGGATAGTTCCACTCCTTAAACCACTCGAGTGACGGTCCAGGGTGTTCTGCTGGGTGCCGGTCGTAGTCGATGTCATGCAGGTAACCAGTGAGGAACCATAACTCTGGATCAGCACCGAGTTTGTGGGCGTATCCTTCCATAGCGGTTGCGACCATCAGGGCGTGGAAGCGTTGGTAGGTATCCTGGACGTATTCTGCTAGTAATTCTTTGGCGGCTGCTCGGGTTGGTAGTGACATATAGGATGGTTATTTATGCTTACTCAGTGCAGCGGCTTCACGCGCCCAGTCTTCGATTTGCTCGCGGTTTTCCATAATTACCTCGGGTACTTGCCAGTACGGCATGCTGGTCGAGGCTTTGCTCTGGTGGCCGTGGTAGATAAATTGCTGTCCACCTAACGCCTCATATTTTTCCTTGGTTATGTCGTTGGCTTTGAAGCGTAGTTCGTCAGACTCGGTAATCAGGGCAAATATAGTGCCGTCGAGGTAGATACCATACCCACCAAACATGGCTTTGGAAGTGATACCTTCGATGTGTCCGAGCACGTCATTGATAATGTACTCGTGGAAATCCTTGGTAGCTTGATCCATATTGGTAATTATATATTCTAAACAAATTCCCACAACCGCTCCTCAAAATCCTGGATACGACCAGAGTCGTCGACGACAATGCCTTCCCACTTATACATTGCCTGCCGCTCCTTCTCCCGGCCAGTTGGCAGCCAGACCTTGCCACCGGCAAAGACGATGCGGTGGTAGGGGATGGCGCCTTGGTTTGGGGCTTTACTCAGAATACTCGTGATACTGCGCGCCGCCATCGGGCCAGCGCCAGCTGCTCGAGCGAGTGCGCCGTAGGTAGTCACATAGCCAGGCTCGATGGTGAGGGTGAGGTCGTAGACCCGTTGACTAAATGATGACTGCATACACAGAGTATACAACTTTTATCGCTGGGGCGTGTTATAACACTTACATGCAATGCGTTATTTTAGCCGCCGGCAAAGGCACCCGACTGCGGCCCTTGACCGAACACACCCCCAAACAACTAGTGCAAGTAAACGGTAAACCATTACTCGATCATATCGTAGAAGCACTACCCACCGCAGTAGACGAAATTATTATGGTAACTGGCTATCTTGAAGCACAGATTAAGGAGCATTGTGGTGCTGAGTATTATGGTCGTAAGGTAACCTATGTTACGCAGCCTGAACCAAAAGGAACTGGTCATGCACTATGGTTGTGCAAAGATTTAATAAAGGGTAGATTCTTATTTTTATTTGGTGATGATATTCATGGTAAAGATGACTTGGCTCGAGTGGCTTCGTTTACACGAGGAATGCTTGCCTTAACCACCGAGACTCCAGAGCGATTTGGAATCATAGTGCGCCATCCAGACGGCACGTTAGCCGAATTTGTAGAAAAGCCAAAGCATGCACCTTCAAATCTCGCGTCAACTGGAGTATTTGTACTTGACGAACACATTTTTGAATTCGAGCCAACAATTAAAATGAACGATGAGTTCTATCACACCGACATGGTGCGTGAGTACGCCAAACAGTACCCAATCGCTGTAGTAGAACAGAATCTGTGGATCCCGATTGGATACCCGGAAGATATCAAAAAGGCGGAGGCGATTCTTGGGCAGAAGTAGATTGATTCTGGTCGGGGATTATAGTAGTGTATTGCCACAAAGTCACTGCTGATTGAAATAATCTGTCTGGACTTTAGTAGCAAATAGGGATTCGATGCGCTTGTCGTTTGAAAGATATAAATTATGAAAAACTTTCTAAATTTATATCTTGCGACGACTGCGCTCGGATTGTAAATAAAAGGTAAGTTTTGTTTAGATCCTCGCTTGCCGGCGGTAAACATTCGTTTTCCCCGGCTGCACTCAGAACAAATAAGAAAATAAATTTTATTATTTTTCTTCGCTTGTCGGCGTAGCTCAGTTGGTTAGAGCGTAGCACTCATAAAGCTAAGGTCGGAGGTTCAATTCCTCCCGTCGACACAAAATACCAAAACCCAAAGCATGTCTTTGGGTTTTGTTGCATTTTGTGAGCCGGAGGAATTGAAGAGCTTTTGAGGTAGATTTGCCCAAAGGGCAGATATATCCAAAAGGTGTACTGAACTCGTAGAGTTCAATACCTCCCGTCGACACAAGAAGAAAACCGCCTTATGGCGGTTTTCTTCTTGCTACAATACAGTTATGGATTTAATAACGCTGGTTGGGATAATTGGTGCCAGTTTAGTATTAGCTGGTTTTGTCGGTAACCGTCTCAAATACATGCAGTCTGACTCTAGTTCATACGTGGTAATTAATGCCGTTGGCAGTCTGGTTCTAGTTGGGTATTCAATATTTATCGAAAGCTATCCGTTCGTGGCGTTGAACGTGGTGTGGTTGTTGTTTTCGGTCAATGATTTGTTCCGGAGGAAGTAGGGTTGCAGGGACTCGGTCACAAATAATTTTCCTTGAAAATTTTTGCGGCCCCGACTCGCAACGTTCGTCATTCTTCCTCACATCGCTGCGTCTTTCGAGTCCCTACGCTAGCAAAGCAGTTTGTGCATAAGGACTCGGTCAGGAGTCGTTAGTTTCATAGTCGCTTCGCTTCTTGAAACAATACGCTCACGACCCTGACTCAGCCTATTTTGCCCCCCGGACAAAGGCTTCCGTCTTTCGAGTCCCTTCAGCCGCAGAAAAGCCCCCATTGGGGGGGGGGCTTTTTTCTGCGCGGTTGAAGGGACTCGAACCTTACAGGTTCAGTACACCTTTTGGATATATCTGCCCTGTGGGCAAATCTATCGCAAAAGCTCTTCGAGTCCCACAAAAAGTGTCTCCCACACACATTTTGCATCAACCGCAAAAAAGCCCCATGAGGGGCTTTCTTCTGCGCGGTTGAAGGGACTCGAACCCTACAGGTTCAGTACACCTTTTGGATATATCTGCCCTGTGGTCAAATCTATCGCAAAAGCTCTT
>JBDNIW010000009.1:0-18859 GCA_041688155.1 Minisyncoccota bacterium | reverse complement strand
CGATCAGACCAAACACGTGGACATCGAGTCAGTCTCGACTGGCTCGATTGGCCTGGATGATGCGCTGGGGATCGGTGGGTTCCCGCGGGGACGAATCATCGAGATTTATGGACCAGAGTCATCTGGTAAGTCTACCCTCGCGCTCCACACTGTGGCCGAGGCCCAAAAAGAAGGGGGTATCTGCGCGTTTATCGATGCTGAGCACGCCATGGACCCAGTGTACGCTGGTCACCTCGGGGTGAAACTCAACGAACTCCTCATCTCGCAGCCAGACAACGGTGAGCAGGCGCTGGAGATTGTGGAGTCACTCGTGCGGTCAGGTAAGCTCGATGTGATCGTTATCGACTCGGTGGCGGCACTCACACCGCGCGACGAGATCGAAGGTGAGATGGGAGCGCACCACGTGGGGAAACAAGCCCGGCTGATGAGTCAGGCGTTGCGTAAGTTGACTGCTATCGTGGCCAAGAGTAAAACGGTGGTTATTTTCATTAACCAAATCCGGATGCAGGTCGGGGTGATGTTTGGCAACCCAGAGACTACCCCCGGTGGAAAGGCGCTCAAGTTCTATACGTCGGTGCGGCTCGACATCCGCCGGATTGCCCAAATCAAGAAAGGCGACGAGGTCGTCGGTGGTCGACACCGAGTCAAGGTCGTGAAAAACAAGGTCGCGTCCCCGTTTCGGACCACTGAGTTCGACCTGATCTATGGCGAGGGCATCAGTCGCTCGGGTGAAATCCTGGCGCTGGGGGAGAAATTCAAAATGGTACACAAAGCCGGTGCGAGTTATAGCTATACCCCACCGGGTGGTGACGATTCGACTGTCGTCAAACTGGGTCGTGGGTATGACGCGGCACGCAAGACCCTCGAAGGTGACAAGAAACTAACTGATGAGTTGCTCAAGAACATCCGCAAGGCGTTGAAGGAGGATAAGGAGAAATAGTTAAGACGATACAAAACCGGCGGCCTGCAGGGCCGCCGGTTTTGTGGTGTTGGCTTATTTATTGTAATTCTACCCGTTGCACGTCAACCCCAGCTTCCATGAGTTGGCCTTTGATGGTGACGGCTTGGGCCTCGGTAAAGGTCGTCGGTACGCACGTGGCCACGGTGTCTTCGGCCCCGACACACATACTGTCGGCATCGAAAAATAGTGGTGCCGCATAGCCTGGTTGGTCACCTCGGCTATAGATCACATGCCAGCGGGTCGGATCAAGCGGCGGCTGCAAGCTGTCTCTGAGCAGACTCCCGGTCTGTTCAAAGGTAAATTCTAGGTCGGGAGCGACTTCGCCAGCGGAACAAGTGATGTCGCTGATTGCCCAGGTGCTACCCGCGGCGGTGAGTTTGACGATTGCGCGCTCTGGGACTGGGTCCCCCGCTGGGCGGACTAGTACCTCGGCTTCGGTGTCGGTGGTAAACACTACCTGGGCTTTGATTTTGTCAGGGACGGTCGTTAGGCATAGGATTGGGTCCAACTCTGGGTTGGTCGCGAGGGTGTCCGTCAGACGCTGACGCAGCTCATCGGCTACTGCCACACTGGCGGGGATGGTAGTTGCGCTGAGGCTCGAGGATGCTTGGCGCATCTCAAGCCACTCTTCGTAAAAATCAAGCGTTGGGTCGATTGGATTGATCACGGGGGCGGTTGACAGCTCAGGTTCAGGGGCTTGCCCACTGCCTGAGATAAACCAGGCGGCTGCGGCTAGTGCTAGTAATACTCCGACGGCAATGGCGATTTTTACGTAAGTAGACATCCTACTAGTATACCGTATCTGTCTATAGTGACTACCGACCGACGCTCCCGCTAGGAGGGCCGCACCAGCGAGAGGGTTGGCATGGATTGGTAGAATCGATACCACTGATGGAGGGTCACGCTCACGGTCACCGCGATGACCAGCACCAGCAACACGGTACCCAACTCGCCTTTTGCGACCGCAGCCATAAATGAACTAACTAGGTAGGTCGGCACTGACCCGAGTGGAGTGGCTAGGACGTTTTCGGCGATACTGGCCACGTGGGTCCAGCGACCAAACAATGCCGTTGCCCCACCGAGCACCAGACCGCACCACAACAGTGGTTGCTCGCCGTACGACAGGATGTAGCTGAAATAGACTCGGCGCATGATAGTGGAATTGGTGGTTGGCATATGTATTGTTACTATGTGAACTATCAGAAAGTTACCGTGCGGCCTTCTTCGAGCACGAATCAAGTTCTCCGCTCGCTATTCGATTTTGAGTAAAGAGCCCTTCGGGTCATTGACTCCAAAATCGGCTCCGCGAGTCTCCAAGAAGGCCACACGGCAACTTTCTTTGGTGGTTGTTGGGTCGGGTGGGCTTTTACGTTAGTAAATTGGATTCTTTGCCGGTGGATTTTTTGCGGAAGGCTTCCTTGGCGCGGTGGATGCGGGCCTTGATAGTGCCTATATTCTCACCGGTGTCGACTGCGATGTCTTGGTGAGTCCAGCGTTCTAGGTAATGGAGGCGCAGGACGTAGGCGAAGTGACCGGGGAGCTGCTCAAGGATGCGGTCGATACCGTCGCGACGCTGCTCAAAACCACTGTGGTTAGCTTGCTCGCCGATGAATTGTTCAAATTCGGGGTCGAGGTTGGTGAAGCGTTGGCCTTGTTTGACTAGTTTTTGGTAGCGGGTAAAGGCGGTATTGAGCAAGATGCGGTAGGCCCAGGAGGAGAATTTGGCGCCGTCAACTGGGCTAAATTTGTCGGCGTGGACGTATATCTTGGTAAAGGCGTCCTGGACTATTTCCTCAGCATCGAGGGGGTTAAATACGATGGTGCGGGCCTTGCGCAGGAACGCGGCTTGGTAGCGGTCGACCAATACCCCGTATAACCAGGGTTGAGTCTGGCTGCGGCGCAGCACTTCCTCGTCGCTGAGGTCGTCGGTGTTGTCTGAAGAAGTGAACCCGAGCATGGGTATATAGTAGCATTGCCAAACCAGCGCGGAAGTTGCGTCTGTTCCCTTTTCTGCTGTAGTTTGCTATGATACTTTTCATTACAAGCTACGTGACTGTGTGCGTCCAGCAATTTTTCCTAGGACAAAGGAAAAAATTGGGACGTACATTCAGAATAATCGTTACACTCATTTCTTCATTTAATGGCTAAAGTTAACTACAACGAGATCACTGTCAAAAAAACCGTCACGATGGATGGTGATCCGTACCTCGTACTGTCTAACAGCATCGCCAAAAAAGACCGCCAAAAAGCCAGTAACAACGTCCGGATGAAAAACCTGCGTAACGGTAACGTGATTGAGCGGACTTTCCACCAGTCTGACGTGCTGGAGGACGCGTACCTGGAGAAACGGGCTATCAAGTATCTGTACACCAACCGCGGTGAATCGTGGTTCTGCGAGATTAAAAACCCCAAAGAGCGGTTTAGTCTGACCACTGACGTCGTGGGTGATATGCCCAAATTTGTCGTCGACAACAGCGAGGTCGATGCTCTGTTGTTTGAAGATAAAATCATGTCCATCAACGTCCCCATCAAAGTCGAACTCAAAGTCAAAGAAGCGGCCGACGCCGTCAAAGGCAACACCAGTAGCGGTGCGACCAAGGAGGCTATCCTCGTCACTGGCTACTCGGTCCAAGTCCCCCAGTTTATCAACGTGGGTGATATAGTCGCGGTCAACACCGAGAGTGGCTGGTACACCGAGCGGGTGGAGAAAGCGTAGGGATTGTAGCGAGCAAAAGAAAACAGCGACCCTACGGGTCGCTGTTTTCTTTTGTCTCCAAACTATCGTTGGATGTATGGCATGAGGGCCATGAATCGTGATCGCTTGATGGCGGTGGCGAAATTGCGCTGTCCTTTGGCTGACAGGCCAGTTCGACGTCGGCTGTTCATGCGGGCGTGGGGGTTGACGTTTTTGTCTAGCCGGTTGATGTCTTTGTAGTCAACGTGGTTGGCTGGAGCGCTTTGTTTTACTTCTGTTTCCATAGTGTGTTTGTTATTGATAAATAGCTCTGTTAGCAGGTTTTAAGCGGAGAAATGGTTCGAGAGCAAGGCGGAGCGAGGAAATAAGGCGATCGGGACGGATAGTCCAGTGAGTCTTATTTCCGAAGTGACAACGCGGCTATCGGGACATTTATTGCTTAAAAAGGGATGTCTTCTGGATTGATCTCCTCTTCTGGGTAATCCGGCATCGCTGGCGCTTTATCTTCATCAGCATCAGCTTTTTTGACTGGTTTGGGTGCCCCTGAACTCTGACTGCCGCCGCTTGGTGGAGTTCCACCGTCACTGGCGTTTTTGGGTCCAAACTGGACACGATCGGCGACGACTTCGGTGCGGTACTGTTTTGCGCCGTCTTTGTCCCAACTGCGGGTCTGCAGTCGTCCTTCGACGTACGTCGCACTGCCTTTGGTAAGGTATTTGGCGCAATTATCGGCCTGCTTTCCAAACACGACGATGTTGTGATAGTCAGCTGCCTCTTGGCGGTTGCCGTCACGGTCGTTATAGACTCGGTTGGTCGCAAGTGAAAATGAACAGACGTTCATCCCGCTCGGGAGGGCTTTGAGTTCTGGATCGCGGGTCAAATTCCCGTAAATCATGGCTTTGTTCAGGTACATAGAAGCAATTCAAAGTTAAGGGTAATAGATGTCTCTATTTTACCTCTTCTGTGGCATCTTTACCATCACTGTCTTGTTCGTCTTTGTCTTTCTCTGCTTCGTCGGTAGCTTCTTCGTCTTGCTCAACTGCGACTTGCGACTCGTTGAGTGATTCGTGGAACATAAACGGATTAGCTTCTTCCATTTTGTTCAATCGAATCAGTAGGTGTCGGAGGATTCGGTTTTCACCTTCGAGTTCTTCGGTTATTTCGACGAGCTGAGCTGGTTCGAGGGTGAACCGGATCCAACCAAAGTACGCACTGGTGAATTTACGATTGCGGCCTTCGAGGTACTTGACGATTTCGTAGGCGAGGTCAAATCGTTTGGGTTCTTCTTGCGTTGTTATGGTTCCGCCAGCTTTTTCAATGACTGACTTTAATGATGCAAATACATCGGCTACTTCCCCTTCAGCCACTGTTGGAAGTACGTGGAATGCGAGCTCGTAGTGAGCGGCATCAGCGGCTGGCATGTGTTCTTTATCCATATCGGTATAAGAATGTTTATTTATTAATGGGCCCGCGCAATGTACCACAGATAGCGGGTGTGAGCAACAGATTCTGGCGTGATATACTAGGCGCACTTATGACCAACCGAACTGGAGCAACAACGTACATTATTGCTGGCGTGGCTGGGGTTGGATTGGTGACCACTGGGTACCTCGGGATGCGGACGCTTGATCAAAATACTATCATCGAGAACCAAACTGTACGCATCACAGAACAAACAGCCAACCTCCGCACCGCCCAAACCACCATCGCTACTCTCGAGAGGGACCTCGGGAACCTCAAAAACGACCTTGAGGCGCTGGCCGAAAACTATGAAGACGAGCTGAACCGTAATGAAAAGTTCGAAGACCAGATTATGGATCTAGCTGGGTCACTTGATGAGTTTGAACGTCTGAGTGAAATTGATGAAGAACTATTGATCAAATATTCCAAAGTGTCGTTTCTCAACGAGAACTACATCCCGTCTCGACTCAAGCAAATCGATGATGAATACATCCTCGAAGGGAAAAAAGACCAATACTTCCACGGCGATGCGATGCGGTTTTTGGAGCGGATGTTTGATGCGGCGGAGCGGGACGACATTGACCTCAAAATCATCTCCGCCTATCGGTCATTTGATGAGCAAAATGAGCTGAAAGGTCAGTTTACCGAAATATTTGGCGAGGGCGCCAACACGTTTTCCGCTGACCAGGGTTTCTCTGAACACCAGCTCGGGACGACACTCGACATTACTACCCCGTCAGTTGGTGGGACATTTACCAGTTTTGATCAGACCGAGGCGTTTACCTGGCTGGAGGAGCACGCCCACAACTACGGGTTCATCCTGTCCTACCCCAAAGACAACCGATTTTACGTCTATGAACCCTGGCACTGGCGGTTTGTCGGTCGTGATCTGGCACGTGACCTAGCGCGTGACGACGAAACCACGTTCTACACCATGGAGCAACGAGAGATTAACAAGTATCTGTTAGAGATTTTTGATTAAATGCCGTATAGACGTTGGGCAGTTTGTAGCAACTGCTCGCGCACCTTCTCGGCGTCTTCCCCTTTCAGCTCAGCGATCATTTTGTATACCTCCTGGACCATCCAGGGTTCGCAGCGTTGGCCGCGGTGCGGTACTGGGGCGACGTACGGGCAGTCGGTCTCACCGTGAATCAGGTCGAGCGGCGCGTATTCGACCAGCTCGCGGTATGGCTTGGCAAACGTGATAACGCCGGTAAATGAGATGGTATAACCAAGGTCGAAAAACTGCTTGGCCTGGTCAATCGTGCCAGCGTAGAAATGGGCATTGCCGGCTACCTTGGCCTCAGATCGGAGAACCTCGAGGGCGTCGTTGTAGGCGTTACGTCCCCCGACATGCGGGCTGTTGCGCAGGTGCAGCATGAGTGGCTTCCCGACGGAGTTTGCGAGCGCAATCTGTGCCAGGAACACCTCTCGCTGTTGTTCATACGTGTCATCAGCATTATGATAGTAATCAAACCCACACTCCCCAATTGCAACGGTTTTGGGGTCGGTTGCTAGGGGGTGATAGAAATCATAGTCAAACACCGGTTCGGCCACTCGCGCCCCGTGGTCATCTGGGTCAACATCGATCACACTACAAGGATGCACCCCAACCACCGCCCAGGCATTCTCGTACTGATGTGCAAGCGCGACCGCAAGCGTACTAGTCGCCTGCCGCGTCCCAACATTGATCACCCCAACGCCCTGAGCGGCGCAGGCAGCAAATACCGCCGCGCGGTCATCGTCAAACTGCGCCAGGTTGAGGTGGGCATGGGTATCTACGTACTTCATACCAACATCCTACCACACAAAATACTCCAATCGATTGGAGTATTTTGTGCTACATTTGTTGTATGGCTCGGATTAATAAAACGGTACTTACGGCCGGACACTTTGACTTACTACTCAAGCAATGCGCCCAGGCGATTGCACCAGCGAACTCCAAACAAGCCAAATTAGTCCTGACGGAGTTGCTTGGTTACGAAGAGCAAGTCATGGTAGCCAAACGAATGGCTGCGATTGTACTGCTCGCTGAGGGCATGACCAACTATAAAATCGGGACGTCACTCAAACTCAGTCAAAGCACCGTTGCCACCATTCAGCGAAAGCTCAAAAGTGGCAAGTACCAAACCCTCATCAAATCATTGGAACGTGACAAGCAAGACTACTGGAAATTGCTCGACACGCTCGACTCACTACTGCACCTGGGTGGGATTCTACCCCACTACAACGGCCTAGACCGGTACAAATTCATGAAATAATACTCCAATCGATTGGAGTATTTGGAGTGGTTATTCTAGAATAATTGCCACCAGCTCTTCGAGGGTATTTTTTCCGGTGTGTTCGGGGATAAAATGTCCAAAACCGCTGTACATCCGGATGTCTGCTGCAGGGAGGGTATCGGTGATCAGTTTGCGCGATTGTTCAGCTTTGTCTGAATCGTTGTCACTGGTCATTACTATGAGCTGAGTACGCTCGGTGATAGTCGGGTCAATCTCAAATTCACAAAACCCGGTTTCGTTTTGCCGCAAGGGATCAAGTGATGGCGCTACGAGAATCACGCGAGCTGGTGTAGCGTCAGGATTTTCCGACAGCCACCGCAGCAGGAATCCTCCTCCCATACTATGCCCCACTAGCGTCGTCTCGGGGGTAATATCAAAGCGCTCCAGTTCTCGTTTCCAGGTTTGATATTCAGGCAGATAGGCGTGCGGCATCTCTGGCACGTCTACTTTGATGTCGCGCACCACTAGTTGGTTTTGTGTCCAAGGAATCCACCCAAAGTTGCTTGAGGTGTACCCGGCTGGATCGTAGTAATTCTCCTTACTTGGCTTGCCATGAATAATGATGACGTTTTTCATAACGTACATATTACCATAGCAGAAAATACTCCAATCGATTGGAGTATTTAGACCGTGGTGTTTAGTAGCGTATCGGCTCGATGTGCATCCTATTGTTTACATTTTTCAGACTATCTATATATTAACGGGTGATAAAACTCAGAACTGGAGTAACCCGTGTCCTTTGAACATCCAACGGACCCTAGATTCGATGCCAGCTGGTGGTCCAGACTGCGCGCCTGGCTACATGCTGCTTGGGTCACTACCGCAGGCGAGACGGATCAGTTTTGATCCGTCTCGTTTTATTTTTCTAAGCGATTGAACAGGTTAGCTGGTTTTTGGTTGGCTAGTACAGCTTCTTTGATGATGACATTTGCTTCTGGCATTAACGGGTGGAGCATGCGGGCGATTAGGTAAAGGTCGTGGACCAGCTGTTTGATGATTACTACCGCGGCTGGTTTGTCAGTTTTAACCAACTTGAATGGCTCGGTCTCGGCGATTGTTTCGTCGAGTAACTGGACCTTGCTCCAGATGAAATCAGCAGCAGCTTGGAAATTGTAGGTGTCGAGCGCGTTGGTGTAGACGGGATCGAACCCGGCTACAGTTGGTGTATCAATCGGAGTGTCTAGGTGGGTCTCGGCCATTTTCATAATCCTGGCCGTGAGGTTCCCCAGGCCGTTGACTAGGTTTGCCGTATAGTATTCATCCATTTTTTCCCAGGTGAGATCAGAGTCGTCGGTTGGATGTACGTGGCGCAACATGATGTACCTAGTGGCATCTGTCCCGTATTTTGTCACCAAATCATACGGATCAATTGTGTTTCCGATACTTTTGCTCATTTTCTGACCACCACTGTTAATGAAGCCGTGGTAGAACACTTGATCTGTAGCAGCAACACCCGCGCTTGTAAGCATGGCCTGCCAGAGGATTGATTGGAAGCGTACCTGGTCTTTCCCAGCGAGCTGTAGGGTCTGGTTATTAGTCCAAAATTTTTCAAAGTTTCCTTCGGTATCCGCTGGCCATCCTAGACAAGAGATGTAGTTGGTCAACGCATCAAACCACACGTACATCACGTGAGTGTTGTCCCCTGGTACCGGAATCCCCCAGTCCATACGAGACACTTCTCGCGAGATACTTATATCCATCAAGCCACCCTGCACAAAGTTAAGAGCTTCTTTACGTCGCCATTCTGGCACTACAGACCCTCCATTTGTGAGGTAGTCTTCCAGATACCCCTGATAGTTTGATAGTTTGAAGAAATAGTTTTCCTCCTCAATTGCTTCTGGAGCCACCTGGTGATCTGGGCACTTGCCATCAACCAAATCTGAGTCGACTTTAAACGCTTCACAGCCAACGCAATACAACCCAGTGTATTTCTTTTTATAGATATCACCTGCCTCGTTACACAAATTCCAAATATGCTGGGCGGCAGCTTTGTGCGCTGGGTCCGTTGTACGGACAAAACTATCATTGGATAGGTTCAAGGCAGCTTTGAGGTTATCAAACTCGGCGGCGTATTTGTCAGCGTACTCCTGACGACTGACACCAGCTTCGTCTGCCTTACGAGACACCTTTTGACCGTGCTCATCTACCCCCATGTTAAAAAAAACCTCGTGACCCATCAGGCGCCAGTAGCGTGCAAGGGTGTCCCCCTGTACAAACTCAAGTGCATGCCCCATATGAGGAGACGCGTTGACGTAGGGCAAGGTGGTGGTTATGTAACGTGGAGTTTGATTTAACATGTTATTTCAAGTAATCAACAAGGTCTGTGATTGCTACTCGCTGCTGTTCGCCGGTGTCGCGATCTCGCACCGTCACTGTGTCGACCAGGTCAGGCGCTTCTTCACCGAGGGTCTCGAAGTCGATGACGATGCAGTAGGGGGTGCCGATTTCGTCTTGGCGACGGTAGCGTTTGCCGACGTTGCCGTTGTCGTCGAAGGCGACGTTGCCAAACTCGGCTTGCAGTAGCTTGAATACTTCCCGGGCTTTTTCGACCAGCTGGGGTTTGTTTTTGAGCAACGGTGAGACGGCCACGCGGTACGGGGCGAGATGGGCTGGCAGTTTGAGGTACGTGCGGATTTCCCCGTTCATCTCGTCTTCGGTATACGCTTCACACAGTACGGCTGTCAGCGCGCGGCCGACGCCAAACGATGGCTCCAGTACGTGCGGGATAAATGGTGCACCCTCAACTGGCGTGTAGCGGAGCTTGACGCCGCTAGCTTGCTCGTGGCTCTTGAGGTCATGGTCAGTGCGGTACGCAAACCCAGCCAGCTCGTCGAACCCTTTGCCAGGGTAATTGTATTCAAAATCAATTGTACGTTTACTGTAATGAGCGAGGTCGTTCGCAGGGACTTCGTACTCGCGGATGTTGGCGTCGGACAGACCGAGGTGGTGGTGCCACGCGCGCAGGTCAACGAGCATTTTTTCAAACTCGGCTTCCCAGTCGCTTTCGGCTACAAAATACTCGATTTCCATCTGCTCAAATTCACGCACGCGGAACAACCACTCGCGGGGCGCGATTTCGTTGCGGAAGGCTTTGCCAATCTGAGCAATCCCAAACGGCAGTTTAGGCGACATGGTGTCGACGACGTTTTTAAAGTTTACAAATATCCCTTGGGCAGTCTCGGGGCGGAGGTATGATTTGTACTTCCCTTCGGCGCCAACTTGGGTTTCGAACATCAGGTTAAAATCTTTGACCGCTGACAGTGCATTACCAGCTGGGCTTTTGAGATTGTTGTCAATAATCAACTGATCCATCTCAGCGGCTGACAACCCTTCGGCTTCGATGCCGTTGTCTTTGAGTAGATGGTCGGCCCGGAATCGTTCGCCAGTTTTTGTATCCTCTATAATTGGATCAGAAAACCCAGCGCCAGTGTGACCACTGGCTTCCCAGACCCGCTCGTTCATCAAGATGGCAGCGTCGAGGCCATACATGTCTTCGCGACCATCGACAAACAGTTTCCACCACTCGGATTTGATCCGGTTGTTGAGAGCGACCCCGAGTGGACCCAAATCCCACGTTCCCTTGAGGCCACCATAAATATCGCTGCCCGGGAACACAAATCCACGGCGCTTGGCGAGCGCAACTATTTTCTCCATTGTGTTGATTTCAGGGGTATCTGTCATAGGTGGGGATTATTTAGCGAACTACGATGCCATTATCTGCATCAAAGCCGGCCTCGGTCGAGAGTTCAGTGTACACTGGGTCCGCCTGCGCTTGCAAGCGGGAGTCGGTAAACCGGTCCGTCGCCCGTAGGGTTTGTGATTGCAGTAGGACCAGGCTACCACCCACCTGCGAGATACTCGGGGTAATACCCACCTGGAACGATACTTGTTTGCGTTGACCGGACGGGATGTTGCCAGCCTTCCACTCGAGCTGTTGTGAGACGGCATTGTAGATCAGGTCGCCATCACCCACCACACTATCACGCCAATTAACGTAAATCGGCAACGCCGTTGTTACTATCGCGTCGGTCAGATCGTTGACGCCAGCCTCAGCAACAATTGTCAGCGCGTAGGTGGTGGTCTGTCCGACCTGCGGTGGAATGGGACCTGCGATGACAAACGCCCCACCGCGACTCGCCTGACTAGCAACGACTATGGTGGAGTCAAACTTAGCTTCGATGAGAGTTGTACCAACCAACTCCAACTCAGACCGGGGTACGGCGACCCGCCGCGCATAGACGTTGATCACCAGATCATACGAGGCGGTCGGCTGCGTGCTGGCTGGCGTGACGTTAAAACTCAGTCGCCGCCGTTCACCGGGCCCAACCGACTCAAACGTACTGTTGTTCGAGGCTTGCCAGCGGATGGTGCCAGTGTTGGAGTCGTAAAACCCGCTGGCACCCACGATTGAATTTTCGTTAAGGCTATTGCCACCTGGGACCACTTCTACCTGCAGGTCGTGCACGGTGCTATCGAGGGTGTTGGTAATCTCAAGGTTGATACGCGAGGTGTCACCTTCTTCGAGCACGACGCTGGCTGAGGGGTCACCGTTGACCTCGGTCGTAATTTCGATGAACGGGCTCTCGATAGTAAAATCAACGTTGGCTTCCGCTAGTAGTGAGGCCACCACAAACGGATCATTAGCTTGGGCGGGACCGAGGTCAACGTTGATCCGCAGGGATTCCTCTGAGAATCCGGTCACCACGCCCGACAGGGTTATGCTCACACTTTGCTCTGGCAATAGTTCATCAATTTTCCACACCGCCGTCCCAAACACCGGCTCTGGTCGGGAGGACTCAAACCGAAAACCGTTGGGGTACGAGGCGCTAACGAGTAGATCACGCTGAGGAGATGAAGAGTTTGAGACAACCGTCATCGTGATATCGATGGCTTGGCCTGAGGTGACTGTTTTGGGGTTTTCGACACGCAGCACAATTGGTGAGGAACTGATACTAAAATCGTACGGGGCGGTTTCTTTGAAAAATACGCTGTTGGAGCCAGTGATTCGGTACTCGATAGTGGCAGTGATTTGCTGCCGTGCCTGTTCTTCACCAAACACTGCTACTCGTAACGGGATAGTGCGAGAGTCGCCCGGAACGAGCTCGGCAATCGGAATACGTTCTTCAAATAGATTTTTAGGTGCTGCGCCGACTGACCGGGTACCTTGCGGGTATTTTACAATCAGCGTGGCTGACTCCATGGTGACGGTGTTTTGATTATTAACTGCCACCTCGAACTCGAGCACCTCCCCGCCGCCAATGGTAAATGGACCAGATACTGACAGGGATATGTTGTCGCTTGAGATTTCGTTGCCGCCCAGATACAGATACAGACTCGACAACCCGGCGCCAAACACAAAGATAAACAAGCTAACTAGCAGAATATAGAGGCGGTAGCGGCGGCGCGGTTTGGGTTGCGTTGGCTCTGGTGTTGGCTCTGGAGCTGGTTTTTCAACCGGTAGTGGTACTTTCCAGTCGCGTGAGACATCAACCGACATGTCAGTGAGACGAAACTGTTCAACTGCTTTGACTGCGCTCGAACGGTCATACAGTTTTTTTCTGATTTCTTCCAACCGTTCAATATCGTGTATGTGTGGCTTCATTACCGCTAGTATAACACCAGAATACAGCGCCAGTTACAACTGGCTGGCGTTTGTCGCGCGTTCGATACTCAGTGCAATGGCATTGTCACGCAGACACACGGTAGCCGGCGTCATTGCGGCCAGAGGTACGGCGATGAATTCTGGCGGCACGTCACTCGATTTGATGTACCCCAACTGCGACAACACCCGCTGGATAAATACGTGCTCGTAGCAACGGCGGTCGTTGCAACTGGCAGCAAAAAACTCAAGCGCCGCGATACATTCGTCAAACAACGCTTCGTGAGTCTCTTCCCCGGCCAAAAACCGCCGTAGTAAGCGGACGAGTTTGACCACGCTCCCGCGGGCGTCTTTCCCCGCTGCAGCGTGGTAGTAGTTTTTGATCTCGGACACACTGCCGATCTTCCAGCCGCCCCGGCCTTTTACTAGCGAGACTTTGAGGTGCGAGAAATCTTGCAGAGCTTGACGCTGCTTGGAAGATTCTTTTCTGACACTCCTTGCATCCGCATATAACATCCCGAGTTCACGGGTAAATAAGCGGTAGCTACGATCAGCGGTCTGGCGGTCGTAGGTGCCACACACAATCGCTTCAGTTGTGTAGGTGACGTACGCCATCTAGGTAATCGAGAAAGTGAACCTCAGGTCGCCGGCAATCACGGCTTCACCCGTCACCTCGGCGCTATAGGTAATCGCATCTGCTCCGACTGTTTTGAGTAGTAACGCTTGGTTTTGAGCAATTGCCTGCTGGCCGGCAGTGCTGGTGGCGACAGCGAGGTTGATGCGGTCTGCTGGCTCCAGTCCGCTTTGTTTCCGCTGACCTTGGACGGCGCGCATCAGTTCGCGCACAGCGCCTTCGGCGATAAGCGCTGGAGTGAGTGCAGTTTCAATCGCTACGATGTCTGCCACCTGGTACGCCTTAGCGTTGAGCTCGTCAAGCACTACTGGTACGAGGCTGTCCGTGATAGCGGGCCCAAACACCACTGCAATTGGCTGCCGGACTTTGATGCCTGATTTGGTGCGTGCTTCAAGCGCGGCAGTTACGATGTTCCGGGTTGCAACCATCTGCTCGAGTAGATCTTCGTTTACCAGGCCTTCGGTTGGCCAGGCCGCTAGGTGCACACTTTCGGCCTCATCATTCTCTCGCACCGCCAACCAAAGGTACTCAGCGTAAAACGGCATGGCTGGCGCGATGGTCAGCGCGAGGGTGCGCAGTACATGACGCAGGGTCGCCAGTGCGAGCGTGCGATCAACCACGTCTTCTCCTTTGAACCGATCGCGTGAGCGGCGCAGGTACCACACTGACAAATCGTCGATAAAATCTCCGATCGGGCGGGTGGCTTTATCGAGCTCGTATGATTTATAACCAGCGGTCGCATCGTTCACCAGCTGCTGCGCACGAGCAACAATCCACTGGTCGAGCACGTTAGTTGAATCAGCCCGGGCTTGGGTCCCATCCGCAAACATCTCGTACATCGCGAGTACGTTGTGGAGGCGTCCCACTGTCTTACGCTGCAACTCAAGCACCTCCTGGTCTGAGAAGTGTAGATTTTCTCCTCTGACAATTGGTGAGTTGAGCAAATACAACCGCATTGAATCAGCCCCCACTTTGTGAGCGAGGTCCATAGGCGCCGAATAGTTTTGTAGTTTTTTACTTAATTTTTTGCCATCCTCTGCCATAATCATTCCGTTTACAATTACGTTCTCAAACGGAGACTTACCAAAAAGAGCGACGCCAAGAACTAGCATTGAGTAGAACCAACCTCGTGTCTGGTCAAGCCCTTCCGCGACAAACTGAGCGGTGTACTGATTACCAGTCAGCGGATCAAACTCGCTTTGAGCCACTCCCATATAGTGTCGCTGGCCGTATGGCATCGACCCGCTCTCGAACCAACAGTCAAATACGTCAGGGACCCGCTCTAGTCGCACGCCGTTTTCTTCGAGCACCACGTCGTCAATGTACGGTCGGTGGAAGTCCAGCTCGTAGTGGTCGTTGTGTGGTAGTTGGGTGAAATCCACTTGTTCCCACTGGGCATTTTGGAAATAGCGACCAGTGTCGTAATCGACCTTGGTTTGCTCGGCGTTCATACCTGCGGCTGCCGCCCGCAACATCGCAATTGGCCCACCGTGACTCACGATGAGGATGTTCTTGCCAGCGTACTGCTGGTCGATGTCGTAGAGAAAAGCCCCCATTCGTCTAGTGACATCGCGTCGGTTTTCAGAATCTGGAAGGACTTTGGTAAAGCGTTCTTCCCAGGTAGCAAAATTGGCTGCGTAGTCGTCATGCCATCGCTTCCCTTCAAACTCGTCGGCCAAGTTGAACTCACGAATCCGCTCGTCGATGATGACGGCCTCTGCCGCGAGACCAAGTTGCTCGCGGACCAACTCGGCTGTCTGTTTGGTGCGCATAAATGGCGACACGATAATCAGGTCGATTTGTTTGTCTTGTAGTTGTCTTGCTGAGACGAGTACTTGTTCGATACCCTCTGCTGTTACCGGATCCTCGTTCTCGATGTTAGAGCTAATCACCCCAGCTACGTTACTCGTGCTTTGCCCGTGGCGCATTACAAAATAACTATTACCACTCTTGGGTACATATTCTTTCAGCTCAGCTAAGGACCCAATCACCTTGTATTCCTTGGTCTCTGGATTACGCCAAATTGGCAGTGGTGCGCCCCAGTAGCGCTGGCGGGAGACCGCCCAATCGCGAGCGCCATCGAGCCACTTGCCAAAGCGGTTGGTGCCGACGTGCTCTGGAACCCAGTTTACTTTGTCATTCTCAGCCACCAGCTGGTTTTTGATACTCGGCACATCTACAAACCACGACGTGGTCGCGTAATTAAGTAGTGGTGTATCACAACGCCAGCAGTGTGGGTAGCTGTGGGTGATGTTTTCTTTTTTGAATATAGCACCTTTGGCTTGCAGGTTCTTGAGTACCTCGATGTCGGCGTCCATGTGCCCGATACCAGCCTCGTCGTCGTCCTTTGGCTTTACCAGTTGACCAGCAAAATCAGTCACCCAATCTTTGAAATGCCCAGTATTGTCCACGTGGTGCACAATCGGCACGCCGTGCTCCTGCGCGAGTTTCATATCGTCGTCACCGTAGGCTGGTGCGATGTGCACCGCTCCCGTTCCCTGCTCGCCAATCTCGACGTAATCAGCATGCCGGATGGTCCAGGCGTTTTCCTTACCCTCCATTGCTTGTTCACCCATCCAAGGAAATGGCGGTTGGTAGTGCTTACCAACCAAGTCAGTCCCCTTAATAGTCTCAACTATTTCGTAGTTCACCCCTTCCAACTGCGCTTCGCGACCCTTAGCTACAATGACGTGCAAGCCATCTTCGAGTTGCACTTTACTATACTCAAACTCCTTGTTCACCGCCGCCATCAAGTTCCCCGGCAGTGTCCATGGTGTGGTCGTCCACACCAGCAGACTGGTGTCAGTCACCTCGCCCGCGTCGTCCAACAACGGCAACTTGACCGTCACCGCAATATCTTTGATGTCTTTGTAACCTTGGTTCACCTCAAAGTTAGACAACGTCGTCCCACAACGTGGGCACAAATGCATGGTTTTGAACCCTTCAAACACCAGCCCTTTCTCGTGGAGCTGCTTGAATACCCACCAGACACTCTCGGTGTAGGTGCTATCCATGGTTTTGTAGTCATCCTCCATGTCCGCCCACCGTCCCATCCGGGGGATGATCTGCTTCCAGTCATCCGCGTACTCCATCACGGCATCGCGAGCCGCTTCGTTAAAATTCTTGACCCCGTACTCCTCGATGTCGCGCTTGGTCGCTAGGCCAAGTTTCTTCTCGATCAGGTTCTCGAGCGGCAGGCCATGGCAGTCCCAGCCCCACTTCCGCCTGACCCGATACCCGTTCATAGTCCAGAACCGCGGGATGGCGTCTTTGATGGTCCCAGCCAGAATGTGCCCGTAGTGTGGCAGGCCAGTCGCAAACGGCGGCCCATCGTAAAACACAAAATCTCCCTTGGGTACGTCCCCCGCCGGGGTCGTCACTGATTTATTAAAAATATCCTGCTCGTCCCAAAACGTTTGAATAGCTTCTTCACGCAGGGCGACTTCACTTTTTTCTACCTCGTCAACCGTTTTGACCGAATCGTTCTCACGACCGTGCATTTTTGTGTTCATATAAAATTAGGTTATGTATATCAGACATTTGAGAATAGCGATTACCACCCTCTACCGTGACGTATCAGATCACCTAGTGAGTGTAGCAGAGGAAAATTACTACGTCTAATGAAGAATCCAGCACGGAGCGACGTGGAGTATTTGAATTCTGAATGAAGTCGGAGCAAGAAAGAAGAACTCCTGACTTTTGTCAGGAGTTCTTCTTTCTTACATCCGCTCTGGGGCCTCGATGCCGAGCGCCCATAAACCTTGTTTGAGGGTCTGCCCGACTGCCTGTGCTACGGCCGCTTTATACGGCGCAAACTCGTCACTCGCATCAGCGATTTTCTCGGCGGCGTAAAACGAGTTGAACTCTGAGGCTAGTTCGGTGAGGTAGGTAACGATTGTCTGTGGCGCCCGCTCTGCGAGCGCTGCCACAATCACGCTGGGAAATTGTTCGATCATTTTCTCGACGGCGTACGTAGTTGCTGGTGCACGTTGGGTATCGACAGGCACCCCTGCTTCTGACGCCTTTGCCAGTACTGATTGAATCCGAGCGTACGTGTATTGCAGGTACGGCCCTGAAGCTCCTTCAAAGGAAAGGGCTTTCTCCTTATCAAATACAATATTGGAACCAATCCCGTGTCGGAGGATTTCGTACTTGAGCGCAGCCACAGCCACCTGGTTGGCCAACTCATCATTGTTCTCAGTCATTCTTTCCTTGGCTGCCGTTTCCATATCAGCCATGATTGATTCACCCGTGAGGACATTTCCACTACGCGACGACATCTTGCCAGTGTTGAGCGTTAAAAAACCGGTTGGGATGTGTTCTAAATGTTTACCCTCCACATCGGTAAACAGCGCTCTGATTGCGGCATAGACTACCTTGAAATACTCCGCTTGCTCTCCCCCTGTCACAATGATTGATTTGGTCCAATGTGGATAGGTGTCGTGTTTAAGCCTAAAATGTCCGATGTCTTTTGCCTCGTAGGTAGGCAGACCTTTTGAATTCAAAAATACGCGGGTGTGTTGGCCAGATTTTGCCCCATCATACACAATCGCTCCTTCGCTCTCGCTAAAAATACCGCCGATGTTGTCCTTCACAATCTGTGAACCAAGCGGTGCCGCCTGGCTTTCAAGTATCTCCAGGTCAAAGTGCGTCCCTAATTTTTCACAAATAGAATTTATTTGGGCGTTCGAAGTTGCAATCCCAGCCTGCCGTAACGCTGACAGTTCTGTATCTGAATCAGCGTACAAAGCCTGGTTGATGACGATGATTTCCGCCTTCTCCACCCCAGCTGCTTCGTAGGCTTCGTTTCCAACTCGATAGGCAGCCCCCAGCTCCTCGATTTTACTCACGTCATTCCCAGTTTTCTTGAGTCCCCAGACTGCTTTAGCTACCGGTAGTCCGATATCCGATGGGTAGTTGGCTCGCTTCACATCGGCCCCAGATAGTTCAAACAAACGAGTGAACGATTCTCCGATAATGTTCCCCACCAAGTTCCCAACGTGGAGGGGTTTAAATAGGTTAGGACTAGTGTATTCGACAATCACCTGCTCACCTTTTTGGGTCTCATTTCTCCCCCACGTATCACCGGCGGCCAGTGCAGTGTCGAGGGTGGTTTTGTAATACGCCCGATCAAGTGTGAAGTTAAGGAACCCAGGACCAGCTACCTCGATATTTGTCACCAATGCAATGGTTCCAGCCAAGGATTCTACTAGCTGCTCAGCTACTT
>JBDNIW010000008.1:0-14847 GCA_041688155.1 Minisyncoccota bacterium | reverse complement strand
TTGGACAGATTGGTTCACTTCGTTCCCAATCTGACGCAAAAGCTTTTCGAATCCCTGTCCGGGCGAGCAAAATGCAAAGAACCCAAAGCTGGCGCTTTGGGTTCTTGCTTTTGCTGCCGGACAGGGATTCGAACCCCGGTGACAGGTACCAGAAACCTGCATCCTACCACTAGATGATCCGGCATGGATCTGTTGTCGTTACTACACTACCTTGCGTCATTTCCCTGGTGGCCCCTATAGTGCCAAATCCTGGGCGAGATGCAAGTCTTCTGTCCGCACCCAGCCGCACAACCCGACCCCGGGACTGACGGTGAATTCGAACATTTGGGTGTTATGCATTTGCTGGAGCCTGATAAACGTCCGCACAGCGCTAACTGGGCTGAATGGTCGGGGGCTGCAAACGTGCGCGAGGAACAGGCTCATAAACACCGCGTGTGACACCACGACCACTACTGAGTCTGACGGCAACTGTTCGATATTGGTTCGAGCCGTTGTAATGCGGGTTCTGATGGCTGCGTATGATTCGCCAGTGCGCACCAGACCCAGGTACCACAATCCATAAAACAACAGCGATTTCCAGTGCCGGTGGGTAAAGCCGGTCAGCCATTGCGGGCGCTTTAACTCAGTCAGGGAGTGGTCGATACTCGGGATCAGGTCAATCTGGTTGGCAATCAAACTAGCGGTTTGCAACGTCCGCACTAGTGGGCTAGCAACCATATGCGTCACGCCAATAGTAGACAATTTTAGCCCAGCCGCCACTGCCTGCTGGCGGCCAGTAATTGACAGTGGGGTGTGTCCTGGCTGGTGGCGCCTAGCCACATTCTCGCCCGTTTGCCCATGGCGTACAAAAATAACTTTCATAGATTACTTTTCAGCCAGTTCCATTATCGCTACCTCTAGTGGCAGCTGTGGGATGGGTGAGCGGTTGACTTGCTCAGTCGCTTGCAAGAACCGTAGTAGTAGGTGTGAGTTGATGTGCGTTGTGCCGCTGGCAATTGTGGTGATGAGCGTGGCAGTGTCGGCGCCAAAGTTAGCCAAGATCAGCTCCTTATTACCTGGCTGGTTACGTACGAGCATGACGGCGCGGATGTGTTCGAGCAGAAGCCGAGCGAATAGTTTCATCTCGACTTGAGACGACACCGCGGTTGCCACTGCCGTCAGCGCCGCGTCGACGTTTTGCTCATGGAGCGCGGTCAGCAAGGCTTGCATGGTGGCTACTTTCGGTGCACCGATAATGGCAGCTACCTCGTCGGCGCTACCGATAGTGTCACCGGAGGCCATGATGACTTTCTGAGTGACCCCGAGTGCATCCCGGAACGAACCATCGGCAGCGACCGCGATCAGGTCAGCGGCGTCAGGGTCAAGGGTGAAACCCTCTTTTTTGGCAACGTCAGTCACGGTGGCAGCCAACACTGCCCTTGATGGTGACCGCATGGTGAACACTTGGCAGCGAGACAGGATTGTGTCGAGTAACTTGTCGACTTCGGTGGTCGCGAGGATAAACACCACATGCGCTGGTGGCTCCTCCAGGGTCTTGAGAAGCGCATTAAACGCTTCTTTGGTCAACATGTGCACCTCGTCGATGATGTAGACTTTTTGTGCTGACTCATATGGCATGGTGTGCAACGCTTCTTTGAGTTCCCGGATGTCGTCAATCCCGCGGTTACTAGCAGCATCTATCTCGTACAGATCCATTGGTTTGGTACCAATTGCCGCCGCGAACAACCGGGCTAGCGTCGTCTTGCCTGTTCCCCGGGTACCAGAGAACAGCAGTGCGTGCGGGATTTCACCTTTTTTGATGGCGCCCTTGAGTACACTGACAATGTGGTCTTGGTCGCGAACTTCACTAAATGATTCGGGTCGGTATTTGCGGTACAGAGCACTGGTGGTAGACATAGTGCGGTTAGTATAACAGAAAGCAAAAAGAGCGGCAGCCATTATGGCTGTCGCTCTTTTTGGATGCTGGTTATTTTTTAGCGGCGGTTTTCTTGACGGCTTTTTTCGGCACAGCTTTAGCTTTGGTGACAGTTTTCTTAACGGTTTTGGATGCTGTCTTTACTTTTGGTTTAGCAATTTTTTCGATTTTCTTCCAGTGGTCTTGCATTTCGGTAGCGAATTCTTTGAGGTCTTTTTTGGTGGCACCTTTGGCGCTCGCATAGGTACCTGCTACAGCAGCAATCACCTCCTCGTACTCTTCAGTCGTCATTTGCTTGGCGTCTTCTAGCTGCTCGAGCACTTCTGCCTTGGCTTTGAGGGCCCAGCTTTTGACCTGCTTGCGGTTCTTACCCGCGTTGTCACTGCCGTAGAGGAAGTACGCGCCGGCGGCTGCGACTGCAGCTGCAGTCAAGCCGACACCCATCCCGATTTTTTGGTTGGTTGGAATGTCTACTTTTTTAGTGGTTTTTACTTTCTTAGTTGCCATAGTACGCAATAATTACATATATAAATTAGTCGTCTTCTCGACTCTGGCGAGTGGCTCGTCGAGCCCCCGCCATGAACCCCATCACTCGCGCAATTATACCACCATTAGCAAATAACTCGCGTGCGTGCGCCATGTCGTCAGCGACTTGTTCGCTTGCTAGTTCGATTCGATCAGCAATCCGGCGGACAGTCCGCACTAGTTTCAGTACCTGATACAAAATCAAACAAATAATAACCGCAAACAGCACAGTTGCGATACTCGTAATCACAAAAAAAATATTGGCGTGCAGGATTTCGTTCATACGTTTATTGTACCAACCTTTTACGTAGCTATGGTTGAGTAGCTAAAAAATTGTGCACAACCTGCTCGATTTCCTCTGGGGTGTTTTGCTCCATTAACTGGGCGCGTAGTTGGGCGGCGCCGGGAAACCCGTTAATGTAGCCTTTGTAGTGTTTTTTCATAATGGCAAAGTTTTTGAAGTGAAGCAGCTCGGCAAATAGTTTGGTGTGTTCAACCAGGACCAAGAGGCGCTCTTCGAGCGAGATGTACTCGACCCCCGCCTCACCAACATTGGCCTCGATCAAATCACCACGATTCACGCCGCTAGTTGGTAGAGCTTTTAATTTGTACGGGAGTCGTTTGGTCGGGTGGAAGAACCACGGGTTGCCAAACAGCGCCCGGCCAAACATCACCCCCTCGGCACCCGAGGCGGCGGCTTTGGCGTGACCGTCTTCGATTGACGTTGCGTCACCGTTGCCGATAATCAATGTCTCGCTACCAAGCGCATTACGCAGCTCGACCACCTGCGCGAGGCGGTCCCATTTGGCCGGCACCTTACTCATTTCTTTACGGGTGCGAGCATGGATGGTGAGGACGGCCGGTGCTTCGGCCAAGATTTCTGGGACCCAGGTTTCGATTTCGTCCCGGTTGTACCCCAGACGGGTTTTGACTGACACCGGAAGTGCTCCTGCGCCGCGTTTAGCCGCCTGGATGACCGCTCGAGCGTGAGCGGGGTTTTTGATCATCGCTGCACCGCAGCCTTGCTTCTCAATGGTTGCCGACGGACACCCCATGTTGAGATCAACACCATCAAACCCCAGCTCAGCCGCCAGCCGCGCGCCGGCTTCCATGTATTCTGGGTTACTCGAGAACAGCTGGGCGACAATCGGACGCTCTTCCTCGACGTAGATCAAGTCCGCCATCAGTTTGACTCGACCCTCAGGCGTTGCGCGCATCAGTCCATCAGCCGCGACGAATTCCGTCCACATCACGTCGGGACCGCCAATCGTCCCATCCGTCCGAGTATGAGCCGAGTACTTGGCAATCATCCGCCGAAACGGCGCATCAGTGACATCAGCCATCGGCGCGACGCACATCATCGGTTTGGGCATCTGTTGCCAAAAATTCATAGTTGTGGCATTGTACCTTCTAGTACAGGTAATGCAACCTGTGTAACTAGGGAGAACTAGATGGAAAATGTTGTCAAGATTGTTTTTTTGCTGATTGCCGGTGGCTGCTTTGCCGCAATCACATGGTTTACATTTATTGATCCTGTGCTGTCGACGAACCAATTTACCGTTATGGTGTGCGCTGCCATAGCGCTTGTTGCGTTCATTATCGGACTGTATGTCTGGTATAAAATTCAGCTGAAAGGCAAAAGTAATTGATTATCGGAATTAATTACCGCTAATCCAAGGCCGCCGCGTCACTCGACGTGGCGGTTTCTATTGCTGGGTTCTCGAGCCTAGCCGCTTCATCTGCACCACCCTCAGCTACAACTGCTGACTCCACCACTGGAACGCCAAATTCACTGACAAACACCTTATTCCCAAACCGCAGATCTATATATACAAAATTATTGGGAACTAGGTGGCGATACTGCTCGGTTGATAAGACCGTCTGCAAGTTGTCAATAGTGTCGACTGGCATGAGTAGCAGTGAGACTTTGAGTTCTCCGCCCCCAGCCAGATACACAAACGCGTCGCGCGCTTGGTCGAGTTCGATGGCTGCCACTGGCCAGTCAGATTGGCCTAGTAGCGTAACCAACTCTCGCAGGAGCGCAAAATCATCGTGCTGCGCAAACCCCTCGCCAGTGGCCACCGGCTGCCCTACCTGGACGTAGCGCACAAACGCTCCACCAGTCAACTGCGGCGCCAGCGCAAAGGCGTAACCATCAGAATCAATAAAGGCACACGTCGTAGTCGACGTGGCGTCACACCACAGAGCCACTGGTTTATATTCGGCTAGCGTAATAAATAGTGTCCGACCATCTCGGCTGATCTGGGGATCTTTGACCCGGTCAATTTGGTTTAACGTCGCTAGGATCTCAGTTTCAGGGTACGTCCACGCGAACCGTCGGGGGACAAACCGCATGTATTCACCCTCGAGCAGTGCAGACACGTCGCTCGCAACCGCACTGTGTGAGATAGTCTCACCGCCACTGACCAATACTTCATCAATCGTCAATACACTGATTCGCGTCCCATGCCACACTCCATACAACAAGCAACCAATCAGCGTGAACACCCCCAGTCCAATCGAGATATTTTTGAGTAGTTGCTTGGTCTCTGGTCGCATGTGGCGATTATAGCAGACCGACTACCCAATCTGGTCTTTGCCAAAGAAAGGCCGCAATACTTCGGGGATTTTGATCGTGCCGTCTGACTGTTGAAAGTTCTCTACTAATGACACCAAGATGCGCGGTGTCGGGATAGCGGTACAGTTGAGTGAGTGGGCGTAGCGCAGCTTGCCGTCAGCGTCTTTGTAGCGGATGTTGAACCGGCGGGTTTGGAAATCATGGAAATACGACGCGGAACTGATCTCACGGTACTTCTCTTCGCCTGGCACCCAGAGTTCTATATCGTATTTCTTGACCTGTCCTTGGCCGAGGTCACCACCACAGTTGAGCACGGTGTGGTATGGGATACCGAGCGACTCGATAAACTCCTCGGTGTTGCGGTTGGTTTCTTCGTGCAGCTCGACACTGCGTTGGTGTGACGCTTCACACAGCACGACTTGTTCTAGTTTGTAGAACTCGTGCACGCGGATGAGGCCTTTGGTATCTTTGCCATGACTGCCGGCTTCGCGGCGGTAACACGGCGAAAACCCGAGGAACCGAACGGGAAAAATACTCTCATCCAGCACTTCGTCGGAGTAGTACCCCATGATTGATACTTCACTGGTACCGATGAGATAATCCTCGTCCTGAGTATGGTACACATCGTCGGCCTCGTTAGGTAAGTGCCCCGTACCATACAGATTGGCTTTGCGGACGATGGTCGGTGGGATCATCGGGATGAAGCCTTTCTCAGCGAAAAACTGGTTGGCATAGTTCCAAATCGCCCACGATAGTTTAGCCCCATCTCCGAGCAAGTAGTACCCACGAAACCCGTGCACCTTGGCGCCACGCTCAAAGTCAACCATGTTGTGTTTGAGCATAAGTGCAACGTGATCTTGCGGCGCAAAATCAAACGTTGGTTTGTCGCCCCAGACACTGACTTCGAGATTGTCGGCGTCAGTCATACCGTCTGGCACGGTCATATCTGGCACCTGTGGTACTTGCAACATCAACGCCTGCCATTCCCGCATGATGCCTTTGAGCTGCTCTTCGTCTTTTTGGATGGAGGCTTTGAGGGTAGTCATTTCTCGCAGCAGCGCATTGCGCTCACGGTCATCGCTGGTTTGCGCTATCTGTGGCCCGACGCGGTTTTGCTCGGCTTTTTTCTCTTCCATGGTTTGCAATAACGCCCGCCTAGAATCATCAACGGTGATGAGTCGATCCAGGTCAATAGTGATTCGTTTTTTGGTAGCCGCGTGTTTAACGATGTCCAGGTTTTCCCTGATGAATTTTATATCAAGCATAATGTCAAAGTATACATGAAATCGGCCGTGTTAAAATACCTGCATGTCCTTTCCTATCCACGAGCTACCAGCGAGCGAATTCCCCAGCCGCCTGCACGAGATCCCACAGCCGCCCAAGCAGCTGAACTATCGGGGTGTGTTGCCGGGAAATGAGCTGAAACTACTGACCGTCGTTGGCAGCCGCAAATACACCAGCTACGGCAAACAGTGTGTGGATCACCTAATAGGTGGCCTCCGTGGCTACCGCGTCGGGATTGTGTCGGGGCTAGCGCTGGGGATTGATAGTTTGGCGCACGAAGCTGCACTGGCCAATAATTTGTATACCCTCGCGATCCCTGGCAGCGGCCTGGACGACAGCGTGCTGTACCCCGCCACCCACAAACCACTGGCCCGCAAGATCCTCGAGGCTGAGGGCGGCCTCTTGTCAGAATTTGACCCTACCCTCAAGGCCGCCGACTGGACCTTTCCCCAGCGTAACCGACTAGTTGCTGGCATTAGCCAAGCCACACTCCTCATCGAAGCCGCGGAGAAAAGTGGTACCTTAATCACCGCCCGGATGACTACCGACTATAATCGTGAACTACTCGTCGTGCCAGGCAGTATTTTCTCCCGCCAGCACGATGGCATCCACCAGTTCTTAAAGTTGGGCGCCACCCCCGTCACCTGCGCCGCCGACATCCTCGATGTGCTCAACATCGACACTAGTACAGAACCCAAAACCCTCCCGTTACCCAACGTCACCCCAGAGGAAGCCACCGTCCTGGCGGCCCTCAACGAACCCCTGCGCCGCGACGAGCTGATCCGTAAACTAAACCTAGACACCGCCACAGCCACCCAGCTCCTGATGATGATGGAGTTAGGCGGTCTGGTAGTGCAAGACGCAGGGATGTACCGCGTAGCGCGGTAACTAATTTGACAAATTGTATCTATGCTAGTATTCATTTAATAAAATTTATTAGTGTAATGTAACTTGTGTGACATACTGATGTCCCCGTTCCAGCGATTCTCCCTTGATAGGTCGAATCGGTAACTAAATTCAGAATAGTCGTTACACTCCTTTCTTCATTTAATATGTCAAAACAAACCCTTGTTATCGTTGAGTCACCAGCCAAAGCTAAGACGATTGAAAAATATCTTGGTCCTGGCTACCGTGTGATGTCCAGTATTGGGCATGTTCGTGATTTGCCAAAGACCAACAAAGACGCGGTTGATGTCGAGGCCGGGTTTGTGCCGCGGTACATTGTGAGCCCAGGCAAAGCCAAAGTGATCGAGAGTTTGCAAAATGCCTCAGCTAAATCTGACGAAGTGCTGCTGGCGTCCGACCCCGACCGCGAGGGTGAGGCGATTGCCTGGCACGTGGCTGAATTGCTCAAAGAAACCAAACCAGGGGTGGTGCTCAAACGCGTGGCGTTTAACGAGATCACCGAAGAAGCGGTGCAAGCGGCAATCAAGCAGCCACGCCAGATTGACATGAACCTGAAAGAAGCTCAGGAAGCACGGCGCGTGCTCGACCGCCTCGTCGGGTACGACTTGTCCGGTTTGATCTGGAAAAAAGTGCGGTACGGTTTGTCAGCCGGCCGAGTGCAGTCCCCCGCCCTGCGGATCGTGATGGAGCGCGAGCGGGAGATCCGGAAGTTTATCCCGGAGGATTATTTTGTGTTAACCGCCAACCTTAAGGCCGGCAAACTCGCTATTCCCTTTACCTGTGTCGAAGAACCAGGTGAGCAGAAGGAAGCCGATCGGATTAAGCAGGTTGGTGAAAAGCACGACTGGGTGATCACAAAACTCAAAGAGTCCGAGGCAAAGCGCAGCCCAAAACCACCGTTTACCACCTCGACCCTCCAGCAGACCGCGTCAACCAGGCTCGGATTCTCACCCTCACGCACGATGGGGGCGGCGCAAAAACTATACGAAGGTGGACACATCACCTACATGCGAACCGACAGCACCAGCCTGTCGAGCCAAGCCCAAGGGCAGATTGTGGCTTACGTGAAAAAAGTGTATGGTGCCAGCTACCTCACTCCGCGGGCGTATAAAAGCAAAAGCAAGAACGCCCAAGAGGCCCATGAAGCAGTCCGACCGTCTAATTTTAATAAGCTGAGTGCTGGTGCCACTGGTGACCAAAAAGCCCTATACGAGCTGATCTGGCAGCGCACCACAGCGTCGCAGATGGCAAACGCAACCCTCAAGCGCACCAAACTATCGACCAACGTCACGGGTGCCAGTGAGACCATCCCTGACTTTGCCGTCAACGGTTCGCGAGTGGTGTTCCCCGGCTGGCTAAAAGCCGATCCGCGCGCCCGCGGTGAGGATACCGAAGTCCCCAAGCTAGCCGAAGGTGACACTCTCAAGTGTGTCAGTGTCGATATTGAAGCCAAACAAACCCAACCAATGGGGCGCTACAGTGAGGCTGGATTGATCAAGGAACTAGAGAAACGCGGCATCGGCCGACCGTCTACCTTTGCCAGTATTATGAATACGATAGTAGCTCGTGGGTACGTGGAGAAAGAAGGCCGCACCCTGATTCCGACTGATACGGGTGACGTAGTATCGTCGTTCCTGGAGGAGCACTTTATGGATTACATTGGTGACGATTTTACCTCCGCCATGGAAGACCAGCTCGATGATATCGCGAACGGCGAACGTGAGTACGTCAAAACTCTGACCGATTTCTACACCCCATTCCAGCAGGCCGTTGCGGCCAAAGAAGACGTCGCCAAACTCACCACCCTAGGAGCCGGACCCAAAGAGTTCCCCTGCCCAGACTGTCAGGCGACCATGGATAAAAAATTAGGTAAGAACGGTACGTTCTTATCATGTTCGCGCTTTCCTGACTGTACTGGAGCCAGACTGATTGACGGCATCATCCCTAAACCAGACGCCCCGATTGGTATCCACCCCGAGACTGGTGATCCAGTGTTTGTCATAACTGGTAAATTTGGCCCTTACGTGCAACTCGGTGAAATCCCTGAGAAAGTCAAAGGCAAGAAGCAAGAGAAACCCCGCCGTGCGAGTCTACCACCAACCGTCAAAGCCGATGAAGTGACCCTCGACGAAGCCGTCCGCTACCTACTACTCCCCCGCGAGCTCGGCGACCATCCGACCACTGGCGAGCCTATCATGGCCAACACCGGCCAATATGGACCATACATCGCCCACGCTGGTGACTTCCGGTCGCTCAAAGACCCCAAGGTCGACAATCCCTACGACATCACCCACGACCGCGCGATTGAAATCCTGTCTGCGCCCAAACAAACCCGCAAAGGAGAATCGCTCTGCAAAGAACTGGGACTCAATCCCAAAACTAAAAAGTTGGTTAATGTGTTTGAAAGCAAATCAGGCCGCTACCTGCGCAAAGGCTTCAAACGAATCAGCATTCCCGAAGACATCAAGACCAAAGACATCACCCTAGACCTCGCGATAGAACTACTCAAGCAACGATAGTATATATAAGAGAAACGTTTAAACCGCCTGTGATAGGCGGTTTCTGAAAGAACATTCTGATAGTCGCGCGGGCACCTAAATGCCCAACGCCTGTTTTCTGCCTGCCTCAGGCTAGCCTGGTGACCTCTCTCGCATCACCTCTACCATCGGCAGAAACGGGGTGGGGCTTTCCCGTAGTTTACGTCCCACTTGGCTTGGTGCGCATCGAGCTGGGTCGAGGCCACGCAGATAATCCTGCTGAGCTGCAGGCGTTGGGAACAAGACTTGCCCGTCATGTACAGTAAGAAACACAGGTGACGACATTTCAGCAGCGCGTTTAGTGGCTGTTTGAGCCATTTTTATTTCCTCATGTTACAGTGCAGTATCGCCACCTGTAATGGCGATACTGCACTGTAACAAACGTTGAAAATATATGCAACATAAACCGGTGACTTGTCAATAAATTGATTCCCCTGTAGCATAGACCTATGTACACCGCTAAAGAAATGCTCAGCAAACTCAACAGCCAGAGCCCGTCTGACCGTGAATTGGTGACTCGAGCGTATGACTACGCCGCCAAAGCTCACGACGGACACACCCGCTACTCCGGTGAACCGTATATGACCCACCTCGCGGCTGTTGCATACAGCCTGGCCAGCGATGGGTATGGACCAAAGACAATCTCTGCCGGCCTCCTACATGACACCGTCGAGGATACTCAAGTTACCTCAGAAGACATCGCCAGGGAGTTTGGGGATGAGATTCTTTTCCTCGTTGAAGGTGTGACCAAACTTTCATCAGTACGCTACCGTGGCACTGATCGTCACAACGAATCACTCCGAAAACTGTTTGTCGCAACCAGCCAAGACATTCGCGTACTCATCATCAAACTCAACGACCGCCTACACAACATGGGTACGCTCGAACACGTCAAACCAGAAAAGCAGCTGCGCATCGCGCGCGAGACCCTCGAAATTTATGTCCCCATCGCTCACCGCCTCGGGATGCGAAAAATCCGTAAGGAGCTAGAGGACCTCGCGTTCCCGTACGTGTATCCAGAAGAGGCCAAGCGCGTCCGTGCAATTCTTGCGGGCAAATACGGCAAAGCCGAAGTTGCCCTCGAGAAAGAGCGCAAGATATTGCAAAAAAGGTTGGCCGAGGTCGGCGTCATCAATTTTCATACCGCCTACCGCGTCAAGGGACTGTACAGCATGTACCATAAACTCAAACGTAAAGACTGGGAAGACACGGCCATACTGGACCTGCTCGCCATGCGAGTAACAGTGCCGGCGTTAGAGGACTGCTACCGAGTACTCGGCATCGTGCACGAGTTGTGGCGCCCACTCCCCAAACGCATGAAAGACTACATCGCCTTTCCCAAACCAAACGGCTACCAGTCACTCCACACCACCGTCACCACCCAAAACGGCGTCATTCTCGAGATCCAAATCCGAACCGAGCAGATGGACCGCGAAGCTGAATACGGTGTCGCCTCGCACATTATCTACAAACACAAACTAATCGGTGATAAGCCATCAAGAAACGAAGAGGGTACCTTTTCGAGGCTGATTCCGCGGCTATTCCGGCCGTTTAGTAGTACCCAAACCCTAGCGACAGCCCCCGTAGACAAAACGGCTGCTGTCCCGAATGGGAACAAAATTCCCGGCTGGATATCACAAATCGGTCAGACATACACCGAGGCAGACACCAGCACGTCGCAATTCATCGAGGACGCTGAGACAGATTTCTTCAAAGACCGAATTTTTGTGTTTACCCCCACTGGTGACGTGGTTGATCTGCCGGTTGGTGCAACGCCGATTGACTTTGCGTTCGCTATTCACTCGGACGTCGGCGAGAAAATGGCATCAGCCAAAGTAAATCGTAAAATGGCTCAGCTCGACACCGAGCTATATAACGGTGACAGTGTCGCAATCGAAACCCGCAAGTCAGCCCACCCAACTGAGAAATGGTTACAAGCAGCTAAAACATCCATCGCCAAGCGAAAAATCCGCATCTGGCTTGAACGTAACAAAGAAGGATTTAGATAGAAAAATTACGGATTGAGTAGATGTCTTCCTCTGCCTCGACTGGTTTTGGTGTGGATGTGGGTGTTTCAGCGGCGGGAATTACGGCTGGCGCAGCTGGCGGGGTTGGGGTTGGATCAGGCGCGGATTGCTGCTCTGGTGCTGCTACCGGCCCACTGACTGACGGCTCGAAAGTTGGCTGATGAGCTGGAGCGGGTCGACTGAACCCAAACGACGTGTGCGCCGCTAGTTTGGCGAGCAGGCCCGGATCAGCCTGGGGAGTTACAGTTGGTATTGGTAACGCAACTGCAGCTATAGGTGGTTGCACTACTGGAGCTGAGACGATAGGGTCACTCGGATACTCCGCTACTGTAATTGCCGGAGCTGGTTCAACCACCACTTGTGGTACTAGTGATACCGGTTTGTAAATTTGCGATGCTGGTTCAGGTGCCGGGAGGACCACTGGGGTCACTTGGCTGATTGGGTTAGTTGGACTAGTAGAGTAGGTTGGGTTGTTGGTTGGTTGTTCGAGGACAACCTGGAGCGGTGTGGTTGCTGCGACAGCTGCCATAGCGCTCACTGGTGACTGTGGTTCTCGTCCACCAGCCTCCGCCTGCATCCGTTTGAGGATGACGGACAAGTCATCCTCAGAGAAATAATCAATAGTTAGCTTGCCCCCAAATTCAGTTTTTTGAATCTGCACGCGAGTACCAAGCGTTTCAGTAAATGATTTTTCAAACTCAAGCAGGTTGTCACCAATATCGTGAGCGTTTGGTTTACGCACTTTATCAACCGCAATTTTGCGCACGATTCGCTCCACTTCACGCACGGACATTTTCTTGAGTAGGATCTCGCGGAAAATGGTTTCTTGCTCCTCTTTGCGGTCAGTTAGCATCAATAGCGTTCGGGCGTGACCTTCTCCCAGTTCACCGCGCTGCAGGGCAATCCGCATGTGTTCAGGCAAGCCTAGTAGTCGGATTGAGTTCGAGACGTACTCGCGACTCCGGCCGACTTTCTGTGCCACTTGGGTGTGGGACATGGCAAACTGTTCCGCCAGCTGCTGGAACGCGAGCGCACGGTCAACCGCATTGAGGTCCTCACGTTGGAGATTCTCGATGATGGCGAGTTCGAGTTTTTCTTGTTCACTCTGCTCACCTTCGCGGATGATAACCGGCACTTGTGGTACCAGGGCCAATCGACTCGCCCGCAGTCGGCGCTCACCAGCAATCAGCTCGTAGCGAGTATAAAATGTCCCATCCTCGTTTTGGACCTCGGAGCGCGTGACCGTCAACGGCTGCAACACTCCGTACATCCGAATAGACTCCGAGAGTTCTTGGAGTTTAGCCTGGTCGAATTCCCGCCTTGGTTGAAACGGGTTTGGAACCACTTTATCTGTATCTACCCAGAATATTGAGTCACCTTGAAAAGCCATATAGTATTACCTCAAAGACGATTAATCCTTGTGACTTGCAGTATACCACGACCAGTTTAGAGCGGTTGTGTATAACCACCCGAACTGCTAAACTCTTTGTCAATACACGTTTGTGTGTAGAGTGCCGCGGTGGCGGAATCGGTAGACGCGATGGATTCAAAACCCATTATCTCACGATGTGCGGGTTCAAGTCCCGCCCGCGGCACTTTGTACGGAAACAAGTGATATAGTCTGATTAGTGTCAAAAAAGATACATGAAGCATTTATAGTCGGAGTAGCCCTCACAGACGGTAACGTATCCAACCCAAACGGCCGAGCAATCCGACTGCGCATTACCTGTGATTCTGCCTATCCAAACATAATAAAAGAAATCTGCGAAGCCTTGTGTGCTTTGTTTCCACAAAATAAAGTTTCACTGGTGCAACGCAAAGACAATTGCGTAGACGTGAGTGTGTACTCAAATAAATTAGCATCTAATATCTGAGGCCTTTCTGTTGGCTGATTTCCCTGCTACACTCATTTTTACATGGCACCCAAGCCAAAAATCATCGCTATCGTTGGCCCCACAGCCGCTGGTAAGACCTCACTCTCAATTACTATTGCTAAGCACGTCGCTGGCGAGGTTATTTCAGCTGACTCACGGCAGGTGTACCGGGGTATGGATATTGGCTCTGGCAAGGTTACTGCGGCTGAGATGGACGGCGTACAGCATCATCTGCTCGACGTAGCTGACCCGATGGAGATTTACACCGGATCCAGGTTTGTCACCGACGCTACGCGATCGATAGATGACATCCTCAAGCGGGGCCGCTGTCCAATCGTGGCTGGGGGGACATTTTTCTACGTTGATCTGCTGCGCAACAAAATGCAAGCAGCGCCAGTGGAGCCTGACACTACCTACCGCGCCACTCTGGCGCAATACTCAACAGCAGAACTATTCACCCTCCTTGAGGCCGCCGACCCCAGGCGAGCCGCTGGTATCGATGCTCACAACCGACGTCGACTCGAACGTGCACTTGAGATTATCAACACCCTAGGTGTCGTCCCGCAATCAACGCCACAAGCCTCACCGTACAACTGGCTCGTGCTCGGGGTCGACATCAGCCAAGCACAACTGCATGCGAACATCTACAAGCGCATCATTGACCGGATGGAGGCAGGAATGATTGAGGAAGTAGAACGATTACACTACGAAGGAGTATCATGGGACCGCCTCGATGCATTTGGGCTAGAGTATCGATATATAGCAAAATACCTACAAGGCGAACTCACCAAGGACGCCATGATCGAGCAACTCAACACCAAAACCCGCCAGTTCGCCAAACAGCAACTAACCTGGCTCAAGAAAGACCAAGAGATTGTGTGGGTGGATCCAACAGAGACAGTATCTGTGCTAGAAACCGTTGATTCGTTCCTTGGTAGTAAGTAGGTTGCTAATCAACCAAAATTCGACTAGTATAAGTGCGACCAAATCACCTGAGAGTGACTGTCAAAGGGCCTATAGTTTAGCGGTAGAATGCCGGTTTCCAAAACCGTTGGCCGAGGTTCGATTCCTCGTGGGCCCGCAAAAGTAGGAGGAATAAAACGGAGTTTTAGAGGACATACTTTCGAGGCCCTAAGGGAATCGAAAAGCTTTTGAGCTACTTTGGAGCGAAGCGAACCAAAGTAGCCAAAAGGTGTACTGA
>JBDNIW010000007.1:0-2707 GCA_041688155.1 Minisyncoccota bacterium | reverse complement strand
TGGCGTACGCTGCACTAGCAACCGCTTTGATCCTCGGTGTACTAGTAGCAGCCGTAGTACATATCCCAAACCCAACCACGGTTCGAGAAATGAAAGCTGATAACGAAATGGTGTCAGCCCTCCAGAACATCATGTGGCAAGTTCAGAGCTACCACAGTGAAAATAGCGCATTACCAGCAGCCATTGGTGACGCCTATGGTGAATTTGACCGACTACCAAACACAACGGGGCTAGCCGACTATACCTATAGCGTAGAAAGTGAAACTGAGTATCGATTATGCACAACGTTCAACCACGACAGCAACGAGCTGGATAATCAATATCGACAGCCATATAGGATGGACGACTCAATAAGCTGGAAAAACAACAACTGGGATTTCAAAGCCGGAGAGTGGTGTTTTGATCGAGTGATAGACAAGGAAATGTAGTTCTAGTTTTACAGAAAACCGATTGAGTGGCACAATGAACGTTCTTTAGTACTAACTTATTCCGACTTATGCACCGACGATTTGATCACCAAGCTATCGAGAGTAAGTGGCAGCAAGACTGGGCTGAGAAAGCTATCTACAAAACAATAGAGAACCCAGACAAACCAAAGTGTTTTGTGTTGGATATGTTCCCGTATCCATCGGGGGAAGGACTACACGTTGGACACCCTAAAGGCTACATCGCCACGGACATTTATAGCCGGTTCAAACGGATGACTGGACACGAAGTGTTACACCCTATGGGGTGGGACGCGTTTGGTCTGCCGGCGGAGAACTACGCGATTAAAAACAAAGTGCATCCGCGGGTAGCAGTAGAAGAAAACGTCACTAAATTCAAACAGCAGTTGAAAAAGCTCGGGATGGATTATGACTGGGGACGTGAGATCAACACGACTGACCCAGAGTTTTATAAATGGACGCAGTGGATATTTATCCAGCTGTTCAAGAAAGGTCTAGCCAAAGAAAGCTTTGAACCGATCAACTGGTGCCCAGGGTGTCAGACGGGCCTCGCAAATGAGGATCTCGAGTCTGATGGTACCTGTGAACGCTGCGGCAGCGTGGTTGAACAGCGCCCAATGCGTCAATGGGTGCTCAACATCCGTGCCTACGCGGACCGCATGTTAGCGGACCTCGATACGCTCGACTGGCCTGAGCATATCAAAGAAGCTCAACGCAACTGGATCGGCCGCTCAGAGGGAGCAGAGATCGATTTTAAGCTAAACTGGCCGACATCGGATGTCGGCCAGTTAGAGAGCGATGCTGTTGCTGGTGATGTTATTACGGTGTTTACTACTCGGCCGGATACTTTGTATGGCGCTACGTATATGGTGTTAGCACCCGAACATGAACTGGTAACCAAACACCGTGATGTTATTTCTAATTGGGCTGCGGTGGAAACGTACATTACCGACACCAAGAACAAAAAAGAAATGGATCGCCTCGACGATACCAAAGAAAAGACCGGGGTGTTGCTCGAAGGAATCACTGCGACTAATCCAGCGAGCGGAGAAGAAATTCCGGTGTATATCGCAGACTACGTGCTGGCTGGCTACGGAACGGGAGCGATTATGGCGGTGCCAGCACACGACCAGCGAGACTTTGAGTTTGCAATGAAGCATAAAATCACTATTACAAATGTTGTCTCACCTCTAAATCCTGCAATCACCACAGACGATGAGCCGATGCCAACCATTCAGGATTTGAAAGAGTTTCAAGACACACTTGATGGTAAAAAAATTTATACTCTATCAGGTGATTTGAGAAACTCTGGAGAATTTAATGGTGAAGATTCGGAATTAGTTTATTCAGAAATTGTCGCAAAAGTTGGCGGGCGGATGACTTCTACGTATAAACTGCGGGACTGGGTGTTCTCGCGACAACGGTATTGGGGAGAGCCGATTCCGATTGTTCATTGTGGTACCTGTGGGCCGGTAGCAGTTCCAGAAGACCAGCTGCCGCTGATGCTGCCTGAGGTGGAGAATTATGAACCAGCGGGGGATGGGCAGTCGCCGCTGGCGACCATCGACCAGTGGGTCAATACCACCTGCCCAAGCTGCGGTGAGGCCGGTAAGCGAGAGACTAACACCATGCCGCAGTGGGCCGGGTCGAGTTGGTATTACCTGCGTTACATGGATCCCAAAAACGATCAGGCGCTGGTGAGCAAAGAGAATGAGCAGTACTGGGCACCAGTGGATGTGTACGTTGGCGGCGATCACGCTGTGCGCCACTTGATCTACGCGCGATTTTGGCACAAATTCCTGTACGATGAGGGTATTGTCAGCACCCTTGAGCCATTCCAACGGCTTGAGTTCCTTGGGTTCATCCTTGCCTCCGATGGACGTAAGATGTCTAAACGGTGGGGGAATGTGATCAACCCCGACGACATCGTCGAACTGGTCGGGGCTGATGCACTGCGGATTTACGAAATGTTCATGGGGCCGTTCGAAAACACCATTGCGTGGTCACAAGACGGGCTGGTGGGAGCCCGGCGGTTCCTCGAGCGCGTGAACGGCCTAAACGAACACGTGATAAGCGGCGACGTCGACGAGGAGTCACCTGAGACCGTCCGCCAACTGCATAAAACCATCAAGAAAGTCGGTGAAGATATCGAAGGATTCAAGTTCAATACGGCTGTCAGCGCCCTGATGATATTTATTAACGTCGCAGAGAAGGAAGGACTGAGTGACGACACCTACGCTGCCTTTCTACGTTTGCTAGCG
>JBDNIW010000006.1:0-33284 GCA_041688155.1 Minisyncoccota bacterium | reverse complement strand
TCGTCGCGCCAGGAGGCGCGCTCCTCATAACGCTCCGGTGTTCGAGCCTGCCGAAACTGACATTAGTCAGTTTCTTCCCAACCCCAAATAACAAAACCGCCTAACGGCGGTCTTTGTTATTTGTGCTTGGGAGCAGGCTCGAACTGCTGACCCTTCGAGCTTCAATCGAATGCTCTACCAACTGAGCTACCCAAGCAAACGAGTAGTGAAAGAAAAGTTACCTTTTCTTTCGGCTGCGAGTGCAGCTTGGGCAAAGCTAGTTGCCCAAGCAAGCAGGATTACCCCACCACTCGCTCTACTCTTGGTACGCACCATTCTACCGAAATTTAAGAAAAATACAATCCTACTCACCCCCATCTGCCGCGCCACCCATGGCTTCGTAAAACTGCTTCCAGCCGGGAATTTCTTGTAAGCCAGTCTCAAACGTCTCAAACGATGAACCAAGTGAGGAAAAGTACGGCTCAACGACGTAGTAATACAACAAAAACGGCGCACCAATGAACACCAACGTAAAGATAGTGCGCAAAATAAATGACCACCACGCCGTGCGATACATTTTTTTCAGCAATACGTTGTTCTCTGTCAATAACTGCCGGTTCTCAGCAATCAAGCTTTTCATTTGTTGATGCTCGGTCTGTAACGGATCCATACGCTACTAGTATAGCAGGCTTAGAGGCAAAACTGGTTTAATATGCTAGTCTAGTGTCATCCAGCCAGGGCGATACGCCCACTTTGCCCTCATAGTTCAATGGATAGAACAAGTCACTCCTAACGACTAGATCTAGGTTCGACTCCTAGTGAGGGCACAATATAAAAACACCAGAGTAGAAGTTTTTATTTTGTGCCCGAAAGAAACCGTGAGGTTTCGCCTAGGAGTCGATGAGATGGAGTAAATTGCGCGATTGTAAGCAAACACCGATATAATATCTGTACCGTTCACGTAATGAAAGATAACCTAATGCAGACACCATACAAAACAGCGACCAATCTGGTCGCTGTTTTGGGTTTTTTACCTTGGTGTTAGATTTTTAGTAGTTCTTTGAGTTTGTCTTCATCGAATCCAATGACGACGTCTTGTCCGACTTGGATGACGGGGACGCCCATTTGGCCGGTGAGGTCAATCATCTCTTGGCGTTTGTCGGCGTCGGCCGCGACGTCGTGCTCGGTGTACTCAACGTTGTTTTCTTTGAAGAACGTTTTGGTGTGCTCACAATAATGACAGGCTGGGGTGCTATAAATTGTTACTGGTGTATCCATATACAACCATTATACCGAGTTATCACCGTCTGTCGAATAACCACTAGCGGACAAGACTAGTACAAGCATGGCTCAGACCCCACATTGTATAATCTACCGTTACCACGGCCACCAGCCTCGTGTCTTGACCGATTCCTCGGGTGGTTGCACTTGTGCAGCCACTTCGGTGTCTTCGAGGATTACTACCACTTCTTCGCCTGGTAGCGCGATGTCGAACTGGCGGCGCATCTCAGCCTCGATTCCGCGGTCATCGCGTAGGTACTGTACCTGGGCTTCTAGAGCGTCTTTCTGGGTCTGTAGCGCGCCAGCTTCAATTTCTACCTGTTCTCTACGGTCAGACATCATATCGGCGATAGTGTACCGCTCAAACGCATTCCACAGCATCATACCAGCCAACACCACCAACACACCCTGCGTGATGCGGGAATTGAGAATGGTGCGTAGTTTTCGCTTTTGGTAAAAATCCAGCATTGAATGAATAAAGAAACGTAGTGACTATTATGAATTTAGTTCCTAATTCGACCTAACGAGGGAGAATTGCTGGAACGGAAAGTCTAACGCCTTTGGTGCTTAGTATACTACGATTAACATTTAACATTAGCCCCAGTTCATGTACAATAATACCTATGAGTTTTCTATACGACAAACGAGCCAAAAAAGCGATGAAGTGGATCTGGATAATGATTGCAGTGGTGATTATCTTGAGTATGGTGTTTACAGGTGTGATTGGGTTTGGGTAATAGTTGAATCAATAAGCCGAACAAAACCGCCTGGGCGGTTTTGTTTTTTTCAACTCACTCTTACCGATTTATTAAAATCGCAGATTTGCGGATAGATGCGCGGCGCTGGAAAGAAAGCAGATGCGCCATACAAGTGGCCGATGAACGTTATTTTACTGACTAGCTGCAAAGTAGACGGCGCTAATTTGTGAGGCTAGTCATCTTTAATCCTTACAGGATCAGTACACCTTTTGGACAGATTATTTCGCTTTGCTCATAATCTGACTCAAAAGCTCATTAACGATGACATTTAGTCATCTTTTATCATTTTCATAAATACATCTGGGGGGATTTGGACGTTGCCGGTTCCTCGGGCCAAGGCTTTCTTCTTGCCTTTCTTTTGTTTGTCGAGGAGTTTGTTTTTACGCGACACGTCGCCGCCGTACAGGTGGCCGGTGACGTCTTTGCGCATCGCAGATAGCTTTTTGGTAGCAATGATTTTCCCCATAACTTTGCCTTGGAGTTTGGTATCAAACTGGCGACGCGGGAGAGTTTTGAACAATTTCTCGGTGATGGCTTTGGCATCAGCCTCCGCTCGACCGAGCCCGACCACACGCGAAAATGCTGGGACAATCTCTTCCGCCACTAGGATATCCAGGCGCGTGACAGTGGCGTTGCGCATCTCAGCGATTTCGTACGAGAGTGAGGCGTACCCGCTACTAGCATTTTTAAGTTTATCGAAAAACCCCCGCATCAGCTCGCGCAACGGCATTTCAATCACCAACAGCGTCCGACCATCACCGAACACTTCGGTGTCAACCACGGCCCCTTCGTGCTCGTATAAGAGCGTCATAATGTTACCCATGTAATCACCTGGCAAAATAATCTGCCCTAGCACCCACGGTTCACGGATGGATACTTTGGCGCCGTGGTCGGGGAACCGGGTAGCGGCGTAGATATGCTCGATTTTACCGTCTTCCCAGGTGACTTCGTACGAGATAGACGGTGAAGTGATGATGATGTCGATGTTGAACTCCCGGCGCAATCGTTCGGTCACGATTTCCATGTGCAACATCCCCAAGAACCCGCACCGAAATCCACGCCCGAGGACGCCTGATGATTCCTCCTCAAACGAGAGGGATGAGTCGGACAGTTTGAGGCGGTCAAGGGCTTGGCGCAGCATCGTAAAATCGTCCTGACTTTCGGAAAACACCGATGCCCACACGACTGGATTTGCTTCTTTGTAGCCCGGTAGCGCCTCTCCACCACCCTTAGCGTACGTGAGGGTATCTCCAACTGAAGCCACGCCCGCTTCCTTGATACCAGTGACCACGTACCCAATCTCGCCTTCGCTGAGCAGTTCTGCCGGGACTTCTTGCGGGGCGAGGATTCCTACTTCGAGTGCCTGAAAAGTCTTGCCGCTGATGGCGAATTTGAGCTGGTCGCCTTTCTTGACCGCACCGTCAAACACGCGCTGATACACCACAATCCCTCGGTGATTGTCGTACTCAAAATCAAAAATCAACCCACGGTACGTGCCAGCAGTACCCACCGTCGGTGCCGGGATCCGATCACAAATAGCCGACAGCAGTTGCGGTACACCTTCACCAGTTTTACCTGACGCGCGCAAAATGTCTGCGGTATCACACCCCAGGAGCGATACAATCTCTTGGGAGACTTCATCAATCCGAGCGTGCGGGACGTCTACTTTTGACAGCACAGGAATGATGGTTAACCCGAGATCCTTGGCCATCTGTAGGACACTCAAAGTCTGCGCCTGGACGCCTTGGGTGCTGTCTACGAGTAGCAGCACTCCCTCGACAGCATTAAGCGCGCGCGAGACTTCGTACGAAAAGTCAATGTGCCCTGGGGTGTCAATGAGGTTCAAGATGTACGCGACACCATCTTTTTGGTAGTCCATCCGGGCGGGTTGCATTTTGATCGTAATTCCTCGCTCGCGCTCGAGTTCCATCGAGTCGAGTACCTGAGCTTGCATTTTGCGCGCCTCAACGGTATTGGTTTCTTCGAGCATGCGGTCAGACAACGTGCTCTTGCCGTGATCGATGTGTGCGATGATACTAAAATTGCGTATGTTTTGTGACATATAAGTAGAGCTACTCTACCCTATTTTATAGAAAAACTACAGGTACCGACACCCTACTGCGGTTTGGTGACGTCGGTCTTGAACAGCCGACGACGAAATGAAGTGATAGTTTCGTTCATTTCCTGTGACCGGAGCAACCAGTACACGACACCGATAGCAGTAAGCCCAGCTGCACCCGCAACCGCACCTTGCAAGGCAATCCCGATAAACATGTTTTGATTGATGCCTTCGACTACGGTTTGTAGCGTCAGGTACGCAGCAGCAGCACCGGCACTCATAGCAGTGACCGACTGTACAACCAGTCGACCCAATGATTGCAACTCAATCCCAAACGACCGTCGCGCAACCAGTATCAGTAGAACAATTTGAATAACTTGCCCCAAAGTAAACGCGGCGGCGAGAACGAGTATTTCTGACCCAGGGACAGACCCCAGGCGCAGGGCTGTGGCGATAGTAGCCTGCAGGACAGGATTGGTTTGCCAGAACCACAGTCCGACAAAGGCGGTAGTCACAGCCACTAGGCTGCTGGCGATAGTGATCATGAGCGGGGTAAGTGTTCGTCCACCAGCGTAGAACGCTCGCACTAGTAGCAGCTGGACCGCTTGGGCAAATAGTGACACTACGAACACTGCTAGGACCGCAGCAGTTAATCTCGTATCGCTCCAGTCAAATTCCCCACTACCGAGCAGCACGCGCACAATGTGCGCCCGCAGCACCACCACCAACCCAATAATCGGAATCGACCAGAACAAAATATGCCGCAGCGCCGTCATCAACTGCAGGTTAAATGCCGCCTGGTCGCGCTTAGCAAATAGGTGTGACAGAGTTGGAAACGCTGCCACTGAGTAACTCATCCCAATAATAACCAGCGGGACCGATTGGATGTTGTAGGCAAACTGAAACACTGACACTGAACCAACCGTGAGTGTCGTAGCGATGCCGACGAACAGCAAAAACACCAACTGGTTAAGCGATAGTGTCAGCGCGCGTGGTAACGCCGCTGCGAACATCTGCCGCATTTGCGGCCAGTTAAACCTAAACGTCGCCTGGAACGCAAATGGGCTCGAACGCACAAACGGTACTTGTACGAGCAAGTGTCCCGCCGCCCCAATCACCACCCCAGCTGCTAATCCAGGTAATCCAAACATCGGATACAACGCCACCAGCCCCAATATAATCCCCACGTTATACAGCAATGGGCTAATGGCGTAGAGCACAAACCGGTGCTGCATCTGGGTCACTACCCCACACACACTCGAGATACCCAGCAACAACGGCTGGAGTAATAGTATCTGTACCAACGGCACAAGCGTAGCTGCTTGATCAGCGTAACCAGGAAATATAAGGGGCACAAACCACGGGGCTGCAATCGTCAAAATAACCGCCAACCCGGTATATACGAGCAGAAACAAAGTAAATACCTGCGAGAGTAAAGCTTTTTTGGCGGCGGTACTGCTGCTTTTCTCGATAAACGGCAGCAACACGTAGACAGACAGTACCGCTGCAAACAACACAAACAGCAGATCAGGAATCCGGAACGCAGTGTAGTAGAGGTCAAGCTCAATCCCCGCTCCAAACGTGTGCGCCAACATCCGGTCTCGTACAATCGCTAACATTTGTGAACCAAAGGCAAACAACGCTAAAACGTACGCTGCTTGATGCAGACCTTTTATTTCACTGTAGACAAAATGGAACGCGCGACGGACCATAGATTATTGAACCGGAGACTCTTGTGCCTCGTCTCCGTCTGACGCAGGAACAGCATCTGTCGGCTCAGCGGGTGTTGGTTCGACTGTCTGGCTTGGAACGGTATTAAGTGGCGTAATCAAATCAGTGTCCGAGGTCACCGGTGCACCGTCACTTGGTTGTGACAGCTCGTCCACCAACTCACTTGATACCGTTGGTATCGATGGTACCTCGCCTGACTCGAGGGCAGCAATCAGACTGATCAGCTGCTCATTGTCGACATTAGTTTGTGCCACTAACCGCAGGTCCTGTAGCGCTGATTCGATTTGCTGTAGATCAACCAGCAATAGAGCGCGCAAGTACCGGGCCTTGGCAAACCCGGGATCAAGAGTCAGAGCTGCTTGGTAGGCAGCGAGAGCTTCACTGGGTTGTTCGGCGGCAGCGTAGAGAATCCCCAGCTGATAGTACCGAGCGGGATTTTGTGGCTCGAGGGTAATGATGGTACGGGTGGTTGCAATTGCAGCTGGTACGTCGCCAGCGGCGATATCTATCTGCGTGAGCAAGAATAATGCTTCGGTAAAGTTGCGTCTTTGTTGTAAGGCTTGAGTAACTGCACTACGAGCCGCTTCGGCGTCACCTCGGGCAACCGCCATCTGGGCTCCCATCAACGCGTAGAGCGGATTTTTGGGATCAAGGGCAGCTGCCTCGGTCAGAGCAGTCTGTGAACGTTCTAGGGCGCCATCCACCCCGACAATCGCGTAATTGTTAAATATGGTTGCGAGCAAAGCCTGGTACGTTGGATTGTGAGGAGACGACGCGATAGCTGCGTTGGTGAACAAGAGCGCTTGTTGTGCCGCGGCAACAAACCGTTGCTGATCAGCTTCCACCGGATCAGCCATGGCTAGGAGTCGGTTCATCTCAAGCAGAGCTACCTGAGCGCGGACGCCAAGGAACTGATCATCTGGATAGAGCGCAAATGAACGCGTAGCGGCTTGGTCAATAGCTACGACGTCGGTTGAGGCTCGTTGGGCTTGGTTGAACGAGCTTTGGGCTACGTATTGTTCACCAGCGGAGAACAATATAAACACGGCCCCAGTAATGCACAGAATCACTACCGCCATCACAACAAAGCCCCGCTTGTGGTTGACGACCAACGGCACCGTTTTACGCAGAGTTGGTTGCAAGTCAGCGAGTGAAGCAAACGTCAATCCGGTCAGCAGTGCCGCCAGTAGCAGCACAGTCGCACCCGGAACATAGACATAAGACATGCCCCACAAGAATACTGAACCAGTAAAGGTTACCAGTGAAGCAAAGTACCAGAACGAATTTGGTGCCGAGGGCCGCAGTAGCGTGCGAATACCCAACCAGAGATACGACAACGTAAAGAGGACAAACGCCAAGCCACCCAATAACCCAACCGTAACAAACAGGGTCGGTACATATCCACTACCAGCTACAAAATCGGTGTTCCAAAATAACGTTTCGTTGATAGCACTGTCTTTGTGCTCGCGCCAGGCTGACTCGTACTGGTTGGGACCGACACCAAGCAGCATCTGCCCGTCAGTGTACACCCCTCGGGCGATATCAATGTTCGCCGAGACAGACGGACGAACTTCGAGATACTCCACGTCAAACTGGTCGGCAAACCATTGTCCAGTGTAATTACCAGCGATGATAAATATCGCACTACATACACAAATGAGGGTGGCCACAGCCAATACGACAGACCGAGACTGAGTAGCGATTTTGGTTGCAGCATCTGAGAACAGGTGTTCAAATGACAACACGTAGAGCAGTACGATCAACCCAAAGAATCCAACCACTATCCAGACGTACAAGAAGTTCACCACGGCCATAATCAGCAGGGCTAAAACAACAACGGCTGCGAGCAAACCCTGCACCGCTGGACGTAATTTGAGTTGCAGCAACGTGATAACGCTCAGCACCACAGCCAAACCAGCCAGTAGGGCCAGATCATTAAAGTTACCGGCCGGAGACTGAGTCACACTCGCAAAGCTCCCGAATGGCAAAATTGGCCCAGCAAATAGTCGTACGGACGCATATAGTAGCAGTAGTCCCAGTCCCAACCCTAGAGCAGCGCACGTAAAAAACATATATCGTGTGGAATGCTGCAGCACAAGTGGCACACACATCACTCCAAGCAACAGCACCATAAATGCCACGGTTTGGACTTCAAACACACTCCCACGCAAGGCGGCCAGCGTATCAACTGACGTCACCGCTGACGTCACCGCTACAGCCAGGAACCCTATAAACACCGCAATCGGGATTGGTAAAATCGTTGTGACTTCTCGTGTCCGCAGCGCCAGCAAGCTACCAACAATAACGATCAGCGCTACACAGATGAGCGCTAAGAACGATTTCTGGAAACCAAGCGTACCCCACAACCCAGGGAGAAAGAAGATTGGCAACAAGAACGCCAAGCCAACCACAGATAGTCGTGCGCAACTAGCTAAAAAACCACTCACTTTATCAGGCACGGGCGTTGTGTTTGTAGCGACTGGCTCTGGGTTACTGGTAATTTTTGGGGCGGCTGACTGTGGTGCGAATTGATTAGGTATCATAAATATACAAGTAAATAGTATTTAGCTTCAGGAACAATGATACCACATCAAAAAAACCCCTTGCGGGGAATTTTGAACACCTACGCCGGATTCTGTCGTGATTGCTCACGGATGATCATCTACCTAGGTCGATGGTTACCCATCGACTCATGCGGCTCTCTCACTTGCGTGAGCGCGGCCTTGCACACTAGTAAGGATTTAGCCGTTTCACCTCCAATGGTTACCCATAGAGCTATCCCGCGCGCGGACGCGCGGGACTCCATTGCTTTCGCGCTAGACGTCTCTGCTCGCACCTCGGGTATTACTACCGACGGGCGTTACCCGCTACCATACTCCTGGCGAACCAGGGTGTGTCCGGACGTTCCTCCCCACTCACGTGAGGCGATCATCGTGCTGGGTTAGTATGCGGTAGATGCATATATTTGCAAGTTTATCGCGGGAGTACGAGTTCATCCCCAAGGACAATACTGTGTGTCTGCACAAACCCAGCAACTGTCTCAACTACAAACCAAGCTGGTACTGGCGAAGCAAACGATGACGGGAACGTATCAGGCGAGACATTTTCTTCGATATGAACAATTTCTCCCGCTTGTGCCACCCAGAGGATATCAATCGCGTAGTTCATGTCTTTCATCCAAATTGAGTGGGGACCTGGTACACCAAAAGCAAAGAGTTTGATGACATCATCCGGCAAATATGGCGTGTTCGACAGACCTTTGATCCGATTCGTCATGGTATCCGCGACCGACGCTTGGACGAGGACGCCACCGAGCAAGACCGGGACGGTGTTCGGGTATATACGCCGCCAGTCAGTCTGGTCGTCTCCGGCTGGGTCTAGTTTGCTCACTGCCACCTCATCAGGGATCTCAAACGCTCCGGCGGCTACTTCCGCTCGGAAATCACTGCGTTGTTTTTGTACGGCGTAGTACCCAGCGTACCCCACTCCAACAAACGCTAGGAGCAAAGCAACAATTACAATTCGTTCCGCAGTTTTCATACGACTGGACTAGAAGGCGGTGTAGATCAGATACGTAATAACCGCGACCGAAGCACCCAGCACCGTACCCCAAATAATATCAACAATAACCAGGTCAAGCGGCCAGTCTTTGAGCGTTGCAAGGTTCGTTAGGTCGTAGGTCGCATACGTAAAAAACCCAAACAGCCCACCGTAGAGCATCACCATCTGCCACCCTTTATCGAGTTGTGGATACACCGCAAAGAAAATCAACCCCACGAGGAATACTAAATAAAATATAATCGACGCCGTCCAGTTGATTTGTAACAAGTCACCCATCCGCTCGCGGTAAAAATTACTAGCAATTACTCCCAACCAAAGTAAATCAATGATGAGAAAAATGGGTACACTAATCGCGTAGAGTATAAAAAAAGTTTGGAAATTCATATACCACAACTATACCACGCCTTACAGCATGATTACCGTCGCCAACCCAAGTAGGAAAAACAGTCCCGATACGTCGGTAATAGTCGAGATAAATATCGTCGAGGTGGCAGCCGGGTCTTTACCGATATGTTTCATAAATAACGGTACAAATGAACCAGCTACCGCCGCGACGATGTGCGCACCAATCAGAGCAACAGCAACCACTAACCCTAGTAGCGGCTCACCATTCCAGACAGCAGAAATCAGCGCCACTACCGCTCCAATAATGATCCCGTTGATACAGCCAGCGACCATCTCGCGCCAGAGCGCTGGGGCGGCGTTTTTGAGTGAAATAGTCCCCAGCGTAATCCCCCGGACCATAATCGCAAACGACTGGGTCGCGGCGTTACCTCCCATCCCAGCAATCACCGGCATGTAAATCGCCAGGATTGTCAACGCATCAAGCGTATCTTGATACAGCAACACCACCGAACTGGCTAGAAAAGCCGTTGCCAGGTTCAAGATTAACCACCGATACCGGTTTTGCACTTTTTTGCCGATACTATCAAACGGTCGCTCGCTCCCATCTACTCCCGCAAAATCATACAGCGACTCAGCCGGCAGATTCCCGAACAGCTGCCTTGCGACATCAGCGTAGACCACCCCCAACACACTCTGGTCATGATCAACCACTACTAGTTTGCGCGCCACCGAATCAGTCAGGGCAGTGACGATTTCACTCACTTCAGATTGATACGCGATGGTACCTATCGGTGTGATGATTTTCTTGAGCGTGAGCGTATTACGGGCCCGCACCATCTGGGAAAGCGGGGCTTCACCAACCAGTATCCCATCACGATGCACCAGAATCTCGGGGTACTTGCCCGTTTCTCCGTAGTGCTCATCAACCAGATCAGCCGTAAACCCGATGGTTTTATTTTCCGCTACAAAAATGTAGTTAAAGGTAATTAGCGCCAACGAGGCTTGCGGGTGAAACCGCAGGAAATATTCCATTTTGTCTTTGACTTCCCCCCTGAGTCGATCGACGATTCGTCGGCGTTTTTTGGGGTCCGGTATTTTAGCTAGGGCTCGCTCGGCTTGCTGGAGGTCCATGTGATCAAGCAGGTCAACAATCTCGATGGTTTTGAGCTGCTTAAGAACAGTCTGCTGGACATAGGGGGATAATTCAGAAAACACTGCGTATTGTTCCGGGACCGTCAGCTCGCGCAAAACCCGCATGCGCTCATGCGGGTTGCGGGTGACTTTTTTGAGCGTGGCAGTGGCAGCGGGTGACATTGCCTGCAGTATAACAGTCGCCTGGAGCTAATTTAGTTGGATATCCGCACTGGCTCGTAGTTCTTGTAGGTATGTGTCAAGGGCTTCTTGTTCTTTTGCTTGTCGCAACTGCGCTTCAATTTGACCAGTGACTTCAACCAGTGGCGGCAATTCTTGACCGTTACTAGCTGCTACGGCGCTGTCATACACCTCGGCAATTTCTTCGGGTGATACGGTCAGGTCAGCGGTAGCGAATAGTTGTTCAATCCAGGTACGGATTAATAGCTCTTCCTGAACGTCAGCGTTCAGTTGTGCCTCGTCAATGCCAAATTCAGCCAGTTCCACCAGCAAGGCGTCCAGCCCACCGTTGGCTGTCGCGATTTCTTCTATCCGGGCGGCCACAGCTGATTCCTCAATCACCACGCTGTTCTTAATCGCAGCTTGCTTGAGAAGGGTCGTATTGATCAGCATTTCGAGCGCCTGAGTTTCGATTTCTGCTCGTACAGCGGGGTCGGCTGGGTCCAGTCCCTGCGCTACTGCCGCTCGCTCGAGTTGTTCAACTCCAGCCGCTAAGTCGTCAGCGCTCAGTCGCTCACCAGCGACCACCGCCACTGGAGCGTTGGCATCAAGCGCAGCAATCAGTCCGCCAAATACATTGGTCTGGACGCGATCTTGGCGTTCCAACTGGAACAGCACAATCAGTAACGCCAGCACGACGACAATGACGGTAATAATGGTGTATTTGTTTGACTTTGATTTCACTGGAACACTTGCGATTGGTGCTGGGGTAGCTGGCGTAGCTTCCATCGCGACTTTGATTGGTTCGGCGTCTACCAGTTTTACTTCTGGAGTTGTTGGTTCTGGGGTGGTTACTTCTGGAGTAGTTGGTGGGGCACTGGTCTCTGGTGTCTGGTCGGTTGTTTGTGGTTCTTTTGTATCCATAGATATCCGTTACAAATTAATTTACCCCCTATCATACACCACTCTGACTAGTCTGTAAGGGCCCGGGGGTGTTTAGCTGACCAGCTGGCAAGCACAATAGCAGTGGCAGCCGCGGCGTTGAGGGACTCACACTGGTTGTGGATGGGGACTGAAATAAGGTCATCACAGACCTCTTTGGTGTGCGGTCGCAGTCCCGACCCTTCGTTGCCGAGCACAAACACCGATGGTTTGGGGTATGTCTCGGTCGTCGTGCTAGTGGTGCCATCACCTTCTAACCCGTACGCCCAGAACCCCCGGTCCTTGAGATCACGGATGGTGGTGTTCACGTTTGGAATCGTCACGAGCGGAATCCGGAACGCCATCCCAGCTGACACCTTGACTACGGTGCCAGTAATTGGAGCCTGGTTGTGCGGCGGAATCAGGACACCCTTGATGCCAAATGCAGCTGCTGAGCGAATCACCGCTCCAACGTTGTGCGGATCTTGGACTTCTCCCAGTACGAGCAACCCAGTATCATCAGTGACCTTAAGCCTGTTGATAAACTCCTTATAAGGAACAGTCAGTTTCTCCGGATAAATCCCCGCGACAATCCCCTGATGCGCGGCGTTTGAAGAAATTCCCCGCGGTGGGTTACTGAGGTTCAATTTCTTTATTGGTACACGAGCAAACTCAGCGGCCGCCAAAATCGCAGCATCCCCAAACTCCGCTGCAGCATGCAACTCCACCACCACGTCCGGTCGCTGCTGCAACACTTCGCGCACCGCGTGTTTACCAAAAATATACCCAATTTCCTGTTTCATAATTGAGCGCATCCTAGCATAGAACAATGTACATTGACATAGTGGTGTAGTGTGTTATCTTAGTGGTTACTTTTGTTTCTCGTGTGGGGCTGCAGGAGTCGTAGGCAGCCTGATATACAGACCCAGCCTACCGTATTATTTTCCTGCACTGTAGCCAATATTAAATAAAATGCCACAAACACAAACTAGACGACCAGCCGGTCGTACCGGCGGGTCGCGCCCGCCAAGTAGCAATCGCCGTTCATTCTCAGGAGGAGGAGGCGGCGGCCGACGTCCTTTTAGCAAAGGCCAAGGACGAAGCGGTGGAGGAGGCGGAGCTCGAAAAATGCCCACCTTTGACCCATCACAATTCATCAACAAAAACCCCGTCGACGTCGTCGAAGAGGTAATAGTGCCAACCCACACCTTTGCTGATTTTGGATTCCATCCAGACATTGTCAAAAACCTCGATAAAATGGGGTTGACGACACCATCACCAATCCAGGACAAAGTGATCCCGCAAATCATGCAGGACCTCGACGTCATCGGACTAGCGGCTACCGGAACCGGTAAAACCGCTGCGTTCTTGCTACCACTGATCCAAAAAACGCTGGAATTACAGCACGAACAAACCCTGATTCTCACCCCCACCCGCGAGCTCGCGCTCCAGATTGAGGTAGAGTTCCAGAAATTCAAAACCCCATTCAAATTGTTCTCAACCACCTGCGTGGGCGGAACCAACATCCGACCACAGCTGAGTGCCTTGCGTCGCAAGCAACACTTCATCATCGGAACACCAGGTCGAGTGATGGACCTAATTGATCGTGGTGCCATCCAGCCCCAGAACTTTACTAACGTCGTCCTTGACGAGGCTGACCGAATGCTCGACATGGGATTTATCCATGACATGCGCAAGATCCTCAATGATGTCCCCTCTGATCGACAAACGCTTTTTTTCTCAGCAACAATGAACAAAGAAGCTGAGAGTCTGGTGCACGACTTTATGATTGACCCAGTGACTATTTCGGTGCGAACCAAAGACGTCACTGACAGTATCAAACAAGACATCGTTCCCTACTCACACGCCCACAAGTTCGACACGCTACTAGCTCTACTCTCAAAAGAAGAACTCAAACGAGTGATTATTTTTGGAGCGATGAAGCACAGTGTGGAAAAACTTTCCCAAGAGCTGACTAAGGCCGGCATCAAGTCTGACGCTATCCACGGCAACAAAAGCCACGGCCAGCGACAACGGGCACTGTCTGCGTTCAAAAGCGGCAACGTCCGCGTACTGGTTGCTACTGACGTAGCGGCCCGCGGAATCCACGTTGACAGCGTGTCACACGTGATTAACTACGACTTGCCCGGAACCTTCGATGACTACGTTCACCGCATCGGTCGAACCGGTCGCGGAGACCTCAAAGGCGAAGCGCTGACGTTTGTTGCCCAGTAACAAATCTGAAGCAAAAAGAAAACGGCGACCATACGGTCGCCGTTTTCTTTGTCTCAAATTACGATAGGTAGCTAGCAAAGTAAATCGCGTGACAAGTGTACCCGCCCGGATTCTTTACCAGGTAATCTTGGTGGTAGTCTTCTGCGGCCCAAAACCGAGTGAGCGGTTCGAGCGTCGTTACCACTGGATCACCCCAGCGGGCTGATTCATTGACCACATCACTCATCTCTTCAGCAATCTGTTTCTCTTCATCATTTGCATAAAAAATAGCCGATCGGTACGACGTCCCGCGATCATTCCCCTGTTGGTTCAGCGTCGTCGGGTTGTGAATCTGGAAAAAGAAATCAAGGATGTGTTGGTAGTCGATTACATCTGCGTCATACGTGATCTCCACCGCTTCCGCGTGACCAGGATGTTGTTCGTAGGTCGGGTTTTCATTCTCTCCACCACAGTAACCAGCTTCGGTACTAACAACACCATCCACTTCTCGAATCAGGTCCTCAAGTCCCCAAAAACATCCCCCTGCGACTACTGCTGTTTTTATCATATGCTTATTATACGCGGCGACTACGATTCTATTGCAGTTTTACCAGCCCACTCCCCGGCGACAGCGCCCGTACTCCAGCACAACTGTAGACTATACCCACCAGACGGGCGGTTGATGTTGAGAATGTCACCCACCAGATATAGTCCTGGGATTACTTTTGATTCCATCGTTTTGAAATCAATTTCAGTTAGTTCGACTCCTCCAGCTGACACAACCGCTTTATCTTTCCCAAGCAACCCGCTCACTGGCAGTGGAATAGCGCGCAGGTATTGCCCCAGCTTGATCCGTTCTGGTTTAGTAACCGAATTACATTTAGTCTCATCATCGATTCCACACTGTTGTAATACCGCTTTTGCAAGCGCAGCTGGGATGAGTTGTCCGAGTGCATTACGGACTTTTTTATTTATATCTACTGTAAACGCATCACGTAACATTTGATCCATCGCCGCTGGGTCAGTCCCTGGGAATAGATCGAGTGTAATCACCACCTCGGCGTAACCCAACAGATCCCCTACCGTCTTACTCATATTCAGCACCGTCGGACCAGTCAGACCAACGTGGGTAAATAGTAGTTTCCCTGGGTGCACACTGTGTTTAACCCCATCCGCATAGAGCGTCAGTCGACACTCAGGAATCGTCAACCCGCTGAGCTGCTTAGTCCAGCCCGAGCTGAGCGTCAGCGGAACCAGCGCAAAACTATTCTCAACAATCGTGTGTCCAAGCGCTTCCATCCATCGCATGCCTTCGCCGGTTGAACCGGTTTCCGGCCTCGTCGTACCACCAGTGGCGACAATACACGTTTTAGTTGTAATTGACTCAGCTCCTTTGACGATAATTTCAAACCCATCAGCTGTTTTTAGAATACTGTTCACCATAGATTCGGAGGCTACAGTAACGGTCGAAGCTTGCAGTGCTTGCACGAGTGCTTGCTGGACTGACTCAGCTTTTTTGGTCGACGGAAATAACCGTCCTTCATTTTCTTCTACCGTATCAACCCCACGTTCCCTAAACCAGTCAAGGGTTTCTTTCACCCCGTGCTGCATAAACGTCGAGAACAAAAACTTACCTTCTGCCTGGTATTTGCTGAGCATCTCGCGCACCACTGGTTTGTTGTTGGTCACGTTGCACCGCCCTCCACCAGAGATTAGGAGCTTCTTCCCGAGGACGTTATTTTTCTCCAGCAACAAAACCGACGCACCGGTATCAGCCGCTGCATTTGCCGCCATCATCCCAGCCGGTCCTCCTCCAATTACCACGACGTCGTACGGTTGCATATTGCCGCTAGCCTACGCTTGATACATGTGACAGTCAACAATCCGTAGAGCATTGCTGGGGTACCAATTTCGATTATCGGCGGGGATGAAGTGCCTATAGTGGTCTGTGAACATCGGAGCCCTTGAGAAATTGGTACCCCAGCAATGCTCGGCTATTTCGAGCACACCGCTTTTATATTTCCAAACGCCGACACCCAGCACTCATCTATCGTCCAGCCGGCAGTTTCCAGTAGCGCCCTAAACTCTGATTCGCTGTACAGGCAGACCGGCTGCGTGATAGAAAACATCTCTTGTCCTAGTTCAGACAGCTGAGTAAACCGCTCTTCTATAGGAGTAGCTGCAGCCGAGTACACCTCGCCCACGAGAGAACCCGTGCCGGTAACCGAGATAAATAATTTGTCAGTTGTCACCTGCCGCAATTCCCGCAAAACAACCAAAGCATCATGGTACGGCAAATAATGAATCGTTCGCTGACACAGCGCGATATCGAACGTTTGGTTAGGGACGAGTGTCAACAATTGCCTCATGTCCCCTGGTATAAAGCGTAGTTTATCTGTCGGGTGCCCATAGATAGCAAACTGCTCAGCAAAATCATACCGGTCAATCGCCACTACGTGCGCCCCAGCTGCAGCCATCCGGACCGACTGCCCACCAGCCCCAGACCCTAGATCGAGGACACGACAACCTGGATGCTCAGCGATGTACGTCAGTGTTCGCTTATCAACGTCATCAGCCCGTTTTGTAGCAACATCTACCCCATGACCGTCAAAGCTTTGGTACGTCATGATTTACTTAGATCGCTGAGTGATGAGCAATACCACCAATTTAGTCATCTGCTCTTTGTCCTTTGGATCACTCTGTGCAATCAGGAGGGTCAGCGCGGTCAGCGCCGACGGCGTGAGCTGGTTAGTATCTAGTACCCGCGCCTTTTGCAGGAACCACACAAAAGCATACGCGCCTGAGCGTTTGTTACCGTCAATGAACGGGTGATTTTTGATAATGAAATAAAGCAGGTGCGCCGCTTTTTCTTCAATTGTCGGGTACACCGCCTGGCCGCCAAACTCCTGCATGACGTTCCCCACAATCCCTTCAACACTTTCCTGGTTACGTTCTTGGGCAAAATTTTCACTTGCTTCACCCTTTTTCATCAATTCAGTTTTTAGTACTGCAATACCAGCGTGCAACTCTACACTTGTCAGCTTCACTCGTTTTTTACTGACTTTTTTAGGTGTCAGCTGGTCTTTGTCGTACGCATCAAGTGAAAACCACGTGTCAGCAAACAACTGGACTAATTCTAATACTGCCCCAGGTGCCATCTCTGACGCAGCTGGCAGCAGTGCGCGAGTAGCAGCCACCGCTTCCATAAATGCGTCGTAGTTATGAGCGAGTTGAGCACGGTTAATAGTAAACCCTTGGGTAATGTGCTGCCGTAACGTTTGGGTTGCCCACTGGCGAAATTGAGTAGCGGTTTTTGAATTAACCCGGTAACCGACAGATATAACGGCGTCCAGATGGTAATGATTGACCTCTCGCTCAACTTCTCTCTTCCCTTCTGTTTGAACTATCCGGAATTTCCGGAGAGTTGCATCAGTAGTTAATTCAGCAGTTTTGTATATATTTTGCAAGTGTTCATTTACAGTACGTAAATCGACACCAAAAACTTCTGACATTTGTGCTTGCGTAACCCACATCGTGTCGTTACGAAAATCACCCCGGAGTTTTACCTGTCCGTTTTTGCCGGTAAAAATTATTAATTCGTCTGGCTTTTTCTGCTTCATAAATTATTTCGGTATCGTCAGCAAGGCTGTCGACAGGGCCGAGATTTCTTCCACCATACTCACGGTGAACTCAGTTGTTTTTGGCTCGACAAAACTCCCATCGGCCGCTATCGCTTCCCCCACGTTCGCCACCAGCACTGAGGCCTTGATTGGATGTAGTCTCAACTCGATCAATACTGGCTTCACGTGATCAACCACGCGTGCTCCGCCAAGGGTCCCTGCCGACACTCCGACCAGACCAACTGCTTTACCAGCGTAACTATCAAACAGTGAATCAAGTAGTAGTTTCAATTCTCCAGGGATTGTGTGGTTGTACTCCGGCATCACGAGCACCAGCGCGTGTGATTTCTCAACGATAGCTTTCCAGGCGGTGGGATGTTCGTTCGCTCCGCCGACTCCCCAGGGAGGCACAGTAACCGCTGCAGTCACATGGTCACGCACGTCAACCAGCTCACTAGAGTGTCCGTCCATACCATCGATGATAGCCACGACAGCTTTGGCGACCGCTTCAGACGCTCGTCCTTCGCGAGCGGTACCTAGTACGACAGGGATGTGTTTTGTATTCATGTGTCTATTGTAGCAAACGACCCATCATCAGTACTAGCCTTTTAGATAAACCGTAGTGTCAAAATCTATCGTTTGATTCCGGAAATCATTCCCAAACTGGGCGGGCATGATTTTAGTAGTATCTGTAGGACTAGTCCAGACGTATTCCCCTATCTCATGCGCATGACTACGCTCCATATCAGCAAAATTGAGGTAATCAGCAGTGTTAGTAATCTCAAAAAAGAATTCAATTGGTTGCTTGTGCTCACCATCGGTAAATGTATTTACGTACAAAAGCCTACCGATTACCGGTGTAATCCCCAACTCTTCAATTATTTCCCGAGTGAGACACTCCAGAGGATCCTCTCCAAATTCCAAATGACCGCCAGGCAGGCAAATAAACGTTGATTCTTTCGCATGCTGTACCGCCAGTAGTTTTCCCCCATGAATAATAATCCCCCGACACCGAACGACAAATTCCTTTTTCATACACCCAGTATAACAAAATCCGCAGATCTGTTTTAAATGGTTACCTAAACAACTGGGAATGATTACCGACACTCACAAGTGTCAGCACGAGAATTCCTTCGTCAATCTGATAAATTAGCAGTATATCTGGAGCGAGGTGACATTCACGAAAACCTTTTAGGTTTCCGGTTAGTTTATGGTCTTTGTATTTATCTGCCAGCCGTTCACCTAATACTAGTGAATCAACTACCTCGATAAATACCGCTTCTTTGAAACCTGGCAGCTGTCGCACCCGCTTGTACGCCTTTTTGAAGCGACTCGTGCGTTCAATTTCGTACGCCATACGATTAGTGATTGAGGTCTTTCATCAACTCATCCACGCTAGCAAATCTCTGGCCTGATTTTTTAGCTTCTTCAGTTTCGGCTAGTAGTTTCCGTTCTTGCTCGACGGTAAATCCATTAGCCGTCCGCAGGTCCAGTGGGATACTTTTGCTATTTATCACATTCACCAAAAACAGCTTGACTGCGCTAGACATATCCAGACCCAAATCTTCGAGGGTCTGTTTAGCAGCCGCTTTAGTTTTTTTATCAATTCTGATTTGGATGGTATCTTGAGTGCTCATAGTGCAAGTATACTATGAGTAATGACGTTGTCAATACACTGACTGGCTTTCACCACGATCTCAAAAACCAGAAACCTAGGTCTTACCTAGGACTATGGTATTTTAACTTACTTCTGACAGTGTTAATTAACTGCCTGCGCCACCATCTTCTTGTGTAAATCGAGGTAGAAAATTACCTTGGTGAACACATCTAGGAGTAGGAATAGGATGGCTGCTGTCACGGCTGAAATCAGTCCAAAGCCGTCTGGAGCCAGGAGGAATGCTATCGGGAACCCAGTCCAACCAACCAGGATGTATTTGGCTACGGAGCCTCGGTGTGGTGACACGGCTGTGAGTAATGGATACATCAACATCACGTACGCCACCGTACTGAGCGCAAAGAACCCAATCATGTACCACCCGTCGAAATACGCAGCTGCCGCACCAGTGCCCATCACGATAGCGGTCAGGTACAGGAGAAAGATAGTTTCGGCCTGTGACTTCTTGAGGAACTTGGCGATTTCGTACATCAGCAACGTACAACTCAACCCGTAGAACAACCAGCGCGTAGCATAGACCGCCCCACCTTCGGCCCCAACTGAGGCGAGCGAGCCTTCTAGCATCAACGTGTAGGAAATGATGGTAATAAAACTAACTAAAAATGCTGAATTGAACTCTTTTCTATACGCGAACAAAAAATAAGTGGCCGCCACTACAAACAACGCAATCCCAACCAAAAATACCGTTTCAATTTGAATATTCATAGGATTATTTTAGCACGAAGCACAAACGGTATACAGCCAAAATCCACCCGTAACTGGTGATCAAAAGGGCAGAAATAAGTGCTAATCCCGCAGTTTAGCGGGTATTCTGCGGGATTAGTGTTTTTAGCGCTAGTTGTATCGAGCAATCCTATACTAACTCGGATTATCAGAATATCTGAGGCAGACTGGGTTTTGATAGTGTGGTTTACAAAATGCTGTCAGTTAGTCGGGAATGATGCAGTACGCGAACAATCTCGATTTTATTGGTAGTTAAACGATAGAAAATATTATAGGATTGTTTGGGAAACATCCTGATGTCTGGTACTGACGTTTCAAACAGAGTATCAATGCACGGATTGTCCGCGAGTATAGCACTGCAAAATTACTCAATTTCATCCACAACTACCAGTGCTGCCGTTACATTGTCTTGCGCTATATACGTCAAAATATCAAGCAAGTCAGTTCGGGCCGGAGCAGAGAAAACAACGACCATGCTAGATTAGTTTTTTTGAGTGACAGTCAGACTCACATGCTCTCGCAAGGTATCAAAAAATGCAACGTCAGCCGTAATAGTCTGCCCTCCATCAAGCGCTTCTACCCCGTCGGCAAGCAAACGGTCGACGTAAGCACGACCCAACTCTTTTGTGGTGAGTTCTGTAACTGACTTTTCAAGCAAATTATCCATACCAAAACTATACCATCAATCAATTAGCGTGACTAGGCGCAGCACTACAACCCGAGCGACGTCCGTAGATCTGCGCTGTAGGTGTCACTTTCTACATCTACCGCTGCGTTGTCGATGAGGCGCATTGGTTTGAGGTCGGCAAATGTCTCGGCGTCCGTTATGATCCCGAGGTCAAACAGGACTTCGTCAAAGTACCCAGGTAGTACAGATTTCCACGTCAGTGGGAAATCGACGTCGGACATCCGCTCGACTGGCCTAGTGAGTTCGTTGGTGCAGAGCACCGCCTAGACCTTGCCTAGGTCAAAACTCCTTTAAAAGCTCTGGAAATGAGGCGTCAAACCTTACCTCCACAAATCAAACTCTTCCCAATTTTCAGGATACCCAGAACTTTTGTAGCTAACACCTGGCGCACTGGGGAAGGTTCTATTTAGCTCAATTAATTTTTCTGACCAAGTTGAGTCTGGAGTGACAACTGTTTGCATAAATTTTGCAATTGCAATTGCGCTATACATTTTCTCTCGAACATCATCAGGCGCAAGGTGGTCTAAGGCTGAAATCTCACCAATAACAGGAGATCTTGGTTGAGAAACAAGGGCTCAATTCCACAATCTTCCATGATGAGCACAGATATTCCTCACGTCAGCAAGCGTTCTAATCCAAGAAGCTAGCACCTCAGGCTTTTTCTGCAATCCATAAATATTTGCAATAGCTATCTGATCCTTATATTTCAGACCTGAGTAGAACTTAGATAACATACCGAAATCCCATAATTCTACAGCTGCCCATATGGGCAAATGCGATGAATACTTATTTCTGAAATGCTCAACAGATTCACTTTTAGAATTGACCACCATACTGTCAAATCTGTCGATGAGGGTGGTGTAAACACTCTCTGTTTTTCCTGGGTGGATTTTATTTACAAATCCTTGATTTAAAAAATCACCTTCCCGATATGCCCAGGGACTGTATTGCCCTAACTGTAAAGTAATATTCGCTCGAAGTGCAATTTCAATCCTTTCCAAAACATCTAACATCAGAATTTTAAGACGTTTGTCATAAACATACAATTCAACGAGACTTTGAAAAGTTGATCCCTCTCTGAAATCATCCAAAATTTCAACCGCAGTTCCCCCCTTTACCATCATCAACTAAATGACTCTGACGCATCGGATACCAATATCCACTAAGTCGATAATAACCAATATTACAAAGAGCGTGCGCAGCTAGTGACCCGTCAGACACCACCAACCCTCGGAGATGTAATTTTTCAATTTGTTGCTCAATTGTTAAATAGGGTTTGTTATAAGCTTTCATCCAGCTATTGTAACAAGAAAGCCGACCCATGCATAAGCGGAGGGGTCGACCTTGTTACCAATACTTTAATCTAGAAATGATTCGATGTCAACAAATAACTGTGGACTTAGTAGATAGAAGTGCTGTTAATATTGACTTTTCCATCTCTAACCTGACAGTTTCGCCTAGGCGTTGCCTAGGTCAAAACGCTTCCTGAAGCTTTCAAAAAAGAACGAGAGAGTTCAATCTCTAATTATCAATAAAATTAACCGCCAAGGAAGACCAAACTTTTGTATGTATACACAGTCGATGAGTACTGCAGAAAACCAACTACGGAGGCCTTGCCTAGGTCAACTGAGACGATGTTAGAACTTTAATCAGCTGAAGCTCTTGAATAATTCTTTATGTATCAAGATTCTCTAATTCCTCGTTCTTCTTGATGACCCTAATGCAACTTCTTAGTTGCAGTAGCCTTCATGACATCATCTGTGATTTCGTTTGTGTAAAAGGATCCAGTAATAACATCCAATGCTTCGGTGAGCTGAGCGTTAGAACAAATCTTGATTCTACTATTTTCAAAAACACCAACCCTCTCGTATTTATCAGCGTACTCACTCATCCGGGTTATAGTCATTGAATCATCCAAATCAATATCTAGGTCTCCTTTTATACGAGCAAGCCTTTTTCTATTCCTTGGGCTCACATCAGTAACATCAAATTCAGCTATATTAAACACATCGAATGCCAGTGCTTCTTCAGCGTGCTGTTGCGTTGTCTCTTCATAGAAATCGTTCAGCACCCCAGCAATACGAGCCGCAGTCCTAAAACTTTTAAAATATGCCCGTTTTGATGATTTGTTGATGTATAGGTCAACTGGAGGGTCAATCAACACTTTCTCTGACGGCGCTTCAAAGACAGGTCGGTCACCCCACTCCAAAGACCCTTGCTGTAAAGCGATTTGACTAGGACGTATTTTTTTAAACGAGATTGCTGTATTAGTAACGCTATAAATTACATCAATATTTGCATACTGATCTGCATATCCTGAATTGTCTAAATGTGATGCACGACCGTTATCGGTCGCGTAAATATCTTTAATCTTTTGCCATTGCTCATTTGACAGGTCAACGTGGAATATTTCATCATTGAGTGACTGCGGTCCATAGCAGTCATACTCGATTGAGTTTTTTAAACCTGGTGGAGTAAACAAATGATTTAATTTGTCATCTACCTGATCTTCATTAAATAAAATTACGTTTGGACACTCCTCCCGCTTCAGCTTTGCATAAATCACCGACATACTTACCTTTCTCTAGAAATTAAAATTATTAATACAGCTCGACAAAGATGAATCATACTATATCTTCAAAACTTTTTTTCTTGCTATCAAGGAGTGCTTTCTCTAGCTACCCAAGCTTCGCCTAGGCCTTGCCTAGGTGAAAACTTGCCTAGGTCAAAACGAATTTTCGCCGATTATTCTTTCGTAATCAGTCTATTAGTATACCCAGCCTCCACTAAGAACTCATACGCAACCCAATCAAGCTCCGCCTAGGCGTTGCCTATGTCAAAACGCTTCCTGAAGCTTTCAAAAAAGAACGAGAGAGTTCAATCTCTAATTATCAATAAAATTAACCCCCCAAGGAAGACCAAAATTTGCATGTATGCACAATCGATGAGTACTACAAAAAACTAGTCAGGTATACTAAATTAATATGGAATTAAGCTCAGAAAGCAAAATAACGCAACAAAAAACTTCATTCTATGCTCCGTTGTTTAAAGTCACTGCTATTTCTAAATACTTTGCCTTAGTATTGTTTGTCGCCCTGCCATTTATTGGTGGATGGATGGGGTATAGTTTGTCTGCTAATAAAGCTGAAATAAACGCTACCACTGTAACTCCGGTAGTTACTGTCAACAAGCCGATACCAAAGCCCTTATTTTTAGCCAGGGACAGTCAGATTTATTTAGGTGATAGCAAACTTTTTAAATATAACTCACACCGTAAATCTGAAACTGAACCAACGTACATTTTAACTAAAGAGTCCTTACATGAACAACTACTAGCTTTAAATCTGGTTCAGCCAGAAATACATGAGCATTATCTATCAGCTTTACAAAACGGTTTCCACCTTAAGGTAACAAAGCTTACTGGCTCACAAAGTTTAGTCAGTATGAGGGCTGAAAATGCTGAGATAATTAGTTTTATTTACGATGAGTGGTCCGATGAAATTATAAAAAAAAGCCCTTGGAAGTCACCAGATTATTTAAGTGGTGCAGGCCCAATCCGGTGGACTCAGCTTGATGGTCAGGCACACTTAATTGCAATTACTTGCGCTGCTGCCAGAAATTGTACCCCAGAAATCATTCTCTATGATTATATAAATGCCACATCAACAATCCTTTACATAGAAATTAGACAAGACGTTCGTTTAGCAGATGCTTGCGAACTTGGTTGTACCGGAGGTCTACTAGACGAGACAAGTAGCGGTGATTTACTTGTTGGCGCGTACTATGAGCGTGATTCAATATTTTCTAATTACTTTGAAACTTTGATTGTGCCGCTTCCTGAAACTTTCAAAAAAGAACGAGAGAGTTCAATCTCTAATTATCAATAAAATTAACCCCCAAGCTCCGCCTAGGCCTTGCCTAGGTCAAAACTACGCCTTTAAAAGCTCTGGAAATGGTGCGTTAAACCTGACCTCGGCTATCCTTCCAATAGTCTGCTCTGGGTTTAGATAGGGGTACTGTGCCCTATAAGCAACCATCACATCTCCAAACATCGCATCAGCCCAATCAAGCTCCAGTTTTGCAGAAACCTCTTTGATTACCAAGCTTCGCCTAGGCACACGATATTTTAATCTAATAGAATCACCAGGAGAGTATATTGACCCCGAAGGCCGGGCCTTCGTGACCTTTCCTCACCATTTCCTCCTAGCGGAAGGGGGTGTGGGGGAAGCCGCCTGAAAGATTGAAAGGAAATTTTGGGGTTGCTTTTGCCTTCAGTCTTCCGAAAACTCTTCACAAAACCCCTTCAGGAAACTAAGGGTTTTGTTCATCACTTTCTCCAGACTGGTGGCAGACCGTGGTGTGACGTAGACGAGTGTGTGGTCATGCGAGGGTACGCTCACACCCCAGCACAGCACGCTCACAGACTAACGCCTGCTCGCTTAACTGCTGCGGTGTTGGTGAGTTTGCTCAGGTGGCTTCGTTTAGGTTTGTTATATGTAAGAATCTATGCTTCGCGTAAGTAAATTTAGTATGTGCTTGTCAGATCTTCAAAAAATTAAACAAAGCGCTTCGCTCTTTGTGCAATTTTTCGTCGAATTCTATTTACGTGCAACTGGACTAATTATTTTTGGGGAACATTTCAGCAAGTATTTCTTCACAAAGTGTATCAATTGCTTCGCGACCAGGATTAGAGCGTGGGTCATCTGATTGATTTTCTACTAAATTTTTATCAAATCCAAGTAAGGGTTCACTTTTTGAAATTTTCGGCTGCACGTTATTTTGTCTAAATAGTGAGTTAACCGCTTCCTCAGGATTTCCATCGTAGAAGACAACATGCTTAGGCCTTCTATTTGGATATTTAACAAAATACTGTTCCCAGAATTGTTCAGCCTCTACACCATTAGTTTCAGCTAACATGAGTTTGTTTGTTAGGCGCTCAGACTTTAGCAATTCAACAATAGCCGAGGCTTTATCTGTCGATTCTTTATCTAATAGTATTTTACTAATTGAACGTGTCAGATCATAACAGCCTTGTTTTCCTAATAATTCTTCTGCGCGATCATATAAACCAAGTGTAATCAAAGATTGTTTAACTTCATCAATTTGATCTTGTTCAATTGAAAAATCATTACGATTTAGTGTTTCGTCAAAATAACTAGGTTTAGAAAAATGATCTACCACAGTAGAAATTATTTTTTCATCTTCTATTTGAGTTCGGTGACCCTCCTGTACTTCGCTTGCATACCTAGATCCTGTTTCTGGATCAACCACTGTTGTTTTTGGCAAAAATGTAATTCCTGCGTCTAAACTTATCCCTCCACCAAACGTATCTGTCCATACAAATACATCATTCCATTTTAGTGAGTCTAGCGGCTCGGTAAACTTCCAGTCAGCATCACCAGTGTTAAACGCAAATGCATGTTGAGAAGCAATAAAGTCTGCTGGGAAAACGACAAAAACTTCGTTGCCAGACTCTCCGCCATACAAACTGTCAGCCACAGTTTCGGCTGCTAAATGCACAGCAGTTTTATCAGGAAAATTAGCAGCCGATGCAAGTGAATGATTAAAATATAAATGCAACGCTTTTTCAGCGTCTTCTCTGCTTGTTGACTCAGACTCTGAAAAGACTTCACGCTTCAATTCATTTTTGACCTTCTGTGGCATACCAAACAGTCCACGTGAACCAAATGGTGAACGCAATTGCTTAGCATCAGCCAACAAGGAATAAGCAGAATCACTGAACTCATCCAAGCCTCCTGTGTGATATACCATGCCAGCATGATCTCTAAAGCCGTGTCTGGAGACATGACTCAAATAGTGAGGACTAGCTAGTGACCACAGTTTCATGTATGTCTCAGTATCTAGCCTACTAAGCACTGACTCTGAAAAAACCTCTTTCCTATCTTCTGGACTTGAAGGTTCTGCCTCGGAAGCAAGTTGCCAAGGTTCTGGTGCATACTTTTCTATAAAATATGAAGCTTTTATTTCTGCAGCTCGTTGTAAACGCTCTTCTTTATTATCGACGACTTCAGGAACCATTCCAGAAGAATCCTTGTTGACGTACTCATCACGCATTCCGAATTTTTCCATAAAATAATCTTATCACTAATCCTTAGCGACCCCAAAATTTCCTTTCAATCTTTCAGGCGGCTTCCCCCACACCCCCCTTCCGCTAGGAGGAAATGGTAAGGAAATTTTGGGGTGGCTACGGGCAAGTAGCCTGCGCCCGTGGCGTCACCACGAACCCGAATGCGTACGTGGAAGTAAAGCACAAGCTCCGCCTAGGCGCAAGCTCCGCCTAGGCGTTGCCTAGGTCAAAACTACTCCTTTAAAAGCTCTGGAAATGGTGCGTCAAACCTGACCTCGGCTATCCTTCCAATAGTCTGCTCTGGGTTTAGATAGGGGTACTGTGCTCTATAAGCAACCATCACATCTCCAAACATCGCATCAGCCCAATCAAGCTCCAGATTTGCAGACACCTCTTTGATTATTGCCTCAGAATCTGCTTCAATTTCTATATAGGGTTTTAGCCAAGGCCATTCATCTAAAACTATCTCACAGTCGTTTAGCCTCCACGTTTCTCGTTTTGATTCCTGAAACGAAACCACCTCTAATCCCACAGAAGTAAATATTTTTATCGCGTCTTCAAAAGAACTGACCGTTAACTCAACTTCCTTGGCGCCATCTATCGATAGCGAATCAAATTGCTTGTAGGTTAAGGAGATTTTATTCCCCTCATCACGCACTCGGATGTACGAATTTGGACTACCTGCCTGTAGACGTCTGTCTGGATAATCTATAATAGCTCGCTTCATCAGTACTAGCGGAGTTTCGCAAATTGCACCAATTTCTTGAAGTTTCAATCTAATTTCAGCGTGATCAATATTTAAGAACTTTACCTCAATTTCAGTATTCATACCAAAAGTATACCAAAGCGAGCGCCCATTAGGGATTAAACTTTTTTAGGTTGTTAAACAAAGCTAAAACACATTGTTACCAGAAAGGAACATAAGCTTCACCTAAGCAAAGCCCAGGTGGAATCTAAATTGCTACCCGACAGGGATTCGAACCCCGATTGACTGCACCAAAAACAGTAGTCCTACCATTAGACGATCGGGTAAGGTAGCACACGGTATATACACCGTGTTGTGCGCACAAGAGTACCACAAAGTGTATAAAAAAACAGCTCCCCAATGCATTAACTGTTGTTAGTAAACAGCAACAGTGCTACTATCTAATCAGCATAAGGAGAAACTGATGTCACACCCACAGAGTATAGTTCTTCCACAAGATGCCAATGCGCAAGCTAAATACGTAGCAGATTTTGCAGCCGGAAACATGATTGGTTGTGTCCCCGCGCTGACTGGATCGGGTCAGATTGACCAGTATGTCTGCAGCTGTGGTTGGAAGAGTCGACCTTACGACGACGGCGTTGACCTGGCCCATACTGATTGGCTCAATCATATCAAAAGTAGGGACGCAATCATATAATGGAAAAAGTCAAAAGCCCAAGCGGATGCTCGGGCTTTTTCTAAACCTACTACTGATGCGACTCATAAGCCGCTTTGACAAACGCCGTGAATAGTTTGTGTGGGGCGAGGGGTCTGGCTTGTAATTCTGGGTGGAATTGGACGCCGACAAAAAATGGGTGGTCCGCGGCTGATAGTTCAGCTATCTCCATTAGTTGCCCGTCTGGGGAGACACCGGAGAATATGAGACCTTTGTCGGTGAGCGCCTCGATGTAGTCACCGTTAACCTCGTACCGGTGGCGGTGCCGTTCGGTGATGGTGTCAGCCTTGTAGGCTTTGTGGGCTTGGGTGCCTTTGGTGAGGTGGGCTTCATACGCACCAAGACGCATAGTGCCGCCCATTTTCTTTTCCTTGATCAGGTCTTTTTGGGAGGCTTGGACCGCTATTACTAGGTGATCAGCTTTGGGGTTGATTTCTTCGGTGCTGGCGTTTTTGAGCTTGAGGACGTTTTGGGCGTATTCGAGTACCATCAACTGCATACCGTAGCAGATACCAAAATATGGAATGCCTTGCTTGCGGACATACTCAATCACATTAAGCTTACCAGCCACGCCGGTTTTACCAAAGCCACCGGGGACCAGCACGCCGTCGTATTTCTTGAGTTGTTTGAGATTGGTTTTGTCTTCAAATTCAGCGGCGGACAGGTATGAAATCTCTGGGGTGAGGTTGAGGTCGTAGGCGGAGTATTTGATTGCCTCTAGGACCGACAGGTACACATCAGACAGCACAAAATCACCGGAGCTGAAGTACTTCCCGACTACCGCGATCTTGACAGTGTCGCGACCACCCTTGGAGCGCTTAACGAATTTCTTCCAACCCGCGAGATCGGATTTTTGCTGACACTTGAGCCCGAGCTGCTCACATAATCTGAGCGACAAGTTGGCAGCTTCAAAATTAAGTGGGATGTCGTAGATACTGTCGACATCGGGGGCAGAAATGATGTTTTCGGCTTTGACTCCACAGAATCGTGCGAGTTTTTCTTTACGCTTGTCATCAATGGCTTCTGGTGAACGCGCAATAATCACGTCGGGCATGACTCCGTTTGACCCCAGCACCCGGACCGCGTGCTGGGTGGGTTTGGTTTTCATTTCGCCGACGGACCCTGGCACGGGTAGGTAACTGACCATCACGACAGCAACGTCGTCAGGGCACTCTTGCTTGAGCATACGGATAGCTTCGATAAATAAGATGTTTTCGTACTCACCGACAGTGCCTCCAACCTCAATCTGAATCACGTCTGCCTTAGCTTCACTCCCAGCCAGTTTGATCCGACGAATCACTTCCTCTGGAATATCAGGTACCACCTGCACATTACGCCCACCATATTCAAGGTTGCGTTCTCGCTCTATGACCGACAGATAGACACTCCCAGTGGTCATGTAGTTGATCGCGGGTAGGTCTACATTCAGGAACCGCTCGTAGTTCCCCATGTCTTGATCGGTTTCGAGTCCGTCTTTCAGCACAAAGCACTCACCGTGCTCGGTTGGATTCATGGTGCCCGCATCGACGTTGATGTACGGGTCGATTTTCATGGCGGTGACATTTAGCCCGCGCGCCTGCAAACAGGTCGCAATCGACGACGACGCCACCCCTTTGCCGACCCCACTCATTACCCCACCCACAATAAAAATGTATTTGGGGGTCTTGGGGCTTTTTTTAGTGGCTGATTTGGTTGCAGTAGTCTTGAGTGCTTGCTTGCGGATGGCCATAAAAGAAAGTGTTTAGGTGCGTAAGTAACGAGTGACGGCCCAAGTGCTCGACACGAGTCCGAGAGTCACTCCGATGCCAACAATCACACCAAATATAGTTTGGAAGTTACTCAAGTAGTAGTCAAACAGGTTGATCTCTAAGAAGGCAGCTGTTTCTGGTCCAACCCAGATAAGTAGTGGGTAGAATAGAGCCAGAGTAAGCAACCCAGCAATCAAACCGTACATCACCCCTTGCAGCATGAATGGACCGCGGATGAACATATTACTCGCACCAACCAGGCGCATGATGGCGATTTCTTCACGTGAAGTGTAGATGGCGAGTCGGATAGTGTTAAACGTAATGAGTGTGGCTGCCAGTAGCAGTACAATCATCACAAAGAAACTGGTCCGCTCTACTGCGTTGATGATATTGGTGAGGGTGTCGATTGAATCTTTGTTGCGAGCGTAGTTGATAACATCAATGACTGGAGCGCCGACTTCCTCAAGTGCCTTTTGCTCATCGAGATACCGGGCAACACTTTCATACTGAGAGGTTTCTTTTGCCTGAACCGCGATAGTGGCCCCTAGGGGGTTTTCATTCAGTTCTTCCAACGCCTGCAGGGCTATTTCGTTCCCTTGGTTTCTCGCGCGGTACTCTTCGAGCGCAGCTTCGCGGGACGTATAGGTCACCTGGGCTACTTCAGGCAGAGCCGAGACCGCATCGCGGATCCGGTCAATCTCGTCCGCCGAAGCATCCGGGACAAAATACACATTGATGTCCACCTTTGATTGGATGGTGTTGAGTGAGGTAGAGAGTAGTTGATCAAGGAACATGGTTGAGCCAATCACAAACAGCGCGATTGTCAGCACAAACACTGAGGCTAGCGACACGTAGGCATTACGCCAAAACCCAACAAACCCCGCTCGGACAATTCTTCGAAATCCAGTTAACATAATACTATAGTACGTACTTACCATCGACGTCGTCCCTGATAATGCGACCTTCATCCATCGTAATCACCCGCCGCTCGATTTCGTCGACGACGCCCTTGTTGTGGGTAGTCATAATGACGGTGGTCCCGAGGTCGTTGATCTTGCGTAAAATCTGCACCACTTCGTAGGTAGCGATTGGATCGAGGTTCCCAGTTGGTTCGTCAGCGATGATGATGTCGGGCTGGTTGACGATGGCACGCGCAATTGCAACGCGCTGCTTCTCTCCGCCAGAGAGTTCATGGGGAAAGTTAAAAGCTTTGTCTTCAAGGTCTACGAGCGCGAGGGCTTGCGGGACATTTTCGGCAATCTCAGCGTCAGTACGACCGTTGGCTTCCATGGCAAAAGCGACGTTCTCGTACGCTGTTTTGTGAGGCAATAATTTAAAATCCTGGAAAATGGTGCCAATCTTTCGCCGGTACTGCGGCAGTTTGGAGCGAGGGATGCGGTGGATATCGAGTGACTCATAAAACACTGTTCCAGATGAAGGACTGTCTTCGGCGATGATCATTTTAAGAAGCGTGGTTTTACCAGCGCCGGAGTGACCCACAATCGACACAAATTCTTTGGGAGCTACCTGAAAAGTTATCTCCTCTAAACCAGACACACGACCATCAGCGTAGTGCTTTGAAACGTTATCAAAGTAAATCATACCCTTGGTTTATTACTGTTCTGGTCATTCATTTGGTTAGGTATATGCTTCCAGTCTGAAGTAGTAACCTGACGCTCACTCTCGCGATAGTAAATCATACCGAATAGTATATCACGCAATTATGCCGAACCTAGACTATCAATAAACACTTGGATATCTCCCGCCAAAACAGCGTCAACGTTACGCACCTCAGTGTTGGTTCGGTGATCTTTCACCAGCTGATACGGCTGTAGCACATATGAACGGATCTGGCTCCCCCACTCGATTTTCACACTCTTTTCGATTGATAATCCTTCCATTTCCCGCCGGCGTTGTTTCTCCTCAAACGCAAATATCTTGCCCGCGAGTAGGGTCATGCCTTTTTCACGGTTCTGTAACTGCGAGCGCTCGGTTGAAAGGTTGACTGAAATATTGGTCGGAGTGTGGACAATTCGGACCGCCGTCTCACGCTTGTTGACGTTTTGTCCGCCAGCACCACCTGATTTGGCAAATGATATCTCAAGGTCGTCTTCGTTGAGGGCAAAATCAGTCACACTGTCGACCTGCGGTGACACTTCAACCAGCACAAATGACGTTTGCCGTTTGCCGTTACTGTTAAACGGTGAAATACGCACCAGTCGATGGACACCCGACTCGTTCTGGAGCGTCCCATACGCACCCTTGCCTTGCAGTTCAAACGTGATATTGCGATAACCGTTGTGATTGTTGGTGTTGCTGTCGAGTACAACAGCTACCCACCCTCGACCCTCACCGTATTTCTGATACATCTCAACCAGCATCCGGGCAAAATCCTCTGCATCGTCACCGCCAGCGCCAGCTACGATTGTGAGGACAGCATTATTGCGGTCATACTTTCCTTTTCCCTCGGCTGCCGCCTTGAGCTCTTCCAACTCCTTGAACATCGCTTGCGCTACTGCTGGATCATTCCAGAAATCAGGCCGCAACTGTGCAGCTTCGATTTCGGCGATGCGGTCGGTAATATCAGACGTATCTTCCATAGGATGAGTATAGCAAATATAACAAAAAGTGCCGTAGCGAACCAGGTTCGCTACGGCACTTTTTGTTACATTTGAGCCAACACACGGAATCGAACCGAGGACCTCTTCCTTACCATGGAAGCGCTCTACCGACTGAGCTATGTTGGCTTTTGGTTTATGCCGCCCAGTCTACCAAACACTGACTGATAAATCCACATTGGTATTGCGAAATTACCTAAAACTGGGTATACTCTTGCCACTTACATTTAGTAGGTAAGGAATATAAACCATGGCAAACCCTTCGAGCGTTTGCGGTTTGAAAGCAGAAGCTTTCACCCGCTGCGTTCGCAGGAATCATAGAAATGCTAGCATTTCTATGACCTGCTCACTTGCGGTTGTAGCTCAGCTGGTTAGAGCGTCCGCCTGTCACGCGGAAGGTCGAGGGTTCGAGTCCCTTCAACCGCGCAGAAGAAAGCCCCTCATGGGGCTTTTTTGCGGTTGATGCAAAATGTGTGTGGGACACACTTTTTGTGGGACTCGAAGAGCTTTTGCGATAGATTTGACCACAGGGCAGATATATCC
>JBDNIW010000005.1:0-64003 GCA_041688155.1 Minisyncoccota bacterium | reverse complement strand
TGGCGTAGACGTTCATTGGGGCCACCAGCCACTGGGTCTGGTTCGGTCTCTTCGATTACTGGCAACAACACCGTCGGGTCGGTTGTATCACCAAACCCAAAATCATTAAACGAAATTGTCTCACTAGTTGTGCCGGTGAATAGAATATACGCCCAGACACCGATCAACAGCAGTACTACAGCCACGCCACTCACTATCAGTATGGTGCGTTTCATACTTAAAAATTAATCATTACCCGGTCTTCGACCCCTTGTAATACTTCTTGTAGTGACCGTACGTGGAAATTGAGCAGCGTCCGACCACTCGCCCCTCCGCGACTGAGGGTGATCTCATAGGGGTTGTTGCTGCCGTTGTTGGTTACCACACCGTTGATCTCCCACTCCGCGACGTCTGGCTGGTTGTATACACGAGTATCAAGGAAATACGGCTCGGCCTGCAACGTCAGGACGTTACCGATCAAAGCAGCTGAAGAGTTGATCGACAGTCGACTCAACCCATAGAGGGCGTGTTTCTCGTAGTAGACGAGCTCGGGCAAGACACTCGGCATAGCGAGGGCGCGACTGGCAATCATCTCGCCTTGCAGGTTAATGACACTTACTACTAGGGTTGGCATTGAACCACGTGGAGTCGCGAACGACACTTTGTTTCCACCGCGGATAGTACCGCCGTCAATTTGGTTTTGGTTTACCCGCCAGGAATACACGAGCTGGGTCTGATCCAGGAACCTAGTCCCATCGTGCAGTAGTGCCGTGGCGTTGACCTGGCTGGTGTAGCTCGGCAAGGCGCGGCCGATGTACCAATCTGGTACCCGAGTTTGAGGCTCAACGATGATATCAAGGAAGATGGGGTTGATGGTGATACTGACTTCCGCGGTACGCTCCTCTACTGTGCGCAGCCCCGCTACCAGACGGTTGCTGGTTCCAGCGGCACCGGCGGTGAGCTCGATTGAGCGTTTGTTTAGTCCGTCAGGGATGTCGACGTCGTTATACCTCCAGGTGATCTGTGATCCAAACACCGTACCGCTGTAGTCCTGCAGAGTGGCGGTAAACGACTCACCTGGTCCAGGGAACCGCGGGTCGAGGGTGATAGTCGGTTGTTGCCCGCCAGAGGTGAGGCTGTCAAAATTACCCAGCTGCGCTGCACTAACAACCGGCAGGATAACCAAGATAAATAAAAAGCAGTAGCGGTACCACATATACCTATATAGTAGCAGAACCTTGCCAGAGAACAGCCAAGTTATACGAACTATCCCCCATCTATCCCCAGGTTGTACCCGCAAAAGAGTGGACACAACCCCTTGTGCTTTACGGGTTTAGGTGGTATATATGAATGTAGGACACATTTGTGTCAACAGCACTTTTCCACTGTGGTTCGCCACACTTCAATCCTCGCGACAGCCTGTCGCCCAAAACGAAAGGACTACTGAAATGAAACGTTTCGTCGCTTCCCTTCTCACCGTGGCAGCTCTGGCCGTCGCAACCCTCCCGGCTTTCGCCCAAGACGTGGTGTTCATCAATCAAGATTGTTCCAAAACAGTAAACTCGGGTGCTGTTTGTCAGGTTGGGAGAAATCCAATTCCTTTCCAAGAGGGCAACTTTCTCCCAGCCTTCCGAACCGTCAACGAGGTTGAGGACCTCAACCCAAACATAAGGGACTTCCTAGATGCCGATGGCAACATCCCTCCATATCACTTCTTCCGCGTTGGTTGAAGTACATCACCCCACAGCCAACCTGGCTGTGGGGCTTTCATTTAGGATATGCCCATACAACAGCTATCCAAATAAAAATCAATGGAATTGGAGTAACTGATGAAATAAGTGCTAATACAAATGATAGCTGTTTTAAACCGCCGTGTGTTCCTGAAAGCGATTTTACTCGGGCACCACTATACATAAACCAAGTTATGAGTAGTTGCGCCACACCAACTATTAATAAAATGGCAGAAGGTGCTATAAACAATAAAAGCGGATCAAAACTTATACCAAATAAAGAAAAAGCACCAGCTATAACTTTATTTATAATCCCATCCCCACTCAATCCATCCTCAGCACTACCAATAAAGAACGTCAATACACCTCCTAGAAACGTTTCTTCAATAGAATCTATAATTGCGTACGCAGCGACAGCCATTCCTAGTCCAGTTAAACTCAGTAATGAAAGCCACCATTGAAAAGAAAAATACCAGGCTGCTGCCCAACTAATCACCCACCCGTTAATCGCGGAAACTTTCAATCGGGCGATTACTTTCTCGCTCGTTGGTACCTTGTGTTTGACTTTTTTTCGGATAATTGGGATCCGAGTTTCTCTGTAGCTGGGCTCGGCCGCTGGGGCGTATTGGCGCTCGACGCGATTGATTCGCTGTTTGGCTACGTTTTCATCATTCCTGGTCCAGGGGTTTTGGTAGCGGGTGCTGAACGCTTCGTCTTGTGTCTGGTGGAGGGGGTTGCTATCGCTAGCCTGCCCGGTCGGGAACGGGACGACTTTCCCCCTGACCGGTCGGCGGTTTTCGTTCGCAGGCACTGTGTCACGCAACCCGCGGTTGTCAGGGTCTTTGTATTTTCGGGACACGTTGCTTACGGCCATATTATATCCAGTGTACTACACTCAACTCTAGGACAACCCGGCGGCTTCGAGCTCGGCCCGGGCTTGTTTGATGGCGAGCAATTGGGACGGGTCAGAGGTGATGATTTGGTCTTCGGTGTAACTAGCAATGATTTTGATGGCGACGTGTTTGAGACCGGCGAAAAATATCCCCTCTCCGACGTTGGACTCCAGTAGTAGGTATTTTTCTTCGTCGGTGAGGTTAAAGGTTTTTTGGATGTTATCAATCGCGGTGGGTGATTGTTTCATCAGCAGCTGGATGCTGGAGTTGGTGATCATTGGCACACCGTATGGTGAGCGCAGGAAATCGTCCACGTCCTGCGTGATGGTGGCAATCCCGAGGTAGTATTTGCGACCACGTTTGGCGAGCGAAAACAAGAACGACGCGGTGTCTTCTGACTTCATCATCCACCAGGCCTCATCGATGACCATCAGGCGTTTGGCCAAGCGCCGCCTGACACTGCCCCAGATGAAATTGGTAATGATGTACATGGCGATGGTTTTGAGTTCGTCTTGCATGTCGCGCAGACTAAACACGACGAATTTCTGGTTGATGTCGACGTTGGTTGGTTGGTTCATGAACCCAGACCAGGTTCCGCTGGTGTACTTGGTTAGCCGCGCAATCAATGGTCCACTACCGTCCATCCCGGCCAACACCATCTCAAAGTCGGACAGCAACGGTGGTTCCATCACTGAAAAATCAACGTCACCAGTGATGTCTTTGAGGGCGTAGGTTTCTTGGATGGCGAGGTCGAGGATGGTCTCTTCCTCAGGGGTTAGCCCACCAAACATCAGGCGGAACAGTCCGATGAGTTCGATGATATGTGAGCGCAGGACGTCGCGTGGGTCTTCGTCATTGGCTGGTGGCGGCAAGTCAAACGGGTTGACGTGGTGATCAGATGAGAGCGAAATGTTAAAAAACCGTCCACCAGTGGCCTCAGCCAGGTATTCGTACTCGCGCTCGGGGTCGAGCACGATGACTTCGGTCCCGAACATCAGCGACCGGAGGATTTCTAGTTTCAGTCCATATGATTTCCCGGCGCCTGAGGTCGCAAACGTCACTGAGTTGTAGTTAGTCAGACTGTACCGGTCAAACAATATCAGCGACGAGTTGTGTCGGTTGATACCATAGAGGATCCCGGTGTCTGAGGTGAGGTCAAACGACGTGAATGGGAAGAAACTTGATAATGGTGAAGAGTTGAATTTGCTGTGCACGCGCAGCAGGTCGTCGTTGAGAGGAAAGACACTTTTGATGCCTTGTTCCTGTTGGAAAAAGGCTGGTTTCATGGTGATTAACCGGGAGTCGAGCATGCCTTTGATGTCGTTCTCAACTTTGTCGATGGTGGCCTCGTCTGAACCATAAATCGAGATATAAAACCCCACGTCAAACAGTTTTTCTTCGGCCTGCATTAGTTTGTCTCGTAGCTGTTCGAGGTTGCGCCACGATGCCTCCAGCTGTGGATCGCGGACTTCACCGCGTTCTTCTTTGATACTGATTTGGCTCTGGACCTCAGCGACTTTTTTCTGGAATTTCTTGAGGCTCTCGGCGGTGTCGACGGGATGGATAAAAATAGATACATCGATTTCTTTGGCTAGGTTCAATACTGGTTCAATCCAACCGTCGTTGAGGTACCGGGGGTATGATACGGCGTAGTACGTCCGGGCATTGATGCCACTGATGTTAATAGTACGCGGAGTGATTTTGATAGCTGACGGGGCAATCACATCAGTCAGGGTCATTAACTGATCTTTGAAGGGATCGTTGGTTTGGTTAGTTTGCGGTTGTAGAAAGTCGAACAAGGCCATAGTTATGATTGTACATTAGGAGCGGCACCAGTTGGATCACCTGGGTTGTATAGGTGGTAGTACAGTTCGACCAACTCGTCTTTTTGGAGTTTCATGGTGCGGACACCGACCCCGGCTAGGCCTTGGACGACCATCGCGACGCGTTGTTCTAGCTGTAGACGGTGTTCTTCGAACTGTTGGTCGTTAGAGAGTGGCGCTGATCCCCCACTGGAAAAGAAACTACTTACACCTTTGGAGAGGTTGAGTTTAGTCGGTGAGTACGGGATCACTACAAAGAAGCTCTTACTCATCACGTCCACGTCAGTGGTAAACGAGCGTATAAACTCCATGTATTCTTGGAGTTGGATTTTCATCAGGTCGTTGTCTTGTTTGCTCTCAAGCCCTGCTAGGATAGCGAGGTACGGCTCGATGTTGAGTTTGCGCGACTGCACGTAGATCTGCAAACTGAAATCAAGCGTGTTGAGAAAGCTCTGGAACTGCTGCAATATCGCCCGTTGCTCGTCGAGTGACTTGAGCGCAAAGTTCACCGACGACGCCAGCAGGACCGTCAACATCTCACCGTTGCGCTTGATAACCACCCCGTCTTTGATGTCACGGATTGGTACGAATTGTTGCGTGGCGGCTTTTTGATTGGGCATAATACTTATTCGGGTTTTTGGAGCGCTTGTAATTCCAGTGAGCGCGTGAGCGAGGTGATACTTTTGTGGGCGCTACCGCGGTTAGAGGCTTGGATAGTATACAACTCACTGGCGGCAGTTTTCTTTTGCGTGGGTTCTTTGTATACCATGTCGGGTTTCTGGTGCCAGAGATACAGCCGGTCACTGACAATGTAGTTGTAGACAGCCTCTAGGAAATATGAGAACGGCCGGTTATTGATGGGATAAAACGCGAGCGCACCGGCCAGGAGCGCAATCGGCAATCCCGCCAGCACAAACACTAAAAATCCAAACACCAAAAACATTACCACCGCCATCCCCACCCCACCACCAAGGTATACGAACTGACGCCAGGTCAAGGGACCAAAAATCTTATCTTCGATTTCGATGAATTGTGGTACTTCAAACCGCATAGATAACTCTAGTATACACTGCACCACCGTAGTTGCGCGCGGGTTTATTGTTCACCCCATTGTGCCCCCGGGTTTTTCTTTCCGTTGCCGTCACCGTTGAGGAGGGTCTCCTGGCTGGCTGCCTGGTGGATTGGAACGTCATGTTTAAGGGTCTGCATATCCCCCGCCATCGTTCTGATGGGTTGGAGTTGGTGAAATGTAGCTTCAGCCGCAGCGAGCTCGTCTGCGAGCGAGATGGGTCCAGGGTCAGCGACCGCAGTTGGTGTTTGGATGGGGATGTTGGTTGCTACCGGCGCAGCGGTTTTAGTTGCATCAAGTGGCTCCAAAAAATCAAGCACATCTGCGGTGATCCGCATAGCAGTTGCTTGCGACACACCCAACCTCTCAATCATCAGCTGAGGTAGTTGGGCCTGTGGTACCAGGCCAATAACAACGTCCCCGACGGCGATAAGAAATGACATACGTACTTCCACCTCAACTAGCCCGTGGTTTTTCCCTATGTCATACAGAGCTTGCCCACTCGCTGGTCCTTCGTATAGAGATTTCTGCACTTCGGATGAAGCTCCGTATGCGTCGTCTCGTTGTTGATCAGTAAAGTTCATACTTAATTTATATCACCTTTTACAGTAGGAAATCTTCCTTTGCTTTCTGTGTAGCTAAGTAGGCTGCCATTTTAGAAGTTGTACCATTATGTAATCTAACGGCTTTCGCTAGGTCAGATCGCTCATCGGCAGACATACTGCCCCTACCTAGGTTAGCGGTTCTTGCAATAGCTTTCATAGCATCTACTGTCATGCTTCTACCGGCGTCAGTCAGGATACCAGTAGTTGTGTTGAAGAAAGCTTCGTATGGTAGTTTACCGATAGTCTCGGCATTACCTTTGACCAGTTTATCTTGCTGTTTTTTGACAAAGGCAGCTGCGTCGGTGGTTCCAGGTGTGTTAGAAACCGTTGCTGGCGTAGCGCTAATGACTTTGCCATTAGTATCTCTGGTTTCTGCCCCAATTCGTCCGGTAGCGAGAATATTTTGAATACCAGCTGTGCGAGTTTTCTTAAGATCTGAAAATTCAGACGATGTAAGATTCCCAGAATCTCTGATAGAGTCCATTGATTTTTCTGATAGTTGGCTCGCAATAACTTGTGAATTAAGGCGGTTGAAATCGACGTTACTTTTTTCTTCGTCGGTCATAGCCTCAATTTCTTTGGACAGGTCTTCAATTGCAGTTGTGAGTTCTATGGCTGTGGCATTAGATTTAGCAAACACTTTTTCAATGTCTCCAAATAATGCTTCCTCTCTCTTTTTGCCAGCAGCTTTCATGTAAGCATTAGAGAACTGGCCGGTACCGGCTAGTTCCTTCATTTTAGTACTGTTCACTAAACCTGATTCCATCAGTGTCTTGAGCTCAGCTGGTGCCAGATTTTGTAGTTCTGCAGTAGACATTTTACCAGTAAGTTTCTTGATTTTGTTTTCAGCTGTTTTCCGATCAGCAGGTATGGAAGCGGCAGCTAAGGCAGCTCGTGCTGCGGTTAGATCAGTCGCCCGCTGATTTTCTGTTGCAGTATTATTAAATCGTACTTGGGCTGCGTCAATACGAGTACGCTTTTCGGCTGCGGTTTCTGAACCAGCTACTCTAGCTCTAGCTACTGTATCAAGTCCGGCTCCAACGCTACCATCCAAACCACGAGCCAATGTGCGTGCACCAAACCTGTCACTTTGTGCCATTGATGATGTGAGGCGATTAAGCCTCCTGCGTCCAGCTTCACCAGCTAACCCTGCACCTCTAGCCCCATACCCAAGCGTATTCCTGGCAGCGAATCTGCCAGTTCCACGTATGGCCCCCCGCACTCGGGATTGTACAGCACCACCTACTTTACTCATGACGGTGCTGCCGTCGGCGCTTAGTTTGCCGGCTACTTGGACGGCGGCGATGAGGAAAGCAGCGGAGAGGATAAATGGAGCTAGTCCAGCACCGAACACTACTGCCTCCCCTCCTATTGATCCAAGCAATCCTTCATCACCAGCCAAACTACCCAGATTTGCATTTTCAAATGATCCTCCGACTCGAAAGAAGTTATTGAGAATCGTCGCCGCGAAGAAAATCATCACGATGTACACTGGGGCGTAGAAGGCTTGTTTGAGGAATCCGCTCCAGTACTTGCTACTCATACTCTGGAATCCAGGAAATATCCACCCTAGGAACATAAACGGTGACAGCACCATGTACACCGATAGGGCGACGAACCGAATAATCAACATAATCCCCCCGACCCCAAACGCAAACGCTCCGATGATGTTGATAATTCCAACTCCAAATATGTACGACCAGGGCGATGTTTTATTACTTTCTATTCCCACTGGGGTCAAGAGGACATTCTGCTGAATGCCCATCAACCTGAAGAAGGTATCACCAATAGCCACGTTGTTGCGGGCATTACCATCTATCTCAGTTCCCCCTCCGGTAGCGGCAGCAAACCCCGCGACCGCTACCTCACTCGCTAGGACGTTGGTAAAATCAACCACGAATTTGGTGATAAACAAACTAAAGTTGATCAGCAGCGCCGCCATAATCAGATACACCAGGGTTTGTTTGGTCTGGGAGTCGTCACTGTTGAGGATCATTTTGAAACCGATGTACACCAACCCAAAGATAAACAAGATGTTGAAGAAATCGCGCACAATCACCCACAGTTGGTTGACCGCTACCCCGACACCGTTTTGGTTGAAGTTAGTCCCAAAGTTGATTACAAAGGCGTTAACGCCGTAGTCGAGGATAGCTCCCCCGAGCCACAAAAACCATCCAGTGAGGTTGATGATTACCCCAAACAGGAATCTTCTGATGGGACCTTCTCCGTCAAGCAAACTTTCGCCGTGGATGACGTCAAGCGGCAACAACAATCCCACTAGCACCAGCAAACCAGCCAGGATGAGCCAGGTGCGTGGTCGTAAGGCTGGTAGGAATCGTTGCATGGGGATTAGGGGGTGGTAGTGGTAGCTGCGTTTTGGCTTTTGATGATTTCTTCTAAGCCTCGTCTGTCGGTTGGGTCAATCCCTAGTAGGCTCATCTGGGATTGCCAATCGGCAATGTTTTGGGCTTTGCGGATTTCGCTCGTGATGTCGAGGTTACTGTACTCGACAAATATTTCGACTTGTCGGCTGGTACTGGCGGTGTCGAACTCAGCTACGTACTGGGTCAACGCGATGATGATGTTGTTGCTTCTTTGTACCTCAACAAATATCTCTTCGTTGAGGATGGTGGCTATCTCACGCGATCCGGTGGCGTTGCGTGGGTCGACGATAAACGCAGCGAGTTTGTCCAGCAGGTGAATGTTGGTTGATCGGGAGTTGCGTTCGGCTCGGAGGGTGTCAGTCATAAGACTAGATCCGTCCCCGGTTGAGCTGGCTACGGTGACGTCAGCTTCTGCTCTTAAGGCGTCAAGGAACGACCCGGCGCCGTAGTCAGTGTAGGTAAACCCGGTACCACTTGATAGTCCGAGCAGTCCATTAATACCAGTGATGGCTTTGTTAGCCAGCTGTCCAAGTAGGGCACCAATAAGTTCGTTGATCTCATCAGCTTGAACCAGCACCTGGCGACCAGAGTCGAGGTTGAGGGTCAGGGCGTCTTGGATGATGGCACCGGGGGTGACGATGGAACAGTCCTGGGCGCCGCTGGTGCCTTCGATAGCCTGGCAGACGCTCTGTGATAAGAACCCTGATCCCCAGTTAAGCTCAGTCAGGGTGGTGCCCTCGGCGTTGATTAGTCGGGCCCGCGCGGTTGCTTGGGCACTCAGGAGTGCACCATATGGGGTGTAGGTTTCTGGTGTTGCGGTGATGGTCAACCAGTCTGCTAACCCACGACCCGGATCAATGCCTGATATGAATCCCTGGATGTTGTCAATGACGCCAGTGAGGGTACAAGTTGGGGCGGATTGCTCACGACCGTCGGCGTCAAACTGCGCATACTGGGTAGCAATCGATACCTGCACGTCGAGTCGAAACGGCGAACAAATAAACGACCCCACGGCCCCGAGCTCGCTGATGACTCGCCCGAGTTCCTCATCAACTATGTTACGCAAAAACCCACCGAGGTCAGTGATGAACGCCGGTCGACCCTGGAACCCCGAGTTCACCCAGTCGATCAGACTACTGACCATGCCAGAGACCACTCGTTTGGCGAGTGCCCAGCCAATCCCGTCGAGAACATTCTCTTTGGTCCAGTTCAAAGTGTTAGCGGCAGCACTTATAGTACTTTGGATAGTTGTGTTGAGGTTTTGAGCGGTGTTAGTTGGGTCAAATACGATACCCCCAAATCCGCCAGCGTTAACCTCGGCAACGTTACTGGTAGGTGCTTGTGGCACATAGATCATGACAAAGGCAAACACTACGAACATCGTCGTGACGAGCAGTTTTTTTAAACCAAGAAAAAAAGTATCCATATTAATTAAGAGTTAAACTCCGGACTAAAGAGAACGAATAATAATGCCGGGTCGTCTGGTCCAAGCAACGACGCGTACGGTTCGAATGTATCGTACATATTCTGCAACGCAATCTGCAGTCCAGTGGCATCATCCTGGTAGCGTTTGATACGAATCAATGCAAAGGCTGGGTCTTCAATCGATATCGCCATCGCGGTTATGCTTTCGTAGAGAGCGTGATAGGTGTTGATCAAATCGAGGTGTTGTTTGGCAGCAAACGCTGGGACTGGGATAGCGAGCGTTTGGTCACGCATGTTTTGATACGCCGCGGCAATTTCTGCTAGTTGCTCAATGTTTTCAATATCGGGTTCTACTTGACTGAGCGCATCGGACAAAATAGCAATCTCGCCACGACTATCAGCAATGTTATTGTTAGTGATAACCAGGGCAACGGTATTAGCGTATGTCAAAATGTCATCGTTGTCCCAGGTAGTCATGATAGTAATATCAGGTGTGTCATATAGGGTATACACTGCTTGGACACTCATGGTTTCGACTGCTCGTTCGACTACTTCCTCTCGACTACTTCCAAACGGACCAGCACTTTTTGATCGGATATAGCTTTCAAAAAAATCAATCCCCAATTGTCCAGTCAGCGTAGTTGGTGGTTCGTAGGTTGAATCAATGGGATCAAGGATGATTGGTTTGGTTGTAATAAATTCGTCCCGCCAGTCCTCAATGCCGTTGTTATCGTTGTCAGTAACTGCAATTGCCACCCGCGGTGCGGCCGCAACTGCTACCGCCGCTGGCTGACTGCGAAAGTTGGACTCACCAAACGTACTGAGCACATAGGCCCCGGCTACTAAAGCAAATCCGACCAGACAAGCGCCGATAATCCGCGGATGTAAATTCCATTCCATACCGTTTAGTATAGCAGCCAGCCAGCAGCCAGTCGGTAGTTACTACCTGTATATGTGGCTTTCTGGGGAGAATTAGTCCCGTTTTTCTCCCAAAAGCGTGATCAAGTTCACAAAATCACTGGTGGAGAGGTCTTCAGCTCGGCTTTGGGGTGATAGTCCAAGTTTGGTTAGACAATCAATCACGTACTGCTTGTCGTACTGCTTTGAAAGATTGCCGGCGAGCTGCTTGCGTTTTTGTCCAAAGGCGGCATGGATGATGTCAAAAAATAGCGTTTCAGCAATATTTTGCAACCGCGTTTTGTTGATGTCATAGATGGCAACGATGGCGGAATCAACCGCTGGTGACGGGGTAAAATGTCCACGCTTGATGGTATCGATATAGGTTGGGTCGCCGTAGATTTTGACCGATTGGGATAAGATGGATTCTTTTGGGTCGCGGGCGATGCGCAACGCCACTTCTTTTTGGACCAGGAACACGAGTGTCGTCGGCTGGATGGCTGACTCGAGACAGAGCCGGAACAGCAGTCCAGAAATATAGTAGGGAATATTAGCAACGATTTTGAACTGTTGGTCGACCAAACCAAACTGCGCGAGATCAAGCTGACGCGCATCGTGATGGTGGATGGTGAGTTGTCCGGCCGTAATCTCGGCTACAAACGTTTCTTCTAGTTCTGTAATCGCCCGGGTGTCGGCTTCAATGGCGATAACATTTGCCCCTCGTCTCAAAATTTCCGCGGTCAATATTCCGGTACCAGGCCCGATTTCTAATACCGTCTCCCCGGTTTGTAGGTTGGCCGCGTTACACATTTTTTTCGGCACAAAATCGCTGTTGAGAAAGTGTTGGCCAAGGGATTTTTTATGCTGGAAACTCATAATGCTAGATTACGTTGAAATAGTTTGAAGTCAAACCCATAGAAAGTCAAACTCAGTCAGTGACGTAACAGGGATTCGTTTAATCTAGATACACCGTCGTCTCATAGCCGCTACTAGTACTACTTCCCCGGCCAAATGGGTCAGCAGCCTCGACGTGATCTTTGCTGATGTCATTGATAAACGATGACGGTAGGTTTACTTTTTGCTGACCAAAAATTGTTCGTATGTGGGCGTAGGTGAGGTAGATTTTTTTCTCCGCTCGAGTGAGGGCGACGTAGAATAATCGACGCTCTTCTTCGTTGTCGGTCTTGCCGTCATCAATTCGTTCGTGTGGAAACAATCCTTCCTCTAAACCAGTGACAAATACGTACGCGAACTCTAGACCCTTGGCGGCGTGGATGGTCATCAGTCGCACAGCGTTGAGTTCCTCTTTGTCTTTTATTTCGTCTTGGTCGCTCTGGAGGGCGGCGGTCTCTAGTAGCTGTTCGATGGCTTCGTTCGGGTCGACTGTGTCAAACCGACTGGCGAGTGTTACCAATTCGCGGAGGTTTTCAATCCGTTCCATAGCTTCCTCGGTCCCCTCTTCGATGAACTGCTCCTCTAGCCCGGATCGCTTCATGATGAACTTGATCGTGTCAGACAGTTTTTTCTCAGTGGCTGCCTTCGCGATGTCCATCATGATGTTGTCGAACTTTTGCACTTTGGCAATTGCTCCGGCGTTCAGACTGGCCCGGTCGCCCGCGATGACTTTGAGCATGGTGACTTTGCCGATTCCGCGGGTAGGGTTGTTGATTACGCGAGAGAGGTCGGCGTTACTGCCTGGGTTCAGGGCCAGGCGTAGGTACGACAGTACATCTTTGACTTCGCGCCGTTCAAAGAACTTCGTCCCGAGCAGCTGGTACGGTACTTCAAAATTAAGAAACGCTTCCTCGAGAGCGCGGGATTGAAAGTTGGTTCGATACAATACTGCGATTGACGACGGCTCGGTGCCGTCTGCAATGAGTGACTTGGCAGTGAGTGCGACATACTCCGCTTCGTCGTACCCGGTCATGCCAGCGTACAACGTGATTTTGTCGCCCTGCGTATTATTAGTGAATACATTTTTCTCTACCCGGTTTTTATTTTTCTTGATGATGTCGTTACTCGCCGCGATGATGGTCTGGGTACTGCGGTAATTTTCTTCGAGTAGGATGGTGGTCGAGTTCGGGAAGTGGCGTTCGAACTGTAGAACGTTTTTGATGTCTGCCCCTCGCCAACTATAGATAGAGTTGTGGGTCACAATTCCGTTAGCGATAAAGTTGTGGGTTGGGGTGATAGTGAGATCAAATACTGGTTGTGTTTTGGTGTCGTGGGTCACGGTTGTGACGATGTCGTACGTACCGTCTGCTGCAAACATAACCATCCCTGGCCGGACTGATGCAGCTGGCAGTACTGGGAGCGAGTTTTTATTACGGACATCTGTTTGAGTCCCTAGTCTTCCTTGCTCGATTACAATCGCGTCTGGCAGCAAGGTTTGTAATTGTTTGACGACTGTGCAGATTTTCTGATACGACTGATCGCAGGTTTCATAGCGCCAACTCTTTGAACCGATCTTGGCTGATCTAATGGAATACCCAGCTTGCTCTAAAATTTGTTTGGTGTGGGGTGAACTACCAGCGACACTAATCCGGTGCATTGGCGTGGCTCCACGATGGTCTCCGCACAGCGTGACGAGGATGTTTTGTCGATTGCTTTTGCTTACTTGTGGTCGATGATGTGGGTAGGTAGTTTGCAAGTGAAATGATTTGAGTAGTTTGGTGGCGCTAGCAGCCGTGTCAAACTGTGCAAAAATCTTATCAAGAGCAATCTGATCGTGCACGTAGCCGCCAGTACTGACACCTTTCCTGGCGACAAATGGAATGGTCGGAATCTGGTAGCGCAGGGATAGTTCGTATTCTGCTGCGCGGGCTCGGTTGACGGTATTGTAGGTTGCAAGCACCCAGATTGCGTCGCCATGTTCTTGGTTCAGTCGCTGGACAAACCCAAGTATTGGTTTGACTTGGCCTTTGGTGTAGACCGACGACGTGCCTAGTCTGTACCCGATACCGTCTCTGCGCATCAGGTACACATAATGCAGTTGAGGTGAAATGTCCAGTCGATACCCGGCAAAATGTAAGTGGTGCGGAGTGCAGGTGAGAGTGCGTCCCGCTTCTGTTTTGATGGTGACCAAATCGGTCTTGGGAGTATTAGTGTGCACTTTGGTAACTGCGGCTGGCCGGTAATCACCGCTGCCGTAGTTTGATAATACCTGTTCGCCTAACTTTACTTGTTTAATTGGTTTCTGGCTGCTGTCGCTCATTGTCACCAGTGTGTCACCTACCAAGCACTGGTCGATGTCCCCTACTACACATATATTGTGGGCGTCACCGGCGAGTAGTTCAGCAATCCGGAACTGGACTTTGTTGGTGTCTTGGTACTCGTCGATGTGGATGTACTGGTAGCGTTGTTGGAGTCGTTCCTGAATGGTTTTATTATCCTCGAGCATCCGCAACATCTTGACCAAGAGGTCATCAAAATCAAGCGACTGTTCTTTGTGCAGGATGTCTTCGTATTTCTCCCACACCTGGGCCACCACTTCTTCGAGAAACGATGAAGCTGCGTCGCTGTATGCCAAACGTGTTATCGCGTCACCCTTGGCCCGGCTGATCATCGACAGGATTTTGCGTGGTTCAAATTCTTTGGGGTTATATCCGGCTTGCTCGATTCCCTGTTTCACTGCTTTTTGACTGTCGCTGCGATCATAGATGGTGAAGTGCCGACGCAACCCAACCGCTTCGTGGAACTCGCGCAGTAACCGGACCCCCAACGCGTGGAAAGTAGTAACCACTGGCATACTGTCTATGACCGCTCGATCAGAAGGGGGGTATTTTTTGGTCAAAGCAATCGCCCGCTCCCGCATTTCACCAGCTGATTTGTTGGTAAATGTCATCGCCAGGATATTGTGCGGCGCAATCCCTTGATGGATGAGATGCACAATCCGGTGGGTGATCACTCGAGTCTTGCCAGACCCCGCCCCAGCCAACACCATCAGCGGTCCCTCAGTGTGTAACACCGCCTGGCGCTGCGGTTCGTTTAGTCCTTCGGTGTATGGTTGGTTGGGAGTGTCAGTCATAATGTGTGCCATGATAGCACGGCCAGATTTTGAGCGGAAATCACGCTCGGTTATCAGTTACAAACGTATGATAGTGCCAGAATTTGCTGTCTCCTTTATAGGTTTTTGTTTCTTCAAATGTTTCCGAATAATGTTTGATTGTATTTGGTGCAAATAAATCGTACAGCTCATCTTTGGTCAGTGTGATGATATGATCCTCATCTTTCCAGTCGTCTGTCGGTCCAAAACAAGTAAAGACAAAGATGTTGGAAATAGTGTTTAGTTTTGTAATTAGTGTCAGTGGATCACTAGTAAACGGTAGAACGTGTCGGGCAATAACGATATCGTACCGTTTCGTATTTTTCTCTAAAAAAGTTTCCAACGAAACTTGTTCAAAATTAATGCCATGTATTTCTTCCGTCAGTGATTCAACATCAATTGCATCAACCCTGAAGCCAAGTTGGGCTAACTGTTGCGCAATTTTGCCGTCCTTAGTTCCAACATCAAGGGCAGTTGCATTTCCTTCGAGTAGTTGTAATTTTGTAAGCAGTGGGATGGGAGGCATATCATTATTTTATCAAAATATAAAAACAATCCCAACTGTTGGACACTGGATGTCCAACAGTTTATATCAATGCCAGGTTCATGGTTGACAATAAGTCTGTTATATATACAATAGACTTATGAAAACCATGATTAATATTAAGGCTGATAAAGAGGTGAAAGAATCGGCGCAAGAAATTGCGCGTGCGTTGGGACTGCCCTTGTCGGGGGTGATCAATGCTTTTCTCAAGGAGTTTATCCGGACGCGGAGTATTTCATTTTCGGCGGTGCCGACCATGACTCCGGCACTTGAGCGGATTATCGCTGAAGTTGAGGTAGATATAAAAACTGGCAAAAATATGTCGCCAGCATTATCTGACCCAAAGGAAATTGGTGATTATCTCGATAGTTTATGATTGTCCATGTACATCGTCAGTTCGAGAAACAATATAAAAAACTCCCTGCCACTACCAAATCAAAAGCTAAAGCTCGCCTCCAGTTATTTGCAGTCAATCCGACTGATCCGATTTTAAATAATCATGGTTTACGCGGAACATACGCGAACTATTACAGCATTAACGCCACCGGAGACATGCGAATGATTTATCAGTTACTAGATGGAGAAACAGCCTTATTTATAAAAATTGGCAGTCATAGTGAGCTGTACGGCTAGTTATAACCAGACAGGAAAAAAGCCCGGCGCGTAAGCCGGGCTTTTGGTTGTCTTCAAAGATCTTTTTGGTACGTTTCCCACAGTGGTTGCCACTCTTCTTTGAAGCAGGTGTACAGTACTTCGCTCCGCCACTTTCCAAAGCGATAATGTTCACTAGGAATCCGGGCGGTAAATCGGTAACCACACTTTTTGGCGTATTTCCGACTACGCACGTTGTAGCCGATAATCGGCGAGACTACCTTACGCATGTCACGCCAATTAAACGCGTAATTGAGCAAGGTCATCTTGGCGTCGGTGCCGTAGCCTTTGCCACGGTAGTCTCCGTGCCCAATGAGCGAACCAGTCTTGGCGATACGTTTCTTTTCATCGAAGTGAATCGCCATGTTGCCAATCAGATCACCTGCGTGGGTGCGAATGGCAACGGTGATGTTCTGCGGGTCAGGTTTGCTGACTCGCTCAAACCAAGCTCGTTGACCTACTTCAGACAGTGGCCAATCGACGATGATGAATTTTTGTACCTTCTCGTCGTTTACCATTTCCTGAAAGTGTGGCAGGTCAGATTCCTCTACTGGACAGAGCAGGGTTTTCTTCCCACGCCGCCATACCACTCCTTGGTACGGTATTGCTTCAGTCATTCATTTCTCCAATGCTTGTTTTGTTATTTTTGTGCAGTTGGGCGGCTTTGCCGCCCAACTGCTTTTTAGAACGCCATCCGTTGCTCGTCGTAGAGACCACGGAAGGTGGGTGACTGTTCGTAGAGTTCCTCAAACGTGTCCGCTTGCGCGTCAATTTGAGATTCACCTTTTGCGCATTCACTAACCACCTTGAGACACACAAATTTGGTACATTGTTTTAAGGTAGAAAACTTATGTGCGATAGTCACCGCCGTAACCCCCGATGAGAGTACTCGATCAATCCCGGTCTGTACCTCAGTCTCAGTTTTGGGATCAAGGGCAGACGTTGCTTCATCGATAAAGATTGACAAGGGCTGTTTGAGTAGTGCGCGCGCAATCGATAGTCGTTGCCGCTCACCCCCTGACAGTTCCAAGCCGTCTTTGCCGACGTCCGAATCAAGTCCACTTTCACGTTGTAAACGTTCCCAGAACCCCTCGCTAATGCTGCACAGCACGTTGACGAGTTCATCGTCTGTGGTCGCTGCTCTTGATTGTGCTGTCAGTCCAAACAGTAAGTTGTCTCGCACGGTACCACTCATGGTTGGTGAGTCTTGCTCGATTGAGCCTTGATACCGTTTGATACTGCTCAGTGAGTAGTCACGGATGTCTCGACCGTCGAGGAGCACCACCCCTTGCGTGGGGTCAAAGTCGCGCTGGAGTAGCGACTTGATAGTCGATTTACCAGCACCACTTTCACCAATCAACGCCACCCGATCACCAGTGTTGATGATGAGGTTGACGTTGCGCAGGGCCCAGGCCCCGTTGCCAAAGCGGTGTGAGACACCGCGTAGCTCATAGTGCATACTCCCATCAGTTGGTACGTATTCTATTCCTTCGTTGTGGTTGAAGTTTGATTTTTTGGTGAGTGGCACCCTGATCGCGCGAACGCGCTCAGTGTTTTCAATCAAGTGACGCTGCAGTGATCCAATCCGCCACAGCTGGTCTTTGATGTAGTTCAGCCACAAATACATGGCTGGAAACAGTCCAATATCCCAGTTACCATAGAGTGCGCCGTAACACAGTACACCCCAGACAAACAGAATATTGAAGAGTGATCGAATCAGATCGACAATCTGGAAGTCTATCCCCCAAACCCGAAAGTCAGGATCAAGCGCTTTGCCAAACATGACATTCATAGTGGCTTTCACAAACTCTTCTGTGCCCGTTACTTTGACCAAGCTGAATTGATTCCAGCGTTCACTGGTCCATGATTGTGCTTTACGCCAATCCTCGTCAATTTGTTTAAGGCGACCACTAAAGTGATGGTTCGCAAACAAAAAGACAATACTGTTGATGAGCATAAGCACGATCATCAAAAGACCAGCTACCAGGTCGTACATGGTGACAAACACCATTGAGCTCAGGAGAATAGCGAATGTCTCGCTACCATCAAACTGTACGGCGTACATAATGTTGCCGGACTTGTCTTTGACAATCTCGATCTGCTCGGCGCTAACGCCGTCTTTGGCGCTGCGCAACTCACCGTGGGTTTTGCGGAACTGCAGCTCGCTGAGCCTGACTGGCGTATAGCGAGCTCCCAAGTTCCAACCCAACTCCCGGTGGACATTCTGCCAACCCAAGATCACTCTAGAGATTACCCAAAAGGCGGCTATGCCGGTTAGACCAGCTAGTACGCCTGCTTGGTTGTTTTCACTCAGTGCAGTTACTGTTTGGTTGAGTGCGTTCACCACTTGCATGGTGAACAGCATGCCAATCAGCATCAGCCCCATCGCAATTTTAGTGTGGAACCGAGCGCGGTTTGGGAGTAAGTCACTCCAAATCCACTTAAGGGTGTTGATTGACTCAACGAAACTTTGCCACGCCTCGGTGTTGAAACTCCTGATTCTTAGTATGGACATCTGCCCCTCCGGTTTGTTTATGTTAAAGATCAGACGCATCCACCTCAGGTGGCCGCCAAAGAACAAAGCATCTTGTCTGTAGGAGACAAGATGCTTTGATGACACAACGGATTTCCCCGTTACAGTTGGAGAAAGAGTTATATATTCAAACCATATTGCCTACCAAATAAAGACAGCACCATAGACCCAGTACATACTGGGATGTGCGCGGTGTATCGTGAGTCGCAAATCACCCACGGCTGTGCCGCTGCTGTTGTCTTTAAAATGTGTGCAATAAGTCGCATAAAATAAATATATCACAATTTTATAAAGTGTCAACATCAAAACAGCCTTGTTTTGCAACCCAAAAATGACGTCACGTCATAGCACCAAACCTGGGTAGAACGTCAATTGCTCTATCGAGTTGCTCTAGTACAATATTGCCCATACCTAAAACGGTACTCAAGATACACCTGTATCGCACCTTCTAGCACGACTGTAACGACTGAACTGCGGCGCGACCAAACCAACTGCTTATAAAATACACACCATCAGAGATCGATGAACCGGGTAGACCATTTGCCCATCGATTACCATATACATACATAGGAGTAGCAGCACTAGTTGCGATTCCGCTCGCGGGCCACGCGTTTTTTGGCTCGCTCTTTCCAGACACTAATACGCCCGCACGAGTCGTGCTTGGGGTCAGTATCCACGCAGTTGATATGCCACTACTGTCGGCTAGTCTTAGTCCGGTGACTGACGTCGCCCAAGGGGGTGGTGACATTGTCGTCCAAGACAGTGCGCTACTTGCATCAGGGTTCATTGGGTCCAACGATGTAGCCCCAGCTGGTACCAGCGAGATCCGCGTGTACACCGTGCGTGAAGGTGATTCCCTCTCGCGGGTAGCCGAGATGTTTGGTGTGACTACCAACACCATTTTGTGGGCCAACGACCTCCCTCGCGCAACCCAAATCCAGCCTGACGATGTACTAGTTATCCTGCCAGTAGCTGGGGTACAACACAGAGTTGCTTCAGGTGATACGATTTCTTCGATTGCTAGCAAGTACGACGGCGATGCTGACGAGATACTGTCGTTCAACCAGCTAGTAGACGCGGGTGATATCAGTGTTGGAGATACACTAATTATCCCTGGTGGCACTGTACAGTCAGTCCAAGCTCGAGCCGCAACTGCCAAACCAGTCAAAATTTCTGGCTCAACCGTAGCGTCGAGTGCCGGGTTTATCCATCCAGTACCAGGCGCAACCCGCACCCAAGGTATCCACGGAAATAACGCGGTTGACTTCGCAGCTGGGCACGGGACAACTATTCGGGCGGCCGCCGCTGGTGAAGTGATTGTATCGAAAAGTTCTGGTTGGAACGGTGGGTACGGGCAATATATCGTGATTCGACACGCCAACGGTACCCAGACGTTGTACTCCCACTTCTCACAAAACTACGTTGGGGTTGGAGCCTATGTCGCACAAGGTGAAGCGATCGGAGCGATGGGTAATACGGGACGGTCGACTGGGACCCACCTACACTTCGAAATCCGCGGCGCGAGAAACCCGTTTTAGGCGATCTACTTTGTCGTTACAGAAAAAAGCTGGCTCCCTGGACATGTGTCCCGGTCGCCAGCTTTTTTCTTAGACTCCGCATAGCTCATCCTAAAATGGGTTTCTCGCTATCAGGGTGAGTAATTTTTATTTGTCGCCGCGCATTTTACTCTAAATGAATTCCTTGGTTACTCTATTTAAGATGACTAGCAATTAGTATTTTGTTTAGACTGCCGCCTCGAAGTTTTTCTAGGTACTCTTTCTTATTAAAGAAACATAGTGCTGCAATATCAACGTCAGTGTTATTTATGAAACGCTCAATCATTACTTTCTCAGTGAGAGCTGTCTCCACATGAAAATGAAAACCGTAGTCTGCATTAGGCCCCCTAAAGAAAAGTTGTAAATACTCTTGACTGATTTCACTTTTTTGTATACCCGCTTCTTCTAGCAGTTCTTGGTGCAGAGCATCAAACAGGTATAAACCGTCAGAGGTCATTTCAATATCTGTTTCAGCCATTCCACCTAGAATCTCGAAGGTATTATTATTCATGGATTTTCCAGACAACTCGACCATGACATATTTATTATCAGCCGTTACAACTGTGGCTCCTACAAAGCAACCACCGTGATTGTAGTCAGCTGGACTTATTTCAGCCTGTCTAATCATCACGGATAATCCCAGTCGATTCTTAAAGTCGTAACTAGCTAGTTGTATCGAGAGAATATTTTCTATTAATTTCCAATGATTCACTCGGTAGGAAGAACCGTTGAATATTTCTTTCCCACGGTTTTTAGATTCAACGAGTTTTTCTTTCCATATTTCTCCGATCCGCTGTTCAATTTCTGGGCTTAAAATAAGATTAGAATCACTGACGGTAATCTTAATATCTTTTGGTTGTAGGTTTCCTACATATAGAGCTTTTGCGATTTGTTCCATTAATACATGGTTACACATTCACGCGATACTGCAACGCTTCCAGGACGTGGGTGGTTTCTATATCTGCTGCTCCGTCTAGGTCGGCAATTGTGCGGGAGACTTTTATTAGCCGGTGATAACTGCGGGGTGATAAATTTAACCGTTCGCTTGATAGTTTGAGGAGGGCTTTGACGTCGTCTTTGATTATGATGTGTTCCTCGATTTCTCTAGCGCTGAGGTTAGTGTTGGTGTACTCGCTGTCTTTTTGGTAGCGAGTTTGTTGCATGGTGCGGGCTGACTGGATGCTGGTTCGGGCGATGCTGGTTTCGTCAATCTTACTCGGGAGAGCAGTCAAGGTATCGTATGGGACGTGTGGTACCTCAATCCATAAATCGATGCGGTCGAGGATGGGGCCAGAGACTTTGTTTTTATAGGTGTCGCGCATGGCCGCAGCGAGGTCTTTGGTACCGTCTTCGCTTCCCCGGTACGGGTTGAGGGCAGCTACGAGGATAAAATCAGCGGGAAATTCTGCTGTGCTTTGTACCCGAGAAATAGTCACGACGCGATCCTCGAGTGGTTGTCGTAGCGCGTCGATTGACCGGCGTTCAAACTCAGGGAATTCGTCCATAAAAAGCACGCCGTGGTGTGCGAGGGTGACTTCACCTGGTTTGGGGTTGGCGCCACCACCGACGAGACTGGTGTGTGACGCCGTGTGATGCGGAGCCCGAAATGGCGCTTGGGTTGAAATGACATATTCACCACCAGAGACTGAATGGATAGCGGTGACGTCAAGTGCAGCGTTTCTCGATAGTGGCGGCAACAACCCACGCAACGCCCGGGCCAACATGGTTTTGCCGGTGCCCGGTGGTCCAACCAACATGACGTTGTGTCGACCAGCCGCGGCGATGATCAGTCCGCGCTTGGCACTTTCTTGGCCTTTGATATCCTCTAGTTTAGTTGAGGCATTGGTCCAAGTGTCAGTGATAATGGTAGCAGCTTGGACTGGCAAACGTGGCCTCGTTTCATCAGTGTGGATGTGGTCAATCACCTCGGTCAGTGTGCTGGCGCCATAGATGTCGATACCTTCTATCAACGCCGCTTCTTGGACGTTCATCTGGGGCACGATAATCTCTATGAACCCTGCGGCTTTAGCCGCGGTCACGCAGTTGAGTATCCCGCGTACGGGCCGGAGCGAGCCATCAAGACTGAGTTCTCCGACGTACACGCGTTTGGTGTCGTCGGTCTCGATGTCCCCTGCTGCCAGCAAATATGCTATGGCGATGGGGAGGTCGAACAGCGGTCCTTCTTTTTTGAGGTCAGCTGGTGCCAGTGAGACGATGACTTTTTGATTCTTGGTTTTGGGTGATTCGTAACCGGTGTGTTTGATGGCACTGCCAACGCGGTCCTTGGCCTCGTCGACAGCTTTACCAGCGAGTCCTACAATTGCAAACGAATGCAGCCCACGTGAGATGTCAGTTTCAATCGTGACAATAGTACCGGAGAGGACATGTGGTTGAACGGTTGTGACACGTGCAACTTCCATAGGTTAGTTTGTCAGCGCTGTTACCGTGTTGGCAAATGCTTCAGGGGAAAGGGCAATCACCAGGGTATTTCCATTGATGATTCCGTACGTTAAGGATGATCCTCGCAGGGTGCGGACGTCAACCCCACTGATTGTCTGGTCGATGAATAGACCAGTGAGTGCATTCCCGTAGAGTGGCGCTAGGGTTTCAGCGAGGTTCAGCTCACTGCTCAACATTGCACCGGTGACTGAGGATGGATCACTGATGGTGAGTACAAGTTGGGGTATCGATGTGTCGTATTGTATAAACTGCACGGCGGTGACGTGCTGACGAATACTAACTGGCAGGTCAGGAACAACGCGGTCAAACACTAGAGCGCTTGGGAGGAGTTCATCTTGCTCATTGACTAACACGAGAGTAGTGAACTGACGGGTGCCAGTGTATAAGCGCAATGCCGCTGGAGAAAAACTGTCACTAATGAGATACCGTACTGTGTCGATATCGCTGTTGATGGCGAGGTCTGGTTCGGACGTCGTCTGGTTGTTTTGAGCGTTTGTAATAAACCAGACAAAAAATATCGTTACCAATACCAATGCTAGTCCCGCTGAAATGTAGAGCGTGAGCTGGTTGGTGGAAATGCCGACGGTCGGCCGGTCCAGCAATTCAGTTTCTGAATCACTAGTAACAACTACTTTTGGAGCCGGTTCTTCTGGTTCTGGCTCCACTTGTGGTACATCTAACGGTAGGGCAATTGGTTCAGCATATGCTTCTGGTTCCTCTGCCTCCACCGGCACTTCGACTGATTCGATGATTTCTTCTGGTACCGGAGGTGGCACTACTATCGGTACTGGTAGTACCTGAACTTCTGCCGTCATCTCGGCCTCTACCGGCACAGTCACCTCTATCGGCTCTGATGCAATCTCATCGTGTGACTCAGTACTGTATTCTGGTTCCGCGGGCTCAGAGATGGCTGGAGGCGGCGGAGTAGGGACTGATCGCTTTTTGAACTCGACTACCACATTCTCAGTTGTGGGTCGCGCAATCGGTCCGGTAGCAGCTGGTAGCAAGTCATAGCCTGGTTCAGTGTAAGGTGACCAGCTGGTCTCTGGTTTTTTGGTATTACTCTGACGGTTTCGTTCCAGAATACGCTCCCGTAAGGTTTCACTATCAGCGGTAAAAATAGTTCCACTTTTGGTCGTCGCTTGTTGGATGACACCTTTGCGGCGACCAGCGTCTGCTACTGCTAGTCTGGGGGTTGGTTTCTTTTTTCTATTTTTAAACCAGGCACTGATATTTTTTTTACTTTCACGAAATAGTGAAAAGGAGTGCGTCCGGGTGTCAGTAATAATTGCTCCACCACCAACTGCCCGATTGGTTGCGGTGTGTAGGGTTGATGGTTTTTCAGGGAGTGCTGCTTTACCGGACAAATCAATGTCGGTGACAGTTTTTTGTAGTTCGTGAAAAGCTGGTATCTTGGTCACAGTCTGAGCCGTCTGGATAGTTTGTGGTTGTTTTGTCACTGGCACCGGAGGCACTGTAGGTGCTGAAGGTTTTTGGGGTGCTGGTGGCACTGGCGTTCTTTTTGGAGTACGTGTTTCTTTGGCACGGGCGAAATCAGACGCAAAGGTGCGCATGCCTTTTTTGTTTTTTACAACATTACTCATTACTACTAGTATCGCACAGGTCGGGTGGTAGGATTGATTAGTTTTTCACCTTTGTCTCGAGCACTCCTTTGCTTGCAGCAAATTCTGGATTATGTTGTTTGATGGATAATCCAATTTTACCGTCTTGGATTTCACTAACTTGTACCGTTACCACTTCCCCTTCGCTGAGGATGTCTGACGCTTTTTCTATATAGTACGGCGCTAGTTCAGATACGCGAATCAGCCCTTCGTGCACGTTATCGAGTTTTGCAAACGCTCCAAATTTAGTCAGTTTCATAATGGTTACCTCCACAACCTCACCGATGGTATACGTTTTAGTCAATTGCTGTATCCGTTGTACTGCTAGTGCAACGGTGTCACCAACACCAGTTACATACACTGACCCATCGTCGGAAATACTAATATCTGTCACCCCAGTATCGGTTTGGATTTTGTTGATAGTCTTGCCACCGCTGCCAATCAACAAGCCGATTTGGCTGGGAAGAATCTGCAGTACGCTGATCTGCGGCGCACGTGGTGAGACACTGTCTCTTGGTTGCGGGATTACCGCCAGCATGGATTCTAAAATATGCAGGCGCGCAATCCGTGCGTGTTCGAGCGCCTCGGCCATGATTTGGATTGACACCCCGGCGACTTTCACGTCCATCTGCGTGGCGGTGACGCCGACCGTGGTGCCGGCCACTTTGAGGTCCATGTCACCGTACTCGTCTTCTGGTCCTTGGATGTCAGTCATGATTTGGTACTCGTCACCGTTGATCAGAACTCCAATCGCGATTCCAGCTACCGGCCGCGCTATCGGCACTCCTCCATCCATCAGGGCAATGCTAGCTGCACAGACTGAACCCATCGAACTTGATCCATTGCTGGCGAGGGTTTCCGACACGATACGAATCGTGTAAGGAAAATCGGCTGCTGCTGGTAACACTGGCAGCAGCGCTTTTTCTGCCAAGGCACCGTGACCAATCATCCTCCGGTTATATCCTCCCATGCGTCCAGTCTCTCCGACCGAATAGGGCGGGAAATTGTAGTGGTGCATGAACGTTTTTTTAGTGCCGCGCGTTTCAATGGTATCTAACTGCTCTGCCGCTTCTCTACCACCGAGCGTGAGGGCTGAAAAAACGTGGGTGCCTCCCCGGTAAAATATTCCCGAGCCGTGCAGTACCGGAGAAATTCCCCCAGCTTTGCCAAACAGTGGGCGAACAGCATCAAACGCCCGACCGTCAGCGCGCTTGTTGTGTAGCAACGCCCCCTTATGTAGCGTCTGGTTAATCTGCTCAGCAAAATAAGCAGCAGCGTTGGCGTTGTCTAACTCAGCTTCGGTAACTAACGTGACAAACTCTTTAGCGCAGGCTTGGATGTGGTCTTTACCCGGTTGGTCAGAAAAAATCGTGGCAAATAACCGATCTTGGAATTGCGCTGCGTAGAGGGTAGCGATTTCACTGGGGTACGTCGGAGTGAGTACTGCCTGTTTGGTTACACCGATCTCGTTGATGATGTTGTGTTGCCACTGTTCTACCTGAGCGTGTAGCGAGCAGCTGGCGTTGAGGATTGCTACGATATCTGGTTCTTGCGCTTCGTTTCCAGCTAGTTCTATCATGTTGATTGAGCCGTCCTGACCACAGACGAGGATTTCTAAATCGAGCGCCGCAGCTGCTCGATTGGTATAGGTTGGGTTGACAAATATTTCCCCGTCAGATTTCCGCCTCCCAATCCGCACCGCTCCAACTGGCCCGCGCCAAGGGATGTCCGACACCCCGAGTGCTAGCGATGCTCCGATGATACCAAGAACATCAGGATTGTCCTCGCCGATAGCCAGTACAGTGACACATACCTGAATCTCGTGACGGATCGACTGATCAAACAACGGACGGATTGTCCGGTCGATTGCCCGCGCCGAAAGAATGGCAGCTTCACTGGGGCGACCTTCGCGTCTCGAAAACCGGCTACCGAGGATTGCACCAGCTGCATAGAATTTTTCTTCAAACTCAACCGACAAAGAAAAATATGGAGCGCCACTCATCTGGTTACTCATTACCGCTGTCACCAAAATGGCTGTTTCGCCCAGTTTGAGTAGTACTGAACCATTGGCTTGGTTGGTTAAATCTGAAAACTCAGCTACCAATGTTTTGCCGCCCCACTCCAGTTCAAATAATTTAGATTGCATGTGCAGACATCATAACAAAAAAGCCGTCTGGTACCCAAGGCACCAGACGGCTTAGTTGTTATTCTGCCTACAGGTCGTCAGTGTCTGTTCCGACGACTTTGTTCACTTGGGCAGCGGGAGATTTTTTACCGTCTCGTTCGGCGGCTCGTTTGGGTGTGGCTCTGGTGTTGCGACCGTTTTTACGACCACCACCGCGGTACCCAAGTAGGAACTGGTGGGGATCGTCGTCGAGATCGATAAAGTCATCAACGGCCGCTTTGAGTGCCGAGCTGGCACTGCGACCAAACGTGATCGCTTCTACCTGACAACCCATGTGCTGGAGGTATTCTACGCCCGGGATAAAATCACCGTCACCGGTGGCAAAAATAATCGCGTCCACTTTGTGGGCAAGTTTGATTGCGTCGACCACCATCCCCACGTCCCAGTCGGCCTTTTTAGCGCCGCCATAGAAAATCTGCAGGTCTTTGGTTTTGATCTCGATGCCGACTTTTTCGAGCGCTTCAAAAAACGCCCCTTCTTCCCCGCTTTCGGTATTCACCACGTACGATATCGCACGGATGACTTTGCGATCTTGTACAGCGGCAGCAACAACGTTGGCAAAATTCACTTTGGCTTTGTACAGGTTCTTGGCTGAATGATATAAATTCTGCGTATCAATGATCACCGCCACGCGCTGATCAGGGTGTCTAATTACTCCCATATAGGTTGTTTTAATTATTTACTCCGAGTTCTTCTAATATAAAAATGCATCCTTCGCTTCTGCTCTACTATAGCGCGAAACCCATAGATCATCCAGTTGAAAACAAATTCCCCCGCAGATCGGAGGAAGGTGTTACACAATTATCGCTTCAGTCCTAGCTTCGCAATCAGACCTTCGTACACTGAGTGATCTTTTCGCTGCAGGTATTTCAGGTGCTTACGCCTGTCAGCTACCATCTGTAGTAGTCCGCGGCGGGAGTGAAAGTCTTTTTTGTGCTTACGCAGGTGTTGCGATAGCTCTTCAATCTTGCGGGTCAGTAGTGAAACTTGGGCTTCAGCTGAACCAGTGTCACCGTCGTGACGCTGTCCTTTTGCCAAAGCATTTTCTTTAATTCGCTTCGATAACATATATAGAGTTGTTACATTAGTTACGCAGCCTGAAGTGTTGGTCCCAACTAAGTGTGGGCACTGCATTGGTGCGGTCGATAACCTGGATTAGGTTGCAACCATACTAGCATATTTTGCAGCAAAGTCAACAATGTGGAACCTGTCATTGTCGACTACCCGACCAGTCAGGTATCGCTGCGTAACCCTCCTGTAGGTATAATGAAACTCTCATGGCAGACCTGCGCAAACTGAAACAGCAATTCCTCACGCAACTCGAAGTCGAACGGGGAAGAAGTAGGAAGACGGTTGAGAATTATAATCGTTATTTGGAACGGTTTATAGCATGTACTGATGGCGTCAAACCAGCCACCATCACCGCGGAACACATCACGGCGTTTTGTACGTACCTGAGTCATCAGTCTGGAACGGTCGTCGGTGTCAGTAGCCAGCCTATGAAGCAGCGCACGCAGAATTATCACCTGACAGCGTTACGGATGTTTGTTACTTATCTCGCTAGTGTCGGGATCACCACCATCACCCCTAACCAGATCAAATTAGCGAGAGTTCCAACTGCGCCAACGGAGCCTCTGACGGTGGCAGAACAAGACCGGTTGCTAGCTGTCCCAGATCAAACTACCCTTGAGGGAAAGCGCGACGTGGCACTCTTGGCTTTGTTTCTAAATACTAAACTGCGCGTGGCTGATGTGTGCACACTCACAACCAAAGACATTAAACTCCTCGACGGTTCGATGTCTATCTGCAGAGATACCGCCGGTATCTATTGGGTATCGGTGTCGTCCCAGGCTAGTTGTTTTATCAGACAGTATCTGCAGGCGCGCGTTGATAGTGAGCCGATGCTATTTGTTCGCTACGGCCGCAAAGCCAACGACGGTGGTGCTAAACGACTCCACCCAAAACTCGTGCAACGACTGGTCAGAACCTATGCCGCCGAAGCAGGAATCACCCGCGCAGTGACACCGCAACTACTGCGCTCTACCCCTACTTTTGCGGACGAGCAAAAAACGACTTGAAGATAGTTCTGATGTCAGTATCGTACATGTCGATGTGCTTGATTTTTAGATAACTAAAATATATTGCGTAGCCGATAATCGCCGCCGGGAGATAGTACTGGAACAGCACGATAAAAAATACTCCGTGCATGAGTAACGGGAGCAGGCTGAGTGAAAAAAGCGTCAAACCACCCCATTTGAGAATCAATAATCGCTGACTGCTAGTAAACATTGCCCGCAATATACTACTCAAAAAGTATTATGTCAAGACAAAGGCGGACACCGCAAGGTGTCCGCCTTTGTCTTATTTATATTGTTAGCGGTACAGTTCTAACGTCGCCTGCATACCAGCCCAGTTGCGTTCCCACTCGATGCTTTCGCGTGTCTCGAGCTCAACGGTCACCGCCGGTATGCCAATACTCGCGAACCACCCCTCGACGTCACCAGTGATTGGGTAGGCGTCAAATTTTTCTACGGTGTTGTAGTTAGCGGCAGTGGCGTAGGTATTCATGAGTAGTCGGGTGGAATCAAGTACTCCAGCATGGCACTCACTAGCGTACACGGTGTTCGCGCGACTGTGCCAAAACACCGCGGCGTTGGGGTTTATGAGCGCTACGTAGTCACGCAGCGCCGCCGCTTCTGGTTCAGAAAATGGTGCGGTGCCGGCGCTGACTGTCTCACTACGCCAACTACTTTGCGGTGCCCACTTGCAATCAAAGTTCCGGTTGAGGTCAACACTGTTGGCATTAAACCGACGGTCGCGATCAGCCGCTGTAGTCGGCAATGCGAGCCCATCTGGATTGAGAACCGGAATAATATGCACGGTAACTGCGGGTGGAATCATTTCTGGGCGCATTTGGAATTCATCAATCATGGCTTCGGCGAGCCTGACACTGTTGGCTTCGTACCCACCGTGAATACCACCGACAAATAATAGGTCAGTGTCACCTGTACCAAAAGTATAGACCTCGATTGGTCGTGACTGGACCGAGGTGCCAATGACGGTTTGGCTTGAAGTGGTGATTGAAGTTGACTCAGTGGCTGGTACAACTGGGACGGCAACGGCCGGCGCCATCGGCGCCGGCCAGTATGCCCACATTGCTAGTCCAACTACAGTCAGCGTCAGGAGGGCTCCAGCAATTATGAATTTACTCATGTGCTAGTTAGAGAGTAGGTTTAACGCGGCTTTGAATCCAGCCTCGTTTTTTGCCCATTCTATTCCTTCACGATCAGTCAGTAGGACGCTGATAGCTGGCACGCCTTGCTTGGCCATCCAGTTCACCATGTCACCATTGATGGTGTAGGCGTCAAACTCTTGTTCAACCCCATATCCCGCCGCACTTCCAAAAGTCGCTGCCAGGTCAGTCGCTGCGGCTGATGGGTTACCTCCACAGGCAGATGGATACACTTTTCCTTCAGATGCGAACCATACAATCGCGCCAACTGCATTAATTTCTGATACGTAGTCTCGGATTGCTTTAGCTTCTGGCTCTGAAAACGCAGCGGTTCCACCACTCACTTCTTGCTGTCGCCACATACTCGTACGCGCCCAGTCACAATCAAAGTTTCGGTTAAGGTCAACCATGTTTGTGTTAAAGCGACCGGCTGTTCCATCAGTTGCTAATCCGTCAGGGTTAACTCTTGGGATTACAGTAACTCGCATGTTTGCTGGTATGACAGTTTCATTTGCAGCCAGGTACGTAATAAATTTCTCAGCTAACTCGGATGTGTTTGGGGCATCACTTCCATGGGAACCACCAATAAGCAGTAACTCATCGCCTCCATTACCAAAATGGTAAGCAATAATGTCCGTCCCTCGTACTGATGAACCCATCACCGTTTCGCTGGTGTAGGTTAGGGTATTAACTTGTTCACCTTCCCCGATTAACTCATCTAGCGGTTGTGCACCATCACCAATCCCTCCGTCAGGCTCAACCGGCATCATTCCATTTGGATCAGTCACAATGTCACCCTGACTATTCAAGAACCAATACGCTCCCCCACCAATTAGTACTAAAGCTAGTAATGCAATAACAATATTTTGTGTATTCATACATCCATTATACGCTCAAATCCGAGAAACAAAAACCGTCTCAAGCGAGCCGGATATAATTGTTTATATTGCTAGATCGGCTGGATTGAAATCAGCCACCGTCAGACTAATGGTGTCTCCTTTATGTACTGTGCCAGCGATTATTTTCTGGGCGACTTTTTCTTCGAGCATATCCTGCATGACGCGTTGCATTGGCCTGGCGCCGAATTCTGGGTGATAGCCTTTTTGGACGAGGATCTGCAGCAGCTCTTGTCCGACGACTAGATCGTAGCCCTTTGATTTGATTCGCTCTCGTAGGTCACGTAGCATTAGCCCGGCGACTTGTCCCTGCTCCTCAATAGTAAGTGGTTCAAATATAATTGTGCTGGAGAAGCGGTTAATCAACTCTGGTCGGAACAAACCATCGGCTATGATACGGTCGATGATGGTTTGGTTGAGGTGAGCGAGGGTTTGGCGGCTTTGGACAGTTTCGAGTATCAGTTGACTACCGGCGTTGCTGGTTGCGATGATGATGGTGTTGCGCGCATTGACCTGTTCCCCGCGCCCGTCGGTAAACACCCCTTCGTCGAGAATTTGCAGAAATACGTCGTGTACAGACTGGTTGGCTTTTTCTAACTCGTCCAGCAGCACCACGCAGTATGGGTGTTCGCGTAATAGCGTCGGCAGCGTACCAGGGTAATCGGTCGTCCCGATTAGTTGCGTTAGCCCCGACGTACCGCTGTACTCAGACATATCAATCCGCTGCAGCGTGTGTTCCCCACCGAAAAACACTTGGGCCAAGGCTTTTGCGGTTTCGGTTTTACCCACCCCAGTTGGTCCAAGGAACAAAAATGACCCGAGCGGTTTGTCGCTCGCCTGGATCCCCGTACGTGCCCGGCGCATGGTTTTGGCAATGGCATCAATCGCTGCACGTTGACCAACCACGTGCTGGTGTAATTTATCCTCGAGGTTGAGGAGCAGGTCCCGCTCGGTAGCCTTGATGGGTCCAGCTGGGACGCCGGTTTTCTGGCTGACTAGTTCGTAGACAAAATCGTCAGTGATGTGGACTAGGTTGCTTGCGCGGGCGGCACTCGCGACTTGCAGCAACAGACTGACGGCTTTGTCTGGCATGACGCCTTCGACGATGTACCGGCTAGCGGCCGCCGCCACAGTGACTAGGCTGCTGTAGGTAAACACGACGTGGTGGCGGGATTCTTCTTGGAGTGCGATGGTTTGTAGTACTCGAACCGTGGCACTGTTGTCCGGCGCCTCGATGAGGATTTCGGCAAACCGCCGGACAAACCCGCCTTTGGTCTGCAGGTCAGCGCGGTATGCCGCCGGGGTGTCTGTCGCAATAAAATGCAAACTTGGCATAGCGAGGTACTCGTCGAGCAGCTCAGGGAGAAATACCCCAAGCGCCTCCGCTTCTTTGACCACTGCGCTCAGGTTCTCGATCACGACGATGATATGTCCCGCGAGGGCGGCTTCGTTAAACATTGTGAGTAGCGTGTGTTCGAGTGATTGTTTATCTTTGTGGTTGGCAAACAGTCGGTTGGTGTCCAGTACAATCAACCGCTCGTTTTGTAGCGCCGCAATTGCTTGGCCAGTGTTCATCCGTCGTTGGACTTCAATCAGCAAGTCAGTTTTGCCTACCCCCGCTTCTCCGATTAGTAGGACGTTTGATGATTTGCCTCGGGCCAGCGTTGCTTCGATTTCGATAATTTTCTCGGCCGCGAACGAACTGTCCCGCGCGAGGGTAGAAAACACCGCGGTCGTATTGATGTTTTTGGCGTAGCGATGTAGCTGATACGCTATACCGTATGCCAGTTCGGTACCGATGCTGGTGGTCTGCGACAGGTTGTCCCGACTCCACCAGCGAGCCTGTCTTTTTTCTTGGTGGTAGGTACCGATTACCCAACGCAGTGAACCCAAAAAGTGTTCCGGCAGGATACCGTTACTCTGTAGTAACGCCGCGAACGCCGCGTCGTGTGACAACAGATATTTACCTAGCCCGATAATACTAAAAATCTCTCCCTCGGGCAGAGGCACCATGCTGGCTGTCAGTGGCTGACGGTTGGAGCGGACATACTCAGCAACCATGTCTGGGGTTAGTCCCGCCCGCAACAGTATCGTTTGACCCCAACGCGAATGTACAAATGCAACCCCAAGATCATCAAGATTTGCCAAAGCAACTTTGGCCACGTCATAGGTCGCACCAGTGACGGGGGTTTCTTCGAGTCCGAGTAGCGAGTTGAGCCCCTTAAAATAGTAGCTGTTGTGATAGCTGATAGCCAGCAACCCATCAATCCATAACGCGAGGCCAAACAATCCTACCCCAGCCGCCACATTGCGATACATATAATAGTCACCTAGAATGGTTGGAAATAAATACAACGCACCCGCCGTCCCACTCGCGAGCAAAAACGTCGTCAGCCCAGTCAACCGAACGTACCCCAGCACTCGCCGCGACACCAGCTGCTCTAGCCGAACCGCTGATTTGAATTCACCAATATTATCGTGGAGCGTATACATATCTATATGAGTAACAAACTAATACCAGCCCCCAGTAATCCAATAACCAACAATGGCGCCACCAACCAAAACAGATACGCCAGAAACCCACCAGCGATAGTAACAAGTAGGGCAATGCACCCAACCATAATGATAGCTGTCCGGATGATCGCGCCAATAATCCTGGAGATGATATTGATAATGACGTACGCAGCGAGATCCTCTAGGCTAAACGTATCCCCCCGCGTTTGGGTGGTGCGTTTGAATGGCAACAACAACGATTGCAGCATCTGAGGAATAGAAAAGAAATGAATCGTGACCCATAGGAAATTCCGCCACACTCCCCACATCTGCCACCACGCCCGCGTGTAGTGCCAGACAAAATAATCCTGAATGATAGCAGCGAAGAACATTGATTGTAGTATAGCAAACAAAACCGGTGGGCATCCCTAGGGATGCCCACCGGTTTTTTACTCAGGGCGTCGATTACGCCGCTGGAGTTTCTTCGGTTGCCTCTCCTGCTGGAGCGTCAGTTGCAGTATCGTCTGATGCTGCATCATCTGTCGCTGGAGTAGCTGCTGCGCGGTCTACGTTTACCGCTGCTGGTCCTTTTGGACCTTCTTCGATATCAAATGACACCACATCACCTTCTTGTAGATCGTCGAACTCAACGAGTTCTAGTGCTGAGGCGTGAAAGAACACGTCTTTGTCACCAGTTTCTGGTTTGATAAAACCGTACCCCTCGTCTCGCTTTCGAATGATTGTTCCTTTCATCTTGTGTTTGTTTATTTGTTTTAATACAAAACGTCACTTCTTTTTCACTTTGTCCGTACTTCAAAGGAGTTGTGTTTCGCTACTCAATTTATAGCACGTGCAGGAGAAAATACAAGCTACTATTTATTAGCCACGTCAGGATTGAAACTAAAATCAATAATCTTTACCTCGGTCTCTGGACCCACTGCATCACCATAGTATGTGCGATACGTCGCGTACATTTCCCACTCTGACGCAAATTGTTCGTGTCCTTCCCAGTCTGATTCTTCTAGACTGCCAAGGGTTTTGATACTCAGGGCCGTGATACTGCCAGCCCCAAACACTTCCCTTGTTTCCCAGTTCATAAACTCTAGGCTATCTCCCTCTTGCAAATCTTTGTCATCTAACAGGCGCCAGGTGGTTGTTTTTGTTCCAGCAATAATCTGTTCACACAAGTCAGATCTAAATTTGAGCGTTTTCATAACTTTATTCTACCAAAACTCGTAATTTCTGCAGTACGGTCGTTAGGGTGGCCTGATCACACGTACCAATTCGTTTGGCACCACGGTCAAGCCAGTCAAAGGCTTTGATCTGATCTACCAGTACCATACCGGCAACTTGTTTGTGATCAACCGGCACGCCAAACGCGTAGGGGCGCAGATTAGAGGTGATTGGACACACCAGAATCAATTTGCTGTATTTGTTATATGACAATGGAGAAATCACCAACGCCGGTCGATGGTGTTTTTGTTCGCGCCCGCGAGCTGGGTCAAAGTCAATCCAGATCAGGTCACCTCGATTGGGCGTTACCATATCTCAGCGCCCCGCGGCTCACCCCCGTCGATTAAGTCTGGTTGGTTTTGTTCGCGCATTTGCGCCACCAATTCAGCCAGTGTTTGTGGCTTTTGTTTGGCTACCTTGATAGTGATTACGCCGTCAGTTTCTTCGACTACAACCACACTCCCGGCTCGCAGTGATTGCCGCTTGGCGATATCACTTGGGAGCCGTACCCCGAGGCTGTTGCCCCATTTCAGAATTTTGGTTTCCATTGATATAGTATATACAATGTTTATACACTAGGCAACCCGACTCCCAGGTGACTACGACACTAAAAACGCCATATACACCGCCATCGGGGCGACCCAGGTGACGATGTCGATGACGCCCTTGCGGGTGGTCTGACCGTAACGTTTGGGGTGTAGGATGAATTCCTGGAGGCACAGGGCTGCGATTGCGGCGGCGAGCAATACATAGAGGGCAGCTTCACTACCCAGCAACTGATGCGCAACGATAGTCAGACTCGTCATCAACACAATCGATCCAAACAAGTGCCACGTTCCCCGATAGATCATCAGTCGGTAGCTGGTCTGTCCAGGGCCGTGGATTTTGATCCCATCATGGAGTGCTTGCTCGTACGCGCGTTGACCCCGTACCCAATGTCCTTCGATTTCTTGTTGAAAAGGGTACAGTTTGTCTGGGATGGTTTCGACCCAGTGGTGGAAGGAGATAAAAAATTGCTTCATATATATGTCTAAGTAGCCACAGTATAGCAAATTAAAAAGCGGCGCCAGAACATCGCCTTTCTGATTGTCGTGTATTATTTACCGACCTGTGGGTTTTTATTAGTGCAGGAGGAACCAAAACACCAAACTGAGTTATATTTGATGCAATGTGATCTGTCCCTAAGTCGGTATATAATCAAATCACCCCATTACTATTACTAATCGCCGACGTTGCGGTTGCCACTGGTTGTGTCCCTATCCCAACGTCAAATAAATCGACAACGCCACAACGTCTGATTCAGCATTAATGATTCCGCGGTCAGAAATATAAAAGAACGCCTCATCAATCGCAAATTTCTGCAGGCGGACATTCAGGCTGTTTTCAATCCGAGTCTGACTAAACAGCTTGCCAGTGGCAGTAGTGCCATAGAAATTCCTTGCCTCATCAAGGTTAATAGTCACTGGTGCATCGTGAGTGCTCGTCCAGATATTATCGTTGGTGTACACATCAGGAATACTCGCAGCCGCTGGCAGTACCAGCACAGCCAAAAGCATCCCAACTACAAACCCAACCCCATACTCCCCAACCCCTTGATTGCTTGTTTCATAATGTAATTATGATTCGCACTGTTTTAGTCACCTGTCAACCCCTTAGCGCCGACAAAGCGCCTAGGTCTTGCCTAGGCGGAGCTAGAAGTTTACCCTACCGCCAAATCGCGGACGAATTTTGAAATACTTTTACCACTGGCTTTTGCATTCGCTTCTATTTTTTTACGCTCTTCTACTGTAGTCCGAAAACGAATCGTACCAGATTGTATTTCTTTATATGACAGTTCAGCTTCAATCAGATTTGGTAAGTCTAAAATAAGTGCGCCGATATCCTCAGCCTCGAATTCCTGTCCAACACTGGCTGCCTCACAGTCAACGTACACCATTCCTCCTGGTGTTTCTGTCATGATGTATTGATACTTTTTGTTTCCGGATAGGATACTTCCATTTGTTGTTTTCATATTCATATATTAACTCTACTATCCTAAAATTATCTGTATTCTGCGCAACGCCTCTTTTTTCATGTAGCCTTTACATTCATTATTGTGTACAGCCACAATAAGATCTCTTCGAAAAAGTGGATGTTTAAATTTTACATGGCTACCTTTGGCTTCTATTTTTTCAAACTCGTACCATTTTAGAATTTTATTCATTTCCTTGTAGCTAACGCTTTCAGGATTCTTTAAAAAATTATTAAATAGTTTATCGCGTTGTGTCATGTTACAGAGGAAAGTTAGGAAATGTAAGTGCAGCGCGACATGTAGCTACATTAACATTTTGTAGCTACATGTCAATATAACGATTTCAAAACGCCTAGGCCTTGCCTAGGCGGAGCTGGCTCTTTTTTGCGCAGCGGGTACAAGTAGCCACTCAAACGGTAATAGTTGATTGCTCGCAAGTCCCGTTTAGCTCGGTCAACATCAGTCACACTTATCCCACGAGACTGCAATTGCTCTAATTGCTCTGACACTGTCAAAAATGGTTTGTTGTAAGGCATCCGGTCCATCTCCACACTCTATCATAACGAACAACCAGCGCTTGCCGGGTGGCAGAGGGCGCTGGTCATGTCATTTATAAGTGTACACTCAGTTGCAGGCAGATTCAAGGGTTACCACCAATTTTGACACAAAATGGCCAACCTGGATATTTAGCTCCGTACAAATAGTTTATTTGCCGTTCTTCGTTGCAGTCCACCCGATTAGGTATTTAATTTGAGCTCTGGTAATCATTACCATAGCCTGAATTGCCAGATCTTCTTCTGTTTGAGATATGGGAAATTCCTTAGCTAAAATACTTATCTTGGTCTTGGTACTATCTTTCGTTTCAGTAGTAAACATAGACTGCATGTGTTTTTCACTGAAATGTATAAACTTTGAGGTTTCATCGTAAATATCTCGTAACGGTAAAAACTCTTTATTTTCGGTATCAGTAAAAAATTTTTTTAGTACATTGCTGTTAGTCAGACGTTTACCATTTTTATCTCTGTAGTCTTCAAGTCTTTTTTTACCACGATTTAAATTAGTGGTTAGCTCATGTGGGTTTGGATGAATGAACACCGCATAAATATGTACGAGGTTATCAAGATGCAGCCGTATGAGGGGTGCAGCAGCAAAGAAATTCTTTTCTTTTATAAGCATCAGAAATCCCTGTATTACAAACTGCGAGCGTTGAATATTGGCTATAAAAAATAGATCCACTGGAAATATTTTTCCGCTATCAGCTTGGCACATCTCAAGTAGGTATTTAGAATAAAGCGGAAACGTTGTTTCCAGCAGCTTAGTATTGGTATTCTCCCGTGATGAAATAATTATTTAGTTATCTCCCCATACAACCCAAACAAAAACGCTGCTCGGTCGGGTTCGCTGCCCGTATCTTTGTAGTTGTAGGCTTGGTCGACAGCTTTGTCTAGGTTGGCATGGGCTTTTGCTAGGGCGGGGGGCATGGTGCGTGGGTCGTAAAGGTCGGCTAGTGAACTGTCGGGGAACCCTGCGCGAGCGTCGAGGACGGCTTGGGCACAGGTTTCGATTTTAGTTTTGGTGGTGTCGCTGACTGACTCACCTGTAGCGCAGCCTGGCCACGGAAAGTTGTTGTAGACAAGTTTGCTTGAGTATCGGTAACGAGATTCTAATTTTCCACCAACATATGTAACCCAAGTCATATGCATTGCAGACGTCAGTAAACCAAAGTGAAATAAGTCTGCACCAGCGATAACATAGACTTGGTTTGAGGCTATCACCTCTGGTTCAAGATACGCAATTGGAATGTAAGTTCGATTTTCAGAAGATAATGTTGGAAACGCGATGTATTTGGTTGTAGGTTGTCTAACTTCAGCAAAAAGGGTTGGCGTTTTTGCCATCTCAATTGTGTTTGCTCGTGAGCTGGACAATCGCCACTGACGTACGTTTTCAACTCGACGCAATACACTTGGCATAGTTTTCAAATCAGTCGGGCTAATTTCTGCTAACCAGAGACAAAACCTTGCTTCGTTATGTATGAGTTCGCGCCCGCCAATAAAAGGTCGGATATATTTTTGTACTTTCGGATTATCTGCAATCAAATCGTCAGCCTCTTCAGCCTTAAGTGTGTAATTACCGTCATCTAGAGCAAAACTGCCGTAACTTACTTTTGGAACACCGCATAAAGCTGTTGTTCGATTTTCTATCAACAATTCTGGCCCGTCTACCAAATACGCGTTGATGTTGCCTACTTCGATTTCTACTGGCTCACTCTGCACTGTTTCGTATGAATACAGATACTTCTTGACTGGTTCAAAGTTCGCAAACCCGATGATGACGCAGTATACCGCAGCTTTGCCTCTGGCTTCGTTGTGCCATTTGAACGTTCGATGGGCGAAGTGCCGCACGATGCCGTACTGCTCGTGCAGATGTTGCCAGAGAATACTGACTTGTTCACCTTGAGTGATCGAGTTGGTCGATACTAGACCGACTTTGATTTGTGTTCCTACTATATATTGAGCAGCTTTCTCATACCAGGCAGCGACAAAGTCCAAGTTACCGATGTTTTTTAGTTTCGGTGGAAACACGGCTAGTAAATCTGCTTTTTGCTCTCTGCTCATAATTCGCGCACCCAAAAACGGTGGGTTACCTAAAATGTAGTTGAGATCGGTGGGCGGTATGACCTCGCCCCAGTCGAGAGTCAGAGCATTGGCGTGCACGATGGTGGCTGGTTCTTCTAGCGGGATTCGCGGTATAGCTTGCCCAAATTCACGTTCCATCGCTAGGGTCGCTTGGTGGTCGGCGAGGTACATGGCGGTGCGGGCGACGAGCGCTGGGAATTCTTCGATTTCGATGCCATAGAACTGGTTAACGTGAATGAATGATAAATCCTCGGTCCCGAACGCCTGCAGACTCTGCGCGCCAGACTTACGCTTTTTCTTGAGGACTTCTAGCTCTAGTTTACGTAGTTCGCGGTACGTGGTCACGAGGAAATTACCACAGCCACAGGCTGGATCGAGGAATTTGAGAGTGGCCAGTTTGAGATGAAAGGTTTCCAGCTGTTTCTTGCTGCGTTTGGCGGTGTCGAACTCGGTGTACAGCTCGTCGAGGAACAACGGCTGGATGACTTTCATGATGTTCAACTCGCTGGTGTAGTGGGCGCCCAGCTGTCGCCGCTCGTCTTTGTCCATGACACCTTGAAAGAGTGACCCAAATATCGCCGCGCTGATCTGTGACCAATCGAACGCACAGCATTTGAGAAGCGTGTTGCGGGCAGCGGCATCAAGCGAGATAGGATTGAGTCGCTCGGTGAATACTTGGCCGTTAATGTATGGAAAAGCGGCGAGTTGTTCATCGAGGTTAGATTGCCGCCCCGCTATTGGCGTGTTGAGGACATAGAACAGCTCCAAAATCTTGATCCCTAGGTCGCTACCGTCCTCATTGGTTCGCTGTTCTATATATAGTTGAAACTGTCGCCGCTCAAATATACCCGTATCCTCAGAAAAGAGGCAGAATAATACGCGAGTCAAGAATACTTCTAATGCGTGGCCAGAGTAGCCAGTAGTTGCGATTGCATTGTGGAATTCAGCCATCAATTCCGCTGCTTTGATACTAGCTTGTTCCTCTTGTTCGTATTTCTGTACGTCGTAGCCAGAAATGAACCCAAACCGGTCGATGTGTTTGGAGAATTCACTGAGGGTAAATTCAAACTCATCTTTTTCTTCGAGGTCATACAATCGCATCCGCGCAAAATCAGACACTACGATATAGCGAGGCAACTCCCCCGCTTGTAAACCGTCAAGATAACCCAGCGCTTGCTGGTAGGCTTTGTCGAGATTACGACCTTCGCTTTTATGCTCGGCTAGTAGCACACCCGGCCAGAACACATCGATGAACCCTTGGGCACCGTCGGCTTTCTTGACTCGGTATTCAAACGAAGCCACTCGGCGTCGTGACACCCCAAACACATCGAAGAATTGTTCCCAAAATGCTGAGGCTTCGCCTTTCTCATCATCATCACCGGCAAACTCGTGACTAAAGGCAGCAGCTCTACGACGAATCTCGTTTTGACTGATCATGATGGGTTAAGAGTAGCATTTTTACCCACTTTCTCAATATTATAATCGCCCGACCGCATAATCTCCCTAAACTAAAATCAAACCAAAGAAAAAGCGGCCGCTTTGGGGCGCTGCTTTGGTGTTCATATATAAGTACTGGTTGTCGCCTACCTCAGGCGTCGACGAGTGGACGCTCGCTCAAGACTGGGTCGGGTGACTGTTCGGTCGTCCGCGAACCGTTGTCTTGCATTGCGGGTTCATTCGGCTGGTCAAAATAAGTCACCCGTCCGTCAATCCGTAGTACTGCCGGCAACCGAAATATATAGCAATTACGCAGATTTTGCTATACTCAGGCTATGAAAATCTACTCTTGGAACGTTAATGGCATCAGGGCGGTGGAGAAAAAGGGGTTGTTGGCGCCGTTTTTAGCTACTCACCAGCCGGATATCCTGTGTTTACAAGAAACCAAGGCTCAGCCCGAGCAAGTGGCTGCCGAATTTGAAGCGTTGTACCCCGACTACCACCAGTATTGGTACTCGGCTGAGAAAAAAGGCTACAGCAGCACGGCAATATTCTCAAAAGAAGAACCACTCGACATTGTAAACGGATTTCCGGCTCATATAATTGAAGCGTATAACCTGACCGACGAGTATGGTGACACTGCCAACGAAGGTCGGGTGATGGTGGCAGAATACGAAGCGTTTTATGTCAGCACCGTATACACCCCCAACTCCAAAGACGACCTGTCTAGAATTCCGATGCGACAGCAATGGGACCCGGCGTATCTGCAGTACATGAACCAGCTGCAGGTCGTCAAGCCGGTGATTTTTTGTGGTGATTTTAACGTCGCTCACAGCGAGATCGACCTGGCGCGACCCAAGCCAAACGTGGGCAAAAAAGGCTTCACCACGCAAGAGCGAATTGGTATTGACGCGATGCTGAAGTGTGGCTTTGTAGACTCGTTGCGTTTACTCCATCCTACTGCGCTAGAACAGTACACCTGGTGGAGTCACTTCGGGGGCGCGCGTGAACGCAACGTTGGTTGGCGCATTGACTACGTGATGGTCCACGAAACGCTCAAAGAGCTAGTAAAACAAGCGCGAATTCACCCTGACGTTCTAGGAAGTGACCACTGCCCCGTCTCGGTTGACTTGGCATTAGAGCTATAAAAATTGTCTGCTAGTTGTTATACATAACAACACGAAACACAATCAAGTCAAACAAAAGTCCTAAAGGACAGTTATCCCCACTTATCCCCTGCTTTGTCCTTTACCATGTCCTTGAGTAGGAGTATATTGTTGGTAGGCCCAGAAAGGGCAAGCAGTTACCGGGAGAGACTTGAGTAGAACAATCGTTCCAACCAAGTCCCTCCCGCTAACCCTTCAAGAGTTCATTCAAAATCCAATTGAGTATTACCTCCAATAGTATCGCAAGATACTAACTCAACCCAAACGGCAACAATCGTTTGGACCACAACTAAAGCAGCGAAGATGGATACGGTTTCGACCACCCACATAGAAACGGTATCCAAATACAACATAGAGCACCAATTTGGTTAGCACAAATATATGCGCCAGCCTGAACTTCATAGTTCAACATAAGCTCTCCACAAAGGCCTGGGGAAGCCAGTTAGTGAGAACCTCCCAGCTCTCGTCAACTGACTTCTCCAGGCCTTTCATAAACGAGCGCCCAGCAGCAAAGCGACCAACCAGTCTCAATCGAAGGAACCTATTGTTCGATTGATGGACTCAGTACATAAGTTCTTGATCAAGTGATCAAATATTCCCGTGATGGGGAATAGTAGTAAAGTTTCAAAAACCGCCCGATCAATCTGATCTGAGCGGTTTTTTGTTTGTCCTTTATCCCACCTTGTGCTCGCGGCGGATGTCCTTGAGAGCAGTAGCTTCTTCCGCGGCTTGTTTGGCTTTGCCAGCTTCGGCCAGGGTTTGTAGCTCGGCTTCGGGTAAGGCGTACAGATCTACCCCTCTTTTTTCCATATAATCAACGGTGTTCAGACCCGGTTCATCGAGGGCTTCTTCCAACAAAGCGTGTAAAACATAGCCTAATTTACGCCCCGGACGCTCCCCGGTCAGTTCCATCAGCCGGTCCCCGTTTACTTTGAGTAGTTTAACCGATATTGGGTCTCGTAAGGCTTCATCCACCATCGCTTTGTACTGGCGAAACCGAAATGGTTGCTCTTTGGGCCGCCCAGTCCCGATTCGGTCACAGACGCGGAGGTTTAACAGGTCTTGTATGTTGTCGTCCCCTACCTTAGTGATTGTACGTCGTACCGCTGACAACGTAATTTCAGCTGGATCAGAGAAAAACATGTGCCAACGTACCAGGTTGACTACCTCGTCAATGGTTTCGCGCGGTAATTTGAGCCGTTCAAGGATCTTTTTAGTCATTCGTGCCCCGACTACCTCGTGCCCAAAAAACGTGTATTTCTTGTTCTTACCGCCCTCTCGTCTGGTTGTTGGCTTGGCAATGTCGTGGAATAACGCCGCTAGGCGCAGTGTTTGCGTGAATTCTTTGTCCGCTGCGCCCTGCAGCGTACGTAGTAAGTGTTCATAGACATCATACGCGTGGATTCCTCCTTGCTCGCAGCCGATGGTATCTAGCAGCTCGGGCAGGAAGTGCTGCAATAGCCCTAGTTTCTCGAGGAACACAATCCCCTGCATTGGCGTAGTTGAATTGATGAGTTTGAGGAACTCCATCGTCACCCGTTCGATGGAAATACGCGTAATTTCCTGGCTATGTTGGCTGATGGCTGCCATTGTAGCTGGGTCAATGACGCACTCGAGCTCAGCCGCCAGTCGCACCGCTCGCATCATCCGTAATGCATCCTCGGCAAAGCGCTCGTCCGGGTCACCGACGGTCCGCAGGCGCCTGTCGGCCAAGTCAGCCTGCCCCTCAAATAGATCAACCACTTCCCCAGTGCTCGGCCGGTACGCCAGCGCGTTAAAGGTAAAATCGCGCCGCTGCAGGTCCTCTTCTAGTGACACGCCAAATGCAACCGCGTCAGGCCGCCGCGCATCGCTATAGCCACTCTCGGTCCGGTACGGAGTGACTTCGATTATTTTGAGGGTTGGGTCCTCACTGTCGGTTTTGACCCCGATGGTGCCGTAGTCATTGTTAGCGTAGTGCTCGGGAAACAGCGCTTGGATCTGCTCGGGGTGGGCGTCCGTGGTTAGGTCCCAGTCTTTAGGCGTCTTCCCTAGTAGCAAGTCGCGCGTACAGCCACCGACCAGATACCCAGCAAACCCAGCCTGTTCCAGGGTTTCAGCGACTGATAGTACTTCCGACGGAATAGAATCCTTTGTAATCTGCATAGTGTCAGTATTGTAGCAAAAAACCGTTGCTATTTCTCGCTTTTCGACGTATTATAGTGCGCACGTGAAAAGGTGTTGTTTCGGCACACATTCGCAATCGCACCCATAGTGAAATGGATATCATAACTGACTTCGGATCAGTCGTTGGGGGTTCGAGTCCCTCTGGGTGCACAACAAACAAAAACCACTGCAATTGCAGTGGTTTTTGTTTGTTTTAGGAGTATATTCCCCAGTCTCGTACTATATGCCAATCGGGCTGCCAGCTTATGATATTCTTAGGCTCGAATTTTTCTTCTAACACCCTCATTTTAATAATCTGCTGAGCAGAGATTGGCATTGGGTGGTTGCTTTTTAAGTTATAGAAGTGATACTTTAGCTCAGGAGAATTGCTATTTCGCATGTGGCCATAGTCCATTGGGGCGCAAGTGCACGTGATTACACCTTTTTCTTTTGAGTCAAAGGTAAGTTCTACTAATTTTGTGTCTTGAACAGCATCAAGAAAGGTCTGGTTCACCATAATTTTATGAAGTTAGTGTGAATACAAAATCTTGACCTGGCTGCAGCACAGGTATAAAATCAATGTATTCACTTGTAGTGATTAAGTGTAAAAGTCTGTTACTTAGTGGTGCAGACTTTTACTTTGTAATTATAACATTTCTACTAATTAGTATTACACTTGTGGAAATGTGGAAAACATAGTAAATCTCGACTATACTGCTTATATGGAACTATCAGAACGCTGCATGCAGACTTTAGAAAAAGAGGGCTTTGAATCAGTCTTCGAGTGGACCGACCCAGCTCGGACCGAATACCCCGAGCACGCGCACAAAGGCAAGGTGTCACTGTACATTACCGATGGCTCTGTGACCTTTGATTTTGAGGGTACTATCAAGGTACTCAAGGTTGGCGACAGACTAGATGTACCAATTGGAGCGTTACACACCGCCACCGTCGGCGACCGAGGGTGGTCTGTCGTGGTTGGCGAAGAGTTTGAGGAGGGCCCGTAGAGTCTATTTTGTGACCCATCATCCTTATAGCACTTGCAAACATTGGCTATTTCACATATCTTACAGGTAGAAGTTAACCGAGCGCATCGGAAATGCGTGTATATGTAGGGAGTATTTCTATGTCTTACGTATGTATGCGCTGTGGACACGTACAAGGCGCCCATGATACCAACCTGTATTCACATGCAGACCGCATCTTTGAACTAGCTGCTGACGCGCAGCTGGATGGGTTTGAGATGACACTTGTGGATTGCACATTAGATCCACGACCAGAAGATTATGTTCACGAGGTTGCTGAACTTTGCGGCGAGAAAAGCCCAGTCCAGGCGCTGGGAATTGGCGCTGGCTATGTGTCACCCGATATCGCATCGGAGTATCGTGAAGAACAGGTGAGGAAAACTGAAAACCAAGGAATGTGGCCGCCCCAGAGATTATTGCAATCTTGTCCAATGGGTGGGTCGCTGCAATCAGTGGATAACAGGACTAAACCATGGCCGCCCTCCCCAGGCGGCCTTTTTATACCCAAACGAAACATATACAACTAGTGTATAATAAACGAACCATATGGTTCGAAATCAAGAAAACTATGACCAGGCCATACGGTTACGCGGGCGCGGCTTTACCTTGGCAGAAATAGCCAAGGTCTGTGCCGTGAGCAAATCCACCATCTCCAAATGGTTGGCTGGTAACGCTGTGTCGGCTTCTGTCACCGTACAGAACAAACGCCGGGCTGGTCAGGAAAACGCCAAACGGCTGCGACTGGTCAACAAGACCCTTGGCACGCAGCGTAGCGCCAATTACCAAGCCTTAGAACGCTCAGCGGCCACTGAATTCAAGCACTACAAGACCGATCCCCTGTTTGTGGCGGGGTTGATGCTGTACGTCGGGCACGGTGACATGGCTGACAAGCGGACAATCCGTCTGTCAGGTACGTCAATAAATAGTCACGCGATATTTCTGCGGTTTTTGAGTGAATACCTCGGGGTGGAACGTACCCAAGTACGGGCCCAGCTGGTGCTCTACCCTGCCCACACGGAGTCGATCTGTATGAAACGCTGGTCCAAGGCGCTCCGGCTCCCCTACGCGCAATTTCACCGCACTCAGGTTATTGCTAGTACCCAAACCAAGCCATTGCACTTTGGGGTGGGAAATACTATAATCGGCAGCACTGGCCTGAAGCGTAAGTTGACCACCTGGATCAATCTGATGCAAACAGACCTAGTAAAATAAGTACAATTACACCATGCGGCCTTGGTTAAGTGGTATAACGGGTCCTTGCCAAGGATCAGTCGGGGTTTCGATTACCCCAGGCCGCACAAATACAAAACACACCCGTCTGGGTGTGTTTTGTATTTGAAGGCCTGGAGAAAGACACAAATGTGTCTTTCGGGGTAATCGAAACCACCGGAAGCATGATGCACGGAGCGAAGCGAGTACATCGGCCGCGTCACCATCCAAGGCAGGTACGGACCAATGAGTGAGTCTTTTATAAGTAACGGTGTACAACTGTGTATAAGACTGTGGATATGTGGATAAAGGACAGATTAGTAATCTGTCCTTTATTTTTATTTGTTATACTACCAGGGTATTCCACGTGAAATGAGATAAACATGCCACGTGAAACGTTTCATATGAAACAAGCAAATAAAAAAGGGAGAAAAAACGAAATCGGCGCGTACGGCGAGCAACTCGCCGTCAATTACCTGAAAAGCAAAGGTTTTATTGTGTTAGAGATTAATTACCTCAAGAAGTGGGGTGAGATTGACATCGTTGCACGGGAAACGACAGGTGATACCGCTATAATCCGGTTTGTCGAGGTTAAAACCGTTTCATATGAAACTAAAGCGGCGCTAGAGCGAGCTGTTACACATGAAACTTGGCAACCAGAGGACAACGTGCATTTTAAAAAGATCCAGCGGATGAACCGCACGATTGAATCTTGGCTATTAGAAAATCAATGTTATCTGGAGTGGCAGATAGATATTGCCGCCGTGAGGATTGTGGTTGCAGATAAGTACGCTTCTGTGAAGTATATCCCTAACGTTATCCTGTGATTGAGCAGATCGGTGCCATGTGGAACAAGAGATATGTGTACCACGTGAAACGTTTCATATGGAACGAATGGTGTTTTACCCGGCAGATTTGCCAGATATGATACACTGTTGCACATGAAACCAGCTATAAAAGATTCTATTACATATTTACTGGCAAACAACCCAGCCTGGACCGTTTCAGGTGAAACATTAGTAGGGAACTGGAAATTCAATGATTTTACCGAGTTGCAAGCAGTTGTACCGGCAGTCTGCGATCTAGCTGATGAGTTGAATCATCATCCGACGGTGACCTATGGCTACAATACGCTGCGAATTGAGACGACTACACATGACGCTGGGAATACGATAACAGATAAGGACGTGGAGCTGGCGGGGCGGGTTAGTGAAGTGTTGGAGAGGCCCTTAGTCTGAACAATAAGAAAAAGACTGAAACACTAGGTTTCAGTCTTTTTCTTATTGTCGGGGAGCGGGGAATCGTCCTGACGGTCACAAATTCGCTTACGCTCATAAGTGCCGCGGGACACACCTCGTCTGTTGCGTAGCAACACGACTCCGGCGTTCGATTCCCCACGAATGTGAAACTATTCACATTCTCCTCCGCCGAAAATAACAAAAGTTCCTGGAAAATATTTCCAGGAACTTTTGTATTTGTCGGGGAGCGGGGAATCGGTCGCCTTTGCAGCAGTATTATGTTCGTCTCACGACTCCAAACTACTGTGCGACGCGACCCCGGCGCTCAAATCGTCCTCGCTTTGCTCCGGGCGATACATTCGCTCTTTTCGATTCCCCGCTCGAACTATACGAAAACATCCAGAACATAAAGTTCTGGATGTTTTCTTATTGTCGGGGAGCGGGGAATCGAACCCCGGCCTCACACTCCCAAAGCGCGTACACTACCATTATGCTACACCCCGAGCGAGGAACTAAATGAAAGCTGGCTTGCATTTAGGTTCCGAGCGAAGGGGTGAAAGCTTTTGCTTACACCCACGACACTCAATATTTCTTCTGCACTTTGTCTATGAGCGAAGGGGTGAAAGCTTTTGCTTACACCCACGACACTCAATATTTCTTCTGCATCTAGGTTCTAATCCTTGCTTTCAACTCATCAGAATTTCTCTCAAACCTCTAGTAATAACGTATCACCAAAGTCCGCAAAATATACCACCCCAGCCAAGAAAAAGCGAATGGTCTGGTGGTATACTCAAATTATGAATACACAAAATTTATTGTTGAGTAATAAAGGTTGGCTAATTGTTGGAATGATCTTTCTGTTGGTGATGTCAACATCAAAAGACGCTCTAGGGTCTTGTGGCGCCATTGTAGAGCTCAACTCATCTACTGGTGAGGAGGAGTCGCGTTTGCCAGCTAACTGTGGTGATCCATTTGGTATAGTTGATGGCTCACGGTTTAGTAACGTCGATATCAGTATTGGTGGGGAGTCTATTACTGATGGGATGACATTGACTCTCGATAGCTTGCCGGTAGACCTTAGTCCAACAGCAACGTTCGACGATAATACATCACTTACTTCCACTCCTAGTTTCACGTTGTATCACCATGCTGGTGCGGACTATGTTAATGACCATTCATACACAGTTAATGCTATTGGTACCTACACACTAGTACATACAATAGACTCTGCAGGGCTTGGAGGCACTCCGCAGCAAGTATTTGCACCCATGCGGTGGCTGCGTAAGCTATTTGTTACAACTGCACATGCCCAGTTTGGGCCGCTTGAACTTACGACCATCACGTTCATCGTTGCGCTGCCTGAGTCTGTTCGTACACAATCTGGCTCTGCCACCCGTGTGGGGGACAGATTGCTAAGAAAACAAAGGTTGGAGGTTTCCGCAGCAGAAGATGCAATTAAACAACTTGATACTAGTATATTGGTCACTAATGCGCTTGGGCAGCTCACTCAGGTCTTGCAAAAGCGTGAGAGCTTGACCAAGAGTGAAGCTCAAACACTAAAACAACTGCTGTCAGCGATCAGTCTGATTTTATCTGATCGAGTGAGTGTAGGAGACTAGTAATAGTACAGTGTAGATTCGTGTTGTGCGGGTGTTCACTTGTCTGTGCGCTCATGCAACGACTCTACTGTAAACTGGTGTAAATAAATAAAGTACCTGATTCTTAGCTTGAGAGGTTTAGAAAGGACGGAAGCTTATAGTTCTTAAGGTCAAAACTACCCGGCATTAGTCGGGTAGTTTTGCTATACTTATCCCATGGAACTCTGGTTTATTGTAGCTGTCTGTGGGGCGATTGCTTCGGGAGTTAGTAACTTTTTCTTTAAAATTGCCGCTGCTCGCAACTGCAACGCTGAGCTATTTTATAGCTCCATCACTTCGATGCTGATTGCAAAATCTCAGACCTCATTGCTTTTAGTCTAAATTTAGAGTATTTTCAAATCAGCTTGTTAAGCAAAAAGCGAGGTATAGCCGGTGAAAATTTCTTCAATTGTGACGTGTTTAGTCCGACTGGCGGACAAATTGCGTCGAGTGCGCAACCAGAGAACCTACTTTGTCTGCTTAGATGAACCGTTTTTTGATGAGAGGAACTAAATGAAAGCTGGCTTGCATTTAGTTCCCGAGCGAAGGGGTGGAAGCTTCTGCTTACACCCACGACACTCAATAATTCTTCTAAATTTTGACTAGCTACAAGCAGAGCTTGTAGCACATCATGACTGAGCGAGGCAGGGAAGGATTGGAGATACACTCCGTTTCAACCCATTACCACTGGTTTACCCACTCCAGTGACAAATCATCACCAAAGTCCGCAAGATATACCACCTCTGAGAGAAAATTGCGAGTAGTCACCAAGTACACAGTTCTAGGTGGATGTACTTTATCCCCAAGTTATCCAAAAAGTTATCAACTGTCCTCCTGGAGCGAAATTGATACAATCAAAAACATGAAATTAAGCCCATCGGTTAGAACGTCTTATCAACTCTCCCTACTCTGTATCGCCTTGCTGGCGATTTTTTGTGCTCTACCCGCACTGGTACAGGCTGATTGCGGATCCATCACTTATATCGACGTGATGAATGGAATGGGGGAGTTTTCAGAGGAGATTACTGACTGCAATAACCCTTTTGGGCTAGAGTTGGGGAGCGGTGAGGTGCAATCAGTCGCTCATGCATACAACGGGATTGAGTTTGGGGCTGGTGACACTGTCATTGTTGATAAAATCCCAACATCAGCTGCAATCACCAGTATTGCCAAGCCAGATAATCCTGATTGGAGTGTGTTTAATCGTCTGTATTATCACGACGGCGATAGTTACACTGTGTACGAAAACCTTCCTCTAAACTACATACCGCCGTTTGTTGCTACAGGTACTTATACTTTAGTAAGCGAGGTACTAGAAAATATTGGCCCGGTATTTCAGGTACAAAGGAACTGGTACGAAGTATTGATTGACTGGATGTTACCAACAGTAGCGTACGCACAGCTAGAGTTTAACCCTGGGTTCTTGGTACTGATTGATACCACAATCATAACGTTCGCGGTCGAGTTGGCCGAACCAGAACCAGTCGGCGCTTCCAGTGTCCTATTCCTCCCCGGGATTCAGGCTAGTCGGTTGTATAAAGACGGTGCACTTGGGACAGAGGATCAGCTGTGGGAGCCGTCAGTAAATCGGGGACAAGACATAACTGATTTGCGTATGAATGAGGCAGGTCAGTCTGTTAATGATGTTTATACAAAGTTTGGAGATGTAATTGGTCGTACCAATTATTTAGCTGGGGCTGATCTCATTGTGTATGACACGTGGCTTGAGCGATTGGAGGCAGAGAAAATTGCAGGAGTTATCAATGACTACAAAGTGTTCGCGTATGACTGGCGGTATGATGTTCGGGATATTGTCGCTAACGGAACAATCGTTGGTTCAGAGCAAACAACCTTGTTCCCGACAAATGAGCTGGTCAAACTAGCTCGAGCTACCCCCAGCAAAAAAGTAACCATCGTCGCTCATTCCAACGGGGGTCTGTTGGCCAAAGCGATGTTGCAATCACTAGAAAAGAGTTGTGCTGACAATCCAACCGACCAGTGCCCTCTGGAATACATAGACAAGCTTATTTTACTTGGTAGCCCGCAATTAGGTACTCCAGAAGCCATAAACCGATTGTTGCATGGTCTGGAAGGCCTGTCTCGTCCTGAGCAACTTGTGCTGGAGCCAATTAGTTTTCGGCGCACCGTGCGTAATTTGCCTGGCGCGAATGCGCTATTGCCTAGTGCTGCTTATTTTGAGAGTCTATCCAACCCAATGATCACCTTCACCGGTATTGGGGCGTATCTGTCTGATATCAGGATGCTCTACCCAAACGGTATTGAAAACCAGACGCAGTTAAAGCAGTTTTTAACTGGTGCTGAAGGTAGAAAGGATCCTCGCGATGCTGAATTAGAAAAACCAACCGTATTAAACGATTTTATCGTCCGTCAAGGCTTGGAAGCCATCAATAGTCTCTCAGCGTACGAAATACCAGAAAACATTGAAGTGATTGAAATAGTTGGTACGGGGGTGCTTACTACAGCCGGTATCATATATGACAGTACATTTGGCCGTAACTGTTTTTTCTCTTGTGGTGACCCGGCTGTTTCGCTTACCAAAGTTCGCCCCCAGATGAGCTTGTACGGCGATCAAACGGTGATGACTTTGTCGGCAGAGGGATATCAAGGTGCAAAAGAAACATACTACGTTGATTTGCTGGTTTACAATCTTCTTGCTTCAGATGAAGATAGTGATGATATTTTACCTGCCATTCATGCCAACCTGTCAGAACCAGCGGACGTACAAGACCTGATATTCGCTCTAATGAGCCGCAGCGCCTTGCCTGATAGTGATTACATCACGACCACCTTGCCAGCGTATGACGGTGAGTCATACGACGGTCTCTCCACGTACTCGCCGGTACACCTTTTTGCAAAGGATTCAAACGGTAATCAGACTGGTGTCACTGGGGTAATAGATGGTTTTCCAGTGATCGCGCAAAATATACCTGGCAGCCGATTCTTCCAAATCGGGAGTAGTTCGTATTTGTATATTCCCAGCGCAACCGAATACGAAGTATTCATTGATGGGTACGCCGAGGGTAGCTTTAGTCTGATTATCGAAGATATCGTAGAAGGTGAGCCGACCAAGACGAGGTTCCGGAGAGAAGACATCACCACTACTCCATTTACCACAGCCGTATTTGCGAAAGAAGATGACGTATTTAGCAACGTACGGGTTGATATAGATGGTGACGGAGTGGTCGACGAGGTTTATTCACCGAGTGGTCAACCTGTATCAATAGAACAAGTTGCGATAAAAGTCACCGACTCTCAACCGCAATCATCATCAGCCACTCGTGTCGGATCGAGAGCTCCAAGTGCCCAAGTACTCGGAATCGCGACGTCAACTAACGTTCTCGACCAGTCTGATAGCGCTGCAGTCATCTCAGCTGCGCTGCAGCAGCTGGCACAAGTGTTGCAGCAGCGTAGTTACTTAACTGCTGGTGAGTCACAGGTATTAACGGAACTACTCCAAGCTTTACAACAGGCCTTGGTCAATCAAGTATTAGTTGAATAAAAATTACCTCACGAGGCAAAAACGCTTCACTCCATGATACGATAAACTAAACAACTACCACTACTCGTAATTACTACGTATGAAAACCAATATCGTTCAATATCTTAAAGAATTTTGGAGTCCTGAAAAGCTAGTCCTAGCTTTCCTACTGTTTGCTAGTTGGTTCGTAGGTCGTTTTAGTACTGTTTACTACACACATTGTAACTATGTACCGGAAAACTTAATTCGATTAAATTGTGAAATTTCTTACATTGATACTTTTATCCGACCATTTTCCATGGCGTCTTTTGAATTAAATATATTCTTTCTCAGCCTCTTACTTCTGCCTTTAACTCTCCTCCACAACTGGCTCAAGTACATTGCAAGTTGGTCTATACCAGCAGGTCTCCTTATATATTGGAGTGGTGTCCCGACTAGTCCAGGAACTGGGTCAATGTTTGCTCCTGCTTTCAATGCCTCAGCAATGATGGGAACTGCTGTTAGTTTTTGGTTAATTTTGTTGGCTGGGTTTGTTGCCTTTAGTATCGGTAAACAAATATGGAACAAATTGAAAAGTAAGTAATAAACCAGTTTCCTATACCTATGAAATCAATCCAACTGGCAATTGTAGTAGTAGTCTTGGCTTTATTTGGGTTTGTGTTCTGGAGCCAAACAGTACAAGCGCCAGCTGAATCTCTGCAATCGAACCTTACTACTGAGTCCACTAATCCAGCGGTCGAGGAAATTGAGTTATCACCCCGAGAACAGCTCCTTGCGGAACGTAGAGTGTTGGCTGAATCGGTCATTAATCTAGCAACCGAACCCACGCAAGAGATGATTGACGCTGCCAGAAACCCATCAATAGAGCTGCTCGATGCAATTGTTGAACAATTCGTCCTGGGTACTTTAGTCGGGATTGATATGGAAGAGGAATTTGCTATCGTAGATGATTGGATAGAAGCGCCGTTGTGGGCTTATCTCGAATCACAAGACGTATTTGCTCTGGCTGGGATAAACAAAAATCCACTACCTGAGCCGACAGATTATCGATCAACTACTGGTGTTGGGATTGAAGAGCAGCCTAGTTCGTTCTTTCGATTTGAATTAAGTGCTCATAGAGAATCGCCGGTATCCATCTACGCAGTCGATCCAACCGGCGCATTTTCTGGTATTTTGGAATTACACGAGGAGTTCAAGCTGCCATATTCAGAAATCAAAAACGTTGGACCCAGTTCGTTTATTAACCAAGGCATTGAAGTGGACCTAAACGCAGCGCCAGAATTTACGCTGATGATGCGAGGCACTGATTTTGGTATTTTCCCAATTGACTATACATATTACTCAGAAGGCAGGACTACTGTTAGACAACTATATATATTGACGACACCAAATATGCTCGCCTCGGCCACAGTCGTAACTACTGATACAAAAATTGATATATACCAGTGGCGCTTCGATTACGATGGCGACGGAACGGTTGATTTTTTGTTTAGTAACAACGGCGTGACGGCAGATGAAGCTCGGGACATTATTGAGTTTGTAATAGACAATGTCGAATTAGATCTAACTGACGAGGAGTTCGAAATGATGAAGTCCAATAAAGAAGAGTTTATCGAAGTATTATCAATGCCAGGAGAAGTTCGTTAGTACGAAGTATGGAACTCTGGTTTGTGGTAGCTGTTTGCGGGGCGATTGCTTCGGGAGTTAGTAACTTTTTCTTTAAAATTGCCGCTGCTCGCAACTGCAACGCTGAGCTGTTTATGTTTTATAGCTCCATCACTTCAATGCTGATTGCAAAATCTCAGACATCATTGCCTTTAGTCTAAATTTGTAGTATTTTCAAGTCAGATTGTTAAGCAAAAAGCGAGGTGACCAGTGGAAATTTCTTCAATTGTGACATGGCCAGTCCGACTGGCGGGCAAATTGCGTCGAGTGCGCAGCCAGAGAACCTACTTTGTCTGCTCAGATGAACCATTTTCTGATGAGCTAATTTGGCGGGGTCCGTTTAATCACAAAGATGCGCGGACCTTGATTGCGGTCAATGGTGCCTGCGGCTCGATTGACCATCTGTACGAAGACGTCGATGGTATATTGGTTAAGTTATGAATCAATCAATCAAAGATGCTTACAATGCAGGTGCCAATGAGTATCGTCGGCAATATGACGGGATACCACCACGGGTAGACGATATTGATCTTGCTTTCAGCTACGTTGATGTTGAAACACCGGTGGTACTCGAGATTGGATGTGCGTACGGTCGTGAGGCACAGTACATCCTGACGAAAACCCCTAGCTACTTAGGGATCGACATTTCTTCGGTCTATATCAAAATGGCTCGGAATGAGAATCCAATGGGTAATTTTCAAGTCGCAGATGTGATGCGGTACCATTTTCCAAATGGGTTGGATGTAGTGTTTGCATTTGCTTCGTTACTTCATAACCCCAAAGAAGATTTGCAGGTTGTGCTGGAAGCAGTGGCTACGGCCCTTAATCCTGGTGGAGTAGTGTTCATTTCGCTCAAGCGTCGTGACCAGTATGAAACCGCTGTGGTCGATGACGGTCATACCAAGCGACGGTATTACTATTACACACGAGAAACGGTTTTGGGCGTGAAGCCTGACAGCTTGACCGAGGTGTACTGCAATCAACAAAGTCGGCAAGAAGAGTGGTTTACCATGATTCTTCAGAAGAACTAAACCCTGCCCGACACATGTCGGGCAGTTTTGATATGGCCCCAGTCGGTGTCTAACATCTGCTAACCACGGGTCATAACGCTTTCTCTGGAGCTTGGCTAATGCTGTTTGCTTTTTCGGAGGGCGGAAGCCTCTCGGTCGTACAGACCATTCACTCGATGTATATCCTGATCCCGATTGTTTTAGCGGTTATTTTCTTCAAAGAACACATGAACTGGCAGAAAGTAGTAGCGATAGTTTTTTCGGTGGTCTCGTTGGCGTTTTTGGGGTAGAAACATGTCCTACACTCGGTGTTGGACAGCTAAAAATCTGCACTGATGCTCTGTAGTTTGCTCTGTATATTGATTTTGTCTGCAGGGCTCAATTGTCCAAAGTGCCGGACAATCATGGTTTCAGCAATGACGGTCATCCGGTTCACCCTTGCCACTGAGGGTTTTTTGAGGTTATTAGTGCTGTCTGGACTGAGGGGGACGTCGTATGGTGCGGTGTCGCTATCGGCGGAGGTGATGTAGACGACGAGCCATCCGCTGCGTGGCAGTTGACTGACGAGGATAGCGGGTCGCAGTTTGGTGATTGAATGATCGGCAAACGGAAATGGTGCTAGTACGATGTCTCCGGTTTGGAGTACAGTAGTCAATTGATCTGTTTGATTACTCATACATTACGTCGTCAGTATCAGTAAAGACGCCGCTGTGGCGCGCAACGGTAAATAGCTCGTCTGCGGTTGGCTCTGGGTACAGGTCAGCCTTACGAATCATGATCACAGAATCATCTCCATGGTGGGTGATCGTGATAGCCTCACCCCCAAACCGCACCTGGTTGTAGGCTTCGTGGAACTTTTTGCGTAATTCAGTCGCTGTGTAGCTTTTCATACTGTATATAATATACAAATTATACATTTTTGCAAGTCGAGGATGGTGTCTGCTATACTAGCCGCATGAATAACACGCTCAAACAGCAACTAATTGATCAGGCGTTACATATTATTGATGAACGGGGGAATGATCCCAGTCATGATGGAAGTCATGCGTTGCAGGTGTTGAAAAACGTTGAGCAAATTGCTGCTGCCGAAGGTGGAGATTTGGATGTGTTGATCCCGGCGGCACTGCTGCATGACGTAGTGATTTACGCCAAAAACGACCCCAAATCCGATCAAGCGCCAGCAGAAAGTGCAGTTTTAACCAAACATGTGCTCGAAAACCTCTCTGGTTATCCGCAAGAGAAAATCAGCCAAGTGATGGCAGTGATTTCCGGTTGTTCGTTTAACAAGAAAGAAGTTCCCGCAACGCTCGAAGGAAAAATCCTCTGTGACGCAGACAAGTTAGAAGCTACTGGGGCTGTATCCATCATGCGCACCTTTTCTTCAGGTGGGCAGATGGGACGACCGTTGTATCACCGCACAGACCCATTTGCTGAAAATAGAGAAGCTGATGCCAAATTACAGAGCCTAGATTTGTTCTACGAACGACTACTAATTGCAAAAGACCGACTGCACACTGATACCGCAAGGGTAATTGCGCAGCAACGAACCGAAATCCTCCATCAATTCCTCGAACAGCTCAAAAAAGAACTCATATGATCACTCGCTACTTCCGCACCCTGAAAGATACTGAACTAAAAGAAGTCACTGAGACTCGCTCTGGGGTGTGGATTCATGCGGTGGCACCGACTGAAATCGAGCTGACGGAGCTATTTGTGGAATTGGGGCTCGATGATGCTTTGATTGAGGATGCGCTGGATTTCTACGAGGTTCCACGGTTTGAACGGTCGGCTGGTGTGACGTATTTCTTTACCCGTTACCCGTTTGCCGAGAAAAAAGAGGATACCGAGACGGCGCCGCTGATGATCTGCGTCGGGGAGTCGTTTGTGCTGACGGTCGCGCAGCGAGCTGTGCCACAGCTCAAACCTCTGCTCGAAGGCACTATCGTGGTTCATACCACGCAGAAAACCAAGCTGTTTATCCAAATCCTACAAGAAATCGTGGTTTCCTTTGAGAAGGAGTTGGTCAAGCTGCGCCGCGCCGTGCACAAAGACCGCGCGCAGCTGCGCCAGATCGGTAGTCGCGAAATCGTGCGGTTTGTGACGTATGAAAACAAGCTCAACGACATGATTGCGGCTGTATTACCGACCAACAGCGCTCTGTTGCAAGTGACCAAAACCCGAGCGCTGCCGTTTTACAGCCAAGACGACGAACTGATGGAAGACCTTACCATCGACAACGCCCAGTTGGTCGATAGTGCCCGTTCAGTGCTTAAAACCATCCAAAATGTACGCAGTGCCGCCGAGGCGATCCTGCAAAACACCCTAAACAATCGCATCAAGACCCTTACGGTACTCACCATCCTCCTGACGATTCCCACTATTGTGTCGTCACTCTACGGTATGAACGTGCCGTTACCAGGGATGCAGTCACCCTGGGCGTTTGCAGTGGTGCTCGGCACGATTGTCCTGCTGGTGTCGCTGGTGTTGTTCTTGTTTAAACGAAACGATTGGTTATAGTAGAGTATGGAAAAGAAACAAGTATTTTATATTCATGGGGGAGAGTCGTTTGAAACGCATTCTAGGTTTATTGAACGATTACAAACTAAAGATATTTGGGACCTGCCTTCGTCCCAATCATCTAAAAAATGGACTGGTACCCTGGCGGCTGATTTAGGTGATGGGTATGAAGTGTTTATGCCGGCGATGCCTAACAAGAACAATGCGCTGTACGAAGAATGGAAGATTTGGTTTGAGCGACATTTTGAACACTTGCGAGATGATGTAATTTTGATCGGTTGTTCGCTAGGGGCGATGTTTCTCACTCGCTATTTCACTGAAAACGAAGTGTCTTTTCGAGTAAAAGCACTGATTATTATGTCGTGCCCAGTCCAAGAAGAAGGTTTTTACGACGCAGACTCTGGCAGTTTTCGGTTTAAAAATGAAGATCTGTCAAAACTGTCTGGAAAAGCCGAACAAATTATTCTGATGCACTCCACAGATGACTTTATAGTACCCTATGAACACGCTCTCAAGTATAAAGCGGCCCTGCCCGAGGCAGAACTAGTGACATTTACCGACAAAAACCACTTTTTGGTGGAAGAATTGCCGGAATTGGTGGAGCGGATTAGGGGTTTAAGCTAGTCAACTTTAACCCCGTCAGTCCACAGAACCATCATTAGCTATTCGTTCCACTGTCTCTGTAAGACCTTTTTCAGCCTCAAGTCTCTCTGCCTTGGCTGCTGCAAGATTCAGTTCTGCTAATCTGAGATCTTCACGGTGACGATCCATGTTCTCTTGATGTTCGGTTTCAATCTGCGCTGCAGCAGCTTCCGCTGCCGCTATTCGAGCTTCTGAATGCGTAATTCTATCAAGGACTACCTGTTTATCCGTTGCTATTTCTTGATCTATATTAGCTAGCCTTTCGTCAGCAGCTGCAACATCAGCGGTTGCTTGTTCTAATTCAGCATCAAGTTCTCTACCTCGCGCTCGTTCCCTTTCAAGATTCTCAGCAGCGCGTTGGTTACCTGCTTCTGCCATATTTCGTAATTTTTCAAACATGTACAAATCATAGCACAGAGTATTTCTCTTGAAAGTTTTAGCTAACTCGTGCGTCTTCGAGTATAATGGTCACAACATGGCAGCTGAGCAATCTACTGATAACCTGAGTGGCCACGAACAGCGGTTCCTTGATGCATATGAGTTATACAACGATGCGCTGTTTCGGCACGCGTGTATGCGGATCAGTGATCGTGAAAAAGCGATTGATTTGGTCCATGACACGTACACCAAAGTGTGGTCTTATGTGCGCAAGGGCTACGATATCGAGCAATTCCGACCGTTTTTATACAAAGTACTCAATAATCTCATTATTGATACCTATCGGAAGAAAAAAGAGGCCTCACTCGACGCGTTGCTCGATATCGACGGCATAGACGAAGGATCGTTCGAGGAACTGTCCGAAAGCTCGGCCGAAGCACTGGCCGCCACCATTGACGGTCGCAAAGCGTTTGAACTGATGGCAGAACTCCCTGACGTGTACAAAGAAGTCCTCATCCTGCGGTTTGTCGACGGACTCGGCCCCAAAGAAATGAGTGTCTTGACCGAAGAGAAGGAAAATGTCATCTCAGTTCGGATCCACCGCGGACTCAAGCTGCTCCGGCAAAAAATCGAAGCCCAAGATGAATTTGCCGACGAAAAGAGAAAGAGTGCTGCCCGCAAAAGAGCCGCTGACAAAAAAACTATATAATATGAAACGCTTTAGCGAACAACTGCATAAACAATCACAGACTGTGAAACTCAAAAAGAGTGAACAGGCTGATTTGCGTGCACGGGTTGTATCGTACATGGAGTATCACCCGTTGCCAGCGTCGATGAAAGTAGCAAAAGCGCAAGGTTCAAGCATCAAGAACGCTGCTCGCACTCAAATCCTAACCGATACGTTTGGACAGTTTATGATTCCATACCAGCTGTTGTTTAAAATCGGTGGGGTAGCGGCGGTGTTTGTGCTGGTGTTTGTTCCGTTTATGGCTGAACGAACCGTGCCTGGCGACACGCTCTACGCGGTCAAGGTGCAATTTAATGAAGAAGTCCGCAGCACACTCACCTGGGGTAGTTACGAAAAAGTCGAATGGGAAACCACCCGCCTCAACCGTCGGATTGCCGAAGCACGTCTGCTCGCAGATGAAGGCCTACTGACCACTGAGGTAGAGGCATCTGTCGCAGCAGCAGTCAAAGTCCACAGTGATAACGCCAAACGTGAGATCGAAGTCTTGCGTGCTTCTGACGCAGACGGAGCCACTATTGCGACCATCGCGTTTGATTCTAGTTTGCGGGTCCAAGCCCAATCGCTTAACCGGAACGATGTTGACGGCACCGCTGCCCAGCCCGGCGATTTGATTGGAAATGCAATTGACGCGTCTCTGGTCAAAGACCCTGAGACCCAGACGCCCGCCGTCCCAGCGTACAACAAATTGATGGCCCGGGTAGAAATGAACACCACCCGCGTGCGGGAGCTGCTGAACTCACTAGACGGTTCAGTATCTAACCAAGGACTAGTAGATGTCACGCGTCGGATTGAGGATATTGACCGGACTATCAGCACGGCTATTACTCAAGCGGGAACCCCAGACACTGAACTGGCTGCCCGTGAAGCGCTCGTCGACGTCCTGGTGCGGACGCAAAAGTTGATTGTTTTTATGACAAACCTCGCGGTGCGTGAGCAGGTCGCGATCGAGTCAGTCGTACCGGTAGTGCTGACCGCAGACGAGATGGCAGTTGAACGGTCACAGCGCCAGACTGAGCTGACTAACGCCATCAGCCAGCTCACCACGGCCGTCACTACCGTCACTGACCAAGACATCCTCGCTAAAGCAAACGCTGTACTGCACCAGCTAGCAGTCGATCTGCCCCAACTCCAGACTATGACGGTCTACCAAGACTTCATCCGACAGAGCGACCAGTCGCTTGCCCTGGCGGCCGACGCGCTGACACTCGTTGGTGTTGATGGCAGACCGGTGGCACCAGCTGTTGCCGTGCCAGTGGCTGCTGCGACGACAACGGTGAGTACCACGACGCCTGCCTCTGCCGTTGGCACTACTACTCCTACCACCACAGCCACTACTACCTAGTCACAAATTGACAGGCGATAAGCCTCAGCGTATATTATTTATATGACCCAGACATATGCCACCATCATGAGTACAGACAGCCGCCGGTCACAGTTTGTCTTGTTTGTACTGGTGCTTCTCGCTTACGGCGGGTCGGTTGGTATATAGATCAAGAATCCTAAACCAAAACGACTCGCCCACCAGGTGAGTCGTGTTGGTTTCAGGGATTGTCGGTCGGTGGCAGAATAAACAACGATTTATCTTGCCACCGACTTGCAACTAAGCGAGCGGATCACTACCCGAATTGGGAGGGGTGATTATACAAGAAGGAGGAGAGAAGAATATGACAAGAACTAAAAGCATCGGCAATTTTGTACTCACCAGAGGGCAGTCTGGAAGCTATGGGAGGCCCTTTCCGTCTGATGATCAGGCAACACGTGAAATCGACGCAGAGTCTCGACTATCGCAGTGTCCGGCTGACCCGGCTGACCCAGACTTTCCAGAGCAGTGTCGTCCTGGCGGTACGTTCGAGTAATAACGCCCAAACGCGCCCTCGGGCGCGTTTTTCTTTGCATGATGCTGTTCATTTGTTACTGTGTATCTATTTACTCAGTAGCAACTATTTTATGTTTGATTCGTTATTTACCTCACTGTCGCAGCTGGTCCCCGCCGCTACCGCAACTATCCCGTTACTTGGGGAGATTGATGTGCAGAAACTGACCATTGCGGTAGGGTTGTTTGTGGGGATTTCGGTGCTGTTTTGGTTTATTCGGCTAGTGGTGATTGTTCGGCTTGATGCCCTGGCCCAGAAAACCACCCAGCAGTTTGACGACACGCTGGTTGCGGCGAGCAAAAGCGTACGTCCCTGGGTCTACAATTTGATTGCGTTTTACGTCGCGTTGCAGCTGTACACCCTACCTACCCTCGCTGATCAAATCATCACTGGGGTACTGTATTTTACGTTTGTGTGGCAGGGGATTCAGATTGCCAACTGTTTTATCCGGTATGGTGTTACGAATTACGTCGAGACCGACGAGGATGGCGATGGGGTGGTAGATCCGGCCGCCGCCGCAGCGTCTGACCTGATTACGATGATTGCTGGTATCGTGCTGTGGGTAATGGGGACGATATTTGTCTTGTCGAACGTTGGAATTGAAGTGACATCATTGATTGCTGGGCTAGGGATTGGTGGGATTGCCATTGCCTTTGCGCTGCAAGGTGTGCTGACTGACTTGTTTGCGTCGTTCTCGATTTACTTTGATAAACCATTTCGGATTGGTGACTACGTTGTGCTGGGGACTGATTCGGGTAACGTGGAGAAAATTGGCATCAAATCCACCCGAATCCGAACCCTGCAGGGTGAAGAGTTGGTTGTGGCTAACAACGAGCTCACTAGCGTCCGCGTGCAGAATTTCAGAAAAATGGCTGAACGTCGGATTGCGTCCCAGTTTGGTATCACCTACGAAACCCCGCGCGAGCAAGTGGAGCAAGTCAACAGTATTGTCGAGCGAGCGTTTGCAGCCATAGAGGGTGCGAGGCTCGACCGGGTGCACTTTACGACGTTTGCTGACTCAGCCCTACTGTTTGACGTGGTATACCACGTTGAGTCGGCTGAATACGCTGACTATCTCGATATCCAACAAACGTTTAACTTTACCCTGATGAAAGAGTTTGCTGAACGGGGGATTGATTTCGCCTACCCAACCCAGACTATTTACACCAAGACTATTGGTTAGTTGGTGGCCGGGAGACAAGAGACACTCAAAAAGCGGCGCCGGTAGGCGCCGCTTTTTGAGTGTCTGCAATTAGCTACTGCGCGGTTTGTAGAATTGACAACAAAAATGGAGTGAGTGTGTCGGCAAACACCTGGGAGCGCAGGGCCAAGTTCCCGTCGAGATTCTCAGCTAAACTAAACCCTGTCTCCTGCAGCATCGTCCGGTGCACGTGTGACAGAGTGATGGCCCGTAGACTACCCGCCCCATCAACCGCATCATCTCCGCGGGTGGCAATCATACCGATGACTTCACCCGCTGCATTGAGTACTGGTCCACCAGACGCTCCCTGAGCACCAACAACACTGCCGCGAATAGAAAACACATCTGCCCGGTTGGAACCAAAGGTAAACAACTCAGAAATGCTCGTGTCAGCCGAGTGAGGAATCAGGTCAACCAACGACCCGCGGGCGAGCAGGTCACCAGCGGGGTAGCCAGCCACGACGATGCCCGCGTTACGGATGCGGGTAGAAAGTAGCTCACTTGAGAACGGTAGGGCGGGGAAGGTGGCCGGCAGTGGTTGGTTGTTCACTGTCCCATCGACGTAGAGCAGTGCGTAGTCACGCTCGCCGGTGCCCATCGGCTGCTCGTCATTGAGTACAGCGGCGTTCTCGAGCACCCAGGCTGGGGGTATGTAGAGTAGCGCTGCGGTGTACAAAGGGCTGGCTGGATTGCCCCCACGAACGATGCACTCAGCGTCGCCAGCGCGTTCAGCCTCAGCGAGCAACAGAAACTGCGCCACGTGCGCATTGGTCATAATCACCCCGTCAGCGTCAATAAAAAACCCGGTACCGGTGGTGGTTTTGATTGAACCGCTACTGCGGAAGGTACAAAAAATATTTACAATTGCCTCAATCGGGTCGGTCACCGTTGGGGCGGACAATCCGTCTGCTCCAATGACGGTTGCTTGTTGGTACTGGACGCTTTGTCGCAGCAAGTCAGGGATAGAGGAGAACCTTGATGGTAGTGTTGTCAGCTTTTCATCCGTTTGGGTTACCGGCTCGATTGCTACAAACTGCTCAGATGAGGCCGGGGTGAACCAATCGGTGACCGCAACCGCAAACGTGTTGGTAAAAGAAATATAAACGGTCAGCACAGCGACCAAAGTATCGGTAAGAAAAGACATAGTAAAAGTATAGCATCCAGGCTAGCGGAGCTTTTTGTACAGCGTACCAGTCCCAGCCAACGTCACGAGGCCAATCAGCAAGAGTACCTCTGGATAGGCCGTAAAGAAATCAATCCGGTCAATCACTTTCTCGAACCCATAGAGTGTCGCCACCAAACCAAAAGTGGTCAGCAAGGTAAAAATAATCGGAAACCGCGCAAAGGTAGAGTTGCGCAACCCTCGAGCGTGCTCAGTAACATTGCTGCTAGCCTCAGTCAGTCTATGAATCTCTCCTTCTAGTTTATCAATGGTGGATGGTGTAGGCATATGGGTGCAGTATAGCAGTTTGGTTGAATTTGGGAGTGGGTGTGGTAGGATTGTGAAGCTTCAAAAGCGGGTGTAATTTAGTGGTAGAATGTCAGCCTTCCAAGCTGAATGTGAGGGTTCGATTCCCTCCACCCGCACAAAGAAAAGAGACCCCTGAGGGTCTTTTTTCGTGGGCGGGTGGAGTAAGCAAAAAGTTTTGCTTACGGAGGGAATCGAACGCCGGAGCGCTGTGAGCCTGCGAACAAGTGAGGGGTGTCCCG
>JBDNIW010000004.1:0-19464 GCA_041688155.1 Minisyncoccota bacterium | reverse complement strand
TAAGAGCAAATTATCTCATAAGATGATAGTAGAAAAAATAAATGCTGAAACCAGAAAGTATTTGAAAATTGACTCAATGCCATAGCAGTCAATTCTATTCCAGTGCCTTCTCTGGGTAATGGGAAGGGCAATGGGGAGGCGTCCGTTATTCTTTGGATTTCTGTGGTATAAAAATAATAAAAGGGAATAGGGACGACAAGGGTAAAAGGGGACGGGGACAATAAAATGATACCTAGTTTGTCCTGATTAAATCAGGAGTTTCGTCTAATCCCTTAAGAAAGACCTCTAAGAGCAGGGCGTTTCAAACGAGTTTTGCTATAATTAGCGTATGAAGACTGACTATCAAAAAATAATGGTGGATTTGGAGTTTCTTTTAAAGCGGTATTCAAATGAAAAGTGGGCAACTGTTAATCCATTTAGGCTAGTGGAGAAAGGGTACCTGACCCCCTTATCTGACCTCATTTATTTCTGGAGGGTTTTCCTTCGGAATTACTTATATGTTTAGCATCGACAAAAATAGAATACCTATCAGTATAAGAAGCACTGGCCACAATCCAGAGATTATACCCGCTCCGATTAGGGCAGGCAGCCAACCAATAGCAAGGCCAACAAGTACACCCCATTCAACGAAGGACCATATCCAAATACCTATAAAACAAGGTACGGCGACTATGAGACGTCCCCAGTGATACCAAGCCCATTCTCCATCCAGATCCGGTTCAAACATTTATAGAGCTTAGCATAGAATTTGGGATAAGTTGTAGAGGGGTCAGGTACCCTTTATGTAGCTATGAATTAGTACATGCTTCGCCAAGAAGGGTCCTTGGCGAAGCTGAAGTTCAGCTAGACCTAAAATTAGTTAGATTGGAACATAGAATTTAAGTCTCGCTTACCCCCCCATTTACCTTAGGAAAAGTGATGTCAGCCACCATTAATTCTTGAAACCCTATCTCCAAGACGCCAACCTGTTATAATCCATTTATGGATAAGGACTTTATTTTAGTATCTATTGCTGGGTTGGCTGTCTTGCTCACGTTGGTGTTTGTGGCGCAGTCTTATTTCAAGGGTGGAGGTGGTAACGTGACGGTTGAGGAAATAGCTGTGGTTCCAGGTAGGGTTGCTACCACGTCGCTCACTACGGCAGAGCAAGCAGTCCCTGGCGAAGTTGCTGTCGCAACACTCTCAGAGGCCGAGGCTGTCGTTCCAGTTGCTTCGGTACCGGTCGTACCAGAGTGTGTCATCGTTGATGACTTTACAGGTGGATCTTCGCGGCTGTCGTGGTTTGCGGTGAATGATGGGGTGATGGGTGGATTGTCGCAGGGGACGGTTTCGTTGGCGTCGGGCGCTCTCTTGCACACTGGGGTTATCAATACTAATGGCGGCGGGTTTTCGTCGGTGCGAGCTGGGCTGCCTGAGGACGCTTTGGTTGGGTATACCCGGCTGCAAATCCGCCTGAATACTTTTGGTCGCCAGTACGCGGTCAATTTTGGCGATAATCGGTACCGGAATGTCTCTCATCGGGCGCTGCTGCCGGCTAGCCCAGGGGATACGTGGCAGGAAGTGTTTGTGGATTTTGATCAGACAGTACCAACTCGGATTGGGTTCCGCGTAAACGCCGAGCCGTTTGCCGCCAGCGCCATCAACGAGCTGAGCCTGATACTAAGCGACGGAGCCGATGGCCCGTTTAGGATGGAGGTGGCCTGGATTAGGGCTTGTTTGTAGGGATACGCTTTGGCTGGACCCTGCCTAGATTGAACTAACATATTTTATGTTGTACACTATTATCAATGAAATCAACTATCCAATTCTATATTTCGCATAACTCTGAAGGATATACCGCCGAGGGTGCGGGGCTTGGTATTGTGACGCAAGCTGACAGTCTTGATCTGCTTATGACCAATATTCAAGAAGCAGTCCAACTGCACTTTGAGGGTGAAGCAGTAGCAGACTTGGGATTTACCCGCGTGCCAGCGATTATGGTTAACTACGAACTGACCGGGCCAGCCCATGCCTAAACTCAAGTAATTAAGCGGCGCTGATTCTGTTAAAATCTTGCAGTCATTTGGGTTTGTAGTGGTTGCGCAAAAAGGTAGCCATATAAAATTAGTCAGGCGAACAGTTGCCAGCAAAGAAGTGCTCACAATTCCAAATCATAAGAATCTAAAAACTGGCACCACCAAAGCCATTTTTAATCAGGTCGCGAAATATATTCCAACTGCTGAGCTACAAAAAGAGTTTTACCACGAGTAACACCAATCAATTGCAACTAACGTAATATATGAACTCAGTTTAATACTAGCCGACGGAGCCGATGGCCCGTTCCGCATGGAGGTGGAATGGATTAGAGCTTGTTTGTAGCTCCAGCGGGCCTTCCTGGGGGAATAATGCCTACCCTCGACCCATACCTGTAGACATCTTGGGTGAAAGGTGTAGAGTAAATTATTGCTAGATAACTTTTACGGTATGAATAAAATTACAGCGTTGTTGGGGGTAGTACTGGTTTTGGTGAGTGCGGGGTTTGTTTATTATTTTGTGACGCTGCCAGAGGCGCCGGTAGTGACTGTGTACCAGGAGGAAACATTTGTGTTTGTTGATGGTACTGGTGGCGAGCTAACTGTGCAGTACGATGAGTCGGCTGAGTTGGCTCTCGTGACGTTTGCTGACACTGAGTACGAACTGCTGCAGGTTGCAGCTGGTACGGGGACGCGATACGAGAGTAGTAACGCGCTGGTGGTATTTACTGAGCAACTGGGTGAAGCTCGACTAGAAGTCGCGGGTGAGCTCGTGGCGGTTGGCGTGTTACCAGAAACTGTTCCGCTTGATGAGGGTGTTATCGGGACGGTCACAGATCTGCAGCCGGTGGTGCTAGACGGGATTGCCGTGGTCGATGTGCCAGTGCTGGGTCAACGCTGCGTTGATAGTGCAACGGTTGATTGTGCCGCTCTTGAAGCCGCCGCTCGTCAATAATAACCATTTGCTCTACCCACAGTGTGCCCGGCAAGCGGCGGGTAAACGCAGCATTGCTGCCATAATGTGGGTACAATAGTTGGTAACTTCCTAGTTCTGTCCTAGGAACCTTTGTTAAATTTTTGGTCGGTTAAGGGTGGTTTTTAGTTGAGGTTACTATTGCAGATCTTCAATCAGACGCTTCATCTCAGCGATTTCTCTTTTTTGAGCGGCGATAATTTCGTCAGCCAGTGCACGTACCCGAGGGTCAGATATTTGTGCCCGCTCACTAGTGAGGATTGCGATGGAGTGGTGAGGAATCATGGCTTCCATGTAGTCAACGTCGTCCACGAGTACTTGAGTACGAACCAGGAAAAGTGCGATAACAAACAGCGCCACACTACCGCCGACAATATATTGATTGGTGCGGGTATCAGTGTACATATGGCGCATAAACCACAGCATCACGACGGCCATAATCGCGGTCATCAGTAGGTTCATGTACAAACGCATTTCGCTAAAGAAGACATGGTTCCACGAGTACGTATTTAGGTACATAGCCAGATACATCAGGACGGCTGAAGTTCCAATCATTATAAAGAATGTTTTGTAGGATTGTTGCATACAGAATAGTTACACTGTTATACGACAAGTATACTACAAGTTGCCATAGATACCCCCTGGGGGTATACTAGTACAACTGTGAACCAAACCCTCAAAACCAAAATTAGCCGCCAGCTCAAAGTCATTGAGGGGCAGGTTCGTGGTCTACAAAAAATGGTCGCTGAGGATAAGTACTGTATTGACGTGATAACTCAAACCTCAGCTATCCGCAACTCGCTTGGTTCGGTGGAGGAGAAAGTGCTTGAAAACCACCTCAGTACCTGTGTGGTCACACAAATGAAGGGCCAGAACCAGGCGGTTGCAGTCAAAGAAATATTAGCAGTCTATAAACTCGCTAAGCGAAAGTAGTATGTCAAATACAAAACACGCTAGTCTCTACCGGATGGTGATGCCGGGGCACACCTGCCCGTATGGCGTGAAGTCACTGTATTTATTAAAGAAGCACGGCTACGAAGTCACCGACAATCATCTGACCACTCGCGCCGAAACCGACGCGTTTAAAGCCGAGTACGGGGTTGAGACCACACCACAGGCATTTATTGGTGAGCAACGAATTGGTGGTCACGATGCGTTGCGTCGTCACTTTGGCGAAACTGTATTAGGGCCTGACGACACTTCATACCAGCCGGTGATTGTTTTGTTTGCAGTCGCGGCTCTACTGGCCGTGGCCATCGGGTTCATAGTGGGGTGGGAAGGGGGCTACTGGTTGACCATTCCGCGGTTTATCTCGATTGCGATGGTGCTCTTGGCGCTCCTAAAGCTCCAAGACGTCGAATCGTTTTCCACCATGTTCTTGAATTATGACGTGTTGGCCAAACGCTTTGTCCCGTACGGCTACATCTACCCGTACGCTGAATTGACCGCTGGCCTCTTGATGCTGGCCGGGGTATTGAGTGTGGTGTCTATACCGCTGGCTCTCTTTATCGGGGGTATTGGTGCCTGGTCGGTTTTTAAAGCAGTCTATATTGAGAAACGAGAATTGAAATGTGCCTGTGTGGGAGGGAGTTCAAAAGTCCCACTCGGGTTTGTGTCTTTGACTGAGAACTTGATGATGGTCGGGATGGCAGTGTGGATGCTCATTATGTTAGTGCTGTTGGGTTAGTATATGCCGATCTATGTTTTTATTCTGGGAGTTGTGGTTTTAGTAGGGACCCTTTCTGTTGCTTGGCAGTCGCTACAAAGATCAGAGGTTACTACAGTAGAAGAAATTTTCCTGGCGACTAACGAAACTATTGCAGCGGAGATGGACGCACCTGTACCTATGGGTCAACCTATATTTGCCGATGGCACCTATACCACTTCCTTTGCGTATGAAATACCTTATAAGCAGGTTGAACCGATGGATGTATCGCTGGTGTTTAAAGACGGAGTGATAACTGACGCCACAGTGAAGCTGGAAGCCGAGAATTTTACCTCAGAAGAGTACCAGAATTGGTTCTTGGAATACTACAAAAGCGAAGTAGTTGGACAGTTGATAGAAGTGGTATCGCTCGCCCGGGTCGGAGGGGCTTCGCTCACCAACAAAGCATTTGACGTGGCACTGGCCGCTGCCAAAGCCGAGGCTAGTGGTCGAACCATGATGACTCCAGCCATCGTCCCCTTGGAGTTACCGGTGTATCAACGGAATGCTATTCCCGGTGACTTTAATGATGTCTCCTTTAAAAATGGTACGTATACTATAGAGGATGCGTACTTTGTCATGGTGGGATTGTCTGAGCCGATGCGTACCACTATCACGCTCGATGACGGTATTATCACCAAAGCAGAGGTTGTCTTTGATACCCAAGATATACACTCGGAGTACCACCAGCGTGATTTTGTGGCTGCTTACAAATCGCAGGTAATTGGAGCAGACATGAGCGACGTGCCATTCTCGCGCATTGGTGGAGCTTCCCTCACTACTGGGGGATTTAACGATGCCTTGCAAAAAGTTATGAGCCAGGCACAAGAAACATAATTATGAAAAATACCTTTGCAAAGCATGGTCTTGTGGCGGTTGCTACTATTTTTCTAACTGCGCTAGTGTGGCAGGTAAACGAAACGTGGAGCCCTGACATGCGGCTCTGGAAAGCCCTTGGTGGAGCGTCATTCTTTTTACTTTGGTTCGCTTTAATTCTTGGTCCACTGGCTATGCTGTTTACCTCTGCTGCTAAACTACTACCACTACGCAGAGAAATTGGCATTTGGTTTTTCCTTATCGCAGCGCTGCATAGTTATCTTATTCTTGACGGGTGGGTACGGTGGAGTATGTGGGAGTTCTTTGGGTACCAGTACTTTGCTGAGATTGATGCTTATTTGCGGGTTGAGTCTGGGTTTGGGGTCGCTAATCTGGCTGGAGCAATCGCGTTGTTCTTTGCGTTTGTGTTAGCCGCCACGTCATTTCAAAGAGTGATTGATTGCATTGGTATCCGGTCTTGGAAATGGTTGCATATGTTTGTCTACGTGATTTTCTTTTTGAGTGCTGTCCATGTGGTGTACTACGCCTTTATGCATTTTGACCCATCTCTCAATCGAGTAGTGTTAGGCCTCCCAACTGAATACCCAGAGAACCCCTTGCGGTACTGGTATCTGGGCGCACTAGTCAGTGTCGTAGTGTTGCAGACCTGGTCATTTTTTAAGCTAGCAGGCAATCAGGATTAGTTTATGCGATATACTATAACTATGAAATGGGTTGCATCTATTACACTCTTTTTGCTCTTAGGAGTAATGTTCACTAGCCTATTCCACATGTCGATGGGGATGGATATGTCTGGTGGGGTGACGGATTGTCCGTTTATGGCTCACGAAGAAGTGATTTGTCCGATGAATTTGGCGGACCATATGGGAGCGTGGAAGTCGGTGTTTCTTTCAGTTGCGCCTACTCTAACCTTACTTCTAGCTGCCGCAGGTATGGCGGTGTTTGTAGCTTCGGTTGCACCCAATCTGTTACGTCGTATATCGTACAATGCACCACCTCTGCAAAGATGGCTACGATACAGAAAATACACCTTTTCCTATCGACCATTACAAGAACTATTTTCCAGCGGTATCCTGCACCCTAAACTTTTTTGACGGAGTGTTACTGCGGCTACGGTCGCCTTATTACCAACGTTAAAATAAAACCTATGAAATTCATCTACCTGCTAGGCACAATCTTATCCACCCCAATCCTAGCTCTAGCGAGCGATGGTCACGCCACCGCTTTGTGGCATCACGATACACTGACTCTGATTAGTCTGATGGTCGCAGCTATCGCCCTAGCCGGGCTAGCCTATAGTCTGTTTACCAAGCCAAAGATGTTCGCTGCTATACCAGCCCTAGTGCTGACCGTGGCATTGGTAACTGGTGTCGCGTCGTATAATCAAGTGACGGGCGAAGCAGAACCAATGCTGGCCGTGGCCGACTTTGGGGCTGGTCAAGCAATCACCTTATATAAAAGTCCAAACTGTGGATGCTGTAGTGGACACGCCGAAGCCCTTGAAGCAGCTGGCTTCACCGTAACGATTGAGGAGACTGAAGATTTAGACTTAGTAAAGCAAACCCACAATATTCCTTTGGGAGGTGAGAGTTGCCACACGTCAATAATTGGTAAGTATGTCGTTGAGGGACATGTACCACTAGAAGCCATTGAAAAATTACTGGCTGAACAGCCTGATGTGGCTGGTATTGGATTACCAGGGATGCCAATCGGTACCCCCGGTATGCCCGGTCGCAAGACGGCACCGTACGAAGTCTACCAATTGTCAGCCGCGGGTGAAATGTCACCGTACGCAAGTATCTAGAATCACTAACAAATAACTAACTTAAACAACATGAAACAAAACACAATTCTAATCGCTATCGTCGCTCTACTGGTTGGAGGAATCGGCGCGTACCTAGTTGTTGGTAATGACGCAGACGACTACAACCTGGCCGGGATGATGTCTGACCGGACCGATCAAACAGAGCCGGGCGATATGGCCGGTATGCATATGATGGCAGATGGCACGATGATGAGAAACGACGGTGGTGCAATGGGTAACATGAATGGCATGGATCACTCAATGATGATGGTCAACAGTGAGCGAGAATTTGTGACTGGCATGATTCCGCACCACCAAGAAGCTGTCGATACAGCGACTGAAGTCTTAGCTCGCGGTGGGTCGACGGCCGAAATCCGTACCCTAGCGACCGAGATTATTGCCGCTCAAGAAACCGAAATCGCAATGCTTATGCAGTGGCACCTGACGTGGTACGGCGAAGCGTATGTCGCGGATGGCTCATACCAACCAATGATGCGTGATCTGTCGCAACTGTCAGGAGCGGCCCTCGATCAGCGATTCCTCGAAGACATGATCCCGCACCATATGGGAGCCATCATGATGGCGCAAAGTGTGCGACCATACATCACACAGCCAGAAATAACTGATATGGCGGACGCAATCATGACCACCCAAACCGCTGAGATCCAAGTGATGCAGGAGTTGCTAGCAGGACTGTAAGGTTACCACTAAACCAAAACACCGCACAAATTGTGCGGTGTTTTGGTTGGAACGGAGATTCCACGGGCTTTCCGTCCGTTATTACTCAGTGGTCACGCCGTCGAAGTGTTCTTCTTGCTCGGCGGCCTTGGTGGCGTGCACGGTTTGGTCTTTGTGTTCTGGTGGAGCGTAGACTGAATATAGTTTCAGCGGCTCGGTGCCGGTGTTGATGATGTTGTGCTCGACGCCGGCAGGGATGACAATCGCGCTGTCGGCGGGTACGTCGTGTGATTCGCCGTTGAGGACCACCGTGGCTGACCCCGCTTCGAGGCGGATAAACTGGTCGAGTTCGTGAACTTCGGTCCCAATCTCGTCACCTGGCTCGATACTCATCAGTACCAGCTGGCTGTTTTTGGCGGTGTACAGTACCCGTCGATAATCGGTGTTCTCTAGAGTGTTTTGTTCGATGTTGGTGATGAATCCTTTCATAGGTTATAAGTGCTTAGTATTACAATACTTTTTGGTTGTAACTTAGTTTGATAAATTCTCCCGGGGTGAGACTGCCGGCATTGCCATTGATCTGCACGGCTGGAAAAATATAGGTGGGTAAGTCTAGGGTATCGTCGCGCTGTTGTCGCAGGGCCACGAACGCCTCTTTAGTCAGACTATCATTAACGTGGATGTTGTGGGTTCGCTGTGCGCCCACTGTAGTTGTATACGTTAGTGCCCGGTCTTTGCTTTCAGGGTAGTCGTGGCAGAGATACATGGTGGTCTCTGGCGGGTACGCTTCTAGGATTGTACGGACAGAATCAAACATTGATTCAGCGCTGCCGCCCGGGAAATCACAACGGGCGGTCCCCAGGTCGGGCGCAAACAAAGTGTCACCGGTAAATAGCACGCCACCAATGTCGAAGACTACATCTGCCGGGGTGTGTCCAGGTGCATGAATCGCTCGACAGGGAATAGTCCCAATAAAGAATTCTGCGTCGTCGTCCAACAGGTGATCAAACTGTGAGCCGTCAGTCTTGAAGTTATCATTGAGGTCAAAGGCAGTTTTGAGATAGTCTTGCACACTGACGATGTGTTTGGAAATCGCTTTCTGTCCACCGACGTTGGCTTGTAGGTAGGTCGAGGCCGAGAGGTGATCGGCGTGCATATGGGTTTCGAGTAGCCATTGGTTGGTAAGCTCGTTTTCTGAAATAAAGGCCACTACCTGATCAGCTAGGGTGGTATCAGTTGTTACATTCTTGTGGTTGTAGTCGAGTACCGAATCAATCACGGCTGATTGCTTCGTCGCTGCGTCCCAGACAATGTAGGTGACTGTGTGCGAGTCGGTGTCGAAGATGGGGTGGATGTGTAGATTATTATGCATAGATAGCGTGGTTTATTTATTCCAAGGCATTTTGGCGAGTAAGAGTGCCATGCCACACCAGCCGGTCAGACCAGAGAGTATCAGTCCAGCTCCGACCAAGAGCGGTAAGAAAATAAAGTATTCGTGAATACTGTAGCTACCGATACATCCAACTATAATTAGTAGCCCAGCAGCGAGGAATACCTGGCGCATAAGCGGCAGGCGTTTGGTCAGAGAATTGGTCGGATGTCCGGCCTCGTCCCAGGCCATGAGACCACCCTCGACGTTGACGAGCTCCGCTGTCACGCCAGCCGCGGTTAGCTTTTCGATAGCTTGTTGTCCTCGGTTGCCACTTCGGCAATGGACATAGATAGTTTGTTTGTCAGTAAACTCACCAAGGTGAGCCTCAAGAGTTCCTAACGGGATACTGCGCACGCCGTCGATGTGTTTTTCTTTATACTCAGCTGGTTCGCAGACGTTGATGAAATCAATACTGTCATTATTCTCCTCGGCTTGTAAGACTTCTTTAAACGCCTGAATAGTGATGTGTTTCATAGTTAGCCTTTGATTAAGGCAGTTAATTTGGTAAATAATTCTTGGTCTTTGCTGGCGACCGTCGGGACAAAGTGCTTCATCAGAAACGACTCGGTGAATTTTTGTCGCAGTCCGGCAAATGACCGCGAGGCCGAGAGCAGGGTAGTGCTGGCTTTGCTACAGTCCACGGTGTCTTTTTGTAACTCCGCTTTGACTGAGGCGAGCTGGCCTTCAAGGCGACTAATATGGTCGATGATTTGTTTTTTGGTGTCTGGCATACTGACAGTATAACATAGGGGGTACCCTATGTACAGACGCGTCACTTTTACTACTTAACCAGCTTTTGGGCTAGTTGCCGCGCATTTCGATACGATAAGGTAAAGCGAGTGATTAGGTACGTAGCAGCTGTCATGCCTAAAATAATAATGAGGTGGGCAATCAAAAAACGCTGGGTAAAACTGTATAGTTGGTTGAGGATTTCGATGTCGTATTTGACTAGTGGTGCATCGGTAAACAACAGTGACCCAAGCTGAAAGCTGGCGGCATAGATTGGGATCTGCACCAATGGGTTCCAGATAATCAGCGAGACAAAAATCGCTGGGCGGTTGATGTTGGGAAATATAAAAATCAGCAGCAGCGCCAACACCACACTAAATCCAAACGTGGGCAGTAGCGCCACCAGGGTCCCGATGGCGACACCAAGCGCAATTGAGTGCGGGGTAAAATCACCCAGTAACAGTTTGGACCATTCGTTTTGTAGTTTGCGGGCGAGTTTCATAGCTGTCTCTACCGCAAGCATACAACAGTTTAGACCAACATGGCAGGGCGGGTGGTTGATCAGGGCGTCTTTGCGCAGATTGTGCGCTAGGTAAGTGCCCCAAACTGGTTTACACTTATACAATACAGTATGCAGAAAATTAGCATCATTATTGGGGTGATTGGATTGCTAGCAATTGGCTGGTTTGTAGTGCATGAAAGCTCGATTGATTACGTTGCAACCGTGGATGATGAGCTGACAAAACTCGAATCAGAGTTGGCGGCACTCGACAGTGCGGATGTGTCCAACGATGCGGTGGCTGCAGCCAAAAATAGAATCACCACCAGGCTAGGCACTATCAACGCGTCACTAACCGCCAGCCAAGACCGCACGCTCAATACTAACCAGCAGCAGATGCTCGATGATGGGTTGGTACGATTGCAGCAAATACTGTTGCAGCATCAGGTAACTTTGGCAGGTTCGGATCAAACACCTGACCAAACCAGTACAACTAACAGCGACGCCACGATTGAGGCGCTGACTCAGACGATCAGAGCGATTCAGGAGTATCTCGATATTTCAATGATGACCCTGGCTGATTCACTGCGCAACGCTACGTATATTATCGATGGCTCCGAGGTCACGTTAGTTGACGGCGTTGCGACGGCACAAGCAGCGTCTGGCACGGCTGAGCAAACCGAAACCAGGTATTTTGGGAACGAAGTCCAAGTCGACCTTGATAATGACGGACGAGAAGACACCGTTTTCCTTTTGACTCAATCCACCGGTGGCAGTGGGACGTTTTTCTACGTTGTTGCGGCGCTGAACACCGATGCTGGCTGGCAGGGGTCAGCCGGATTCCTGTTGGGAGACCGGATTACACCGCAGACAACAGAACTGAGTCAGAATCTCGACCACCAAAACGTAATTGTCGTGAACTATATGGATCGAGCTGATGACGCATCGACATCCGTTGAACTACCAGTTGGGCAGAGTGTCTGGTTGAAACTAGACCCAACGACCATGACTTGGGGTGAAGTCGAGCAGAACGTTGCGGGTGAGGCAGACGCGAGCGTTATAGATCTCACCATGCAGCCTTGGACCTGGGTGCGGACTACCTATAGTGACGGGACAGAACTAGCACCGACAGAACCAGATGATTTTACGCTGACATTTAACACTGACAACACCGTGTCAATCAGCACTGATTGTAATACCATGAGCGGTACTTATGAGACCGATGATTTCCAGATTACTTTCGGTCCAATGACGATGACCAAAATGTTTTGCGCTGATTCTAAAGAGTCAGCGTTCGCAACCATGCTCGAACAAACCCAGTCATACTTCTTTACCACCAGAGGTGAGCTAGTGTTTGACCTTAAATTTGGTAGTGGGTTGTCAGTGTTTCGGTAGACTCTTGCTAATATCCTAGTAATGTGACATAGTTCCCGCAATGAATAACTTTAAAGACGGGGGGTTTAAGAAGCGAGGGGACAAGTTTGGTGGTAAGCCGAAATTTGGTGGACACCGAGGGAGTGATAACAAATCAGGTGGGAGTAAGTTTGGTGGCGCAAAGCCAGCCGGGCGTCCCGCTGACTTGTTCAAAGCGCAGTGTTCGACTTGTCACAAGGATTGTATGTTGCCATTTCGACCCAACGCCGACAAGCCGGTGTATTGTAGCGATTGTTTTTCCAAAAAGAACGCTGACAACGCGCGAGATGATGGGCGTCGGGATAGTACCAAACCACCACGTAGCGAACGGTCACCTCGACACGACCGACCGCAGCCTAACTACGAATTAAACGCCATCAAACTGCAGCTGAAAACCATCGAAGACCGCCTCAACCGCGTGCTCGACATCATCAATCCACCTCTGCCAGCTAAAAAAGCCACGCCCGTGGCAGAAGTTGCAGAGCCAGTAGTAGTAGTACAGAAAGTCGCAGTCAAAAAAGTGGCAACGGCAAAACCAGCGGTAGCCAAAAAAGTCACCCCAGTGAAGAAGACCGCACCCAAGAAAGTGGCTGTCAAAAAAGCAGCGGTGAAAAAAGTCACCAAAACCAAAAAGTAATTACCGCAGACAGCACTAGGAGTAACAAACCCGAAACTATCAGTTCCGGGTTTGTTGCTACTGCAGGCAGGTATACTGTAGGTAATGGATAATTTCTACCCCTTCTTTTTAATCGTGTTTTCAGGCGTGTTATTTTCGATGTTATCAATTCGAACCCATATCCCTTGGGCAGTGATGTTGATTCTGGGTGGGGTGATACTCGGTCCCAGTGTGCTCGGGATTATGACGGTTGATCCGACGATTGATTTTATTGGGCAGATTGGGCTGGTGTTCTTGATGTTTATGGCTGGGCTTGAGACCAAAGTCTCCCAGTTCAAGGAGTTCAAGTCGAATCTGCTATTGCTGGCGTTTATCAATGGTATCGTGCCATTCTTGGTCGGGTTCGGGGTCGTGTATCTGCTCGGGTACGATTTGATCACGGCGCTGATTGTGGGGATTATTTTTATCTCATCGTCGGTTGCGGTGGTGATTCCAACCCTTGAGGTGTCTGGCATGATTCACACCAAACTGGGGCAGTCAGTAATGATAACGACGGTGCTGCAGGACATCAGTAGCCTGATATTGCTATCAATCTTGCTGCAGTTGGTAAGCCCGGTGACAGAGGTACCGCTGTATATTTTCTACCCAGTGTTGCTCGGAGTATTGGTGGCGCTGCGATTGTACATCCCCAAACTACGGGCGTGGCTGATGACTGCTGCGACCGACTCGCCGGATTTGTTCCAGTTAGAATTCCGGTCGACGTTCCTGATTCTAATCGGGACAGTGATTGCGTTTGAGTTACTTGGCCTGCATCCAATTGTGGCAGGGTTCTTCTCGGGACTTGTGCTGGCTGACTCGATTCGCAGTAAGGTGCTGAAAGACAAAATCAAAACCATCAGCTACGGCATATTTATCCCGACGTTTTTTATTGTGGTTGGGTTGCAGACAGATTTGAGTGTATTCCAAGATGTCGGGCCGGTACTCTCAATCATGCTGCTGCTGATTGGGTCGCTGGTGGCATCGAAATACCTCAGTGGGTACTTGGCGGCGCGGGCAGTCGGGTTTGACGGTACCGAATCGAATTTCTTTGCCTCTACTTCGCTCCCACAATTATCGACGACCCTTGCAACCGCCTTCGTAGCGTTTAACCTCGGCCTGCTCGACCAAACCCTCTTGACCTCGCTCGTGATGCTTAGTGTAGTCACGGTACTACTCAGTCCGTTACTGATGCGGAGGTTTGCTACCCAGCTACAGGCCCGGAAAGAAAAGTAGTAGGCAGTCCAGATAGAACAAAATCCGCCACAGCTGTGGCGGATTTTGTTCGAGTAAGGGTACTGATTATCGTTCAACTGTGTATCCAACCACTACACCACTAGCGACTTCGGCGGTAATCCGGCCGATGAGGTAGTCCATCGTGACTGGCATACCTTCACCATCAATCATGCCAACCCGGAAATCGACGTCGCTCGCGGCAGCGTAGGTTTCTGCTTGAGCAGTTGTCATACCAATAATCCCATCATGCGTGTTTGGGTCAGTTTCGTTCGGTGGGCTTTGAACGTCTATCATCTCGCCCGTTAGTGCATTGTCGCTAAAATATGGATTGCTGTGGCTAGCTGGGTTCGCGGACTCTATGGTGTAGCTGGTCACGATGTCGTTATTGACAACGGCGTTAATCCTCCCGGCCTGAAAGTCGCTCGTGGTTGTTTGCATTTCTCCGTTGATCTCGACGATGCGAAACGGTTCACCTGCAGCAACCGCTGTAGCTTCAGCCACTGGCACCGTCATACCAACAAAGTCAATTGACTCGGCAACAGCTTCTGATTCGTCCACCGTTGGTGCTTGTGCGTTCTGCCCCGCAAACAGTAAGTACACTGCCGCCACCATCACAATAATAATCAGCAGTACAATCAAATTTTTGTTTTGCATATACCCATAATGATATACCAGTCAGGCGCTTTGGCAAACTTATTTTTATATTAACGGAGCGCTGTTTGAGGTGAGTAAGCATGGTGTGTACTGGTACACCGAAAACATCTTGCTGGAAGATGTTTTCTAGGTTGGGCGAGTCTGGTTATTCGCGGTCATTGAGGTATGTGTCCCAGCGCGCTTTGAGGTTTTGGTACGACGCTTCGACTCGCGCCATGTATTCATCGTACTTGGCTTCGGTGAGGTCTTGCCAATTGTCGACGAGATTTCTGGCAAAACCATCTCGCTCCGATTCGTATTGAATCTGAGTGCTGGCATCGACTTGATCCAGCTGGGCATCCCACTTTTTGAGGCGAGCGTGATACTCAGCAATCCGATCCTGCATGACCTGCCTACTAGTAAATGTATTCATGGAACTAACTAATTATTTCGGCTAACGCCATGTGGCGGAGGATTTCTTGGACTTCTGGCGACGGGGTGGTGTCCCGGCTTTCTGTCAGTAGTTCTCGTATTTCATTTCTGCGCTCTAGCTGTACAACATTTCGGTTATCGATGGTTTGTTCGTAGATAAGTGACATGTTGTGATTGGTTTACTTTAGTAATGTAGTTTATTGATCTTCGGTCCGAACGTCGTCCTCTAGTAGCAGGATGGCACCGCCGACGATTTCGAGTGCATCGGCAGACTCGGTCCTAATTGACTGTTCTACTTGCTCTAATTCCCGATCAAGTTCCTGCCAATTTCGCTGTACCGCCCCTTCAGCTTGGTTGTACGTGGCGCGCAAATCTGCTCGTACCCCCTGTATGCCGGCCAGCGCAGCGTCGTAATCCTCCTCTACCTCGAGTTCGACCTGTAACGCAGCGAGGTTGGCTCGCGCCTCGGCTCTAGCCAGGACCTCGGCTCCGGCGTCCCAGGTGTTGGTAGTGGTTGTTACTATTTCATTTCCCAGCGCGTCGAGATTGTTCTCGGTTTCTTGCGCGAGTTCACTTGCCTCACGCTCGGCGACGGTAGTTACATCCGAGCCAGAGCGATTGAATGCCATCCAGGCGAGTACGATAGCGATTAGGCTGATAATACCGATGACCCACATCAGTCCAGTGTTGTTAGAATGCGAATTGTTCATAGTTGTACTTGGTTATCGCGTATAAAGCTCCGGAGAGTGGGTTAGCCTCGCACCAGCTGCACGATCCATAGTAGGATTGAAGCACCGATGATTGCTACGAGTAGACTGTAGAGGTTGAAGCCAGTGACGCCGTCAGCGCCTAAGAAACTGAATACGAACCCACCGAGCGATGCTCCGACGATACCAACGATGATGTTGAGAAATATTCCTTGTGATCCGTCAGTACCCATAAACATTGAGGCGATCCAGCCAGCGACTCCTCCGAGTAAAATCCAAAGTAAGATTGACATATATTGGTGTAATTAGATTAAGTATTTGGTGGCATGCCACCGTTAATAACTTGTTGTACTTCACATAGACTCGCAGACTTGATTACTTTTGTCAAAATAAAATATCTGTTTGACCTTTTTGTAACAAAAAAGTCAATATAGTAACTCTAAAAATAAAGAAGTTTGACAACTTTGTTTTATTTGTCGTAACAAACTGTTGTTTTAGTAGTATCAAAGTGCTAGGCTATGAGACATGCTGCACAAATACCAAAAACAACTCGAGGAGTTCGGATTGAACACTAAAGAAGCCAACGTGTACGTGGCACTATTGCAGCACGGCGCGGCTCCAGCCAGCGTGGTTGCAAACCGAGTGGAACTTAACCGATCGACTACGTACGTCCAGCTAAAGTCGCTCCTAGCATACGGTTTAATCAGTACTTTTAAAGACGGCAAGAAGACTTTTTTCTCGGCTGAGTCACCACTCAATTTAGAGCGTTTATTAGAACAAAGGATATCAGTCCTCGAACAAAAAAAGAGTCAAATAGAATTATTTCTACCGGGGCTATTAGATTCGTTTAGCCAGCACAGCATCAAGCCAATTATCAGAAATTTTCAAGGTAAAGACGGACTGGCCGCGATGCGCAATGAAGTGTTCACTAGTGCAGACGCAAAAATCCGGATTATCACGAATTACGATGACTTACTAAAGACATTTTCCAAAAAAGAGTTGCAGTACTACAGTGCGCAGCGTAAGCAACAATCAACCGCTTCGTACGTGTTGTACACCATGGCTGCGGGGGATGATTTCATCCCGTTTGAGTATCAACGCTTGCAGCGGGTCACAACGAAATCAAAACCCTTTGGCTGCGATGTGTACATCTACGGCAACACCGTTTCGTTTGCCGCGATGAAGCATGAAGTGGTTGGGGTCAGTATTGACCAGGCCGATATCGCCGCGACCATGAAAACGCTGTTTGATACGTACTGGGACAACCACCAGAAAAAGAAGAAATAGGTATGAGTAAAGCCGCGCAACAAATGCTGCGCGGCCTCCTGACGGTCGTTCGAACGAAAGATCGCAAATCAGTTGCAAGCAACCGAAGCGATAACACCCATTAAGGGGAAAGTGGCGCAGTCATGCGCCGAGTTCGTTGACCGTCTAGTTTTTAGAGTCCATCCATGGAAAGTCTCCTTTCTGGAGGAAAGTACGGTACCTCCTTTGGCACCCTAACACAAACCTTTTTGCTGGTGCAACTATTTGTGGGATACTTGGTGATTTGTATGAGACTTGCTACCATGGAGTTAGACGGAGCGATGGGTTACTAGAAACAACTAACAAAACAACTATGATTTTGAAACTTTCAGTCCTGGCAGCAGCGATCTTGCAGGTTGCAGCCGCCGGCTACCTCAGCCTGAGCACTTTCCAAAACACTGGCGATATGCTGCCAGTATTTATCCAGCCCGCCGGGTGGGCGTTTAGTATTTGGGGCTTGATCTACCTGCTGTCGTTTGTGTACGCGGTGTACCAGATTATCCCGAGTAACGACAACGCGACCCTGCGCGCGACTAGACTACCAGCGCTGGTCGGGTTTTTGGCGTCGATTGTCTGGCTGTATCTGGCTGGGATGGACAACTGGCTGATCTGGCTCACTGCTCCGGTATTGTTCACCATGGCGATTTCGTTTGTGTTTGTGATCAGGGCGCCAGACGCAGCCAGTGTTAAGCAAACCCTATTGTCCAAACAAATCCTCTTTCCATACGCAGCGTGGACGGGGATTGCTAGCTGGCTTAATGTGCAGACGCTTCTGACCGATCAGGCAATCGTCACTACTGACATGATGAATTACGTGTCCAACGGCGTATTGTTTGCGTGTATTGCCGGGTTTACGTTGTACTACTATAAGCAAACCAACTACAGCGCGTGGTACGGTGGCGTGCTGGTATGGGCTGGAATCGCGGTGGCTTATGTTAACTGGTTCGAGCACGGCAACCTCGTGTTCGCGATTTTAGGTGGACTGCTTTCACTCCTGGCCGCAGCAATCTACATCAAACGACATGTGCTGTCGTAACATACTATGACCGACCAAACCTTTATCGACTACGTCATAGACCAACTCGAACCGGTCGGAGTGGTTTTGACCAGCAAAATGTTTGGTGGCGTTTTGCTCAAAATCGACAACAAACAGTTGGGAATCATTATCGACGGTACGTTGTATTTCAAAGTCAAAGAACCAGAGCTGCACCGCAGGTTCACCCAAATGGAATCCGATCCCTACGAATACGACCGCCAAGACCGAGAGAGTCCAGTGCGCATCCGCACTTGGTGGTCAGTGCCAGACGAAGTGCTCGAAGACAAGCGCCAGTTGGTTGGCCTCGCGTATGAGGTGTTGCTGCAGGGGAGTAAGGGGTAACTGGAAATAACGGAGGAATGGTCTCTGTTGGGATATCCTACGCTCGGTGTGGGACAGATAGGTGTTGGACAAATAAGGGTGGGATAACCAAGTGCGAGAGTGGGTGAGTACTACCGCGGCGAGCTTATCGCCGATACACTAGTAAAGAACCTTGGTCCAACCACAACGGTTGTTTGGCAGGTGCACTCAGGGAGGGACGGGTCGGGGGTGCTGCCTCCAAGAGTGTCACGCTATTTCTTACCCCGCTCCGCCGCACGCAATTTTATTCCTGAGGGTCCTGAGGTCACTAGTGCAACTTTGTATACAGTGGTTTTTTAAAAAAACTATAAAATTTTTGAAGCGACCACAGACAAACATATTCAAGTATTATAGTAGTCTCGTTTAGCCGAGATAACTATATATAACAACCTGTAATCAATACCTAGGCGTATGTTATAGGGTATGTACCCAACATTCTGATGTTTGTGCTAAAAGCCATTAAAATAGACTTATCTCGGCAAATATGTGCCGTCTGTTCTATTTGTAGGTTTATTTGTGCTTTCCTTATTTATTAGGTTTTTGTATCTGCCACCGAGATGTATCGTTGCTATTTCTACGCACATGTATCTAGATTGATTTCAATTACGTAGATTTCATTTGCTGTACTAGGTACAAGCAACTAGTACATCCAGTTTGAATCTACACATTCCGCCCCGGCCTACCTGTCTTGCGATGTTTATAAGTGTTATAGAAAATTCGTACCCTAGAGTGTTATTATTTAAGGAATGAATTTGTTTAATAAAGGAAAAGTTAAAAGAAAAGTTTTTACCGCTGCTGTTTCTCTGATGGTAATGGCAGGACAAGTTATAACTCCTTCAGTTGCTGAAGCTGCGACGTTTAATTTTGTCCAATCTAGTTGGAGTGGTGGTGCGACTGCAAACACAGCGACCCATGCAAGTGATCAGACCGGGTGGCGTGAGTCAGCTACTTCTACTGGGTTGGTTGTGGGGGAGACGGTGAGTCTGCCTGGTACGGCTGGGTCGGTGGTGGATGATGGAAG
>JBDNIW010000003.1:0-185750 GCA_041688155.1 Minisyncoccota bacterium | reverse complement strand
GCCAGAACGAAATCCCCGCCACCAGGACACCACAGATGGCAAATAGCCCAACTATAGCGATTAGTGACTGTTGCATCTTAGCATCCATACGGCTAGGCTTTGACTACGTTAATGGTAAATGAGGCGTTATGCTTGTCTGACTGTAGCGACACGGTGTGCTCGCCGGCAGATTTGACTACTTCTGGAAAACCAATCATCTGTGGGGTCAGGGCAATTCCTTTAGCTGTGGCGGCCGCAACTACGTCTGCGGCACTGATGGCTTTGAATAGGTGCTCTTGTTCGTTCATGTCAGCTGTTATCACTAGTGGTTCAGTCTCAAGCGCAGTTTTAGCAGTTGTAAACATCGCCTCTGTATCAGCGGCTTTACCGGCTACTTCGGCGTGCAGTTTACCGACTTTTTTGAGGTTAGCTGGGGTTGCTGGCTGGGCCATTTTGTTTGGGATTAGTTTGTTAGCGGCGTAGCCGTTTGGTACGTCGACGATTTCGTGTCGCAGACCAATTTTGGCCACGTCTTGCAAGAGAATAACTTTCATATCAGTAAGGATTATTTATAAAATATGCTTGGTACTATAGCAAATTAGGCGATTATTCACCAGGTTGCTCCAATCCCAGTCGTTCAGCTTCGGTCAAATCGCTGACAACTGTCTCACCGTTCAAGAACCGCACAGCAGCGTCTTTTTGCGGATCTTCGTCGTTAAGACGTTGCTCTCCGGTGCGACCAATCGTAATATCAGGCGCCAGTCCACCATCAGAGATAGACGTCCCCTTCGGCGTCAACCAGCGAGCGATAGTGACTTTGAGCGACGACCCGTCACGCAACTCAACCAACTCTTGCACCGACCCTTTACCAAACGTCTGCATGCCGATTACTGTTGCCAAGTCATGATCTTTGAGTGCACCCGCGAGAATCTCAGACGCGGAGGCTGATCCACCATCAACTAGTACCACCAGGTTCTCTGGTGTGAACACCCCCACCTGGCGACCTCGACTGCGGAACGTATCGTTCTTGGATTCATCAACGAACGATTCCTGCACAATCACTTTCCCCGACGGGACAAAGAAACTACCGATGGCAACCGCGCTTTCGAGGAACCCACCCGGGTTGCCGCGCACATCGATCACTAGTTTGGTCGCGTCGCTACGCAAATACTCATTGAGAGCATCAATCATCTTGGCTTCAGCTACCGCGTTAAAGCTATACAGTGCAATGACGTATACATCGCCAATTTGTTCGGTTTTGACAGTGGGAATCGCGATGGTGTCGCGGGTAACCGGGATTTCGATAAACTCCATCTCCCCTTCACGATAGATAGTTAACGTCACCACCGTACCTTTCTCTCCCCGGATCAGGTCAACCGCTTGGTCAATCCGCATTCGTTCGGCTGACACATCATCAATCCGAATGATGATGTCACCCGCCCGCAGTCCAGCTTGCTCGGCTGGAGTACCAGGTAGCGGCGCGATAATAGTCACCAAGCCATCGCGCATCCCCACCTCCATCCCTACCCCACTAAACTCTCCGGAGATGTCCGCAGCAAAAGACTGTGCATCAGCTGGTGGCAGATATACGGTATACGGGTCGTCGTACGCAGCCACGAGACCATCAATCGCGCCTTGGATTTTTTGTTCGCGCGTCAATTGTTGACTGCTACTGCCAACGGCAAATTTTTCATCCAGCAAATTCCACACTTCCCAAAACTCTCCGAGATTATCGGTCGAAACGGCTGGAGCTGGTTCGGCTGCGAACAAACTAAACAGCGACGCCATTTGTCCCTGACCAAGCGTTCCTTGACCAAACTGAATCCCTGACCCAAAAGCCCCAGCCGCGAGTAACACGGCGACCATAATTCCTAGATAACGTTGCATGTGACTATTATTACACAACCAACAGCCAGCGCCAAACCATAGAAAATTTGCTACACTAGCAATATATATGTTTGGTAACCTCTTTCGCACCCCACCGGTGATCGCGCGCGATATTTTTATTTATAATACCGCCTCTAGCCAACTGGAAACGTTTGCACCGCACAAGGCAACTGACGTCAAACTGTACAGTTGTGGACCAACCGTCTACGACTATATCCACATCGGTAACCTCCGGTCATTCCTGATGGCCGATATCACCAAGCGGGTGCTCATCCGTAACGGCTACCTGGTCTCGCACACCATGAACCTGACGGACTTTGGTCACCTCACTGATGACGGTGACGCCGGCGAGGACAAAATGATGCAAGGTCTCAAGCGCGAAGGTCTCGACATCACGCTCAAATCCATGCGCAAGCTGTCAGACGGCTACATCGACGCATTTCAGGCCGACCTACACGAGTTGCGCATCATGCCACCAACTACCTACGCGCGTGCCAGTGATTACGTCAAACAACAGATTAGCCTGATCAAAACCCTCGAGGAAAAAGGCTTCACGTATCAGACGTCTGACGGCGTGTATTTTGACATCAGTAAGTTCCCCACCTACGGCACACTCGGCAACATCAATCTTGACGAGTTGCGCTCAGGCGCCCGAGTCGAGGTAAATACGCAGAAAAAACACCCAGCTGATTTTGCAGTCTGGAAAAAAGGCTCACTTGGTTGGGCCAGCCGCTGGGGTACTGGGTTCCCCGGGTGGCACCTGGAGTGTTCAGCGATGGCGATGGCAACACTCGGCAAGCAGATCGACATCCATACCGGTGGCGAAGATCTACAGTACACGCACCACAACGCCGAGATTGCCCAATGTGAAGCCGTCACTGGCAAACCTTTTGCGAAATACTGGCTACACAACGCTTTTGTGAACATCGACGGCGGCAGCAAAATCAGCAAGTCAAAAGGCAACGCCGTAAACCTGCGCCACGTGCTGGACCGCGGGTTTTCGGGTGATGACTATCGCTACTGGCTACTAACCGCACACTACCGCACCCCGGTAACGTTCTCCTGGGAAGCGCTCAAAGCCGCGAAACAAGCCCTCTACCGCCTCAAGCGGCACATGTTTGAGGAATACAAAAACAAACCCTCAGTTCCAGACAAGACGTATCTCGAACGATTTGACGTCCGGCTGGCGCAGGATTTTGATACGCCAGGAGCCATCGCCATCATGTGGGAACTAGTCAAAGACAAAAAACTTTCCGACAGCACCAAAGCCGGTACGCTACTAGCAATGGACGAGGTGCTCGATATCGGCCTATCGGAAGATCCCGCTGTTGGTTCTCGGTCGCTCGGTGTGGTTGCACTCAACGACATCCCCGACGACATCAAAGCGCTGATCGACGCCCGCGAGATCGCCCGCATCAGTCGTGACTACGCCGAAGCAGATATGATCAGACAGCAGCTAACTCAAACCGGCTACACGGTAGAAGACTCAGAACACGGCCCAAAAGTGACCAAACAGTAGTTACTCACATCATCCCCACTTTCCACAACATAGACAGAAACTAGCAAATAGCGAATCATGCTAAAATGTCAGGCACATGGCGACTAACACCAATAAAAACCTCCGGACTCCACCCCAAAACGTCGCAGCTGAACAAGCTCTACTTGGTGCAATAATTCTCAAACCTGACGTGATGCACGACATTTCGGTGATTGTGTATCCTGAGAGTTTTTATGCAGATAAACACCGCGCGATATTTAGTGCCATCTCACAGATTTTCTCCAAGGGTGACCCGATTGATATCATTTCAATCACGACCAAACTCAAAGACATGAATGAGTTGACCAGGGTCGGCGGTGCGTCGTACATCACTGAGCTGATTGAGACAGTTCCCGCCGCCGGTAACGCCGCGTACTACGCTGACCAGGTCCAGGCCAAATCGTCCCTGCGCGGGCTGATACACGCAGCGGATGACATTGCCGAGATTGGGTACAGCGACCCAGAGAGTGTCGACGAAGCGCTCGACCAAGCCGAGAAAAAAATCTTTATGGCCACCCAAGCACCTTCATCACAGAAATTCCGACCCATCGGGACTGCCCTAGCCGAGGCTTGGGAGCGGTTCGAACACCTGACCGAGAACCCTCAAGACAAACGCGGTGTCTCTAGTGGTTTCCACGCGCTTGATAATGTCCTAGCGGGGTTTCAGAAATCCGACCTTATCATCCTGGCAGCCCGTCCGTCGATGGGTAAAACCACGCTTGCGCTTGATATCGCCCGCAACGCCGCGATGCTGCACGGCGCGTCAGTCGGGTTCTTTTCCCTCGAGATGTCTGACCAGCAGTTGGTTGACCGTATGTTGGCGGCCGAGTCAGGTGTCGATAGTTGGAAACTGCGTACTGGCCGACTGAGCAATGATCAAGAATACGAGCAGCTCCAAGCCGCTATGGAGAAACTCAGCAAAGCCCCAATCCACATCATCGACCAGGCCGATATGAACATCGTCAAAATGAAATCAGCCGCTCGCCGACTGAAAAATGAGTACGGCCTCGACATACTCATCGTTGACTACCTCCAACTCATGTCACCTACTCTGAGCAAAGGCAGCGACAACATGGTACAACAAATCACCGAGATTTCGCGCTCACTCAAAATCCTCGCCAAAGAGTTGGACATCCCCGTTATTGCCCTGTCTCAGCTATCGCGTGCCGTCGAGCAACGCGGTGGTAAACCGCGCTTGTCCGACCTGCGTGACTCGGGGTCTATCGAGCAGGATGCCGACGTTGTGATGTTTATCCACCGCGAAGACAAAATGAATCGAGATAAAGAGGCCGAGCGCCCCAACATTGCCGAGATAATGATCGAAAAACACCGTAACGGTGCCGTCGGCATGGCCGAACTGTACTTCGACGGCACTCACGTCCGGTTTCTCAACCTAGACACCCACCACGCCGCTATGCCTGGTTCTGGCGATGATTTCTAAATATCGGGGTCGAACCCCTGTATTTAGAAATCGTACTTTTCTGTCTAATTCTTACACATTATGAACCCACTTGATCAACTCATTTCACACTTCGAACACTTCCCGGGGGTCGGTGGACGGCAGGCTAAACGGTTTGCTTTTCATGTGCTCCGTCTACCTGGTGACGAAGCCAGCCAGCTCGCCAACCTAATCGAAAACACTCGCACCACGGTGATTGAGTGTGCTAGTTGTCACCGTTATTTCTCCAAGCGACAGAGTGAGACACTGTGTAGCATCTGCACCAACACCAATCGCAACCGCGAGCGATTGCTGGTAGTCGAGCGTGATAGTGACGTACAAGCAATCGAGCGGGCGGGTGTCTATGACGGGCTGTATTTTGTGCTCGGTGGTACTGTCCCTCTCTTATCCGCACCCGAGAACAGCCAGCTACGGAGCGGCGCGCTCAAAGCGACGGTCGCCGCCCGACTACCCGAAGGCCTGAGCGAAGTCATCCTTGGGTTCTCCGTTAACCCCGACGGCGAGAACACCGCGCGCTTCGTTGCTTCATTCCTCGCAGGTGCCGTTGAAGCCGGCCTCACACTCTCGTACCTCGGCCGCGGCCTCTCGACTGGCAGCGAGCTAGAATACGCCGACAGCGAAACCATCAAGAACGCCTGGCAGAACCGTGCCTAGATAGTGAATTTTGCAATTCGTCTAGACCTTACCTAGATAAAAAACGCCCCGATAACTCGGAGCGTTTTTTCTTTGGTTAGATCTTGTCGATAGTCACCTGTGCGTAGTGCTGTCGGTGGCCTAGTCGGCGGTCGCGGTTTGACTTGGCTTTGTAGCGGATGATAGTCAACTTCTTACCTTTCTTCAAACCTAGGTACGTCGCAGACACTTTACCTACATGTGGTGTGCCGATTTTACTCGTCTTGCCATCATCAGTCATCAGTGCGTCAAACTCGATTTTGTCCCCCTCAGCGTGTTCACCAAGTAGCTCCACGAGGATAGTCTCGCCGGTTCGAACCAAGTATTGCTTGCCACCAGTGGCAATAACTGCAAATGGGGCGGTGTTGATAGTTTCAGTAGTCATGATGCGGCGAATTATACAGAAAAGCTGCTAATTTGCAATAGATTCACCTCACTCATCGTCTTTATGTGGTTTATCAATAGTGAGTACATCCATCCCACCGGACACACCCGTGATGCGGGTGACGTCTTTGTCGATCTTACTGAGTTCTTTGTACCCAGCGTTATAATGATTGACTGTCGTTGACAACGTGCTCCCTAGCTTTTGGTAATACTCCTCGTAGCGGGCGATATGCCCAGACAGCTTCTCGACGTTTTTGATGATGTCTTGAGCTTTTTCTTCGATTTCCATGGCTTTGAGGCCTTGCAATACCGTCTGCAGGTACGCCAGGAACGATGTCGGCGATACGATGATTACTTTGTGCTTACCGGCGGCACGCTGAATCAGGTTCTCTTCACTCGCACCGACTTTGTTTGAGAGCAGGTCATAGTAGATTCCCTCGTGTGGGATAAACATGAACGCAAAATCGGTGGTTTTCTCACTCGGGCGGATGTATTTGGCTGTCTCACTGATCCGTAGTTTAAGGTCGTTCACGAACGCTTTTTCGTATTTTGTTTTATCTTCCCCGTCGCGTGCTCCAGCAAATCGGTTGTAGTTCTCAAGTGAAAATTTACTATCCACCGGTATCACTTTCCCTTTCACGAACACCGCAGCATCAACAATTTCCCCGTCACTAAACGCGTACTGCATTTTAAAACTCTCTGGTGGGAGGACGTTTTGCAATACTGTCTCGAGGTAATACTCCCCGAGAATCCCCCGCTGCTTGGGGTTTTTGAGGATGTCTTGCAACTCCCGCAACTGATCTGCGACCTGGAAGACCTGCTTACTACTCTCCCCGACCTCGGTTGTCTTCGCGACCACGTTGCGCAACTGCTCATTCATTTCCTTATTGATCCCCTCCATCATTTCCCGCGACTCCCGGAACTGCGCCCGACTGCCCTCCTGCATGTTTTTGTTCGTCTCAGCTAGTCGGCGGTCCACCGTCCGCCCCAGCTCCTCAATCCGCTGCATCAGCAATAATTCCCGACCATCATCAACCTTGGCCAATCCATCTTTTTTTTGCAGTAGTCTGTACACCATAAACCCATTGACGAGTAGCAGCATGACCACCAGGCTAATCAAAAGTATTTCCATATCCCAGGCAGTTTATCACAATCCAACTCTGTCTATGTATCATACATGATACATAGACAGAGTTGGATGGCAGTTTGGTAGTAATGGCGGTATCTAGATGGTAGTATTGGTTAATTATGTCAATGCACGAATCTATCAAAGGTGCGTTAATAAATGAATAAATGAGCGTAGCGACTATTATGAATTTAGTTCCGAATTTGCTTATTTCCTAGAGCAAATTCCTGGAACGAGCTGTATACTCAACAAATAAAATTATGTTATTGCACGAACAAGTTAAAGGTGAGCTTAAAATTTCCCTGAAAGCCAAGCAGGCTGTACGTCTGCGCGTGGTACGACAACTGCTCACGGCGTTTATGAATGAAATGGTCGCCACCGGCCGCACTCCTCAAGACCTACTGACTGACGAAGAAACCCTCGCTGTCATTAAGCGTGCCGCCAAACAACGTAAAGAATCTATCACCCAGTATGAAGCGGCGAACCGACCAGAGCTAGCCGTCCCAGAGAAAGAGGAGCTAGCAGTCCTAGAAACCTACCTCCCCCAACTGATGTCAATCAAAGACATCACTCCAATTGTGGTCGCCAAAAAAGCCGAGTTGGGCATCAATGACAAAAGCAAAATGGGCCTACTAGTCGGCGCAGTTATGAAAGACCTAGCTGGACAAGTCGATGGAAGTGATGTTAAATTAGCAGTAGAAGCAACGTTCAATGTAAAGGAGTAGCCTATGGGTATCGAAAGACAACACTTTGCTCATAGCTCTTCATTTGAAAGCTATCGAGACACACTGCAGGTTGAACTGCGCCAAACTGAGAACCCTGGCTGGTTTTATGTCACGGTTGATGCTGGTGATGGTATTTCGTTCAAGACTGTCGTTGAGGCTAAAACTGGCCGTATCGTCGACAGCATCGAGGAAAACTACCCGCTTGGAATGGGACAGAGAGCAGCCCATTTGCTAAAATTTGCTCGGGAGGCAATTCAAGATAAATTAAAGTCCCTACCTCAAAACAGCGAGGGTTCAGATGAGTTTTGGAGCATCTCTGAACAAGTCAGAAATGCGCAAGCAAAAGCACTCACCAGAAGTCGTGGAGATCACTTGTCACCTGACTAAAGGCCCCACCTGGGGCCTTTTTTTCTTTTATCTGTAGTTTGACTTAAAGACATCATAAAAGTATGGTTACGGTACCTGGGGTTGCTGCCGTAACAAACAGGTGAGAAACAATGAGAAAACGAGGCGAACGAAACTGGGAAGACGCGATTAGTGATTGTGTACTACATGAGCCAGTTGCACCCAGCGACGAACTTGAGCAAACGACAACAAACCACCAGGAAGTAACCTGGGTCCACGGCTTCCCCTACATACGGGCACTAGATGGAGCACTTGAACCTGCATCTTAGTGATAGTCATAAACGACAGTTGCTGCTGTCACCCAAACCGCCGGGATTTATTCCGGCGGTTTTTTATTTTATGTCAGCCAACTGTAATGCATCTTCAATCCGATACTCCCCCACTTTGGTTCGGCGTAGATTTTGTAGGGTCGCTGGGTAACCGAGGCGACGGCCGAGTTCTTCTGCTAGTGAACGGATGTAGGTACCTGACGCGACACTAAACCTGATAGTGACTACCGCTCGATCACCACCAACAGTAACGTCCAACAACTCCGCTTCGTGAACAGTCATCTCCCGCATGGGGACGTCAATGACAGTGTCGCCAGTCAACTCCGCTTTGCGAGCTCGCTTATACATCGGGATACCATCGATTTTGATTGCGCTGTAGGCCGAGACTGGCAGGGTGTACGTGCCGGTAAAGGTACGGAGGCAGGTGGCTATTTTTGGCTGTATCTCAGCTTTGGTTTCGGTCACGGCACACTGGTCGATAATCTCACCCTCGAGGTCACCCGTGCTGCGCGTCTCGCCAATTCGCACCTCGGCTAGATACTCTTTGTCGAGCTTGATCAGTCCGCCGAGCTGCTTAGTCCCCTGCTCGACCCCAAGCAACATCAGTCCAGTTGCAAGCGGATCGAGCGTCCCGGCGTGACCAAATTTGCGCACACCGGTCTGACGCCGCAGTTGCCTGATGACATCAAACGACGTGATGCCTTTTGGTTTATCCACTAACAATAGTTCTGGCAAGTGACTCATTACTAGATAAATTCAACTAGTTTAACCAGGAAGAACACAAAGAATAAAAGCATCATTACTCCTTCCCACTTCTGGATCTGGCGTGCAAGACCGGTGACAAACAAAATCAATGAGGCCGCCACCAGGACTAGCAGACCAAGTTCCATCACCACCACGTCAGCCGGCAGGGGCATAATCAGCCCGGGGAGACCAACGACCATCAAAATGTTGAACGCGTTCGAGCCAAATATGTTTCCAATCGCCAAGTCAGTTTCGTGGTTGCGGACAGCCTGAATCGAGACAAACAGTTCCGGCAGTGACGTCCCAATTGCGATTGCAGCAATCGACACCAACCCAATTGGCACCGACCAGCCAATGGCCAGCACGATAGCTGACTCCACTGTGTAGTGCGCCCCAACCAGCACCGCCGCTAGACCAAGCACAATAAATACGACCGATTTGATCTGCACCCCCATTCTTTTCTCTTCGTCTGTACTCACGGGGGTTTTATCAGACGAAGACAGTAGGTACCAGATGTACGCAATCAGGGTTCCTACCAGTAGCAACGCTTCTATTCGATCAACGACGCCGTCGTAAATACTAGCCACAAAGTGTACTGTCGCTATGAAAAAAATCGGCAACTCAGTTTTGAGCAAATTCTTACCAATCAAAATCGGCCCACCAAAAGCCGCCAATACGCCGACAATCAGCAGAATGTTCGTAATGTTAGACCCAACGACGTTGGCGAGTACAATCTCAGGGGCACCATTGAACACCGCCGCGAGCGATGAGGCGAGCTCGGGTACTGACGTCCCCAGACCGACAATCAGCACACCGATGGCAAAACTACTCATCCCAAACGCTGTCCCGACTTGTTTGGCCCCAGTGACAAACACATCAGCGCCTCGCACTAGTACAAATAAAGCCCCAGCCAGGATTGCCAGGGATTGCAGCATCATAGTTAATTCCATATGGCCGCAATAATATCACATAGCAACCTCGCGGTCGCCACAACTGGGTAAGTCAGTTGTTACAGTGCACTCAAAAAGTCACCATATCCCTCTGCTTCCATAGCTGCCTCGGGCACAAACCGTAGGGCCTCACCATTCATACAGTAGCGCAATCCACCGCGGTCACTCGGCCCATCGTCAAACACGTGCCCTAGGTGATTGTCCGCGATAGCTGAACGCGTCTCAGTGCGCACACTAAACAGCTTTCGGTCTTCGTGGGCGGTCACGGCGGCAGCGCTAATTGGTGCCACAAACGACGGCCAGCCGGTGCCTGAGTCGAACTTGTCCCTCGATGAGAACAGTGGTTCCCCCGACAGCACGTCTACGTAGATGCCCGGTTCGTACACACCATCAAGCGGGCTACTGCCAGCGCGCTCGGTGCCGTCCTTTTGAGTCACACGAAACGCGGTGGCGTCCATACTGGCTCGCAAAGTGTCTTGGTCTGGTTTAACGTAGGAGGTCCATGGGTAATTGGTTTCATTCATAGTAGTGTTATTAGATGTTGACTCGGCTGCTCGCCACGGCAACGTGGGGCTGGTGTCCGTGCCCCAGTACTGTTTGATAAAATCACTCCGCCCAGAGGCTGCCCGGTAGAATTGGTAACGCAGCTTACTCAGCGTACCTTTGTAGTAATCCTGATGATAGTCTTCCGCTGGCCAGAACCGCGGGCGGGTTTCGACGTCTATCGCCAGAGGTGCGTTGTACGGACCGTTCAGGTCGACATCAGCAATCAGTTGCTCAATCAGTTTTTTCTGATCGGGGGACTCGTAGTAAAACGCGGCTGAATATCCATCGCCGCGATCACCAAACGTCCCGTCGTCATCAGTTGGGTCGGTGGTTTTCATAGTGACAATCAGCAGGTCTTCGTAGGAGATCAAATTGGCATCATACGTCACCTCAACCACTTCTCGATGACCACCGTTTTTGTAGGTTTCGTAGGTTGGATTGTCGAGGGTGCCGCCGGCATAACCAGACACAGCCGTAATCACGCCAGGGGTCTTTTCAAGATCTGCCTCCACGCACCAGAAGCAACCCCCAGCAACTAGGGAGGTTTGGGTGTTTGGTGAGGGAGTAACTGTTGTGGTTTGAGTCATAGTAGTAGTAGCTGATTCCGTTTGATTTGCGTCTACCATTGGTGCGATTGGCTCGGTTGTAGTCGTGTCCGGTGGTGACACACCCCAACCCAGCCAGCTAGTAATCATCATTAGTATTCCAGTTATAAATTCCATAGGTTGCGGGTTAGTCTTATTATGTAGTACCTAATACAGCGGGATTTATTTCAACTGCATCAAATCTGGTTCGAGTACTCGTAGTGCAACCACCCGCTGTTTGTACTGGGGCACTTGTTCAGCCACCAAATCCCAGAACGACTGGGCATGGTTCATCTCCTGTAGGTGACACAACTCATGCACAATCAGATAGTCTTGTAGCTCAGGGGGAAGGAACAAGATCCGGTAGTTAAAATTTAGGTTTTGTTTGGAGCTGCAACTCCCCCACCGGGACCGAGTGTTGCGGATAGTAACGCGGTTGTAGTTGAAATTATAAAACTGGTTGTAGTGCGCAAGGCGGGCATGCACGAGGGTGCGAGCGGCTTCTTTGTGCTCGACGTAATGTTTTATGGCAGCGGCAGACCACGCGCGCGGACGGCGGCTACGCCGCCGTCGAACCACTCGCCTCCGCAACCTTAATCCCAGCATGCCGATAGTCTACCAGTTCAAATACGTAATCGTCAGCTGCAACACCGTCGCAAAACTAACCCAGGCCAGATACGGAATCTGCGCGTACGCCACCCATGGTGCATATGGCCGCACCACATACATCATCCACGGAATGGTCACCAGTACCACCAGTATTACAGCCGCCGCCAACCACAGATTCTGCAACCCAAACTGCACTGGGGTAAACGCAGCGTTAGCAATTAGGTTAATCACAAACGGCAGCGCCACCAGCAAAGGAATCTCCCCTTGGAATATCTTATAAAATACGAACCCAAAACTAACCGCAATGATTACGTACAACACCGACCAAACCGGCCCAAAGAGAAACGAAGGCGGCGCCCAACTAGGTTGCACCCACTGCGTATAAATTGCTGCCTCTCGCATTCCATTCATATGAGTTAATACTAGCATGTAGTTGACTTTAATAATTCATTTAGCTATGTTTTACGCAGAAAGAGGAGGCGTAGCTATGAAAGACGATCTGAGAGTAATTGACGATGAAGTGCGTGATGCTTGGGCAAACAACACACCACCACCGACTGACGAATCTGATAAATTTGATTTCGAGGTGACTATTCATATGGACCCCTCAGGTATACAAGTGACTGGGATTGTGCACTGGGAACCAGATCTGGCACAGTACATATTCCAGATTGCTGAAAAACTCGAAGATGGGGGCTGGGAGACATACGTATGCGCTGCGCCAGAAGATCTGTATATCAGTATCAGAGCCAAGTTACGTGATGACATCAATATTTTTGTCACCAGAGGCCTCGATGTAGCTAGCGAAGTAGAACTAGCGATAGCTAACGCGCTAGTGTCATTTGGAGGCTATGGTACAGCTTGAATTAATTCCTAGGTTTGAGCCTGGGAATTTTATTATGTTAAGTCCCGAGGCCAGGCCTCGGGACTTTTTTAAAACGGTTGTTCAGTGTCCCCACTCCCTGCCTGTACCAACTGCCACTGCATCCGCGCCAGTCGTACCTGATTGTAGTCGTACACTTCCTCACACGCTTCGTAGATTGGTTTGAGTTTCTCGTCCCCATGCTCGTCAATCGCGGCAAATAGTTCCACCTGCGCATCAGCCCAATTGACTGGCTCGAGGTATTTGATCTGCTCTATCGTGACCGCACCGTCAGTCACTAGTTTCTCAACGTGACTCCACACTGTCTGCTCGGTCATGCTGCGCTTGTCCGCCATTTCTTTGATGTTGTTTTCGGTCAGGATTAGTTCTTTGGTCTGGGTGTAGGTGTCGGTCTTTTTAGCGTATTGCAGGACTTTTTTGGCTTTCTCTACTTCCCCTTCGCTCGGCAGTTTACCACCGTGGGCAATGACAAACCGCTCGTGCATCTGCTCCGCCTCGCCGGGCTCCATCGCTTCAAACGCTTCGTCAGCCTCATCAGCTAGCGCATGGAACCGTACGTCAGCTGCAACCACCAGCGGGTCAACCTGCAAGGCGTTGGGGTGCATCCCGAGCACTTTGAGGCCTTCAAGTGAACGCACCCGCGACAAGGCCACATACCCCTGCCCGTAGACAAACGCTTTACTCAGATCGATTTCCGCCGCATCAAGCGACATCCCCTGACTTTTATGAACGGTTATGGCCCACGCCAACCGGAGCGGGTACTGCGTAATCTGAGCAAGCACTTTACCGTCTTCAGCAATCTCCCACGAGGTTGTTTGCATGGTGATCACCTTACCGTCAGTCGTCTCGATCACCGGGTCGCCGTTAGAGGCAAACTCAATCACCCGCGCGAGGGTGCCGTTGACGTACCCTACTTCAAAATTGTTTTTAGTACACATCACCATGGCGTCTTCTTTGAGTTCCAGCATCTGTGGTGACAGGCAGTTTTTCATTAGTCCTTCGATGAGCGGTTTGCCGCCCTTGCCAGCCATCTGGAATTTACGGATCTTGCCCGGCAGCTCGGTCAGCTTTTGATTATTTACCGCATCGACGTCAGCATTGTGCGTATACAGCCGCGTCGGCTCGACGTCGGCGTACCCAATCTCGGTCTGCTCGGACAGCAGAGTGTAGTGATCCTCCTCGATCTGGTTTTTACGAATTGACCCGAGTAGCCCCAGGAATATCTCATCCGCCTGGCGGTGCTGCTCGGACAGATAGCAGATCAGTGGTTTCAATGCCAGCCACGCTTCGCTCATAAACGCATAGGTCATGATGTCACCCTGACGGGTCACCGGTGGCAACTGGAAAAAATCCCCAATACACACCACCTGAATCCCGCCAAACGGCTCCTCGCTCGCTCGGATGGTGCGTAGGATTTTGTTTACCGAGTTCAGGATTTTGCCATCGAGCATACTGATCTCATCAATGACCAGCACCTGGGTAGCCTTCACCCGCTTCACAATTTTCTCCTTGCTCACAATAGCGTCAAGGTCCGCCGGCGACAGATAATCCTTGATCCCTACCCCACTCCACGAGTGAATCGTCATTCCACCGATGTGCGTCGCCGCAATCCCAGTCGATGCAGTCACCGCTACATGCATCCCCGCTGCCTCCAGCCAGTTGATGTACTGATTGATAACGTAGGTCTTACCAGCCCCCGGCTCTCCAGTGAGAAATACATTAGCCCCAGTTTTCAGAATATCCAGCGCACGATCTTGGGTCATATGCTAAGCATTCTAGCACAGATGAGAATTATTGACTTTTTGTGTAAATTATGTATAATGTAATTTCAATTCACCCATTTCAAGGAGAAAACCAATGGGAAACGGATTTGACGCTCTTTCTCAAGTGACCGACACCCTCCCCGATGATCACACGACCACCTCGGCTGAACCGCTGATTTCATACCCCAAGGAGTACGAACCAGCCTTGACCGAGGTTTTGTCACGGACAAAGGTGGCTGATGGAATCATCTGCACTTTGAATATTCCTCAAACCAATTCGAACAAACTGTCAAACGGGCAGACCTACGAACAGTTTGGCATTCCAGTGAAGGGTGGATACATCAACTTCCACTTGTTCGACCGGAATAAATGCGCAATGCATGGCAAGCGGCTGGTCGTGGAGTGCGAAGTCTGGCACAAAACGATGTCAGGTGGTCGCGAACATATGTATATCGATTTACGCCCGAGCGACGCTCAGCCGACACACGATCGTAAGGTATGGCAAGACGGCACTTCCGTCCCAACTGACCTGCCGGTGGACACACAAGTCCACATGTGTCTTGGTGGGACCAAAGGCGTCATCGCTTTCCTGCCACTCTGACAAGAGTGACAACAGCGCCCCGCACATCAGCGGGGCGCTTTTCTTTTGCCTGGGGAATACTTTAACGCAGCGATTATGTAGACGCGCTATAATCAAATCAATGCCTACTCGTTCTTCTGCGGCCAAGAAAGCCCCACGTACTACTACTCGTAGTAAATCAATCGCTACCAAAATAGCGATCACTAATAACTCGGCTAAAAAAGCGGCTGCGCCGGCCGCCAAGAAAGTGCGCACCAGCACTACTGCAAAAAAAGTAACTGCCAGCGGTACAAAAGCCGCCGCCGTGAAAGTGACCAAAGGCACCACCCAAGCCAACCCACTTGGTCACCTACTAATCGCCAAGCTGTTCCGTGAGGCTGGGTTCCGCGGGGGGATTTCTTCAGGTCAGAAACTACTTGACGCGTATAGCACCGACGAGAGTATTTTTTGTATTCGTCCCCAAATAATCCTGCAGCCCAAAAACCGGCAAGACGTCCAGATTGCGGCCAAGGTCGTCTCGGACAACGTCGAGCGCTTTCCCGCCCTGTCACTCACCCCGCGCGCAGCCGGCACCGGCCTGGGTGGTGGCTCACTGACCGACTCAATCGTCATCGACATGTGTGCGCACATGCAAAAAATCGGTGAAGTGACGGAGAGAAAAGACCGCGTCTTGATCCAAACCGAACCCGGAGCCATGTGGCGAGATGTCGAGAAAAAATTAAAGCGACATGGTGCATATATTCCGTCATTTCCGGCTTCCAAAGACATCTGTAGTATCGGTGGAGCCGTCGGCAACAACGCAGCTGGTCCTGACTCGCTTCGCTACGGCCACACCGCACAGTGGATCGAATCCATGGACGTCGTACTACACGACGGGCACACCTATACCATCAAACCACTAACAGCCCGCGAGTTCAAACTCCTGGTTAAACAAGATCACGAGCACGCCCGCATCGCCAAAGACATTTTTGATCTGATTTCCAAAAACGAGAAAGAAATCAAAACTGGCAAACCCCACACCGCTAAAAACTCGTCAGGCTACTCCCTCTGGAGCGTCATACCCGAAGGCGTCGCCAAATTCAAACAAGGCATCGGTACGTTTGATCTCACCCACCTGATTGCCGGCAGCCAAGGCACCATCGGTATCATCACTCACCTCACGATGCGGGCAATCCCGATCAATACCCACACCACCTTGCTAGTGTTGCCCATATTTGACCTGGACGATGCTGCAGATGCAATCATGAAAGCTCTCAAACACAATCCGATTAACATCGAATTGTTTGATGCCCTTTCTTTTGACCTTGCTCTCAAAAACCCAGCGTTTTTCAAAGACCGCCTGTCCGGCGCGGCGTACTACCGTACTATGCTGTCGATGTACACGACGTACCACGTGCGGTTCAAGCGAAAGGTTCCAGAGTTCACCGTCCTGATCACGCTCGACAACGACACGGTCGCTGACGTTGGTGAGCGAGAGATGATCGATAGCATCGCCAGCGCAACAGTCAAACCACGTCTAGTCACAAACCCCACTGAGCGAGAAATGTACTGGCAGATTCGCCGCGCGAGCTACTCCCTCTCCAAATTCCAAGACCCTACCAAGCGCCCGGCTGCTTTCCTCGAAGACATGACCGTCCCACCCGAGAACCTCGCCAAATTCTTTAAAGAAATCAAACAACTACTTAAAGAGTTTGATGTGGTCGCTGCCGTGCACGGCCACGGGGGCAACGGGCACTTTCACTTCTATCCCCTGCTCGATTTCACCAACAAAAAAACCCCAGAGCTGGTAGTGGAAATGGCTGAAAAATTCTTTAAAACCGCCATCAAGTACGACGGCAACATCTGCGGTGAGCACAACGACGGCATCATCCGTACGCCGCACCTGAGCAAAATGTTCACCGCCAAAATGCTCGGACTGTTCGAACAAACCGAACATATATTTGACCCGCACGACGTGTTCAATCCCGGCAAAAAAGTCAATCCCCGGTTCGACATCAAACAAACGATGCGCACGTTCAACTAACAAACAGCACTGACCCCAGGGTCAGTGCTGTTTGTACACGCGACGCTCCACCCAACGCCAGATTGTACCCAGACCCCACCACAATAACTCATACAGCAAGTGCTAAAATTACTACAGATAGCAGATCAGCCAACTTACAATATAATTCATATTCTATGCAGCAAAAATTATTCGCTGAGGCGTTTGGAACCTTCACCCTAGCGTTTGCGGTTCTGGGGTCGGTGAGTGTGCTAGACCCTATCATCGCTACCCCCGTGCTCGCCGCCTTAGTACTCGGACTATTTGTCTACTCAATTGGTAGTGTGTCTGGTTCTCATCTCAACCCAGCGGTGACAGTTGGCCTGTGGTCGATCCGTAAAATCAGCAGTGCGAGTGCCGCTGGATACATTATCGCGCAGTGCGTCGGTGGACTGCTCGCGTTTGTAGTGGCGGGCTTGTTTTTTGACAGCCTCGGGTTTGGGATGGTCCCAGAATCTATCACGACATTCTGGGCTGAACTAGCCGGCATGACCCTCTTTACTTTTGGTATAGCTAGTGTTGTCTACGGCCGGGTAGCTGACGTGGCGTCAGGCCTAATGATTGGTGGCTCACTATTGCTCGGGATAATTCTAGCTACCCAGCTCGGCTCTGCCGGCATCCTCAACCCAGCGGTCGGACTGGCACTGGGAACGGTCAGTTTCAGCTACGTATTAGGAACAGTAGTTGGGTCAATCCTCGGCATGAACCTCTACCGAGCAATCATGCGGTAGCACATAAACAAAACAGGCAAGCACAGCGCTGCCCCAGCAGCGCTTTGTGATTAGCAGAAAATTTGTTATAACTACCAGCACCAATTGTTGTCACCAACAACAAGACTGGTCCCATCGTCTAACGGCTAGGACACAAGATTCTCATTCTTGTAATCGGGGTTCGATTCCCCGTGGGATCACTTGCAGAAAAAATCGCGCCTCAGGCGCATTTTTTCTTAAGTGATCCCACGAGTAAACCTGCTGGGAGCAGGTTTACGGGGGAATCGAAAAGCTTTTGAGTCAGATTGGGAGCGCAGCGAACCAATCTGGCCAAAAGGTGTACTGAAGCTGTAAGCTTCGATTCCCCGTGGGATCACCAATTCGTATCTCCGAAGGGCCTTCCTCCGGAGATACTCCGGAGATACTTCAAGCTCCGCCTAGGCAACGCCTAGGCGGAGCTTAACGCCTAGGCGGAGCTTAACTAGGCGGAGCTTAACATTACAAAGCAAGTGAGAGTAAAACACCTTCGATGTCCTTATTAAAACGTAAAGTTAGTGGGATGAAAATCATGATTATTAGTTAAAGAATATTGGTTCACCGCAACTTGAGCAGAAAGTTGAGTCAGTTTCATTCAATAGTTGTCTACACGCTTCGCAGTATCTTAAATTAGGAATGCCTGCGCACTTAATCCACTTACCATCTAAGCAATATTTAATACACTCGTCCTCGTGAGTGATATAAAATTTAGTATCAGTAAATTTTTTTGAGGCAATTATGATTTCTTTTTCAAGAAAATTAGTCGCATCGTTCTTGTCACCAAACTTACTTTTACTCCAAAAACTTAAATAATTACTCATATTCATACCACCTACATTTGGATCATTACAAAATGTATTTGCAGAAATAGAATATGAAATTCCTGGGCTCGTCCATTTAGTGAGGTAACAAAAAATATTTTGTGAATCAAATATATAAGAGCTTTTCTGTGAATATTCTTTTGAATACGATCTCAACTTACCTAAGAGACTTATTTTTAAAGAATCTTTAATTATTTGAGTAAATTTCATATTTTATAACTATAATATTAATTCTTTATAGTGACGGTAAATAAGGTATAAAGAGAACAGCATCAAAGCAGCTACGGCTGACTTTTCCTCTGTTACATAAAGTAAACCTATTGCGAACACAATAAGACCAGCTTGCCATAAGAGCATTCCTTTCATTTTGTCGTGAAGCTCTTGTTCTTCGGCTGTCTGAGTATCACTGATTACCTCAACCTTTCTGTGCTCAATTGATTTATGCTTAAACATGCTTTTTTAAAAGATAATATAAGTAAGATTATTCTAAAGTGAGCTCCTCAACACTTTTCCATTTAGAAACATCGTTTCCATATACCACATAGTAAATGATCCTCTGAACAACTCCGAAATAGACAAAGAATGCTAGTCCTACTGAGAGAAAAGTCAGCAACCACCCGACTATCAATACGGCTCTATGCAGTTCTGGCTCAGTATTTACTCTCGGGTACAGCAACCTAAAAACAAAGTTTAGGAAGTGATAATCTGAAGAATCTATGGTTTTTCCTTCTGGATCAGAATACTTGTTCTTTAGGTAGTTTTTATATACTAGAGTGAATTGGCATCCAAACAACTTTATTGTGTAGAGGAACCCTGCTAATCCAAAAATACTTAAGAATCCCCACGTAGCTGTCATATTGCTAGTCAGAACAACTTGTCCTTCGAGATAGCTATAAACTAGCCACAGTGTTGAAACTAGAACACCAATTAGAAGTCCCAGGAATGAAACAGTGGCTATTTTCCAATGTGACGTATCAGGAGTTTTCTTTTCGAGAATATAGGCTGTTACAAAAAGAGAGAGCGGTATCAGTACTATCACACCAATTAAAGCGGATGCTTCTAACATACCTTCAAATCCAAAATTGAAGAGTAAATACCCATAGAGCCACAGAGCCGGACCCACGAGCAACAAAAAGATTACTGACACATATCTCACAGCCTGCATTGAACTCATTACTGATTTTTTATAAGACTCCCTGGCCCATTCATGGGAGGTTTTAAAATCAAGACTGACCCTGTCTGATAAAGGTTTTGCTTTTGCCAAACTATAAGGGTGCCATGTAAATAGTCTCAATTGTTTTCGAATGTAAAGTATTCGACCTATCTGCAACAACAACCATAGGCCAATCATAACCAGTATTGGTTCAATAAATAATTTTAGATAAAAGCCCTCATCTTTTTCATTAACAATTTCTACGTACTTGAAGTTCTTTTCTGAAACTTCAGACGCTCTAAGTTCAAAATCTCTGTAGGCGGACTGACTCAATGCCCTCTCCTCTAAGCTTGTGGGCTGATTGTAAGCATCAAGGTATACCTGTCTCTCATCGTAGTAGGCGCATCCAAATCTAAACCATCTTTCATACGCACTCTTATTCCCTGGTCGAGAGAGTTCAGCCTCAGAAAAACTTGCTCTAGCTATATCTCCTTGGATAAAATATGGTTCACCATTAGCAATACACTCAACGACATATCTATCTTCATAAAATTTAGAATCTTGATAATCGTTATAGTAGAAAATGAGTATCAAAATAATACCTGCGTGCAGAAGAGCATATAAAACAACTAGTGCTCTATGTAACATAGTTAAAATATAGCATGCTCGCAAGCTCCGCCTAGGCAAGGCCTAGGTCAGAGAGGTCTGACCTAAGCGAAGCTTAAGGTGTTCAGAACTGTTACAGAGTATCAGATGTAAAGTGTTAGTATAGTAATATATGAGTACACATAAAAAAATTGAATGGTCGCTTTTCATCTTTGGGCTAGTTGGTTTATTACTATCAGTATGGGCAGGAGCTATGTTAGTGCAAACAATCTTATTTGGAGTAGGTACACTGTTTGCGGGACTGCACGTATTTCATTTGTATGATGGACATAAATCTAATCATGTAGTTGTCGCTTCATCATTAACACTTGTTGTTTATATTATCTACACAGTCGTGATAAATCTTTCAATTATAATGAATGACTACAGTACTATGGTTGGTTTGGCGATTGCTATCTTACTATCCGTCCTTTCACTTCGATTGCGACGAGATTTCCACAAAACTAACTAGATTGACAGGATTTTTTAGATGTCACAAGCTTCGCCTAGGCAAGACCTAGGTCAAGCCTGAATCAAGGGTGTTACAAGCCGATACCAAGACAGCTGAGGAGTTACGGGATTTTATACATACCTGCGGAGGACCTTCCCAGTGCCTAGGCAAGGCCAGGTCAAGCGCGGCATACATAACTAGCGAAAGGCCTTCCTCCGCAAGTTAAAAACGCGCACAGTTTTTCACTGTGCGCGTTGCCGTTGTGCTATTTATTTGGATACTGCGATTGCATCATCCAGAGCAAGCTGCATGCGCTTACTCAAGTCCGCAAGAAAAGAATCCCTCTCAAGTGGCATTTGTGATAGACGGACACCCTTATGGACAATCATTGATTCGGATGTGATACCGATTACCACAATGAGTGGGTCTGTATCTGGATACTGAAACAGTGGCCAAAGGCCATTGTTAAGCTCCCCTATCGCCTCCTCTTCAGGACGACGGGTTCCTTGAGGGAAAACAAGTCCCGCCCAACCATCACTGATGAGTTGTCCAAAAAAATCTTGTGATGCTCTTGTGATGTACAGCGCACTTTTGATTTCATCTCTTGTGAGAGACTCCCCATCTTTTTGAGGTTGGGCAACCGGGACTGCTCCCCCGAATATAAATATCTGTCTAATTAGGAAATTTTCGAAAGCTTGCACCTTGTAGAGTGGTCGTACATGCCGATAGGTACTCAACACTATTCTGAGATGATCCCAGTTATTTATGTGGTTTGACACAAAAATAACCGGCCCTTGGACATTTACATTCCGCATACCATGCACTTTTGTTCTCTTCCTTAGGATATAGGTTAGCAGCTGGGCAATACTCCAAAGGAGATAATGAGTGCAACGCCCAAATATACTGCTGCCCTTTCGGACAATTGACCCTACAAAAGTTCGAGCTTCACCCTTGGTTTCAAATAACATGATTCTCCTCCTTGGAGTGCAGCCAGATAACTGGCTGCTTCTGCAGTAAAAACTAACACATCTATTAGCACAAGTCACACACAAAATAAAATCATATCTGCGGAGTATCTTTCAAGCTTCGCCTAGGCAAGGCCTAGGTCAAGCTTCGGGCCTAGGTCAAGCGCGGTATACCTAACTAGTGGAGGGACTTCCTACGCTAGTTATTCCTCTGGGAGGCACGTGAACAAAAACAGGCACGCTTGAAGCGTACCTGTTTTGAAACCTGACAACCCCCTACTGCGCCAAATATCCCCCATCGACATTGTAGTATGAACCGGTGACAAATGAGGCTTTGTCGGTACAGAGCCACAGTACGAGTTCTGCCACTTCTTCTGGTTTACCAAGGCGCTTCATCGGATGGAGGGCTTTCAGGCCTTGCAAGGCTTTTTTGTCTAGGTTTTTTGTCAGCAGAGGGGTTTGCACGTAGCCTGGGCCAACCGCGTTGATGCGCAGTTTCTGCTCGGCATAGGCTAGGGCTGCACTTTGGGTTAGTCCGACCACTGCGTGCTTGGCTGCGCCGTACCCCGGTGCCAATGGGTTCCCTACCTGCCCTAGAACCGACGCCATGTTGACGATGACTCCTTTTTTGTTTTTGAGTAAGGCAGGGATCTGGTAATGCATACCATAGAATACCCCTGACAGATTGATGCCTATGATTTTGTCCCACTCAGCGATGTCATAGTCTCCAACCGGCACCTGTATCCCACCTATGCCAGCGTTGTTGATGGCAATGGTTAGTTTCTTGAACGCTTTGACGGTCTGCTCTACCGCCTGGCGACACTCATCGGGTACGCTGGTGTCAGCCTTGATAAACACGGCTTTTCCGCCAGTTTTTTTAATCGTATCGACCACTTTTTGACCACCTTTTTCGTCAATATCAACCACCGCGACAGCCGCCCCTTCTTTGGCAAACCGCAGAGCAATGGCTTTTCCAATCCCAGAACCACCGCCGGTGACTAGGGCTACTTGTTTTTCTAGTTCCATATATTTCAAATTGTAGCTGGTAATCACCTAACACTACCACGAATGACGCATCCTAGAACCCAGGGCGTTGATGTTTACAAACAGCTCAGAAAAAAACCCTCCTGAGGCGGCTAAAACCCTAATCCCGCAGTTTACCGGGTAAACTGCGGGATTAGCACATTTTGTGAGGTTATTTGCTGCTCTTGAGCGGGCGGTTTAAGCTGGCTGGTATGCCTTTTGGACTAGTTTGATGTCGGCTAGCAGCTCTAGGGCGTGGTTGGCTGGATCTACTTTGGGGTACGCGGCGGCTATATTGCCGTCGGGATTGATCAAGTAAGAGATTCGTTTGGTGCCCAGCGATTTTCTACCAACCATATTTTTCTCGACTAGGGCGCCGTATTTGTCGATAGTCGTCATTTGTTCATCTGACAAGAGCGTAAACGGAAGGTGGTATTTCTCAGCAAATTTTCTATGTGACTGGGGTGTGTCTTTACTCAGTCCAAACACCGTGACGCCGAGGCGTTTAAAGTCACCGTAGACCTCGGCTATCGCGCAGGCTTCGACCGTACAGCCTGGGGTGTCATCTTTGGGGTAGATATAGACTAATATCCACTGCCCAAGGTAATCCTTGAGGGCGTGTGTCTGATCATGTTGATCGACTAGTTTGAATGCGGGGGCTGACTTTCCGATTGATATCATAAATAGTTTAGGACTAGCTACTAACGGCTACTACTAGTATAGCAAGCCCTTAGGGTATCCTGCATGCACCCTCTACCCAGAGCAGACAACAACATCGCATTTCGCTGGTAATTCTGCTAGGATTCCTGGCATGACTATTACTTCTGCCAAATTCGTAACTGGACTGGTTGGCCCGGCTGACATTATGACTGACGGCACACCACAGGTAGCGTTTATTGGGCGCTCTAACGCTGGTAAGTCGAGCCTGCTTAATTCTCTGACCAAAACAAAAAAACTCGCCATCACGAGTAAGACGCCAGGACGGACAAAGGAAATCAACGTATTTCTCATCAACGGTACTCACTATTTTATGGATCTACCAGGGTATGGCTACGCCAAAGCCAGTGGTGCAACGTTGCAGAAACTAGGTGAGCTGATTTCTTGGTACCTGTTCCGGTCTGAGGCTGACCCGGTGGTTGTCGTCCTGATTGACGCAGTTGTTGGTCCCACTAAGGATGACCTTGCAATGCTACAAGACTTGATGGATGATAAAAAACGCATCGTCGTGGTCGCCAACAAAATCGATAAGATTAAAAGTTCCAAATACCAAAACCGTATCCGCGAGCTGAAGCGAGCACTCAACGGGTTTATCATCATCCCCTATTCGTCCAAAACTGGTGCTGGAGTAGAAGAACTGACCCAGATTGTTCTGGCACCCGAACTAGACACCACCAACTAGTTGGCTGCAAACGACTGTGCTTGCTCACAGTCACTAAACAATGATCCACGGCGGCGTTTGTTTGGTTGTGATACTCGGCATATCGCTGTGTGTCGTACCGTGTGCCAAGCGTTAGTTCCCAATTTACACCAACACTAACCCACAACGGCTCACGACACGACTAACTGGTTTACTACCGGCGTTTTCGCCAGACAGCGTCTTGCCGCGCGAGGAGTTCTGGTGCTCGGTCTGGTTCTTGCATCACCTCTTCGACGATGATCTCGGCTCGAATGCCTTGGGAGGCTTTAATCAGTACGACATCACCTGGTTTAAGCATGGCCTGCAGCTCACGTCCAGCTCGGGCAGTGTCTTCGTATTGAAAAATAACGCTTTCTTTCATCCCTCCGGTCAGCGCACCCTCGGCAAACCCGCGCGCACGCACTCCAACCGTCAATAGCACATCGTAGTTGCTGGCAACTTGTGTACCGAGCCGAATATGCTCAGCGGCAGAATACTTACCCAACTCTAGCATGTCCCCCAGCACCGCAATCCGGCGTTTGGCGTTTTTAATCGTGGCTGTGGTTTCGAGCGCGTGCTCTACCGCGATGGGTGACGAGTTGTAAGAATCATCAATCAGCGTACTACCTTTTATACCAGGAATGATTCGCAGTCGACCAGGCGGCGTAGTGTGGCTGCTTAGCCCAGCGCAGGCTGCCTCGATCGAGACTCCTAGATGGCTTGCTACCGCCACCGCCGCTGCACAGCCATAGCTATGTTGCAGACCAACAATCCCCGAGATTTTTACTAATTGACTGACACCGTCATAAGATAACTCAAACGTCACCCCAGCGGGGACATCGTTTTTATAAAATACCTGATCTTTTTTGATATTGACATCAGTTGGTAAAAACCGCCCGTAGCCGACTTTTGTATGGCGAACTGCTTCGATTTCGCGTTTGATGATAGTGTCATCGTTGTTATACACCAGCACTCCAGACGGACGTAGACTATGTACAAGTTTCATCTCCTCGTCAATAACTCCCTGTGGGGTCGCAAACTGCTCGATATGTACCGGGATGGCAGGCAAACAAGTTAATACGACTACATCCGGTTTAAGCCAGGCCGTCAGGGCGTCCATATCGCCCGGCGTATCAACTCCAGTCTCAAGGACCAACACTGACGGGTAGTTGGTTACAAACATTGCTGTAACTGCCCCGTCAATAATATTCCACAACCAGTGACCAGGACTGTCCCAACCAGTTTGCAGCCCCAGCACCGTCAGTGGTACACCCAGTTCGGAGTTGAAACTTTTTTGGCTTTTTCGCGCTGGAACGCTGTCTTTGATGGCGGCAAAGATGGCGTCTTTGGTTGACGTTTTACCAACACTACCAGCGATAGCGATGATGGTGGGGTTTTTGCGACGCAAAAGTAATTTAGCCTCAGCGGTGAGAATGGCTACTACTATATTTCTGAATGTCTGTTTCATAGTCTATCTATCTGGTGGAATGGAATAATAGTTAATTAGAAATTTGGTCAAATCCATAAATGGGATGGTTAGCGTCTCTGACGCATATCGTACTCCCTTTGGTTCTACAGTATACAAGAAAATAATGAATTCGGGGTCATACGAGGGGAAATACCCAAAAAATGAATGGAGAAATTTATCTTCGTAATATCCACCGTTGACAGGGTCAGGAATCTGAGCAGTACCAGTTTTAGCTGCAATCGAGTGGTTGGGTAGCGCAACGGTGCCACCGCGCAGGGCGTCGTCCACCACAGCCGTCAGCATGCGGGATATCTCTTCGCTAGTTTCTGGTGACAGAACCTGCGCCCCATCAGGATACAAGATTTTTTTCTCAGTACCATCGACAAAATTAATTTGCTTGACTATATGTGGGGTAACCAATGTACCGCCATTACCAAGCGCAGCGAGAGCGCGAGTAGCCGCAATTGGAGATACCGCAATCCCCTGTCCAAACGACGCAGTGGCATACTCGACGTCACGTGGTGAGTTGAGGTTGTCAACCAAACCGTGAGATTCGTTTGGCAAATCAATCCCGGTTTCGCTGCCAAGTTTAAAGTTCAAAAAATACTCACGGAAGCTGTCTTTGCCCATCTGAGTCACAACCCAAGCCACGCCGGTATTGAGTGACTGGTTAAGAATCTCTTGCATTGGAACAGTACCTCGTGCTCGTCCGTCGAAATTGCGAATGATAAAAGTATTGAGCAACAGCTCACCACTATCATAGTACGTGGTACTAGGGACAATTGCGCCACTATCTAGTCCAGCTGCCATCGTCAGGGCTTTAATTGTCGAACCAAACTCGTAGACGTTCTCAACCAATGGATTACGAAACTGCTCAATAGTAGCTCCACCGCGGTCATTGAGGTCAAACCCTGGTACAGCGTTCATAGCGATAATCTCACCGGTTTTAGGGTCCATAATAATAGCCCCGGTTAGCTTACTGTCATATAAGTCATTGGCTTCCTGCAACACAGTGTCAAGCATGCGTGAGACTGATGGTTCGAGGGTGGTAACAATGTCGCCCGACTTATGCTGTTTGGTGTTAATTGCGTACCCACCAAGGTCACTAAACAACTCAGCAAAAAAATTGACCGAACGCACTTGATCTTCTCGGTACAACACATCATCATACTGACGCTCTAACCCATATTTACCACGCAAATCTGTCCCATCACCGGCAAAACCGACAAACCCGATTGAACGCGCAGCGACCAACCCACCCGGATAAAACCGCCACTGGTTAGGGTGCAGAGAGACTCCCAGGAGTCGTTTTTCTGCTAGCATTGTCGCAGCAACCTCATCAATGTCGTTGGAAAACTCGACGTACGTTCGGTTGGGTAAAGTCGCCCGAAATAGGCAGAGTTCAGGATCAACTGCAATTACTTTGACAATCTCGTCACACACGAGGGTTGCTTCAGTAATTCTTGATGGATCAAGAGCAAGCACATAACCTGATTTTATAGCAGCCGCCGATAAATCAGCTCCGTCACGAGTAGAAAAAAAAATTGAGCCACGATTATATAGCTCGCTGGTGGTGCGAATGTATTGGGATGCTGCCTGAGCAGCGTACTGCTCGCCGTGGGCAATCTGCACTACGTAGCTCCGAACAATCAGCGAAAGGGCGACCAGACAGATGACTCCGGCCACGGCTCTGATTCTAAATGTTCGTTGCTCTCGACGCATAGGTCTATTGGCCCAGAACGAGGTTTGGTGAGGCGTTACGGGTCACAAAAATCTTAGCTTGGTCTTCGTTAAATCCTGACACAGTTGCCATTTTTGCAGCAATGGTGTGTTGAGCCGAGATAAACTCGGTTTCGAGTAAAGCAATCTGGTTTTTAGTATTTTGTACGTCCTGTACAGCTTCCTGACGGATCACCACGTGAACCACCGATAGATTAAGGAAATACAGGTAACCAACTAAGGTCGCCCCGATTACACCAAGTAATCCAAGGGTGTATGGTGAGTATGAAATTATTTCGCGACTGGTACTCATTTTGTGGAGATATTAGATTTTTCAAATATTCGGAGTTTTGCACTCCGCGCCCTTGGATTGTGTTCCAGCTCCTCGCTGCTGGGGGTGATTGGTTTTTTGGTCAGAACGTTCCCGCGTTCTGCCGCTTGGGCTGCTTTGAAAGCGTGTTTGACTACGCGATCTTCGATACTGTGAAAAGTTATGATTACTAGTCGACCGTTTGGTGCCAATAATTCAATCCCCTGTTCGACCAGCTGTTCAACGGCAGTCAACTCTTCGTTGACAGCTATTCGCAACGCTTGGAAGGTTTTGGTTGCAACGTGTGTGCGTCCGTGTCGAGCCACCGCTGGATACGCCCCGACAATCAGGTCTGATAGCTGCTTACTCGTCTCGATGGGTGACTCATCCCGGGTCTCAACGATTCGCTTGGCAATGCGTCGGGCGAACCGTTCTTCCCCGTAGCCATAGATGATGTCAGCTAGGACATGTTCGTCCCACTCGTTGACGATATCGCGAGCAGTAAACGGATAGTCACTCGGCTCTCCGAGGGTCATCAGGAGCGGTTCGTCGTGACGAAACGAGAACCCTCGCCCATTACCAGAGAACTGCTCCATCCGCCACCCGAGATCAGCGAGGATACCGTCTACTTTTTCAATTTCTAAAGAACCCATCAATGTGTGTAGGTCACGGAAATTACCGTGAACCAGAGTGACGTTTTCCAGTTCATTCAAATTATGACGTAGCGCTGTTTGGTCGGTATCAATCCCAATGTATTGACCAGTTGCATCTAACTGCGACACTATCTGGGTCGCGTGGCCACCTGCGCCAAACGTCGTATCGACGATGGTACTGTCCGGCCTGATTGCTAGTGCTTCGACTGCCTCGCTAAGCAAGACTGTTTCGTGGTTCATACATCTGTAAAGTTACGACTGATTTAGAGGACGCCTATACTCCCGAGTTTCTCTGCCAAGGCATCTGCCTGTGACTCGATTCCCTTCTTATACGACTCCCAGCGTGTCTCATCCCAAATCTCGATACGACTGTGGATACCCGCCAACACCACTTTAGTGTCTAGCGTCCCAAAATCTTTCAAGAAGTCTGGCACGAGAATACGTCCAACTGAATCAACCTCCACTTCTACTGCCCCTGACAGAAAAAAGCGGTTAAAACTCCGTGTATCCGCCTGACCAAGTGGAAGCTGTCCAACCTTATCGGTTATGTGCTTCCACTCCTTCAGAGGATATACAAAGAGACAATTATCAAGACCACGAGTAATTACAAGATTTTTCCCAAGCTCTTTCCGCCATTTTGACGGAAGCGACAGCCGTCGCTTTGGGTCCAACGTATGTTTGTATTCACCGATTAACATATCTTGATTTGAGTGAGCCTCCGCAGTCCATACCATTAGTGGAGAACAGTGGTATGGACTGCGGAAACTCACTCAGCATTCTAAATTTCTAATAAATCTAGTATACCACTATCTCCCACCACTCGTACATTATATACCACCTCAACCCACCCACAACCACCTTGTCCCCACCCTCTGCCACAACCGAGCGGGGACGGGCGTTTGGGAGATGCCTTCAGGGAATTTACGATTCGACGACGCTCCTAAAAAGATCTTCACCCTATTTCTCACTAATTAAAAAAGCCCCACTGGTTAGCAGGGCTTTCAAACACTTATTTTGCTTTCTCTGTATCAAGAGCAGCTTGAAGTGCCTTGATTATTTCGCGAACACCATCTGTGCTGAATACTAGCTCTAGTTTTATATTTTCATCTCCATGACTCTCAAGCTTCAAGGTGATATCTTGAATTCCGCTATCATCTTCTTAATGATTAGCTTCAGCAGAAGCATTGGTCTTTGGGCGCATAAGGGGAAAATATTGCGTCTCTCGGATAGGTTTGTCTACTAGATAAGCAAAGAAACGTTCTCCGAGTGTAGCGGCACCAAATGTCGGTGGCATCCCAAATTCGAGCATTTCGACGAATTCCCAGTCGGGCATCATGGCTTCGTTGTCGCCAGCAGCGAGTAGTTTGGCTTGGACCTCAAACCGCTCTCGCTGTTCTTGGGGGTCGTTCAGTTCGGCAAAACAGTTGTTGAACTCGGCTCCGGCCATGATGAGCTGCGCGCGCAGTACTGTGCCGTCGGCCTGCTCTGATTCCTTAGCCAGGGGTGAGACTAATTTAGGGTGGCCGGTAAGCCAGACCGGGCCGCTGATCTGCTTGCGGCAATACTTCCAAAGAGTGTCCGTCAGACGCTCACGGTTGTCGCCTTCGTGCTCGATCCCAAGCTCGGTGACTTTAGCTTCGATTGCTTCATCGGTGGCTGTCACAACGTTGACCCCGGTGGCTGCCAGGATAGTGTCGACGTAGTCGATCCGCTCGAACTGATTGGAGAAATCGACCTCGAAGCCTTTGATGGTAAATAGTCGCTTGCCAGCAAAGGCTTCGTCAAGTACGTATATGATGTGTTCTTCAAGCAGTGCCAAGCCGTCGTCAAAGTTCAAGTACGAGGCGTAGAATTCGATGTTGGTGAATTCTTGCAGATGGTCAGGGCTGGAGCCTTCATTGCGATACACGCGACCGACTTCAAATGTACGTGGTAGGCCGGCAGCCATGAGGCGCTTTTGCCACAATTCCCCAACCGAGATCCGCAGAAATACATCGAGGTCGAAGTCGTCGTGGTGAGTGACAAACGGGTTAGCTTCGGCGCCACCGGTCGTGGTCTCGAGGGTTGGGGTGTGTACTTCGGCAAAGCCTTTGTCTTCGAGGAACCGCCGTGATGCTTTCCAGAAATTGGCCTTGAGGTCAAACAGCTCGCGAGCTTCTTGGTTGGTGAGAATATCAAGGTAGCGCTTGCGCAATCGTTCATCTTCGTCTTTGATCCCAAAGTGCTCGGTGGGGATGTTTTGAGTGGCTTTACCAATAACTCTCCAGCCTGTTACTTTGAGAGCTTCCATTTCACGTTTAGTGATAAACGCTGTTCCAGTCAACTCTACAAAGTCGCCAGTACTCACGAAATGTAGCAACGAATCAAATAACGCTTCGCCCATTTCGTCACGTGAACAGAATGACTGAACTTTGCCAGTGCCGTCAGAAATATCTAAAAATGCCAATGCTCCATGTTCACGTTTGGCGACCACGCGACCCACCAGAGTCACCAAAACCGCCTTGGTTTGCAAATCGCCAAAGTAGGTCACAAATTTTTTGATGGTGTGCGTTTGGTTGGTAGTGGCCGGATAAGGATTGCTACCAGTAGCGCGCAGTTCAGTGATTTTTTGTTCGCGCTCGGCGCGAAGATCTGCTTGTTGTGACATGTGTACTATCCTAGCGTGAGAACGACTAAAAGAAAAGCCCCGTCACTAACTGGACAAGGCTTTTCTGATTTGTGATGTTACCTACGCTACTTTGAGGACTTTGTACTTTTGTAGTCCGACTGGCGTTTCAAATTCGAACTCATCGCCCTTACTCTTGCCCATCAGCGCTTCCCCCAGGGGTGACAGGTATGACAGTTTTCGATCGTGGATGTTGGCTTCGTCTGACCCAACGATGGTGTATTCCTTTTTATCTTTTTCTTTGTCTTTTTGGATAGAAACTTGTGAACCAAGACCAACCACGTCACCCTTCTTTTTCTCATCGACGATTTTAGCTTCTTTGATGGTTTTCTCTAGGTAGGTGATGCGCTCCTCGATAGCTGACTGCATATCACGGGCTTCTTGGTACTCAGCGTTTTCGGACAGATCGCCAAGGCTGCGAGCGTATTCGAGCGCTTCAGCGATTTCTTTTCGCCGCAACGTTTTGAGGTGCTCCAGTTCTTTTTTGAGTTCGGTAAATTTTTCTGGGGTCAAGAACGATTGTACTTCAGTCATAATCTACGATGGGTTAATGAATTGTCACTATTATACGCGCCAACATGCAACATGCAACTTGTGGATAAAAAAATGCAATGGTTGTTAATAGTTCACTGACTGACGCAATGGAGTTAGGCGTTGCACTAGTCTGTGAGCTTTCTGGGTTCACGCTATTGCTCACCCACTACGTCTTGTGCAACCTCAATCCCCAGATACTCTGGTCGGTTGACTGACATCCACTCCACGACGTCGCCCATGATTCGGGTGGCGCCCAGCGCATTACTGCGCGGAGCACGGTCCATCATGAGAATAAATGCATACTCAGGGTCTTCGTATGGCCAGAAACCGGCGGCCCAACTGTTGACGTAGGCGTTACCGGTGCCAATTTCGGCGGTACCTGATTTGGCGGCGATGGCGACGTCGTTACGCTCAAACGAGCGCGCGGTGCCGCCAGGAAAGTTGACCGTTTTGCGCATCCCTTCGTGGATAATCCGCAGCGAGTTGGGGTTGAGGTCGAGGTCTATTTTTTCGCTCTGCTGTCCGGACATCACGTGTGGCGTCACGAGGTAGCCACCGTTAGCCAGGGCTGCAAATGAGCGCAGCATCTGGATTGGCGTGGTTAAAAACCCAAACTGTCCGATGGAGGTAAAGTAGGTATCACCAAGCCGCCAATCGTCATCAAACACTTCAGTTTTCCAAGCCGGATCTGGTACGACACCGATTTGTTCTTGTGCGATATTGATTCCGGTGGCTTGCCCCATCCCAAACAACCGATAGTACTCGGCCATTTTGGTGATACCTAGTCCAGGCAGTGCGCTGTCAAGACCAGCCTGGGGCGCAGCGTTGGCGGGCAAACCACCACCGATGATGTAGAAATACACGTTCGATGAATACGCGATGGCTTCCTGTACCGTCATTTCGCCATGGGCGCGCCAGTCATTGAAAAATGATGGATTGCTGGGGTTATAGATGTTAGGGATGCGCAGCGTTCCATTGCTAAACATCCGGGTGTTTTCGGTAACGATACCCTCCTCGAGTGCAGCGTAAGCGACAAACGGTTTGACGATAGACCCAGGAGTGTACGCACCGCCAATGACTTTATTTAAAAACGGCAAGCGATCGTCGTTATTATACTGCTCAATCAGAGCCACATCATCGCCATCAGCCATGACCTCTGGGTCATAGGACGGAAAACTGGTTAGGGCGATCAGTTCTCCAGTGTGGATGTTCATAATTGCTCCAGCGCCACTGCGGAACCCAGCCTGCTCGGTTGAGGTCGCGATTATGTTGTACATGATCTCCGACAACTCGGCGTCGATGGAGAGCTGCAGCTGACCACCAGAGATTGGTTCTTTGACAGCGAATTCACTGACGATGGTGGCAAAGGCGTCGACTTCGATGATAGCACTACCGTTGGCACCTTTGAGGCTGACATCAAAGGCCGACTCGACCCCGCTGCGACCCAAATATTCAGTCCGGAAAAATACCCCCGAACTGTCACGCTTGGGGTAACTAACGTACCCCAACACCTGCCCCAGACCCGCTCGGTCAGTATACGCCCGGATGGGGAAATCATACTCACCGGTATCGTCGACCTCGTTCCAGACCATCGGCTCGCCTCGGCGATCAGTCACCACCCCACGCTCGGCGATGATGACCGACTGGTCGATTTGGTTGTTTTCAGCTATAGCCCGATAGGTCGCACCTGCAACTACCTGCAGCTGGATGACCTGGTACAAAAACACCACCGCAATCACTAAGAACATCCACCATACGAGTAGCAAACTGCGGTTATTAATCCGCAACTCGCGCTTACCCTCCATCCGCTCTCGGTTAAACGCTGAGATGTTTGACGCATCAAGGAGAACCTCTTCGACCGATACGTCGCTACTATAGCGCTTTTGTAGCTTACTCATACCGTTGATTGTACCCCAACTAGGCGCAACTTGAGTACCTCGACCAACAAGGCAAACGCTCCGAGCGTCAGGCTATAGACTGGAACCGCAGCAAATGCTCCAAAATACGCATCGCATAGCACCCCAACCACAAACAACCATACGGCATTGAAGCGATAGGCAAACACTGTCGCAACACCGACAATCAAGAACGCCCAGCTGTTGAGGATAGCAATGACGAATAGTACCAACAGTAGTAGGGGGATCACGGTGAATCGATAGTTATGTCGTTGGTGCTATCAGTGGTGGTTGCAGCCTCCCTCAGAGTCGTAGTTGCGGTCGTTGTTGCGAGACTGAGATTCTCGATGACAAGCAGTTGCCTTTGGATTTCGAGGATATTGTTTTCAACTTGATCTCGATCAGTGAATACGTTGTCTGATGTTGCGACAGATACCTGGAACAGACTACTGATGGGAATCTCAGGAGTAATGTAGCCGAACTGTTCTGGCTGGGTCGGCTCGCTCTCAACCCAGGCGATTCGACCGTACACGCCAGGCTGCACACTTGGAATATGCACCAGGTCGTTCACCTGCAGCAGCACCCCCTGGGGCACCTTGACTCGCGCCACGCCGCCACCAATACCCTCCAGCGTCGCCGTCACATTGGCTCCAGAGAGATAGACCGTCGCCAAGAAGTCAGGCGTGGTAAACAGGGTCACAAATGAACTGTTGCGCTGCACAGCCGAAACGATACCAATCACGGCGTCAGTTCCAATATACACCGGCGCACCGACTTCTATGCCGGCTGTCGTACCCTGGTCAATTTGGATCAGGTCATAAGGCAACTCACCTGGCTTGCCGATAACTACCGCCAATGTCCGCTTCGTTTGGGGTGCACCTAGTAGCGCCCGCAAGCGGTTATTTTCTTCTAGCAATCGCTGTTGAGTAAGGTCCTGCTTGCCAGCTAAGGCAAGCAGTTGCTCAAGCGACGACAACTCGGTCTGCATAGCTATTTTGTCTCGCCAGAGCGCTGGTAACACCTGGTTCGATTTTGCAAACCAGTTTTCTACCTGAATCACCGGATACAGCACCACCCCAGCAACCAATCGCACGGCCAACGGGACGATAAGCACCAACACCAACAGCCCGACCACGACCGCCAGGATAAGTTTGATTTTTTTATTATCCGAGATGCGGCGCGAACGTATCAGCATGATCAATTAACAAATCTTTATATAACTCCAGATCCTCAACCACTATCCCAGCCCCGCGAATTACGGCGCGCAGAGGGTCTGGCACGACAATAACTGGTACCTCGAGTGCGTGCTCAAGCAATGACGCAAGCCCTGGTATCAAGGCTCCACCACCGGCCAAGTGGATACCTCGCTGCATGATATCAGCCATCACTTCCGGTGGCGTTTCTTCGAGCACACCGCGCACGGCGTCAACGATAGTTTCTAGTTTGGACGCCACCGCGTCACGCACGTCAGCGTCAGTAATGACCACCTCGCGCGGCAATCCCGTCACCACATCTCGTCCGCGAGCTACCATTTCTTTACCACCGTCTGAGTGCGCAATTGACGCCAGAGCAACTTTGGCATCCTCAGCAGTTTTCTCCCCCACTTGAATTTTGAACTGGTCCCTCATATATACCATAATCGCAGTGTTGAGGTGGTCACCCGCCACACGCAGGTTCCGTGACACCACTAGGCCATTGAGTGACAACACCGCGATGTCAGTGGTACCGCCGCCAATGTCAATAATCATGCTGCCGATGGCTTTATGGATGGGCAGTTTAGCGCCAATGGCGGCTGCAACTGGCTCTTCAATCAGAAACACTTCTCTGGCTCCAGCATTTTTGGCGGCGTCTTGGGCAGCCCGCATTTCTACGTTGGTGATTCCAGACGGCACCCCAATCAGCATCCGCGGTGCAATCAACGACCGCATGTCGCTGCGGATTTTGTTTATGAGGTACGACAACATCTCTTCGGCCACTTCAAAGTCAGAAATTACTCCATCAACAAGCGGCCTGATCACCTCGATGTGTTGTGGCGTGCGGCCCTGCATCATTTTGGCCTCATTACCAACCGCCACGAGCTGCCCAGTTTTCTTGTTGATGGCTACAATAGTTGGTTCGTTGAGCACTATCCCCTTCCCTTTGACGTACACCAACGTGTTAGCCGTCCCTAGATCAATCGCCACATCAGTAGACACAGTAGCAAGCAGACGATTGATATAGTGCGACATTTTTTTCATAAAGCCATTGTACTACGAGCCACAGTTTGGAGCAAAAAAGCGGTACTTTTGTCAGTGTTGGGGGTGCTTGTTGGGTGAGGCTGTTGGACTGAGTAATCAATAGCCTAACGGTCTTGGAGCCCAAACACTCGACTCGTACATCTCTGCGTGCACACGCCAACAACGACCGTTGTGGCAGTACTAGAGTTCTGTACTGAGTGTCAGTGTTCTGGTTGATCAATATCAACGAACTGTTGGACCATTAGAATCAAACCACTACGACGAGCTTTTGGTTTGTACGGTAAGCAGGCAGAGCGAGTCGAGCGTGCGACCAAAAGGCTTGCCAAACTATTGCCATAGGACCACCCCACCTACCAGCACGAACACAAAAATACTCCAATCGATTGGAGTATTTTGCTGGTGTTGGGCTATCAATGGCGGTCGCTGGCGGAGGATTGTCCGGCACTAAACCTGCGGTACATAGGGATATCGGTTAGACAGAGAAGTCTGCAAATAATTCTTCTTCGGTCAGACTGCGCACCTCTCCAGTAGCGCGAGTGACTACTTCAAACATACCGGCTTCTTTTCCTTTCTTGCTGGCGACCACGCGATATGGCATCCCGAGCAGGTCACTGTCGGCAAACTTTTCTCCCGGACGGGCGTCTCGGTCGTCGTAGAGAACAGAGATGCCGGCTGATTTCAGGGCGGTATAGATACCATCAGCCCAATCGACGATAGATGAGTCGTCGGTGTTGAGTCCGACCAAGTGTACTTGGTACGGCGCAACCGATGCCGGCCAGACAATACCTTTGTCGTCAGACAATAGATCAACAATTGTTCCCATCGCTCGGGCCGGACCAATGCCGTATGACCCCATGATGACTGGTTGTTTGGTGCCAGTTTCATCATTGAACTGTAGTCCGATTGCTTCGGAGAACTTAGTGCCAAGGGAGAAAATATTTCCGACTTCAATACTTTTTCGCTTTATCAACTCTTCTTTGGTAACACCCAACTCAGCCAGGTCGACTTCGGCTAGTACCTCTTGATTAACAGCAATTCCCTTTTCCTCACTCACATACACCACGTCTTCCCCTGCTTCGGCCAGAGTTTGGAATTCGTGGCTGAATTTTGAGAAAGCCCCACCAGAGGCAAAGGTTTTGTACGTCTGAGCACCTATCCCAAGGCGGGTAAAGATTTTCATGTACGCCTCTGCGCAGGATTCATAAAACGCATCGTGTTGTTCTTGAGTGGCTGAAAATGAGTAGGAATCTTTCATCAAAAATTCTCGGGTACGCATGATGCCACTTTTAGCCCGCATTTCGTTGCGGAATTTGGTTTGGATTTGGTAGGCAGAGAACGGTAGATCTTTGTACGACGAGACGTATTGGCGCATCAAATCAGTGATGACCTCTTCGTGGGTCCAGGCCAACCCAACAGTACCACCAGCCTGCAACTCGGTTTTAAACCAGACGTCTACTTTGTCAGCATCCCAACGATCACTCAGTTTCCACAGTCGGTCCTCTTGCAGCGACGGCATATGGAGCTCTTGCCCACCGATGGCATTCATTTCTTGCCGGATGATGGTGTTGATGTTTTCAAGCACTTGTAACCCAAGTGGTAAAAATGAGTACGCTCCCGCCATGTTTTTATAGATATAGCCAGCCTGAATCAAGAGCTGCGCGTTTTTAGCAACCTCGTCAGCTGGGGCCTCTTTTTGAGTTTTGGTAAATAATTGAGATTGTCGCATATAGATTAATTAGAGGAGGTTTATAATATCGTTGTAGGTCACTGCCACCATCAAGAGTAACAATAGCGCAAAGCCAACCAGGTTGATCCGGCCGGCCCACTCGGGTGGAATGTCCTTGCCGGTGATGGACTCAATAGCAACAAACACCAGTCGACCGCCGTCAAGAGCGGGAAATGGTAGCAAGTTGATCACAGCCAAGTTGAGTGAAATGATGGCGGTGAATGTCAGCAGTGCTGCCAGACCAAACGCTGCGGCGTCCCCCACCATCCCGACGATACCAATCGGGCCCGCTACTTGAGTAAAGTCGGCAGTGCCAGTGAAGGCCTGACCAATCAAAGTAAACAAACCATGTGTGATAGCCACCAGTCCGTTGCCAGTTGCTAGTGTCCCAGTGACAACAGCATCACCAAACGATTGTCGCTGGACTTCAATCAGTGCTAGAGAAATTCCAACTGCGTAGCGTTCGGGGTTATCTATAATCAGACCCTGGACTGGGGTAACGAGAGCCTCATTTTGATTACCGTCAAATTCGTAAGTAATCACCACTTCACCTGGTGCAGCAGAGCTTACAAAATCAGCAAACGTGCTCGGGGTCGGATTGGAAACGATTTCATCACTAGTCACGAGCGACGCTGAGAGGTTAGTAACCACCGCACCAGCTGGAATCATACTAGCTGGACTGTCGGCGAGTGTTCCCGCGACCATCAGTTGCGCTTCAGGGCCAGCAGTTGTCTCATCGACTGCCGTTGGAACCCCCACCATAAACGTAATGACAAATAGTAGCCAGGCAAACAAAATGTTCATCACGACACCAGCAATGAGCACCAGTGCTTGCGCCCACTTTGGCCTATTGTTAAAAGCACGCGGGTCACCTTTTCGGACAGTAGAAGCTTTATGACTTCGATCACCATTGACAACAGCGTGAGTAGAGACTCGCGCCTCATCTTCGCCTGCTTCGGCATTTGCCTCAGATCGGCGATCGAGCGCTTCGCCCTCGACCGGAGAAAACGGCTCCTCGCCATTTTCACCGAAAATTCTGACAAACCCTCCGATGGGGATGGCATTAAATGTGTACTCTGTCTCGCCGCGTTTGATGCCGAAAAGTTTGGGCGGAAACCCAATTCCAAATTCATCTATCCGCATGCCGGTTTTCTTGGCGACAATAAAGTGTCCCCATTCATGGACGAGAATCAGCACAAACAGAACTGCGAAAAAAAGTAGAATTGACATACCACTAAGCAGCTAGTTCGGTTTCTTTGGTAGCAAACAGAGACTCCAGAGTCTGGTTGGTTGATTCAACACTTTTTTGCACTCGTTCTTTTTGGGTGTACTTGTCGTCCTCACTAATCTCTCCAGATTTTTCGGCTTTTTCGATGGCTTTCATAGCGTCGTCACGGACAGCTCGCACGGCGATGCGAGCATCCTCTAGTTTGGCTTTGGCTAGTTTCTGTAGCTGTCCTCGCCTATCAGCGGTGAGTTCAGGGAAAATAACCCGTACCCCACCAGAGTCGCTCGCCAGCGAAACCCCAAGGTTGGCTTCCTGGATGGCTTTCTCGATAGCGGGGGTTTGGGAGCTGTCAAACGGTGAAATCCGCAACGTCCGGGCGTCTTCGACACCGACCGTTGCGACCTGATTCATCGGCATATACATACCGTAGCTCTCTACTTTTACCCCGTCGAGTAACGCCGGTGAGGATTGCCCACTGCGGATCGCAGCGAATTCTTTTTTAAGCCAGTCAAGGGTCTCTGCGAGTTTAGTTGTAACGTGATTGAAATCCATAATGAGTGTAGTGTAGCATTTTGCTCGCTAGTTTCGTAGGGGCAGTATCAACGCCAGATGTTCCAGGAGCATTTTATTGCTGGCGCCTCTGGTAGCCAGTTGTTCACCGACCAACTGTATCGCCGGTAGAGCCCCTACAGGCACCTCGGCATAGCTAATGGTATGCACACCAGCGGTGATTGCTTGCAACCAGTTTGATTCCTTGGTTTTTTGCCAGAGATCAATCTGAGTGAGTCGATCAGCTGGAGCGGCGGCGAGAAAGTCTACCCACGGTTGGTTAATAACCACATCAGGTTGTTCGACCACCTCTAGCCCAATGCGCGACAATAATGTTGGAAGCAATCGTACAGCTGGGGGTAGCACTAAGACAAAAGACAACCCAGCTGGCGGCTCTTCAAACAATTTGAGGAGTGCGTTTTGCGCTTCGTGCGTGACAAACAAGGTTCGCAGCACAAACACCTGCTCCACGCCTGACGCTGGCCTGAGTTGCGCATCAGCGGCTATCTGCCGCGCATTATCAATACCCAGTCGTTCAAACGAAAACAAGCTGACTGAGCTGTTAGTCTCATAACCAAAATCAAGGGGACGAGAACTGCGAAACAGCGTGGCGTGGTGATTCATATTAGTATTGTGCGACTAGTCACTTATTTTTGCAAATCAAGGATGTGCCGAATCACCCGTCGTAAGTAATGATCAAATATCTCACCTTGTTCGTAAATGATGCCTTGTTCGTAACGCCAACCATTCATGTAGTCAGTGATGCTTTGTTTGATTTCTTGGGTAGCACCTTCAAATCGACCAGCCAGTAGCAGTGGAATCTGTAGGTCTTTAATGTTTTTATAAAGTGCGTGCTCAATGCCTTTGGGACCGGTGCCGAACAGTCCACTTTTTTTGAATAGAACCCAGTCAGTAAGGAGTTGGTTGAGACCGTCAGTCACTTCAGCTGCCATAAGTGGATCAGCGGTTTTGTTGGTCAAAGAATCCTGGGTCGGGACGTCGTTAATGGATTTGAGTGGTGGCACTGATTCTGACAGTGGTCGAATTGGAGCTGGTTTGATTGCTGCTGAAGCAGCTTGCCAACGATCATCTTTCATCGGTATCGCTGCTGTACGAGTTGATACTGCTGGTTGAGGTGGGACTGTTTGTGGTTGTTCAGGTACTTTATTAGTTGGAATTGCAGGAGCCACAACTGGCTCTGGTTCTACTCGAGGCGGAGGTGTTGGAGCGACCGGCATTGGCGGTACAGGGACCACTAGCTTAACCTCTGGAGAAGTTGGTGTTGGTGTTGGTGTTGGTGTTGGAGTTGGAGTTGGTGTTGGTGTTGGTGTTGGAGGCACAACCTCTTTATTTGGAGTATTGACCAATACGCGCTCAACGGCAGCGTAGGCTAACTCGAGTCGTTCAATCGTAGCGGCGTCGCTGCCTCCAGAACTCAGTTTTTTCATTGCATCTAAAAGCGCTGACATGTACTCGCGACCAACTTGGTTGTCGATGTCTACCAGATTCACTGGGTTACCGATTTTCTCGTTGACGAGGGCTTTAATTTCTCTGACCCGAGCTAATGCAGCAACACTATCAGTTGCGTCTACTACCGGCATCGGGATTTGCTCTACTACTGGAAGTGTTTTTGGTATTGATGCGGGCTCTGGTTGGACCGCTTCTGCTGCCAAGACTAGTTCCGCTACCGGCACAGAGGTTGGGGTTGGGGTTGGGGGAGTTTCCACTACCACCGGGGTAGCATACGCTGAGGGTACCATCGGCTGAGCAGCTGCTGGTTTTGCTATTACTGGGGTGGCGGCCGGCGCGACAAAAATCGGCGCACTGCGATACGACCCAAACTCCAATGGTACGGCTGGGTCTACTGGGGCAGCCACTGGAGCTGGCTGGATAGCCAGGCGCGCTAGCTGCTGCTCGATCTGGATTTTGAGTGACGGATCCTTACCCGCGTTAGTGTACGACAAAATCAAATCTCGCAGATTGTTTTTATCATGCGCTGACACGTCGCTGTGGCGCACTGACGCCAAAACATGCATCACCGCTTGCGGTGTATCAAATGAGAACGCCCTACCCAAAGAACTAGACATGTGTATTATACTACCACCTTTATCGCTGACTACTCTGCGGTTGGCTGTGTATTACGTTGCTCAGCTGCCCGCAACTCTAGCAAAGTATCAATCACTTGCTTAAACGACTGACCATCTGTTTGCACTCCACGGGCTTGCATCTCAGGCAACAGATCCATCCAATTGAAAAAAGCGTGTTCGTCGATACCATTACTTTTGAGCCAAGCGCGACACTCCGTGCGGGTTTCATTTGACTGAGCGTAGGTTGCTAAATCTTCAAAACTGTCATTACCCAACACTTGGTATGGACTTTGGCCAGCGTCCAGGTTGGAAGCAAACCACCCGGTAGGGATAGCCTCAACATTCCCAACAGCCCGGAGCAGCTGTAGCTGCGCTTGTCGGGAATCGATTTGTTCAGCTCGAGACAACCAGGATTTTTCTTGCACTGAAGCTGGAGTAAATTGGGGTGTAGTTTCAGTTTTGTGTGGCTCAAATGGTGCGAAATTTTCTTTGTTAGCAACCCATTCTACCGAGTCTTGACCATTTTCTGCCATTACTTGCTGCAGCTGCTCTTCTGGCGATAATTCATTTGGTAGTCTCATGTCTTGCGTCAACATAAGCGGGGACGGTCGCTGCGCCTCTGCCCGTCTGGCAGCCATGGCTCGCAGGTCGGCGACGTCTTGCGCGACCTCGGCAGCGTGGGCGACTTCGGCCAGATGACGTTTATAATTTGGATTGTCAGCTTCTCGGTTACGGGTAAACCGGCTGGTTAGTTTTTTAAAGAAACCAAGTTTTTTAGGTGTTACCTCAGCTTGCTTTGCTGGTTGCATAGCAACTACTTCAGCTATAGGTTCTGGTTCTAAAGCTGGCTGCACTGATTCTGCTTGAGCCTGCGGCAGGTCAACGTAGTCGTGCCCAGCTATAGATTGTGAGTCTTGATCATTAGTCGTCTCAGATGTATGTTCCTTTGCCACAGTTGGCAGCTCCTCATCTAATGATGTTAGGGTTAACTTAGTTCCCACCTTTCTTTTAGTTAAATCTGACCCCTGCCCTTCTTCTGGCAGCAAATCATTGCCGACTAATTCGTCGACCAACTCTTGTATTTCAAGCGCTAGTTGTGCAGCCAACTCTTGCGCCTCCTGGTCACCGGTTTCTTTCAAAGCTCGTTTGTACTCGCGTAGTAAAGAGTACGCACTTTGACGTTTGCTAGCTGTCAAGTAAGGGTGCTCAGCAAACTGCTCGTGGATGTACGATTCCGGGTCAAACGGTGGTTCCTCAATTGTCTCGGTCAAACCGTCTACCTCGTCCATGAGTCGTTCGTATATCTCTTGAACGTGGGCCTGATCCAATTCCGACAAGGCAAACCCGCCCCGTAGCTTTACCCTGACACTCTCGAGATACTCGGTAAATTCTTGCAGCTGACCCGACAGGACTGAGTGCTCGGCGATAGCCGTGTCAGCGGCCTGCAGCCGCTCAGTAACAGACGTTTCTACCTCAGCGTGGAATGCATCGACCGCCTCGATTGAATCGAGTGCCACATCGTCCTGGTTTTCGTCTAGCTCAGGGTTTTCGACGCGTGTCTGGTCGGATTCTGGCTGGGCAACAGAAACCTCGGTTTGATATTTATACTTGCCATGATTCCCTTCAAAAGACATATTGCAAAAAGTATACCACTATAACGTGATGGTTGGTCGGGGTGGTTTATGATAACGAGCGGCGATGTCCGCTTCGATTTGCGCTCGGGGTGTACCGTATCTTTGCGCACTCATGGCGATCATGTGCTGGACTCGGGCCAGATCGGGCTCAGCCGGTGCCAGTGTGCCGATACTAAACGGTGGCGTCGGGGTACCGTTGGCGAGCACGCGCAGAAATGCGTTACGGTTAGGGACGTTCATCAGATCAGTTGCGGTGATGGTCGGCGCGTATTGCTGCTCCAGGTACTGCGCGTCTTCCGGACCGACCCGGAACGCCGCCATCGACCCAACGTTGCCAAACACTGCATCTTTGATATCAGGCTGCAGCTGCGCGATGAACTGGTGCGCCATCGTCAGACCGAGTTTGTACTTGCGCGCCTCGGACAGTATCGCCGAGATAGAGTTGGTGGAGATGTTCTGGAACTCATCCATGTGCAGGTAGAACGGTGGGAATGATTTGGTAGGATCATCAACCCGTGACAGCGCCGCCATCAGGAGTTTGCCCACGATAATCATCCCAATCAGGTTGGCATTAATCTCCCCCAGGCGACCCTTGGACAGGTTCACCAGGAGGATTTTTTTCTGATCCATGACTTGCCTGAAATCAAACGCGCTGTGCTGCTGGCCGATAATTGGTCGCATGTAGTCGTTGGCGGTGAACACGTCGAATTTGGAGACGATGTACGGCACAATGTTTTCAAGCGCAGCGTCCCCACCGGCTTTGCCCGCGATCTCTTTCCAAAACTGAATGACGACAGGATTGGTCGCTTTGGCTAGTTTCTGCCGGCGGTAGGCAGCATCGGACAGTACCCGACCTATGTCCATCAGGGTGTTACCACTGTCTGGGTCTTCCATCACCAGCATGGTGGCGTTGCGGAAATACTGCTCAAACATCGGCCCCATGGATTCTGGGTTAGCTCCGTATAGCTTTTGGAAGATGGAAAACAACTCGTTGACGACAAAGGTTTTTTGCTCGGGTTTGCTGTAGTCATACTCGAGCATATTGAGCCCCACCACGTGGTCAAGGTTCGACGGATCAAAATAAATCACATCATCTGCTCGCTCGGGTGGAACAGCCCCGAGTACATCCTCGATGTCCGTCCCGTGCGGGTCAATCATACATACCCCGTCCCCACGCTGGATGTCTTGCACAATCATGTTTTTCATCAGGGTCGTCTTACCGGTTCCGGTTTGCCCGATGATGTAGAAATGCCGCAGTCGGTCTTCAGCGCTGATGAATACGTCTTTCTCAACGTTGCGGTGACGATTGATCCCCAATAGCGTCCCACTGTCTGGCATGTTTGATGGCGCTGGCACAGTCTGTGAGTATGACTGCTTGAACTGATGGGCTGACTGCACGCCACTAGCTGGGAAATGAGCCAGTGTGGCGAGTTCGTCCAGCGCCAGCGGTATGATGTTCCGCTGGTCAAACTGACGAAAAGAGAACGCTTTCTCAGCCAACTTGAGGTTGTTGCCCTTGAGGCGGGTAAACACAAACTGGTTGGCTTCAACCGTATCAAACTGGTGCCAGGCCGACTCCAGCTCGGACAAAACTTGCTGCACGCGGGCAGCATCCGCCGCTGACACCACAATTCTGATGGTCACTTCAACAATCTCGCGGGCGGTTTTCTGGCGGAACAGTTCGATGGCGACCGTGTCGACCTCAAGCGGTTTGGCGAGCGCCTCGGCTGATTTTTTGCTAGCAAATAGTCCACCAACCTCCGCCATAATGGCACCACCGGTGGTACTACGCGCGATAGCTTCGTTTGGTTTGAGACCTTTTTCTACTTGCTTGATGATGTCTTGGTAGGTTTTGAGGTACTTGCCCTGAGGGTGGCGGATAGCAAACTGCACGGCCGCGCCTTCGGCACGGCCGATTTTGGAAAAGGCATTGAGAACGACTTCAAGTGGATCAGTCGCAAACGCAGCGACGGTTTTGAGCGGGTAGATGGGGTGTTTTTTGAGTGACAGCTCGGCAATTTGGGTCACGCCGTCTGCCATGTACACGTTGTAGTCCTGCGGCTGGACGGTCAACTCAGCGTGCGGGAATAGTGACAACGTTTGCTTCTCGAACAACGACGTGAATTCATTGGGGACCGCGACGTAAAAAATGATATCTTCGGTGTTGTTTGCGACTGCAATTTCAAACACAAAGTGGTTACCACTTTTGATCGATCCAATCGTCCGCAGCCCAGCGAGCAATTGCTCCATGGTGCCGACCAGCTCCGCTAGCGGGACTGGCGGCGCATCGCTAGCACTAGCTGGCAACGTGACCTCAAACAACGTCATGTGCAACACGTGCCAGGGCGGAACCCCTTCTTTCATATCTGCGATGTTGACGCCGGTAGTGATCAGCTCAATCAATCGCCGATGAACTTCGTCAATGGTGTAAGCATCTGCAGTGCTCGCCAGCACCGATAAGGCGTTTTTGATTCCCTTTTCTTTTGCTATCTGCAAAATCTCCTCCACTGGGTCAGAAGCTGTCTCGACCGTCGCCACGGCTTCATGCATTGCCTGCCCTGATAATTCGTATTCAGGATGCAGAATTAGTTTGGGGGTAAAACTGGTGTACGACTGTAGCTCCTGTCGACCCATCGATTCACGCTCAGCCGGATCGAGCTCTGGCGTCCGCGCCAACACTACCCGCTCCCGCGCTGCCAACTGCGCCCGCAAAAACTCCACCTCTTCTTGGGGACTGGCAAATTGTTTTGGTGTTCCTTCCATTACTGCAAGTATACAACATCACCCGACAACAAAACCAAGTAGTAAGTGTCAGTCGTCGACCGCAAACATAGCTGAAACCATTGCGCATATATGCTAAAATTTGGACATGAAACACCAACTCACAGCCATCATCACCTCCGCTGCTGACTTACCCGAAACAGACCAGCAAGAACTCGCAATTCAGATTGAGGCCATGATTATCGAACGCAAAATCGCCGCTGGTGAAGCGTCGCTATTACACGACTCTGCAATAGACGCAACTGAAGCCTTTGCAATCCTGAAACAGCGCTATGCGCGCTAGAGTAATTCTATCGTCCGCCGCTCTATCGCAATTAACTATGATTGGCGACTACATCGCTGGAGATTCTCCAACAGCTGCAGTCAAAATGATTGAGGCCATAGAATCCAAGTGTGAGTCTCTGAGTCTACTACCAAACCGAGGTGCGCAATTCCGCGACCAATATCGGCGAGTTTTTATTGGTCCATTTCAAATCATCTATCGAGTAGATGACACCGATCCGCAACCAACCGTAGTAATTATTACGATTCACCATACAGCGCAAGAGCGTGTGTAATAACAACTACTTCTTGGCCAACACCGCCCGCTTAGACTCAAGTCTCTACATATCCTACCCTGATAGCAAAGCAGTAGATTTTGTCTCAAATACGCGGCGGACAAGTAAAATCATGTGAGCCGTACAAGTGTACGGTGAACAATATTTTATGCCGGACAACAAAGTAGTTGACCAAAATCTACTTCTTGGCCAACACCGCTCGTTTGTAGACGTCCAGGTGCTCCAGCGCAATCCCGGTGCCCTTGGCGACGCAGAACAACGCTTGGTCGGCCACGGCGGCTTTTACCCCGGTGCGCCTGCGGATCAACTCAGGAAAATTACGCAGCTGGCTGGTGCCACCTGTCATGATGATGCCACCGTCGATGATGTCGGACGACAGCTCGGGTGGAGTTTCTTGAAACACGGTTTTGATGGCAGCAATCATTTCTTTTAATTCCTTGCTGATGGCTTTGACCACCTCGTTACTCGTAATAGTCACCCTCCGCGGCAAGCCACTAATCATATCGCGCCCGTTGATCTCCATCGACAATTCCTCCTCAAGCGGTAACGCGGACCCGACGCCGATTTTGATTTCCTCAGCGGTTTTCTCACCGATAGCGAGGTTCCGCGACTTTTTGACGTAGTCGATAATCGCCGCGTCGATTTTGTTCCCAGCGCACTTGACTGAGTTGGATGACACAATCCCCCCCAGACTAATCACCGCACAGTCAATCGTGCCACCACCGATATCGATGATCATATGTCCCTGCGGTTCATAAATCGGCACACCAGCCCCAATTGCGGCCAGAATTGGTTCCTTGACCACAAACGCGTTACGGGCTCCGGCTTTCATAGTGGCTTCAACCACGGCGCGACGCTCGGTTGAGGTGACCCCGGCTGGTACTGACACCATCACGTCCGGCCGGAACAGACTAAATTTACTCATCGATTTGCGCAAAAAGTACCGCAGCATCGCTTCGGTCACGCGGTAGTCCGCAATCACGCCGTCGCGCATGGGCCGATACGCCCGGATACTCTCGGGCGTCCGGCCAATCATCAGTTTAGCCTCAGTCCCCACCGCCAGCACCCGATTATCGTCTGATACCGCCACCACCGATGGTTCGTTGAGCACAATCCCTTGCCCCGGCACAAATACCAGAATGTTGGTGGTACCCAGATCAATGCCGATTTTGGGCGTAAGGTTAGAGAAAAAAGACATACAAGTAAGTGGTGTCAGTGTAGCAAGTTTACGTAAAAAAAGAAGCCACTCGGGTGCCAGGCAGTTGCTTGAAATTTTAAGCAGTCCCAGAAACTAAACGTAAATAATAATGTTTGTCAATGTTTATAACCCTCTACCCACATAGCGCATCTGCTATACTACCCACATGAAATCTGAAACGAACATCGGAGGACGAATTGCTGACTTGCGTGAATCATCCGGCCTGACCCAGTCTGATTTGGCTGGAAAAATTAAAAGCACACAAAGCGCGGTCGCGCGGATGGAGTCTGGGCGGCAAAATGTCTCAGCCGAAATGCTAGCTAGAATTAGTAAGGCGCTGGGCAAAAACCTCGTCACCCTCTCCCCTGGCACCATGAACCTGCAGATTGAGGGCGGCCACAAGCTATCTGGCACGGTCGTCACCAACACCAGTAAAAACGGCGCCGTAGGACTACTGTGCGCAGCGCTCCTGAACAAGGGTAAAACTACCATCCACAAGATGCCCCGCATCGAGGAAGTCTACCGCCTGACCGAAGTGCTTGAGAGTATCGGGGTCAAAATCGAGTGGACTGGCAGCACCATCAGCCTCACCCCACCCAAAAAGTTTGACCTCAAAGCCATCAATGAAACCGCGGCCAAGCGCACCCGCAGCATCGTGATGTTTATCGGCCCGCTGATCCACCACCTCAACAAATTTGCCTTGCCCCAGTCAGGTGGTTGCAAACTCGGCTCCCGGACCGTCCGGCCGCATTTTTACGCGCTTGAGCATTTTGGTGTCGACATCAACGTGACGCAAGATGCTTACAAAATCACCTACGCCGCGCGCAAACCAGCCGAAATCATCCTCTACGAGTCTGGCGACACGGTAACCGAGAATGCCCTCCTCGCCGCCGCCCTTTCACCCGGGGCGACCACTATCAAATACTGCAGCGCCAACTACATGGTGCAAGAGTTATGCACGTTCCTAGAGGCCGTCGGTGTACGGATTGACGGTATCGGCACCACCACCCTCACCGTGCACGGCATCAAGGAAATCAACCAACCAATCGAATACACCCTCTCAGAAGACCCAACCGACAGTATGTTTTTTATCGCAGCGGCGATAACTACTCATTCTAAAATCACCATCGAACGCTGCCCCATCGAGTTCCTCGAACTAGAGCTACTGGTCCTCCAAAAAATGGGGCTCAAGTACAAACAAACCAAACCCTACCTCAGTCACAACGGCCGGACCAAGTTAGTCGACCTCACCATCATGCCGTCCAAACTCACCGCCTCACTAGAGAAAATCCACTCCCGGCCCTACCCTGGTATCAACGCCGATAACCTGCCGTTTTTTGCCGTCATCGCCACCCAGGCGGCCGGCCAAACCCTCATCCACGACTGGATGTACGAGAAACGCGCCATCTATTTTACCGAGCTTGACCGCCTGGGTGGCGAAACGGTATTGGCCGACCCGCACCGCATCTACATCACCGGCCCAACCAAACTCACCGCCACCGAGCTGGTCTGCCCACCGGCGCTGCGCCCTGCCACCATTCTCCTGATTGGGATGCTCGCCGCCAACGGCACCTCAATCCTGCGCAACATCTACAGCATCAACCGCGGCTACGAAAAGCTGGTTGAGCGCCTAACCACCCTGGGAGCAAAAGTTGACTATCTGGAGGAGTTTTAACTATAAATCCTCTGGCCGCAAGCCGGTGTGTTTAGCTACACGAGACAACATTTTAGGACCAATTTCGTCTTTGTCATGAAAAGCAAACGTGTAATTAGGGTAGCCCGGTCTAGTCAAAATACGGTGTGAACCCCGCTGACGTACAACCTGTCAGCCGATACCCTCAAGTAAACGTAACAGCGCACGAGCTTTAACCGTGCGCCACTGTCCCATGAGAAAAAAAGTGGGCCAGCACTCGTGGTGAGCGACCAGACTCAACTTGGTCAGCCAAGGTGCGCAAAGCGATTGCCGACGCCTGTCGTCTGGCTTGTGCTTTGGTGGCACCATACGCCATCGCTCCCGGAACGCTAGGGATTTCTGCTATCCATCGCCCATCGGCCTCGCGGTCATATTCGACTGTTAATGTCTGAGTTTTCATAACCAAACTATACCAAAGTTATTGCAGGTCGTCGAATGATGTATGGAAATGGTTTTGCAGGAGTGCGGCGGAGTTGAGTGTTGCAATAGTGTGCCACCGAAAAAACCGTCACGTTATTCCTTATCCCACCTTCGCAGCTCAACGAACCACTCAGAATCAACCAGAACCACCCAACAAAGCCAGATTTCTCTAGTTTGCTATACTACCCAACATGCACGTCATTATCGTCACTCCACTCATCCGCGGGACTATGCTGGAGTCGTTGTCGTATTTCTCGAGTTTGCCGTACCCGATTGGGAGTTTTGTGCAAGTACCAATCAGAGGCAAGACGCAATCGGCTATCGTAACAGCGGTACGGCCAGCCCATGCGAGCAAAACAGCGCTCAAAGCCGCGACGTTTTCCCTACGTAAACTCCCCCAGCAACCAGGTGCTCGGGCCCTCCCGGCGTCTTTTCGAGCTGCGGCCGAAGCCCTCACTCACCAATACCCAGCCACCACGGGATCAATAATCTACCAACTCCTACCGCCTGATGTGCGCAATGGCAACCGCCCGTACCCGGACAGTGGCGCGAGCGAAATGAACGAGGACACTGTACCGCAACTCCTAACCGCCAGGACCGACGAACGACACCTGACGTACCAGACGCTCGTGCGCAGCCAGTTTGCCAAGAAACATTCCGTATTACTGGTAGTCCCCACTGCCGCCTACGTCGCTAACTGCGCCAAACACATGTCCAACGGCATCAAAAATCGCGTTATCACCCTCTCACCCATGATGACCAAGTCAGCCCGCGATAAGGCGTACACTGCGATTGAAGACACCTCAACCGCTATACTAATCATTACCACCCCAGCCTACGCCTACATCGAGCGGTCCGACTGCAGTACAATTATTGTTGAACACTCTGGCAGTGCACACTATGTGGCCCGCACCCGACCGTACCTTGACCATCGCGAAGCACTCAAAGCGTTCGGGAAGGCCTGCGGCCGCCAGATAATCCTTGGTGACACTGTCCCAGCAACCGAAGACGAGTATAAACGCCGTGAAGATAGCTACACCACCTACGATGAGCCCGCCAAACGAATGGCATTCCCAGCGCCGTTGTCGATTATCTACCAACAAGACAAAGCCAAACCAGACGTGCCGTTTGTGCTGTTTTCCAAAGAACTCAAACGATCAGTCGAACGAGCGCTCGAAGCTCGTGGGCGGGTGTTTCTCTTTGCGGCTCGGCGCGGACTCGCGCCCTGCGTCGCCTGTATCGACTGCAGTCACATCTTCCGCTGCCCGGACTCTGGCACGACGTATTCCCTGCTGCGGACCTATGACGATAACCAACAAGAGCAACGCTGGTTTGTGTCTGGCACCTCTGGGCGCAAAGTCAAAGCCGCTGACACCTGCCCCAAGTGTGGCTCCTGGCGCCTGCGTGAGCGCGGGATTGGGATCCAGCAGGTGGCAGACGAATGGAAAGCCGAATACCCCGACAGCGACGTCACCGTCATCGACCAGTCCATCGCCAAAACCGCTAAAGACGTCCACAAACTAACCAACGAGTTTTTTAAGAAACAATCTGGCGTGCTGATCGGCACCCAGGTCGTCCTGCCGTACCTGCAACAAGGCCTCGCGGTCAGTGCAGTAGTGTCGCTCGACGCCGCCCGCAGTATCCCGACGTGGCGCGCCGACGAGTCGCTGTTTCGCCTGCTACTGACCCTGCGCGAGCACAGCAGCCAAGAAGTCTTGGTCCAAACCCGCACCGAGACGGACAACCTCCTGCAGTACGCCACCCGTGGGGCGATTGAGCGGTTTTATGACGACGAGATTGCCTTGCGCCAGATGGTGCAGTACCCACCTGTGTGCACATTTATCCTCCTCACCTGGGCCGGCACGATTCATTCCAGCAACGCGACCGAGGAACTCATCACTAACGCCTTGCGCGCAGAGCAAATCCAGTGCTACAACCACCCCCACTCCAACGGGACCAAAGTCATGCGCCACGGCCTGATCAGACTGAACCCTGAAGACAAACCATCGTACATCACCACCCTAGACCGCCTACGGACATTACCACCATACGTAAAAATCGAAGTGAACCCCGAGCGGATTGTATAGGGTGTATAATTTTAACTTTGACCACAGTAAATAAACAGCGTCACCCGCGGCCCTTTTCTTTTATGGTGAAATACAGGGGTTCGACCCCTGTATTTACTGGACGATGACTGCCTTTTACCGTATATTTTACACATTACCTATGGCTAAACTAGTCCCAGAAAACCACCCTGCCTTGCATACCATGGCGGAGGAATGCTCGGCTGAGGAATTTGCTGATGGTACGGTCGCCAAAATCGTCCGCGACCTGAGGCAAGCGATCAAAACCTACGATGTCGACGGCTATGCCGCGGTGGCTATTGCCGCGCCCCAAATCGGCATCAGCAAACGGGTGTTCATCATCGAAGACCAATCCAAAGACCGCGAGGGCGCCCTCCCGACCATCATCGCCATCAACCCCCGCTTCACCAAAATGTCCAAAAAAATGCAAGAAATGGGTGAAGGTTGCCTATCGCTCCCTGACACGTACGGCATCGTCGCTCGTCACAAAAACGTCACCATCGAGGCTACTGATGACAGTGGTCAGCGATACAGCCGCGGCGCTGGTGGCCTCCTCGCCCAGATTATGCAGCACGAATACGACCACCTCGACGGCATCCTCTTCCCCGACCGCGCGATCAAAACTTGGCAGAAAGGCAACGAACCTGAAGAGTATAAAACCAATCATGACAAATAAACCAAAACCCCGTATTGCTTATTTTGGCGGTGAACCACTGGCTGTCCCGGTGTTAGAAGAGCTGTATCTCACTGGTATTACCCCTAACCTCATCGTCGCCAGTCCCGACAAACCAGTCGGGCGCAAGCAAGTTATGACTGCTCCCCCGGTAAAAGCGTGGGCAGAATCCAAAACCATCGACGTGTATCAACCAACCGCATACAAAGACGAGGCGACCCGCACCTACCTTGAGTCCACCAAGTGGGACGTATTCATCGTCGTCGCGTACAACTACATCCTGCCCCAGTGGTTGCTCGACATCCCGACTCACGGCGTCATCAATATGCACCCATCAATGTTGCCGCTCCTGCGCGGCGCTAGCCCCATCCGGACCGCCATCATGAGCGATCAGCGCGAAGCCATCGGCGTCACCATTATGCAAATGGACGCCACCATGGACACTGGTCCGATTCTCGATCAGATGCCCCTAGAGATCAGCGACGAGAACTGGCCGACCCCCGGCCCAGACCTCGACGTTGCCCTAGCGGCTATGGGCGGCGCCATGTTGGCTGATGTCCTGCGTGACTACCTGGCTGATACCATCATCCCTCAGGAACAAGAACACTCCATGGCCACCTACTGCGGTCGCCTCGGCAAGGCCGACAGCGAGCTGATCCTCAACCCATACAAACTCCCCACCAGCAACCAAGCACGCCTCGCGTGGCTCAAAATCAACGCTTTTATGGGCATCGGTGACACCTGGTTTATGCACGCGGACCGACGAATCAAAATCAAAGAGGCGGAGTTCTCCATGGGAAAACTCCGCCTCATCACGGTGGTTCCCGAAGGCAAATCCGCCATGTCGTTCACCGACTGGCTGACTAGTCTCGGCCCCCGCGTGCGATAAGTCGCTTGAGCGCGCGTCCAGCTTTCTTCCCCAGGGTGTCTTTCTTGCTCTTGTTACGGCGGAGTTTCTTATCGAGCTCGTCTCGCACCTCATCGACCGCTGCTTCAAAACTCTCCTCGGTCGCTTCGGCTCGGTGCATCTCGCCTTCTATTTGCAGATTGACCGCAAAGTGGAAAATTGACCCTTTGTTGTTCGCGGCGACTTTATCAAACTCTGCATCGCAGATGACCGACTTGTCAGTCGGAATAAATTTCTTCAGTGACTCAAGTTTTTGTTCGGTGATTGCAGTCAGCGCTTGCGCTTCGGCTTGGTTGTTGTAGTTGAAATTGATGTTCATGGTTTTATTTTGTATTAGTACTAAATAAATCTACTGTGCCTTATCTATTACCCTTCGCACGCCACACACGTCGCAGAGGCAGCTGCGTTGTGAATCCGGGGTTTGTCAGCTGCCGCGGTGTTGACGTAATTGTCCCGGATGTATTCAATGATGTCGTTTGACTCGTACATGGCGACGTTTTTGTCGGTGTCAATCAGATATGGAACCTGTCGTTTACCACCTTTTTCTATCAGCTCTGCGGTTAGGGCAGCGTCGTCCTCGATATCCTTGAGGTCAAACTGTACCCCCAGGTTATCGGCCATTTGCATAACACGCTGACAAAAGGGACAAGATTCTTTGTAGTACAAGCTAAGCATAATGTCTGATGGTTATCATAATTCCCCTACAGTATACTACGAAACGCAGCGACTGGATATTTCACCCAGACAAAAGAAAACAGGCGGCCCGAAGGGCGCCTGTTTATTCTGTTACATTAGACACTGCCCCCAGTCTCCAAACGGCTCCAAACCTCGCTGTAGCCGGCCCTCGACGAGATACCGGCCAAATACGATGTTGTCCCCCACTTGGGTCGGGTCAAGGCCGAGTTGCGTATACGTCGGACGGTGAGTTATCAGCAAAACCATCAACACTCCAGCAGCACTCGATTTCGGCGACGGATTGTAGATCAGCTCACCTGATGGATCTAGGTGCATAATCATCCCGTCACGACCGCCATATGATTCGCAGTCAGCGATGCTTATCATTTGATCAACCACCCCCGGCACTTGTGCCTCCAACGGTTCGAACACGGTTTCAATCATTGTAGTGATCTGTTCGGTCTGCGTGGCCGGATCTAGCGACAGCTCGCTATTATCCAGCATTTCCGCCATTGCTGTTGTGGCCATGAGTGTGGCCGCAGTAGCAACTGCGCAAATTAAAGAACTTCGTATCATCTATCATTTCCTTATTTCATTTAGAATGTATACATCTTTCTGTGTTCTAAGACGCACGAGTGACTGATTTCTTTCACACACAAAAAACGCCCCGATGGATGGGGCGCTTTTGCATTGAGAGCGGCTGACTATGCAGCTGGTGCTGCTTCAGCTGGTGCTTCTTCAACTAGCTTTACGTTGACTGCGTTGGGACCTTTTGGTCCTTCTCCTACTTCAAAAGAAAGCTTGTCTCCTTCTCGTAGATCGTCAAACGCTACTCCTTGGAGTTCGTTAACGTGAAAGAATAGATCTTTGTCTGATCCTTCTTGAGTAATGAATCCGTACCCGTTATTTAGTCGTGCGATAGTTCCTGTTGCCATAGATATTGTTCTTAAACAAAATAATAATCTCAAACCTTTTTTGAGACTGTCTAAACATATTCTGCTTAACACAATCGATTTGAATAAACATAATACACCTTTATACCTAGAAGTCAAGAAAAACCCGCACACCAGATCATTAGATAAACAAAAACGCCCCCTAGGGAGCGTATTTGCGGCGTGTACAACCTGATTATTGGTGGAGTACGCTTGCCTCTAGGCAGCTGATCGCTGTTGATTAGTGGACTGCTCTGGCATAAACCCGAGCGCTACTACTACGATAGCTGAGGCTGCTACGACCAGATACACAGCGTTAGTCAAAAGCGTATCTACTCCAAACAAAGCGGTCACTAGATTAAAGTTGAATAATGCGATAAGTCCCCAGTTGAGGGCACCGACGGCAGTGAGGATAAGTGTTGTTTTGTACATAATTTTTTAACAAATTAAACTGACAATTACTCATACATTATACAGGAGCTATGTATATGCACAAGTTTTTGAGGTAGTGAAGTACACAATGATGTTTTGGTCAAAGTATTTCTGACAAAACGTGTCTTTAGCGGGTCGCGTTGAAATAAACCGCAACCAGCGACGTAAAATGTAGTATGGCGAAGATCAGTGATTTTCCTGTAACTTAAATTAGTCAATAAATGTAACGTATGCAGAATATTTTAATTGTTGGAGCAGTGGTAATTATCGGTGTGGTGGGATTCTTCCTACTACAGTCTAATGGTGAAACAATCATCGGAGAAGACGCAGCTATGGGAGAACCAGCTATGGATGACATGATGGCAGCACCAGTAGCGGACGACATCGTGGAAACTGCAGTTGCAACGCCTGAACTCAGCACCTTGGTAGCGGCTGTTGTTGCAGCTGATCTGGCAGGCACACTACAAGGACCAGGACCATTCACGGTATTTGCCCCGATGAACCAAGCGTTTGCGGCATTGCCAGCTGGGACAGTAGACACCCTCCTGTTACCTGAGAACATCGCTGACCTACAAGCTATCCTGACCTACCACGTAGTACCAGGAGCTGTCATGGCAGCTGACCTGACTGATGGAATGGTGGTTGAGACCGTCAATGGTGAGAGTATTATCATTAACGTGAGCCCAGCCGGCGTGTCAATCAACGGTAGTGCGAACGTCGCTATCGCAGATATCGTCACGAGCAACGGAGTAGTGCACGTGATTGACGCTGTACTACTTCCAGCGACTGAGTAGTCGACCGAGGCTAGAACAACCACAAACCCCCGCATCAGCTGATGCTAGGGGGTGTGGTATTATTCACACTCGCAAAATAAATTGAAACAAACCAATTTATCTTGCGTAAACAATAGGTAGCCCCAGCACTTATTGAAGTGCTCTTATAAACAATTTAGCTTGAAACACAATATGACAGAAGAACAAAACACCCAAGACATCGTTGCAACCGCGAGTAGTACACCGGAGTTAAGTACTCTAGTAGCTGCAGTAACCGCAGCTGAGCTGGTCGAAACGCTGCAAGGCGCCGGACCATTTACGGTATTTGCCCCCGTCAACGACGCGTTTGCTGGCTTACCAGCTGGCACCGTCGACACCCTACTCAAGCCAGAAAACATCGCTGACCTACAAGGCATCCTGACCTACCACGTGGTACCAGGGGCTGTACACGCGGCTGATCTGACCGATGGAATGGTCGTCGAGACCGTCAACGGCCAGTCAATCACTATCAACGTGAGCGACGACGGCGTATCTATCAACGGTGGAGCCAAAGTAACTATGGCTGACATCAAAACCAGCAACGGAGTAGTGCACGTCATCGACGGCGTATTACTACCAGCCACTGAGTAGTCGGACAAACAAAAAGCAACCCAAAACCCTCGCCTCACCTGATGCGAGGGTTTTGTCGTAAACAGCCCCCTTAGGCCTGGTCGAGGCAGAAATAACCAGATAAAAACCCCTAATCCCGCAGATTAGCCGCTAATCTGCGGGATTAGGTAACCGGGAGGGCAGGCCTCCAGGGATAACTCCCCAAGCTTCGCCTAGGCAAGACCACGGCGAAGCTTGCTAGACGTAGCTTGGGTACCCCGTAGCTTGCTGCGGGGTAGTTCACTGCTGGGTACGGGTGGAGTTGTGAATTTTATTTATGCCCTGCGGCGCCAAAGCAAGGTCTTCGCAAATTACGTATACAACTGTGCATGGGTACCTATGTCTAATAGGACAATACTTTGTCCGACTTCTCGGTAGTGTACTCGCACATCTCCGGTGATATTGATACTCCGCCAACCCTTAAACTCTCCCGACAAGGCGTGGTTATTCAGCAGGTACGAAAACTGGTCTTCAACGAAAATGTCCAAACACGTAAAGAACTTGTCTTGGGTAGATTTTGGTGGTTTTTTCAAAGCTTTTTTAAAACTTTTATGGAACGTAATGTCCATACCCTACTTCAGTAACGCTTTTTTAAGATCATTTACATTTGTATAGACAGCTGATAGATTCTTGCCTGCTTTAACCTCTGCTTCAAGGGCTAGAAAAGCTTTCTTGGTTGTATTATTGAAGGCTGGAGTAGCACTCAACACTACCCGACGCTCAGTCACAAATTGTTTTAGAGTGGCATTGATAACACTACTCAACGACAAGCCCAATTCGCTAGCCAATAGCGCTGCCTCTTCCTTTATTTTTGTATCTAGCTTGATGCTGGTTGTCGTTTTCATATTACAAAGTATATACTTTGTGTTATGGTTGTCAATACTGCACTGGATAGCTAAATGTGCTTCGCCTAGGCTTTGCCTAGGCGAAGCTTGGTTAGGCAAAGCCTAGACGAAGCTTCCTCCAGGGATGCAGCCTTGAGGGTTGAATCAAACAGGTTTATCGAGCTGCGCTTGGTCTGGTTCGATGTTATGTTTACTTATCAGCGATTTGAAGTGGTTGTGTAGTTTGAGCATCGACAGTTCACCGGTACGAGCACGAGCAAGCGTCTGATACCCCTCAGCTTTAGTAAGCCCGAGACCCAGCACCATCACACCCAAGTTAAAACCTAACTGGACTTTACGCTCTTGTGACAAATCATCCCACTGTGCAACTGAAGTAAAGCGCAACACCTGCCCACAAGCATGCACCACTAGTTCTGGATTATTCATGACCCAAGTATAACAAACCAAAATGGAAATCTACCCTAGAGAGCTCGAGGTGTAGCTCGCTTCTAAAGACCTGCTTGGCGGCAGGATTAAAACCCGGAGGAATTTCCTCCGGGGAGAAAAATAACTTATCAACCTCTACCGATACTTAGGATTTATATCCTTTGCATTAGTAACATGAGTCCAGTTTTCTTCAACATTCCCTTGGGTAGGGATACCGCCATTAGTTTTCAGCATCTTAGCCATGTGCATTAGATTCCAAGCCATAAAGGTAGTGTTTCTATTAGTGAATTCGTTGCCGTATCCGGCTGGAGAAGCCAGTTTTTCATCATTCCACTCGGTGTCGCCATAACTTGGTCCTGGCCCGGCTTCGCCCAACCAACCACAATCTGCTTGTGGAGGAATGGTATATCCCATGTGCTGCATCGCATAAAGTAAGTCCATTGCACAATGCTTCGCTCCGTCTTCATTTCCAGTTATAACGCACCCTCCAGTCTTTCCATAATATAAATACTGTCCTTTCTCATTGCGATCGCCACTGTAAGCATACATCCGCTCGATGACAAGAGTGGCTACGCTCGATTTCACACCGAGCCAAACAGGAGTACCAATCACGAGAATATCTGAATCAAGAATTTGTTTCTGAATTTGTGGCCAGTCATCGTTGAGCCCTTCTTCCTTACCGTCTTTTACCATACCGAAGGCGATATCGTTGTCTAACGGATATACATGAGTGACTTCGACACCTTCTGCTTCCATAATACCTGCCGCTCGGTTCATCAATAGTTGAGTATGAGAACCTTTTTTGTCGGATTTAATTGAACAATTGATAAGTAGCGCAGTGAGTCCTACAAATTTCTTGTTGTGTTTACTTTCCATACTCTCAGTATACCAAAATCAACCAATTTTGCTGAGGAAAATAGGGTGCAGTTCTCAAGCTTCGCCTAGGCCTAGGCAAAGCTGGTATCTTTGTCGACTCCGACGGCAGGAGTTTCGGTCATTACATGACCAGTATACCTTTTGGACAGATTGGTTCGCTAGGCTCCCAATCTGACTCAAAAGCTTTTCGAATCCTGACGAAAGCCCTCCCAGGGCTTTCTCCGTCGGAGCAAAAGAAAAATCCCCTCGCGGGGATTATTTCGTTGCTCCGCTGGGTGGAGGACGTTCGAACTTGTAAAACATAAAGCGCGCCCAATTACTCAAAGGGCGCGCTGATTATTAACCTTCTCTTGCGAGGGCGATTGTCTCGTATCTACCATAGTCCTCTGACTTATCCGGATTGTAGTACATCAGAAGTGCTGCAAAGCTCCGTGCCTTTTCAATCAACTCAACCTCATCGACCATGATTGCGAAGTCTTTACATGATGAAAAGCGGTTGGCCATTACTCCGACTAGTCTGAGTCCACCTTCTCGATCTCGTTGCAAAAGGAAACTGCTTGGGAACTTTTCGTTCCCAGTACGCTCTTGCCCTGTAACAAGTTGAAGTGGTGAGCCACCCTCCCCTTTCTCGATTTGAAGTTGTTGCAGCAAATCAGACAGGCGCATTGTATAAGGTGCAGTGAAGATTTCGACCGGCATAAGTACGCACGTGTCGAGGATATAACGATCTAACATGAACATTTTGAACTCCTTTGTTTCTTTAGTATTATGCAAAATATATGCATAATGTCAATGCTCCGACGGCAGGATTCGAACCTGCGGCCAATTGATTAACAGTCAACTGCTCTACCGCTGAGCTACGTCGGAATGTAGGATTAAAGCAGAAATGAATTTATTCATTTCTATTTGTAATCCGGAGTGCCGACGAAAGGTTTCCCTTACGTCGGAATGAAGAAGTGGAAAGAAAGTTTATTTTCTTTTGCGCTTCGAGTGACGACGTCTGCGTATGCAGTCAGTCGGAATGACTCCAACTACCACTGACGTCAATTCACCCACTTGCCTCGGTCAGGCAAGTACTCGCTATTTTACATTTTTCTGCCCAACTTACAACTATCCCAACCTAGAATACCGGTACAATTACGTACTGGGTATTTTTTGCAGTTTCTGGCTGGCTGCAGAAACCCGACTCTCGAGCTAGCACCAACAGCGTAGCAAAAAATCTAGTTCGCGAACAATTAACAAATTACTATTAAAATCAGTCCAATACACTTCATCCCCACCTTATCGATAGGCTGTCCTAGAGTTACTACCAGGGTTATACGCTAGTTTTCCCCACAGTTATCCCCAAATGGTGGCTTAACGCCTATCGAGAAATTGGTCTGTTCTCTCGAACCACAAACTCTGCTAGGATACCCTCATGCCAGAACTTCCCGAGGTTGAGACGGTTCGACTCCAGCTGATGCAAAAAGTCCAAGGACAAACCATCGACTCGGTCGAGGTGTTTCATAGTAAAATTGTTGCGCACGACGAAACGATTGACGACCGCTTGCGCGGCAAGACCATCGAGTACATCGACCGCATCGGCAAGCTGCTGATTTTTTCGTTTGTCGGTGAAGGCGACCTGTTTATGCTCGCCCACCTTAAGATGACTGGGCAGTTTTTCTACGTCGACACCGACGGTGACATTGTCGGCGGTGGCCACTCGATGACCGAGAATGAACGCACTGATTTTCCACATAAGCACTCCCGGGTGGCATTTCATTTTACCGACCATACTACCCTCTACTTCAACGACATGCGTCTGTTCGGGTATACCAAACTAGCAACAGCCGCCGAGGTAGCGGTAGCGCGGTCAGGCTTCGGCCCGGAGCCAATTGATCCCGAGTTTGACTGCGCGTGGTTTGCTGCGAAACTAAAAAAGCGCCGCACCCCCGTCAAAGCCGCGCTACTTGATCAGAAATTCGTCGCTGGTTTGGGGAACATCTACGTTGATGAGGCGCTCTGGCGCGCCAAGGTGCGACCCATGCGACTAGCCAACAAAGTCACCAAAGCCGAGGCAGCTGTGCTGTGCCAGGCGTCAGGTGACGTGATGCGTGAATCAATCCAGGTCGGCGGCACAACGTTCCAACACTTCGTCGACACCGGTGGCGCCGCCGGCAATTTTACCGACTACCTGCAAGTATTTGGTCAACAAGGCAAACCCTGCTCTCGCTGCGGGGAGACAATAAAAAAGACTCGCTGCGCCGGGCGAGGGACGCACTATTGTCCAGGGTGTCAGAAATGAGCAAATGGACGTAGGTAAAATAATCTGAGAGATTATTTTATAAATGCGAATGTAGTTCCAAATTTGATCTGCTCAGAAAAAATCTTGGAATTTGAACTCTACAACTCTGATAAGGGTTTATACTGCAACTCCCATTCTAATTATAAAACCACCCCAATCATCAACGAAGGGGTGGGTGAATTGAAATTTCTTACGCAAAATTCTTGCGCCAATCAGAATGTATTTTCCGTCGTTTTTTGGAGGTAAAAACGTAACCTATGCGTTGCATCCACGATTTTCTCCGGTCGATTTTCACATACAGCGAAAGCTGACCTGGGGAGAATTCGTCGATATACCAGCGGATCAGCTGACGCTTATAGAAGAACGAACCCTCACCACCTTTCTTGCTTACGACCCACTTGCTTAACGAATTATTCTCAGGGGCATACGGACCAGTCTCCATGGCGACGTAACTCGTCACCATCAGAACAAAGTCAGCACCTTGTTTCATTATCGAATGGTCGAGAGAAAAGCGGTACGAACCATCTTGCCGATGGTATGTCAGGTTGATCAACCCAGCATCTTTGGCGATAGCTGCTTTGACACTTTCCCCCGTGACATTGCTCGTGACTTCTGCACGAAAGTTGTTCAGGTCAGGTTTGGTAAACATTTTAGCCTCCAGGCATTATGTGCGAGTTATTTACTGTCAGTAAATATAGCACAAATAACCAATGAAGTCAATGAAGTCAATGAATACATGTTTACTCCCTCCCAAAATGCACGTTCCTGCCCCAGCCGACGTGGCCCCAAGCTCGTTCGTGGACGTAGTAGAAAAATAGTTTGATCACGACGTCGGCGGCGCCGATGGCACCGGCTACTTTGAGATCACCGGTCACGAGGTAGGCTAGTGCCATGGTGGTACTGGTGGCGATCGCGCGCCAGGTGAGGGCTTTGACAATGCTTCGGATTCGAGCTTCTCGCATATATGTAAGTGTACCGCTATAATGACGGTAATGATTCCCGATTTGCCAACCCCGTGGAAAACTTATTTGGCGGACGAAACTACAAAGCCATACTGGGATGCGCTCACGCTAGACATCAACGCATCATACTTGATCAACGAGCCACCAATCTATCCCTCAGCACCGCTAGTATTCAACGCCCTTAAACTCTGCCCACCAAGCGCGGTCAAAGTGGTCATCCTCGGCCAAGACCCCTACCACGGACCCAAACAAGCCATGGGGTTATCGTTCTCGGTACCAAATAAGGTCAACGTGCCGCCCTCACTGCAAAACATCTACAAAGAGCTGGCGGACGACCTCGACCAACCAATCCCGACTAGCGGCAACCTCACCCACTGGGCCAAGCAAGGCGTACTGCTCCTCAACGCTACCCTGACGGTAGAGGCCGGCAACGCAGGCGCCCACCAAGGTCGCGGCTGGGAGCAGTTTACCGACCAAATCATTAAGACAGTCTCGGTTGAACAAGACCACGTTGTATTTATCCTCTGGGGTAAATTCGCCGCGGCCAAGAGTAGCCTAATCGACGAGCAGAAACACCTCATCCTCACCGCCCCACACCCATCTCCCCTGTCCTCCCACCGAGGATTTTTCGGGTGCAAACATTTCTCACAGGCTAATGAGTATTTAAAAAATCACGACGAAAAAGAAATCCTTTGGAGTCAGTAAACTAGTTACAAACCAAATAGCTTTGCCAGTTTTGTTTTAACACTTTTTACTGCAACAGATTCAAGTACACCTAACTTAGCCAGCACTAGCTTCCTGTCTATAGTAGCTACTTTGTTGGTACGGACATAAGATATTTGCTTCAAACCGTTCTCTGACGTCGGCATAATTTTTATATCAAACTTGGAGTGAGTCTTGGTTGAAATAGCACACAGCAATACATCTTTGTCAGTTATACTCGACAACTGTAAAGCAGGTCGAATTTTTTGACTAGCCAGATCAGTCAATGGAAACGGTATAAGGATGATGTCGTACAGCTTAGACATAGACTTCTTTGGCATCAGCAAGCGTATATAAATCAGGCTCGTCTGCCAAGAAATCAAAACTACCAGACATGGCATTGAGGTTTGTTATTTCATCGAACGCTGGGTTATAGGTTTCAGGAAATTTCATCACAATCACCTCGGGTTTGTTGCGCCTGCCAATAGCAAATATTTCATTGGTTGATTTAATAGTATCAATCAGTTCAGCTAGGTTTTTACGAGCAACTGTTGTAGTAAGAGTTTTCATATCTCTATATTGTACATTTTGTACAAAGTTACGCAAGACCGGGGAAGAAATCGGTTTTGATTTGTTTGCGGGGGACGCCTGATTCTTGTAGTAACGTTTCGTAGGCGTTGACCATGCCTGGAGGGCCGGAGATGTACCAGGTTCGCTCGGCAAAGTCTGGCGTTCGTCTGGCTAGCATCTCGCTCGTTACAAAGCCTCGTTCGTTTGGTGGATTCACTTCTTCTTTGAAGATAACAGGGATGGTTAGTAGCGGCATGGTGGTACCCATAGAGGTAAACTCATCGTGGTACGCCAGTTCGCCTACGGTGTTGGCGCAGTAGTATAGGTGCGTGTCGTACTGCTTACCACTCGCCTGCATCCACGAGAGGTGGCTAGAAAACGGCGTTATACCGATACCGCCAGCGATGAACCCAAGGGAGGTGTCGGTGTGTTTAGGGAGGACAAAATCCCCCGCTAGTTGACTGACAATCACCACTTCCCCGTGATCCATATCCAGTAAGCGGGATTTGTAGGTGCTGCCTTTCTGACCCGCTGGCATCACTTTGAGTGCTAGTCGGACGACCGACTCGGTTGGGCTTGAAGCGATGGTGAAATACCGGCGGGTGCCACGCATATCGGTTTGCCCGTGTGGGAGCATCCACTCGACGTATTGCCCAGCTTCAAAGTTGAACCCCGCTGGTTTGCTAAAGGTAAACTCCCAAGTGTCGGTCGCAATCAAGCGTTTAGATTGGAGTTTAAGGAATAGTTTACGCTTGACGCGGAACACGTAGCTAAACGCGTTCCCTAGAACTAACGCTAGTTCTGGTGTCATCGCAAACACTGGCGCCAAGATGGCCATGCTCGCAAGCGCCCCAACCAATGCGCCGTACCACACCTGATGGCTTCGTTTGGGCGGCATAGTAAACGGCTCGGTCAGCATAAAAAATGCCAAAAATAGCGTCGGGAACGATATGAAATAGACCAAAGTAGAATCGACCAACGGCAGACCAAACCGGACCGACTCAATCAAGAACACTAGCAAGCCGACACCGATAAACGCACCAATCATCGCACTGCGGCGCACTTTAGCCACAATTAGGACCCCGAGTAGTACTACCGGCCAGAACAAAATCGGGTTCGCGACCCACCACTGGAATATATCGGTGTTGTAGCTGTGTCCGGTCAAGAGGTTATACCCACCAATCCCGACCACCAGTAGCACGGCACCCAGCGCCGCGGCGTTGAATATGTGCTGCTGGCGGTAGGTAATGACGTATTTCGAGACAGTCCCTAGTGCGACTGCCGACAGCAATGCCCAGTTGGTCACAATGCCTTCGTAGGGCACCATCATGAAAAACAGGATGAGTGCCGTGATCACCGATGACTCGTGGTTGGCGTGTACGCGCCAGAGTTTGGCACAGACGACGTTGAGGATGAGTGCCGTGGCAACCGCAAGCACCACTGCCGTCAACTGAGCCCCGATGCTGTATACCAGTAGGCCAAATGCACTAGCTAGTAATGAGCAAACCACCAGCGCCCACAATGACAAAGACACCAACCGATACATCCCGATTTTGTCGGTCAGCCGGTTAGGAATTGCTAGTACGCTAGAAATAAACCTGGAAATGTAACGCGTCATACTTTATACTAGTATAAACTACTTTAAATTTAAATCTTTCTGTATGCCGTATATCATCGCTTTTGTTATTATTATTGTCGCTGCGGGCGCACTCTTGCTGTTCCGACAACCAGCCGAGGTTCCCGTTTCAATGGTCGAAGAAATTCCTGGAGAGCCGGTCGAGCAAGCCAATAACTTCCCCGAAGGATTCACCCCACCAACCGAACCACCTCCAACCATGAACCCGGTTGACGAAGCAGCGGCAACTGAACCCACAGCTGAGATTAACGGTGGAGCAGCCGCGGCTGGACCCGCAGCTGAGATTGATAGCGCGCCAGCAGCCACTGCAGATGCGGCGGCCGCAACCACTCAACAGTTCGTCGCTAAAGCGTCATATTTCACCCCCCGCCGGACCAAGCACGACATGGTGATTACTCTGGAACTAGACGGCACAACTATCATTGACGCAAATATTACCTATGACGGTGGACCAGCTGTCACACCGGCCCACTCTGGGTTTGATGGAGCGTATGGAGCCGCAGTTATCGGACAAAACATCAACAACGTCGAACTATCACGGGTGGGTGGCGCGTCACTGACATCAGTCGCGTTCAACCAAGGGGTCGCGGAGATTCGCGCCCAACTCTAATTGCGGATGAAGTATTCTTTCCAAGCACTCGGGACGCAGTGGTGGATAGAGATATTCGGCGAGCTAGTAGCGCAGCGAAGTGACGAGGTCAAAGACTTTATTACCTCGTACGTGTCGATCTACGAGCAGAACTACTCCCGCTTCCAGCCAGATTCGCTGGTGTCGACCCTTAACCGTGACCGAACGGTAGTCAACCCCACGCCAGAATTCGTCCAGCTACTTGAGTACGGCAAGCGGCTGTACCTGCGCTCAGATACCCACTTCAACCTTTTGACTGGGCATATACTGGAATCCAAAGGCTACGACGCAGATTACACCTTTACCGCCAGTGGACCGGCAGTCGGACCAGGTAACCCTGTGATTGATTTACAGATCAGTCCTGATCAGATCAGGTTGACAGGTGACGCTAACCTTGACCTCGGGGGATTTGGCAAAGGCTACCTCGTCGACCTGCTCGCTAGGCAACTACAGCATACGCACCGCATCGAGCAGTTTTTGATTAACGGCGGTGGCGACATGTATGCCACCCACAAAAATAATCAACCAATTACCATCCACCTCGAACACCCAACCAAACCCGGCGTCATGATTGCCAACACCACGCTTTATAATAATGGGTTTGCCGCCTCCAGCCCCCATCGACGAGTGTGGGAGAACAGCACCGGCACCCACACCCACATCGTCTCTGACAACCTCACCGCTGACGCGACGTTTATCAAGGCTGCTACTACCGCGGACGCAGACGCGTTTGCCACCGCCGCCCTGATGATGAACCAGCACCAGATTGAGCAGCTGGTCAAAACAGAGCGACTAGCGGTCGCTCAGTTTAACGCTCAATCAGAACAACTGAAATCTACCAAAAATTTCTCCAGTTAGTCCGTAAGATTGGGTTACACTCAGCGTCATAGACAGCAGACATAGTCACTCCAATCAGACAGACACTAGTTCACCCAGGGTATAGTAGAAACAGAGGTTTACTTAATCACCCACCGTTAACCCATATATATAATTATGAATAAAATAATTATCGCCCTCCTGGTCTTGGCCGCGTTGATTGCTGGCTGGTTTGTGCTGACAGCATCAAACGAGTTTGACTACGTGGCGACAGTCGACACCGAAATCACCGAGCTAGCAGCGGAACTAGTTGCACTTGACGCACAAGTATTGGCTGGATCACTAACAACTGAAGCGGCCACAAAGGCCAAGGTGCGCATCGTCACTCGACTCAACTCGATCAACCAAGCCGCCACCGCATCGGAACAACTACAACTGACAGCGGCGCAGCGGGCACAGCTGGTAGCTGGTCTCGAACTTCTCAAAAACATCCTGATAGCGCACCAAGGTACGCTCAACAACGTCGAATCAAGCGCGAACGAGACCAACGTGCAAGCTGAACTAGCACGTCGCGGCGGGTCATATAACCGCAGCAAACACCTCAACCTAGTAGTAGCCGACACCATACAGGACCTAGAAGCCACCGTTGCTGACTCAGTCCAGGACTACGAGGCTAACATCGAGCTTGATACCCAGATCGACACTGTAGTCGAACAAACTGAAGCTCAGGTAGCAGCAGACCAGGCAGCAGAAGTACCGGTAGAAGAAACCACACCAGAGGCGACCAGCACTGCAGAAGAACCAGCCGAGACGGAAGTACCCGAAGAGCCAGTAGTAGCTGCCCCGACAGATGAAACTGAACCAGCCACTACCAACCCAGTCGAAGCCGAAGTATCAACCGAAGCTGATGTACAGCTGGCAAACTAATCACCACACCAAAGAGTACCGACCAGCGCTGCCGATTGGCAGCGCTTTGGTTGTTCAGGGGTCAGTCTCCACTATCACGTCGCGTGTCCCAGACGCGCAGAATTTGTATTTCATTATTGTTTACTCGGTAGACAAATACAAAGGGCGTCCGACTGATCGGCAACGATCGCACGTTAGTGTTATCGCTCCCCTGACGGCCCAAGTATGGGTTAGCAAGTAACGCCGCCTCGGTGGCGTAGATATGCTGCCGGGCAGCCTGTAACCCTGCTACGAACACTTGTTCATAGTACTGTCGCAACCACCGTAAGTCCGACTCAGTACTTGGTAGATAAACCAACTGCATGACTAGCGGATGATGTCTATTGTCGGTGCTGCTTGTTCACTATCGGCACCCCAACTATCGATCCACTCATGCATGGCTGCCTGAGAGATGAATCTTCCTTTGGTAGTTTCCTCCAGTGCAGTGTCAATCGCCGCGTGATACACAGTTTTCTGAGCCAACATAGTTTTAATCGCCTGGGTAGCTAACTGAGCCGCAGAACGATCCTCACGTTTGGCTTCAAGTTCGAGCGCAGCGCGAACGTCGTCAGCTAGGCGAATAGTATACGGGGATGTTTTCATATGCTTACATTGTATTACAATGTCTATATATTGCAAGCTACTCTGCTGTATTATCTGGAGGAGGATATACAAAAACAGCCCAAGTGAAGTTAGAGCAATATTGCAGTTGCGCTACAAGCTGCAAGACGTTCTGTCTCTAACTTCACTTGGGCTGTCCTATAATCGGTATTTCTCGCCCCGAAACAGTATAAACTGGATGAAGGTGCGACTGTTGGAGGGTGGTGTGTGAGGAGCCATACAAGTGTACGGTGACGATCACACTACGCGAAACAGTCGTAGATTCGCCAGTTTAGGCTGTTTCGGCCTCTTTAGCTAGAATCATGGCTTTCACCCGCATGGTCGAGACCACCGCGTCTCGGTTGCGCTCATCGAGCTGCATGGTGATGAATTTAATCGTGTCTTGGAGGTTGGGGATGCGGACGTTCTCAAGCGCTGACACCCGCCGGCGAGTTTTCTCGATTTCTTCAGCCAGCATCTCGGCGGTTTTCTCTAGCTCAGCTAACCGGAGGATGTCGACAAACACTTCGTCGAACTTGACGATGGCGTTGTCGAGGTCGCCGGTGGTTTCGAGCATGCCGTAGGAGAACGCTGAACCGGTTTTGGTAACAGTGAATTCGGGGATTTTGACTGACATGACGCTCTGGATTTTGACGTCTAGGTCAATTTTAGCGTTAGGGGCCATAAAGGCCGTGTCCAGCGCCGCGGACGCAGTCATCGCACTCGCACGCGTGTACGAGTCAAACGCCGAACCTAGCCGCACCTCGACGGACTCGCGCAACGCCTTGGCTTCATAAATAACCGCCATGAATTTCTTCACGAGACCATCTCGCTTGTCTTTGAGTAGTTTGTGACCCTTTTGCGCTAGTTTCAGCTCTTTTTTGAGCGTGAGCAGCGATACTCGGGTGGGGCTTACTTTTAGAATCATGGGTAGATAAAATTAACTGGTTGACTTCTATTGTACAGGTGAGCGTTTGACTTGGGTGTTCCAGGAATTTGCCTCGAGCCACCTAACTTAAGTCATCGATGACTTAAGTTAGGTGGGTGGGGGTTTTTTACTTTGTTGGTTTGTTATCGTCTGCTTTGCTTTCGACGCCTAGGTACTGCTCGATTTCAGCCGCCTTGACTCGCTTGAGTGACGTTCGTGGTAGTAGGCGGAGCAACTCCCAACCGATATCGAGTGACTCTTCTACTGAGCGGTTTTCGTACTCACCTTGACCGACGAATTTGGTTTCAAACGCTTCGGCGAAGCGTAGGTGGGCGCGGTCGGTGTCATCGAGTGAGGCTTCACCGAGCACAACTGCCAAGTCGCGCACTTCGCGGCCGGTGGCATACGACGCAAACAGTTGGTCTTTAAGGTTTTTGTGGTCACCACGGGTTTTGCCTTCGCCTACTCCAGCTGACCAGAGACGTGAAAGTGAGCCTTGTACATCTACCGGCGGAAAGATGCCCCGGTTTGAAAGGTCGCGCGAAATCACAAACTGTCCTTCGGTGATGTAGCCGGTGAGATCAGGTACGGGGTGGGTCTTGTCATCATCTGGCATAGTAAGGATGGGAATCTGCGTGATTGTCCCCTTCTTACCTTTGATGGCTCCCGCTCGCTCGTAGAGGGTGGAGAGGTCGGTGTAGAGGTACCCTGGGTAGCCGCGTCGTCCCGGGACTTCTTTGCGGGCAGCCGACACTTCGCGCAAAGCTTCACAGTAGTTAGTGAGGTCGGTCATAATCACTAACACGTGCTTGCCTTTTTCAAACGCCAGGTACTCAGCGGTTGTCAGCGCCATGCGTGGGATAGAGATACGCTCCACCACTGGGTCAGCCGCAGTGTTCATAAATAGGACTGATCGGCCGAGCGCTCCCGCTTCTTCAAATTCACGACGGAAGTATTCTGCTTCCTCGAATGACACTCCGAGGGTCGCGAACACGATGGCGAATTCCCCGCCGTCTTTTACCGACGCTTGGCGAGCAATCTGGGCTGCGAGCCGAGCGTGCGGTAGTCCAGCACCAGAGAAAATCGGGAGTTTTTGTCCGCGCACCAACGTGTTCATCACGTCGATTGAACCAATACCCGTTTGGATAAAGTCATTGGGGAATTCTCGTGAGTAGGGGTTGATTGGGTCACCGGAAATTGGCAGTCGTTTCTCTGGCACGAGGGCTGGACCACCGTCGATGGTCTCACCTGAGCCGTTGAACACTCGCCCCAGCATGTCTTCACTGACACCGAGTTTGAGAGTTTCGCCTTTGAACCGGGCGCGGGTACCCGCTGCGGTCATGCCAGCGGTTGAAGCAAACATCTGTACCACGGCTGTACCTTTACTGGTATCGAGCACCTTGCCATACCGGGGAGCTTTTTCTCCTGGTACGTTTACTTCGACGAGTTCTTCGTATTGTGCCCCCTCCACTCCGTCAATGACGAGTAGTGGTCCGGCGATATCTACGATGTTTGTGTATTCTTTATTACTCATACAAATTAGTTTACCAGGCTATTAATTTCGTCCTTGATGATGGTTTGGTAGGCTTCGAAGTCTTTGATCTCCCAATCGAGCTGCTCTTTGAGGGTCGCTACTTGCGCGATACATTTCAGGCTGGTGAATTTTTTGAATTCAAAGTCAGGCAGAGTCACTACTGGTAGTCCAGCATCATAGAACGTCATGATTGATTTCAACATACCGTACTGACGTTTCAGTGGTGTGTACGCATCGTCTGGTGAGAAGGCGTCCTGGAACAGGTAATCTTCTCGCATCATCCGCGCTACTTCGAGGATCAAGCGATCGTTAGCTGAGAGTGACTCCATCCCAACTAGTCGAACGATTTCGATTAGTTTTGATTCTTCTCCGAGTAGTTTGAGGGCAGCGTCTCGGTAGTCAGAGAAATCAGGTGCCACTTCACGCGCCCAGAAGTCTTTGAAGTTTGGGGCGTAGAGCGAGTACGACGTTAGCCAGTTGATGGATGGGAAGTGTTTTTTGTACGCCAGTCCTGAGTCGAGTGACCAGAACGTTTTGGTAACGCGTAGCGTCGCTTGTGACACTGGTTCGGACAAGTCTCCACCTGGAGGCGACACCGCTCCAATCACCGTCAGTGAGCCGATTCGTCCCTCACTCCCCAGGGCAGTAACAATACCAGCGCGCTCGTAGAATTCAGCGGTTCGTGATGACAAATACGCTGGGTACCCTTCTTCACCCGGCATCTCTTCTAGGCGACCAGAAATCTCACGCATGGCTTCAGCCCACCGTGAGGTTGAGTCGGCCATTAGCGCCACGTTGTAGCCCATATCACGATAATACTCGGCGATGGTGATTCCGGTGTAGACACTGGCCTCACGCGCTGCTACCGGCATGTTTGAGGTGTTAGCAATCAGAATGGTTCGTTTCATCAAGTTCTCGCCAGTGTTCGGGTCAACTAGGTGCGGGAATTCTGATAGTACTTCGGTCATCTCGTTGCCGCGCTCACCACAACCGATGTAGACGATAATCTCGGCGTCACAGTACTTGGCGATACCCTGTTGAGTCACTGTTTTGCCCGCTCCAAATGGACCCGGGATTGACCCGGCTCCACCCTTGGCGATGGGGAAAAATGTATCAATTGAACGGCCACCGGTTCGCAGTGGTTCAGTTGGAAATATCTTGGCGGTTTTGGGCCGCGCTACTCGAATCGGCCAGTACTGCAGCATGGCGACTGATTGTGAACCATTTTCAGTCTGTAGGGTAGCTACTTCATCAGTCACGGTGAAATCGCCACTATTGATGGCTTCGATTGTACCTGACATCGCTGGCGGCACCATCACTTTGTGCACGATGACGGACGTTTCTTGCACCTCGCCCAGCACGTCTCCACCTGACACGACATCTCCCACTTTAGCTACAGCCGTGAAGGGCCACTTTTTTGCCATATCTATCGGGTCGGCTTCGATCCCTCGTTTGATGTATTGGTTACCCGCTACTGCTTCGATGGTTTTGAGCGGACGTTGGACACCGTCGTAAATAGATTCTAGTAATCCTGGAGCTAGAGCAACAGACATCACGCGACCAGTGCGGTATACCGGGTCTCCTGGTGCAATACCAGCGGTTTCCTCATACACCTGAATCGCCGCCTCATCGCCGTGGAGCTCGATGATTTCACCCATCAGTTTTTCGTCTGACACCCGAACAACCTCGTAGAGTTTAGCTTCACTCATACCCGTTGCCCGCACCAATGGTCCGGTCACTCGTTTGATGACGCCGGCTGCTTTTGTGAAGTCTGTTGTTGTTTCCATAGTACTGTTATTAAAATTGTGACTGATTAAATAATTGCGCTTCCGACAGCCTGTTCGGCTAATCGACGGAGGCGGGCAATCGCTACTCCTTTACTTCCCTCTGGGCCCGGTAAGACAATGACGGCCGGGAGGGGGCCACTGACTACCTTAGCGTATTCGGCGGGGTCGATGTTCGTGAGTAAATCCTCGATCACACACACAACGGCGTATTTGACGTCGCTGGCTGGATCCAGGGTGAGTTTTTTGATGCGTCGTAATTCTTCAAGCGCGGCTTCGCCGGTCTGAGCATCAATCGCCTCTACCCCCAACGCCCGGAACCCTGACACCATATCAGTTGGACCAACAATAGCTATTTTGTACTGATTAGGGTTAGTTGTTGACATAGGCCAGGCGTAAATTAGATCGAATAGCAGCCTCACTCATACCACTGTTTTTGCCCACAACGATAGTGCGGACGTTGGCAGCTGACTGTCTTGATTGCAAGTAGAATAACACCAGTGAGGCTGAACTGAACATGTCGAAACTAGCTTGTTTTGACATATCAACCAGATACTCGTCCGCTCGTGCATCGATGTGGGTGGTGTTCCCAGTGGCCGCAAACTGCTCGATGGCGATACGCCAGAAAGCTTCACCGCCAAGCTGAGCAAACGCTACCAGCACTTGTTCTTTGGTCTCGATTTCACGCTCGGCAAACGTGCCGCCGGTAATGAACACCGGACTGAATTTGATTTGGTCATACGTTGCAGCGCGCAGGCGGGCTTTGAGATTGTACAGGTCGACGATAGCGCGGACATATTTCCTAATGAACGGGTCTTTGAACCGCTCCGCTATCCTGGTCGCTGTCGCAAAGAACAGCTGATCAAACACGCCATCAACCTGGTCAATGTCGCCCACAGTTGCATGACGCACCGCCTCGGTGTACGACTCTTGCCAGCTCATTTGCAGCCGGTTGAGTTCACTGCGATCGGCCATGGCGTACAAGTACGCCGGATCATAAATCCCGCGCGCGGACACAAACTGAGCCACGTCGGCGAACCCTTTGCCGATGGCTTGGGCTTTGGCAAATACGCGCAAGTTGTGGACGTCGTACTGCAACCACAACACTCGCAACATATCACCGTCTGGGGCAATCCGGTGTAGGAGCTTTTTCGCTTCGATCAGGGTGGCTTCGATTGCGACTGCAATATCAGCGTCCTGCAACACGTACGGCGCCAAGTAGGTTTCTTTCAGAGCAGACTGCAAATCATCTCCAGCGTCCGCTACTAACAAACGATCAATGTCGGTTTTAGTGAGTAGATATTGCGCGAGTGTGTTCGCTCGGCTCGCACTGTAGATATACTGCGTTTGCATGGTTATGAAGATGTTTGTATTAGTTCCATTTCGAGGTTTGGTCGCACCTCTGACAAAGTGCGATCAAACGAAGCATCGTACACGCCGTCACGGGCGACGACGATGAGTCCCGCTCGCACCGCTGGGCTCGGGATTACTTCGGCTTGTATGCCCAGCGCAGTTAGGATGTCTTTGGTCTCGTCAGCCTTATCCGCTGGCGACTGCACCGAGAACACTTCCACTCCGGCTGGCAACACTGCTTGTACTCGTTTGGTGTACCGCGCGACGTACTCGGCTCCAGATTCTGCGAGCACCGTTGTCGCTACCTGTTCGAACAATCCATCAATCGCGGTGCGCTTGGCTGCAGCCAAGGCAATCTTGGCCGATTGATTGGCTTTGGCGGTGGCAACTAGTTCTTGGTGCGCTTTTTTCTTGGTCAGCTGTACCTCGGCGTCACGTTGTAGGTCGGTGATGACACGTTTCGTCTCGGTCTCAACGGCAGCCACAGACACAGCGACAGCTGCCACAATGGTAGCGATTTGCGCGTCGGCATCATTGGTGATTTTGGTGGTGAGCGAATTTGTCATACTGATACCTAGTTAACAATTGAGATAAGGAGGATGAAGCTGATGAGAACTCCAAAAATCGCCCAGGTTTCTACCATCACAGACAGAACGATAGCTCGTCCCATGTTGGCTTCGTCTTTGGCGATCATTGAGATTCCTGAAGCGGCGACCATCCCTTGGTACATCCCTGAGAAATAGCCTGAAATACCAATTGGTAGACCAGCCATGAAATACTGTAGTCCCTGTGAGACCGTCAGTGTTACAGCTTCTCCACCCCCCAGGATTCCTGAAAAGTTCAAGATAAGAAAGGCTCCAACCAGACCGTAAATCCCCTGTGACCCAGGCAACGCCTGCATCAGGAGCATCTTTCCAAACAGCTGTGGCTTCTCTCCGAGCACTCCCGCTGCAGCTTGTCCAGCGTGTCCCATACCGACAGCTGACCCACTAAACCCCAGCGCAGCGGCGATAGCTGCTCCAGCAAATGCGAGTCCAATTCCGATAAATTCCATAATAGTTACTTTTTATTGTTTATTAATTATTCAAACCTCTATTCATCTGACACCACCACGTGTAGCGCCGTACGTTTCAGAGGTTTAAACTCCCGACCGGTTCCAGCAATAAACTTGCCAAAAAACTCTACAAACTGCAGCCGAGCACTATGGATGAAGGCACCCAACGTGTTTACGGCCAAGGTAAAGAGGTGACCTATCACCAACACTACGATAGCGAGCACCGGACCAACGTACGGTGTCCCACTGACAATCTCAGCAATGAGATTGACGGCAAATGCCAGCGCAGTGGTCGCAAGACCAAGGGCCAAGAGACGTGAGTACGACAGAATGTCAGAAAAATATCCGATACTGGCGTACAGACTCAGTGCAGCGGACTGCACTTTCTCGAGGATAGTCTGACCCTTGCGACCACTGGCAAGCACAACTGCAATCAACCCAACGTAAATCAAATTGATTAACTGTTCTGGGGTCGCAAAATCAACGTATCCAGTGAAGACACCAAGATACGCAATCGCGACACAAAACACAAACAGCCACGGACCTTGGTCCAAAATACCGTTCGTCAGTTCTCCGTTGCGGGCATCACTGTAGATCTTGAGTAGCATCCCCACCATCACCTGGAATACCCCCAACCCAAGCGCTAGGTAGAACACCGGTAGGGGGTTGCCAATCGGATCAAACACCTGGATGGCACGCAACCAAGACGGCAGTGATTCAGCCGCGATACCGAGGTACCCCCCAAATAGTAAACCGACCAGCGCCGACCCCAACCCCATAAAGAGCAGCAGTTTGGCAAACGTCCGCACGATGGGGGCGACTTTGAACAACGTCAGGATGATCGTCGCGACTGCCATCAAGAAAATCCCGTATCCAACGTCGGTCAGTGACAGACCAAAAAACAGGAAAAAGAATCCCGCCAAGAATAACGTTGGATCGAGGTCACGGTGACCAGGCATACCATACAATCGGGTCACGACTTCAAACGGCTGGATGAAAGAGTTGTTAACAATATCAACCGGCGGCTCCTCACCCTCAGTCAAATCAAGTTCGCTGACGAGCGCTGCGATGTGTTGCTTCGCAAATTCGGCTTCCACGGCAGTTTGCATGGATGCATTCATCCACCCCTCAAATACCACACTACTAGCGGTCGCTCCAGCCACCGCAATAGTCGCGAACCGATCGCGCTGCCACGAGAGTACCTCAGCTGCAATCCGCAGCTGCCGCAGATGGGTGTGGGCAAAATGCTCCGCCTGGTCGTGCACAACCCCCAACTCTCCGTTCCCCGCCGCCAATTTCTCTTCGGTAGCAACCAGTTCAATTTCGGCAGATTCAAACCCTTCCGGTGCAGTGATGATTTGCAGTTGTTTAGCTTCTAACTGCTTTTGTAGGTCGGTCGCTGTGATGGTATCGGCTGCCACCGTGACAGCACACAGATTAGGGTTCTTTTCAACGGTGGTTAGCTGTGCAGTTATGTCGTTGGTTGTAAGGAAACCAGTTAGGAATGCCTCGAGCGGTTTGGGGTTTTTGGGTGCGTCTTTTGGTCGGGTGACGAGGATTGTGTAGGTGGTAGCAGTTTTGAGGTGAGACAATTTAAGTGGAACCACTTTCCAGATCTGCAATAAGGCCACTTGCTCGGTGAGCAGTCGAACAGCATTGGTTTTTTCGGCCAACTCAACTTGGAGTGTCTCTTGGTCCACCACGATTAGTGACACAGCGTCAGTATCAGTGGTGTATTTCTTTACCGCCACTTCGGTCAGGTCAGTGGTGGTGCCGTCGCGTAGAGTTCGCCAGAGACTTTTTTTTACTTCGTAGGGCGCCAGGAACCCGACCGCGTGCTGTAGTCGCGGGAGGAGCTGGGCGTGCGGGAACTCAGCAGTTGCCGGGGTGATTTTGGAGGCGTCGATTTCAGTAAACTCCATTACTCCCGCTCGTTGCAAGGTTTGCAGAAGGGTCTCCGTATCAGTACGGTGGACGACAATCTGAACTTTTTGCATTGTAACAACAGCCATAAAATGTATTACGAAAGAGCCTCGTTAATCTTTCGTTCTAGTTCGGTCTTTTTTTCAGCAAACGCTGCGCTGATTGCAGCGGCGTCTTTGGTAGCTTGGGTAGTGATTGTTTTGGAGTTGAGTTCTACTGTGTTCGTGTGTTCAGCCAGTGTCACTGTTTCGTGTGCCGCCAGACGCATTTTTTCTGCAGCAATAGCAGCGGCTGAGACGTTTTTAGCATCGGCAATCTGTTGGGTGGCTGCAGCTGTAGCCGTCGCAACCTTGGTGGCAGCATCCTGTTCGGCTTGCAACACGTGATCTAAAACAGTCATATAATGAGAAAAATTCAATAATTTAGGCGTTAGCATAATACTCTTCTGAGACCAGTAGTCAAGTTGGCAGCCTGAATAAGTAACCCCCTGGCCACACGTTCTACCGGCACCAAGTTACCCACCTCACTGCTATACTAAACCAATGAAATTTATCTTGCTGGCGATTGGTGGGTTTGTCTTGCTTTTGATTATTAATTCGTTCCTCGGAGGTGATCCACTAGGTTAAAACCTAAAAAATGTCTATGTATCATATATGATACATAGACATTTTTTATCCAACATCGAGTGTTGGATAAGGAATCGAAAAATAACTAATTATATATACGTGATCAGTTACCATCAGTCAGTTATATTTTGATTTGTCCGACACTCGGTGTTGGACACTTTGGAATTATGGTAGGCTCACATTTATGGAACTCCCCTCTTATGTAGTACTGGACAAAGCGGTCGGACAAACGCCGCTGCAGTCTATGGAGGTGTGGCGCCAGACGCAGCCGTCCGAGTATGCCAGCCTCCCGCTGACCTACGCCGGTCGCCTCGACCCAATGGCGTCAGGTAAGTTACTCGTGCTCATTGGCGAAGAGTGCAAACGCAAAGAGCAGTATCTCGCACTTGACAAAACCTACCAGTTTTCGGTGTTGTTTGGGATTGGGTCTGATACGCATGATGTGTTGGGGCGGCTGCACGTAGAGTCATCCTATGAAACCAACCCGCCGCCTGAGGGCGTGCCAGCTATTGAAACTCAGCTTAGGAACATTTGTGCCAATCTCACTGGAGACATCGAACTCCCGTACCCCCACTTTTCATCCAAAACCGTACAAGGCAAACCATTACATACGTGGACGCTCAAAGGCCGCCTCCATGAGATCTCCATCCCAACCAAAGCCTCAACTATCTATTCCTTGCAACTGGACAATATCGAAACCAAAACTCGAACAGCTGTCTGCGCCGAAGCTCGAGCCAAAATCGACACTATCCCAGAAGTAACCGAAGCTAGTAAAACCCTCGGCAACGACTTCCGCCGGATAGATGTGCGCCAAGACTGGGACCAAATCAAAAACAACCGTTGGACATCGGATGTCGGCCAGTTGTCACTTCCTGATGAATATACCATCGCCCATTTCACCTGCACCGCCAGCAGCGGCACTTATATGCGCACGTTAGCAAAACTGATCGGTAAGCAACTAGTCGCACCAACCTCTAGTCTAGCCTGGTCAATCCACCGCACCCAGATTGGAGAATTTAATACCGAAACCCAACGCTGGAGGAAAGAGTTTTGACGCGGTTTACTTTGATAGTGTCTCCCCTTCCAACTCCTCCGCCTTTTCTACATAGGCTAGTGCTGCTAAGACGAACTCGGCGTGGCTCCAGACTAGGGGTGAGGCGCTGAGGTGCTCTCTAGTATCTGGCTGCATTTGTTCTGACAGGGTTCCGCTGGTGCTGGCGTGACTGCAGGTCCACTCTAGGATTTCTAACGGGTATGCGAGGTCCTCCTTGGTTTTGGCAATTTCTATGTAGTACCGGGCAATCCAGAGCGTACAGATGACCCACGGGTTGGGGCTGCCGGCTGATTGCTGGGTGTAATAGGTGTCACCTTCGTAGCGGATGAACCCTTTGGCTGCGCCGTGGACCTGAAGTTTTGCTTCTACGGCTTTGACCATACTGACCATCCGTTCATCATCGAGATCAAATACTTCAAACAGTTGTAATCCATACAGACTACTCGTGTCGATTACTCGATCGTACTGGAGTTCATCGTCAACGTGCAGCACATGTTTTACAAACGTGCCGGTTTTTTTATCAAATAATACATCACCAATCGCAGTTTTGATCCGGCCGGCGACCGCTTCGAACGTACGGGCGGGACCAGCTTTGCCGAGCAACTGGGCGAATTTAGCCGCCGCCATCAGGCCAGCGTAGGTACTGGCAGCAGTATAAGTTGAAGTACCGTACTTCTCCTCCCAGAGATCAAATGACGCCTGCGGGAGCCCAGTTGTCGACTCGATGTACTCACACATGAATTCTGCTGCTGGTTCGATAAAGCTGTTATACAGACTCTCGATGAACTCAATGTCTTTGTATTGCTCGTAGTGTTTCCACAATGCAAACAGAATCGAAGCGGTCTCGTCTTCTTGGATGGGTAGCTGTGCTTCTCCATTAATAATCCAGGGGTGCCAACTACTGCCGAGCACGCCATCAGTGCGGTACTTGTGCATCAGGTACCCACCTGGTTCCTGACATCGAGCCATGAATTCAAAAAATCTCCGCGTCACATCACGGTACCCAGCCCTATCAAAAGCCAAACTGATCATTGCGCCATCGCGCGGCCAGACGTAGCTGTAGGTATCGCGCCCATGGTGCAACATGTCAGTGTCGCTACTGGCAATGGTGCCGCCACGGTTATCCGTGTGCACCCGCATAATCATCAAAGAACGCTTGTAGAGCGTCCGCAATGAAGCCGGCAGGGCGGTCATGTCACGATTGTCTTTACCTAACCACGCTGTCCAGTATGCATCAGTTGAAGTAATCAACGCGTCAGGGGTCTCATCCAAAACGAGTTCATCGAGAGTGTGAGCCTCCGACACAGATTTGGCACAGACAATCCAGTAGTGGGCCTGATTAGATTCACCAGCCTCCAGATTAAAGGTCAGCGCCAAAACGGAATCAACCGACCCGTGCTCAATTGGATTACTTTCAAGTCGACCATCTTCAGCATCGAGCCACGTCCCCTCTTTACCTTCGATTCCAAACAGACCGATGTTGTATTCTTTAAATTGCTTACCGTTAGCGTAGGCGTTGACCAGGAGCGTCGTCTCGCCTTTGTAGTGCACTATCGCCCCTACACGCGGGTCAAAGTACCCGGTGTCACCGCGTCTGGATTCATAGATTCTAAATTGTTGAGCGAGAAACAGTTTCACTTCGCGCGTGCGGTCGCCACTGTTGGTGATAGTAAAGTGTCGCAAAAACACATCATGCTCATTGTGCACCGTGTCTCGACTAGCGAGCGTAATCCCCAGCTCGCGATTCTCCGCGAACATAGACCCGACGCAGGTATGCTCCTCACCACCAATGGTCACCCGCCAGGCTGGGTCGTCAAGCCACGACATCTTGCCATCAACAAACACCCCAACGCGATGGACATAATTCCCGCTCGCGCCACTGACGTGGTTTGCTTCTCCAACAAACGGATAGTACAAGTCACGAACCTGCCCGCGGTTATCTAATCCAACGAGCACATTGCCATTTCCGACCGTGACCGACCGAGCCATATGCTAGATTGAATACAGTTTAAGATGTTTCACCACGATTGTCCGGGCACTTTTTTGCGTTTTGGCTTTCTTCAAATCAGCTGCACATGCAGCGTCGCTCAGCACCGTGTCCACCCAAATAGAAAAGTCGTTGCGGTCGCCATGGGCATGGAACTGGTAAATGTCTTTGTCCATGTTAGCAAACGCGTCGTTGAGAGCCATCAGACTGTTGAGAACCTCACCGTTCTGGACCCAGAATGATTCTTGGTCAGACGCAAATACCAAGTCTTTGACCGGTTTTTTCATCGCAGTCGCCTTGGGAGTTTTGTTGGCTTTCTTGGTGGTGGTTTTCTTAGCGGTTACTTTTTTCTTAACGGTGGTTTTTTTAGCCACTGGCTTTTTTTTCACAGTCGCTTTTTTAGCGATTGTCTTGACACTTTTTTTGGTGACGGGTTTTTTGGTAGGCATAAGAACGTAAGAACAATTGAGTAGTAATGACTATAGTCTATCACGTGGACTGGTTACTGCGAGGGACAACTGGGAAGATTGACTTGAACCGGTTCCAGATGTTTTGTAGAGGATGTAGTCGCTGTTTTTCTTCTGGCTTGATGGTTTGGTTATCGTGCGAGACGCGGCCAGACTCAGCGTCGTCACGGCTATTGCTGGGAGGGTTCACGCTCGGCGGTGCAAGTGGGACAAAATCGGGACTGCCGCTGGCCTGACTGACAACCTCACTCTCGGCGGCTTGCTTAGCAACCTGCTCGTTCACCACATGATCAACTCGCAACTTGAGATCAGACAACGCATTCATAAACGCGATGTATGCATCGTACGGGGATTCGTACGGAGAGAAATACGCGTGCACGTCTCCGTCGTTAGACCACTTGGTACACATGTAATAGAAGTGGTCTGACGTCTGTAGTTTGCGCCACTTCTCGATCAAGTCACGCTTCCCCGTCTTCATCACATTCTCTTCCATTCGGTACGTCGCCGCGAGCGCATCGCGCTGGATGTCGTTGCCGTTCCAAGCGGTCAAGTCGCGGTCGGTGTCAGCCCAAGTCAGTACGTCTGGCACATCGTACTCACCCTTGGCGTCGTATGCTTGCACGGTCTCGGTCGCGGTTTTGAAACTGGTGTCAGGGTGACGCAGAAGCGTCTCTGGGAGCGCTCGCAGAAAATCAAAAATCCCAGTATCAGCCCACTGGTGTTCACCAAAACTCTCGTAGTCCATAAACAAGTTCACTGTCTCGCCATCCCCGTGGTTGGAGTGAATCCAGCCGGCGTAGGTGTCGGCCGACAGCGGCCAACTCGACCACTGTTTGTTCCCAAACCGAAACGCAATGTCGTCCGACAGCTTGTAGTTCTTGAGAAGAATTTTAATTTTGGAGCAGCCTGGTGGATGGTAGAGAAAATTGGGACTCCGCCACCCAAGGTACTTTTCCCAACCTTCGGCCATGATCCCGAGGTAGCCGTTATCCTCACACCATTTAGCCAGGTCGTTGCGGTACGACAGCTCAGTGTTCCGGAACACGCGCGGCTTGACCCCGAACAATTGTTTGATCCGTCGTTCGTGCTTCTGCACTTGGCGTTTGAATTCTGGCACCGAGTAGAAGAATGCCAGTGAGTGATGATACGTGTCAGCGAGGATCTCAACCCGACCGGTTGCGACCAGTTCTTGAAATGACTCTAATACGTCAGGGGCGTAGGCTTCGAACTGATCGAGCGCAGTACCCGAGAACGACAGGTTGAACCGGAATTCTGGGTGCTGGTCGAGTAGCTCCTTGAGGATTTTGTTGGTTGGCCGGTATGACTTATTGGCGACTTTTTCGACAATCCGTCGGTTATTCAAATCAGTTTCTGAGTCATCGTTAAAATACTCAGTGTCAGTCCCGATATCAAACACCCGGTATTTTTTGATCCGGTACGGTTGGTGGACATGGAAATAAGGGCAAACAGTAAGCATAGTTATGATGTTGCGTATTGTAGCAGATTACGATAGAGAGCAGCCATCTTGGCGGCGGCTTTTTGCCACGACAGACCCAACAGCTGCAACCTACCTTCTTTGACAATCTGCTCGCCCATAACTGGGTAGCGCAACGCGGACAAGATTTGGTTGGCCATCTGGTCCACATCCCAAAAATCAACTTTGAGGGCGTGGGTGAGGACTTCGGCCACGCCGGACTGTTTGGTAATGATTGAAGGGGTCCCGTGCTGCAGCGCTTCGAGCGGCACCAACCCAAATGGCTCCGACACCGACGGCATCACAAACAAATCAACACTCTGATACAGCCGGTCACGCTCCTGCTCCCAAGTGGCCCCGGCGAACCGGACATGTTCTGATAGTCCCATCTCACCCACTTGGTGGATAACCTGTTTTATCATGTCGCCCCAGCCTGAGATAACAAACACCACGTTCGGGTCGACATCGACCACCCGTCTGGCGGCATGCACAAAATAATCAACCCCTTTTTGGATACTAATGCGGCCGTGATAGAGAACGATTTTCTTGCCTTGGTCGCGTAGCGCTTGGAGGGTTGGCTCAAGCACGATTACCTCTTCCGCATCGCAGCCGTTGTGTACCACCTCGATTTTGTCGGGCTGCACGCCGTGTTTGTTGATCAGCATGTTGCGGGTGAAATTACTTACCGCCACTACCCGGTCGGCCATGGCGAACCCTTCGAGCTCAATTTGATGCATGCTCGGATCGACGTTGTCACCAGCCGCCTGATCAAATGATGTGGCATGTACGTGCAATACCAATGGCTTACCACTAGCAATCTTGGCTGCAACTCCAGCCAGATACGAAGTCCAGTCGTGAGCGTGTATCACGTCAAACTGCTCCATACGAGCAATGACGGCTGCTTGGTGGGCAAAGCGATGGGCTTCTTCGAGAATCGTTCGTGACCGGAGAATTGGTTTGCCGGTAGCATCGTACCCGATAACTGAGTCAACCATCGTTGTAGCGTGGTGATAGGGTCCAGGGAACGACTGCTCATATTCACTCATCCGCACCAGGCGTTCAGTATCCGCAAACAACACCCGCACGTCACCCTTAATGACTTGGGTTTTCGGTAACACCAAGGTCACCTCCACACCGTCGTGTAGTAGTTCGCGCGTTAAACCAAAGCAGGCGACTCCAAGGCCGCCGTTTTTGGCTGGAGGATACTCCCAACTGAAGGTAAGAACTTTCATTATCAAAAGTTATCGGATCAGCAATCTACCTGAAAGTCCGACAATGCCTTCATACTAGCACGATGCAAAAGCCAACCTTTGTAAAGCCATCAAATACTGTTGATTGCCTTTAGACGCAAGTAGTCTGATTGACATTTTTCAGCGGTTTGCTAGTATTAGCCCACTATGTCACAAGATTTACTCATCAAGATGGTTTCAAAAGGCGATGCGACCGGCATCGGTAAGGGTCACGTGTACTACACGCGGTTTAACAACAAAAACAAAAAAGACCCAAGCAAAAAGCACCAAGAAACCAAATTCAACCCAGTAGCCCAAAAGCACTGTCTGTACGTTCAGAAGAAATAAAGACCAGACCAACCAAAACCGCACCCTAGGGTGCGGTTTTGGTTTATCTCTCCTGTACGTGTCCGACCCTAGGGTTAGAGCGATTTTACGGTATACCTAGAGTACCTAATCCCGCAGATTGCCGGGTAATCTGCGGGATTAGGCCTGTTTAGAGCTGTCCGAGGCTGGCGGCGCTGTTTCGCTTGACCACTTCGAGCATGGAGGCTTTGGCCGCATCGACGTTCTCTGGTTTACCGCCCCAGGCATCGAGTACCGGTTGCTCAAGCGCGCGAGAGAATGAAAACGTGACTGGCCATGGTTGCTGTCCCATTTTTGCTATTGCATCAAGGTTTTCTGCTGACCGTTCGGGTGACTGTCCACCTGATAGGAACACAATCCCGGCTGTCTCATGTGGCACGCTCATGTGGAAGGTGCGCAGAGTGGCTTGCGCCACTTCTTGGGCTGACGTTTGCTCGGCGTATTTGTCTCCAGCGAGGACCATTGATGATTTGAGGATCAGTCCGGCGAGGTCCACGCGGTATTCTTGTAGGGTCTGGAAAAGGATCTGCAGGGTGCGAGTGGTTTCGATTTCCGCTTTCTGGAGCGAGTGGTCACCAGCGTGGATGACTTCCGGCTCGACAATCGGGACGATGCCGGCAGCCTGACACAGCTGCGCGTAGCGGGTCATCTGGATACAGTTCATTTTGACCGTCTCGTAGGTCGGAGTGTCGTCGCCGTCAATGTCGACTACCATCCGCCATTTGGCAAACCGCGCCCCCATCGAGTAATACTCAGCCAGTCGGTCGGCGAGATCATCGAGACCCTGGGTGATAACTTCCCCTTTGAACCCTTGGTGGTCGTTGACGCCAGTGTCGACTTTGATCCCCGGGATGATACCCTTGGCTACGAGCACGTCCGGGAACGGTGTGCCGTCGTCGGTAGTGTTGCGGATTGACGAGTCGTACATGATCACCCCTGAGATGTACTGCTCAATGCCGTCGGCGGTAAATAATATCTCGCGGAAATCCTGCCGGTTCTCGGGCGTATTCTCAAGGTGCACTCGCTCTAGCCGCTTGCCAGCCGTCCCGTCACTTTCGTCCGCTGCTAAAATCCCCTTACCGCTAGCCAACAGCGCCGCGGCAGTTTCGTATAATTTAGTATTGTTTTTCATACCTGAATAATAACAGCCCGCCGAGCAAAACTCAGCGGGCTGTGTGGATGAGGTGGTGTAATTTATTACGACCGAATTTTCCACCCTGTTTGGAAAAGACGGATGACAAGTAACCCAAGTGCCAGCACTAACCCCAGCGTGACCGCTAGCCCCACGGCCGAATTAGCTTCGCTATACCCAATCATGCTGCTGCGGATACCATCGGCAAAATAGAAAAATGGATTGTACATAGTGATACTAGCCGCCAGCGACGGCAGCATGGTGATGCTGTAGAAAATCCCCCCGAGGTACGTGAGCGGTGTAATCACAAACGTATTGAGCGACTGCAACTGCTCGAACCCTTCGGCCCACAGCGCCACAATAATCCCCAGCATGGCAAAAATCGCCGCAATCATCGACACATACCCCACAAATGCCAGCGGGTGCTGCAACTGCACCGCCCCAAACGCCAACCCAACCCCCAGAACCAACCCTGCCACCATCAGCGCCCGCACGATAGCGCCACCCACAAACCCCAGCAGCATTTCCAAGTACGAAAACGGTGAGATGAGGATTTCTTCAATCCCGCGGGTAAAGCGCATAAAATAGAGACTGGAAGACGCACTCGCAAACGAGGCGTTAATTATCGACAGCATCAAAATCCCCGGGAACACGAACGAGATGTACGGCACGCCAGCAAAGTCATCAATCTTGGTTCCGATGACTGACCCAAAAATAAATATGTACAGCGCCGCGGCTACCACCGGCGCGATTAGCGTCTGTATCGCCACCCGCATAGTCCGCTGTACCTCGCGGCGAAACATTGTGTAGAGTCCAATTGTGTTCATATAAAAATAGTTAGGGTGCTGATCTTGCAACACATGGTAACAGATAGTGAGTAAGCTGGTGCGTGATTTTTAGGGGTACATCATGGCCTAGCGGCCTCGAGCGCCCCTAAAAATTACGTAGCAGCTTGGTCATTATCGGCTCTCGTAATCTCTAGATACGCCTCCTCCACCGACTTGCCTCCTTTCATAAACTCAGCTTTAGTCCCTTGCGCGACAATTTTCCCGTGGTTGATAATCGCAATTTCTTTGCAGAGATATTCGATTTCTTCGAGGTAGTGCGAGGTGAGGATGATGGTTTTGCCACGTTCGTTCATCTCTTTGAGGTACGCCCACAGGTCTTTGCGCTGCTCGACATCTACCCCAGCGGTTGGCTCGTCGAGGATCAATAGGTCTGGGGTGTGAATCAGCGCCCGCCCGAGCATCGCCCGGCGTTTGAGTCCACCGGATAATTTCTGGAATTTCACATCGCGGTGCTCCTGCAAATCAAACCGTTCGATCAACCGTTCGATCCGCTCGGCTCGCACTGCCGCAGGGATTTTGTAATAGCCACCCATATAATCCATCAGTTGGGCCGGCGTCGCAAATATATCGACGTTGAACTCTTGCGGTGACAGGCCAACTTTGGTCCGCGCTTGCCGATAGTCCTTTACTACATCGATGCCATCAACGGTAATGGTTCCGTTGGTTGGCTGCGCAATCCCCGTGATGCAATGGATCACCGTCGACTTCCCCGCCCCGTTAGGCCCAAGCAGCCCATAAAACGCCCCCCGCTTGACCGTCAGCGACAGGTCACGGACTGCGGTCTTGGCATCTTTCCCCTTTCCATAAACCTTGGTGAGGTTTTTGATCTCCAGCATCGGTGTAGACATAGGTTTGCAGTATACACCCGATAGTAAGTAAGAAAAAAGGTCCAGCAATTCTGTCTGGGTCAAAAGCCAGAATTGGGACATAAATTCAAAATAGTCGCTACGCTCGTTTTTTCATTTAAAAAAGCCGCGCGATTGAAAAAGATCAACCGCGCGACTAAACTATCTGTACGTTTCTGTGATACGACTGGAGGGTCCCCACTGCCCCATATTTCCAACAACAATTATGTCACCCTGCAACAGGGTTACAATACGTTCAATCAAGAAAGCACCTTTTATACCAACAACGCCAAACAATAATGCTGCGAACCAAATACAACTTGATGATGAAAAGTCAAGAAGAACAGTGGCTTCTTGCCACCTCCTACCACTATGATATGATAAAGACATATTAAATTATCATAGGTATTTGTATGTCTACCCTCTCTGTTCCCCTCACCCCTGAACTTGAAAAATTTGTCGTTGAACATGCGGCTGAAAGTGGGCTTTCCAAGGCTGACATTATGCGCCAAGCACTGAAAAAGTACCGTGAAGACAAGGCTGTCGCAGACATCTTGCGCGCGATGCAGGAACCTGATCTGACTGGTGATTTGCGAGAGTTAATGAAGCAAATTGACTAAGCTCAGCTTTAAATACAAACCGTCTTTTGTGCGGGAGCTCAAGAAGTTGCCGGTGGTGGTGATCATTGAGGCGCTGGAGAAAATCGAGCTGTTCCGCGACCCAGCCAACCACGAACGTTTACGTGTCCACAAACTCAAAGGTAGTCTCAAGGGTTTAAATAGTTTTTCCGTCACCTACTCGCACCGAGTTATATTTGCGTATGTTGATGATCAGACAGTCCGGCTGATTGCGGTTGGCGATCATGATGTGTATTTGTAGGGACAAGTGAGCCAAACAAAAAAAGCCGCGCGATGGATGCCGCGCGAATGTAATTATTTCGACAGTTGATTAAGTTTAACGTACGCTTGATCAATTTCTTTAAACAATTGGAAAACATGCTCGTAATCTGGATTCAGACTTACTGGCAGAGGCGACATTATAAATAGGTTCAATCCTAGTTTTTGGTCCGCATCTTTTATACATCGAGTAAAACACGGAGGTGAAACTGAAAGAGATTGAGCAGCCTCTTTGAATGTACGATGTTCTGCCCAGCTAATGCGGAGTGAATTTCGTTCATAGTAATGTTTTTCACAACCTTTCCCTTCAAGCTTGACAGAACTTCTATTCTCGCTCATATTGCAGTAATTCTATGAAAAGTCAAGAAGAACAGTGGTTGCTTGCGGAGAAATACGGCAGTGTGAAAACTGCGGAGTTTTATGCTGACTGCAAGGCTTTGGCGCTGGGGACGCCGCTGGGGTACCTGATTGGGCAGGTGCCGTTTTTGGATTGTACTATTTGGCTAGACGCTCAGCCGTTGGTGCCGCGGGTGGAGACTGAGTATTGGGTGGAACAAGCGGTTGTGGCAATCAAGGAACACCAAGCAGTCCAACCGGCTTTGTCTGCTGGTGAGGGTCAGTCAGCTGCTGTGCAGCTGACTGACCCTCACCCTACCACCAGCATCCTCGACCTTTGTGCTGGCAGTGGCTGCATCGGGGTCGCTGTGGCCAAGGCTTTGCCTGCAGTCCAAGTGGATTTTGTCGAACTCAGCGTACGACTCATTCCCACTATCAACAAGAATTGTCTCGAAAATCACATCGAACAATCGCGCTACCATATCTATCATTCCAATTTGTTTGCCGGCATCCCAACCGACGCCAGATACGATTTTATCCTCAGCAACCCACCATACATCGACCCGGAGGTTGACCGCGCAACCGAGTCGGTCAAATCACACGAACCGCACCTGGCGCTCTATGGTGGTGTGGACGGCCTGGAAATAATTGGGCAGATAATCGCAACCGCCAAGGACCACCTCACTCCAACGGGCCAGCTGTGGATTGAGCACGAACCAGAGCAAGTCAACCACATCAATAAACTAGCCGCTGATAGCGGATTCAATTGCACGAGCCACGCTGACCAGTACGGCGTCCTTCGTTATTCCATTCTAGTGGTACAATAATCTCATGCCGACCGAGCCGACCATCAACCTCACCGAGACACTGGGTGAATTTATGTCACTGCCTGACGTGATGCTACTGCTGTTCCTGCTCGCAACCGGGATCTATGTCATCTACTCGGCGATTTTTTATTATCACTGGCAACAATACGGCGTCAACACTGCCGTGACTTGGATCACGTTTGTCACTTACGCCGCGACGACACTCCCACTGTTTCTCGTCATGGCAGGTCTGACGCTTACTTTCTAATATATGTTGTTCGAAAAAATCCAACTTGATCCAGACGAAGAGGTGCTCATCATGGTCCGTAAGCACTGGTTTGTCATCATGGCTGAGTTGTTTGGAGTATTTATTCTAGTATTGCTGCCGTTTATAGCGCTGATTGGGTTCGCGGTGTTCCAGGGTTTCTTTTCTACCCTTAATTTCAACATCTTGGAATACGCTAACGTGATTGGGTTTGGAGTGGCGGCTTGGCTACTATTGTCGCTACTGGGAGGATTCACTATTTGGACGCACTACTACCTCGATCTATGGGTGGTGACTGACCGCCGGATTATACTGGTCGACCAGGTGCATTTTTTTAGTCGCAACGTGAGTGTGTTTCGCCTCGAGCGAATGCAAGATATCGAATTCAAAATCACCGGCATCATCCCCACCTTGCTTAATTTCGGTACGCTCAAAGCCCAGACCGCAGGCGCCCACGAGAGCAACTTCAATTCCACTGGCCTCCCCGACCCGCGCGGGCTGCAAGCTACCATTCAAAAAGCCATGGACAGGCGAATGGAAAAGCTGCACGCCATGCCGGACGAGCTCAATGGTTAATACAAAATCCGCTCGGGGGTTTTCTTGCTGCGCCGGCACTATTCCCGTACAATCACCTCTATGTCAGAACCACTATCTACCCAATCATACAAAGGCGTCCGCGACTTTTACCCGGCCTCTATGGCGGTGCAGCAATATATATTTGATACCTGGAGCGAGACCGCGGAGCGGTTTGGCTATGAGCGGTACGATGCTTCGGTGCTAGAACCAGCAGCGCTGTACAAAGCCAAAGGCGCTGAAAATGCCGAAATGGTCAACGACCAGACGTATACCTTTATCGACCGGGGTGACCGCGAGGTGACCCTAAGGCCTGAGATGACGCCGACCGTGGCGCGAATGATTGCTGGCAAAGCAAAAGAACTAGCGTGGCCAGCGCGTTGGTACTCTATCCCCAACCTGTTTCGCTACGAACGCGCGCAGCGTGGACGTTTGCGTGAACACTGGCAACTGAACGTCGATATGTTTGGCGCCAGCGACTGCACCAGCGACGTCGAAATCATCCAACTTGCCCACCAGATTTTTCTTGATTTTGGGGCCACCGAAGACATGTTCGAAATCCTCATCAATAACCGAGCGACTATGAACCACGCCTACGCCGCGCTTGGTGTGACTGACGCTGGTACTGTCACGGCGATAACTCGCCTCAATGACCGCAAAGACAAAATCACCGATGAGGAATACGTCACAGCATTAACCGAGATCACCGCTGACGCGTCGCTGACAGCCGAGATCAAAGCCATGATCGAATCAGAGGACCCTGGCGACAACCTGGTCGTCGCTACTTTGCGTGACCTTGGGATCAACAACGTCCGCATCGACCGCGCCCTGGCTCGCGGGTTTGACTACTACACTGGCACCGTATTTGAATTTAAAGACACCCACCCGGATAACAACCGTGCGCTTCTTGGTGGTGGTCGCTACGACAACCTGACCAGCCTGTTTGGTGGTGAACCGATATCAGGGATCGGGTTTGGGTTTGGTGACGTCACCATGCGTGATTTCCTCGAGACGCACGACTTACTTCCAGCCGATGTGACGTTCACTGCACCCGCGGTCGCACTGCTTCCACTGAGCCCCGAGCAAAACCTCTCCGCCATGCAGCTCGCTCAAGACATCCGCGCGACTGGGTTGTCCTGCAGCGTCGACACCACCAACCGCAAAATCGGCAAGAAAATAGCCACGGCCGCTACAGCCAATGTCATCTACATCATCACCATCGGTGAAGACGAAGTAACCTCTAGCACCTACACTATGAAGCACCTAGAAACCGGCAAGGATACTAGTGGTACACTAGCTGAACTTATGAATTCACTGACAGAGCTAGGATAATATGCGCTACGTTGTATTTGACCTTGAGACGCAAAATATCTTTCAGGAAGTTGGGTCGAGTGACCCGACGGCTTTAGATATTTCAGTCGGTACAGTCTACGATTATGGGACGGAAAAATACACCACCGTATCGATCGATAACCTCGACGACCTGTGGCCGATTATTGAGCAGGCTGATGCCTTGGTCGGGTACAACAGTAACCACTTCGACATCCCCCTCCTTAACAAATACTACCCTGGTGATTTAACGCAGATCAAAAGCATCGATCTACTCGAAGATATCAAAGCCTCACTCGGGCGGCGGTTGCGACTGGACAGTGTGGCCCAGGCGACCCTCGGGACCAAAAAATCAGCCGACGGGCTGCAAGCAGTGCGCTGGTGGCGTGAGGGCAAGATCAAAGAGATCATGAAATACTGCGAGCAGGACGTCCGAGTGACTAAGGACATCTTTGAATACGCTCGCAAACACGGCCACGTCAAATTCAAAGACGGCCACCGCAAAAAAGAAATCCCTCTCAATATCGCGCACTGGGAAGAAAAACAAGAGAGCGCCATGACGCACTCGTTACAGTTTTGAGTTAAAAAAGCCCACGACGTTCGCGGGCTTTTGACCCTCAGTATAAATATAATCCACGGCACGCTATACAATTTTCCTCACCACCACACTAGGTACAAATCAACCTAGGAAATAAACGCCACGTACCCCACCAACGCCGATAGGATAATGCCGTACCAGACAAATGGCCACAAGGTGTATTTTCTAATGAACGCGAGAAAGAAGTGGATCACAATCAGTGCCGTGACAAATGCCACAACCGCCCCGATACCAATCAATCCCCACTCCACTTCCCCTTCGGTTTGCATCAGATCGAGCGTCATTTTGATCCCAACCCCCAACGTAATCGGGATAGCGAGCAAGAATGAAAATCGCGTTGCTTCGATACGGGTAAGTCCGACAAGCATCCCGCCGGCGATGGTCGCGCCTGAACGAGACATTCCTGGTAGGAGCGCCAACGCTTGGAAGAACCCAATCTGTAGGCCTTTTTTGAGGGTGAGCTGGCCCTGGGGCGGCGCCACCGAGTAGCGCCACTCGGTGTACAAGAAAAATATCGATGCGAACAGTAGCACAACGGCAACGAAGGCTGACGTGCGGAGGTTTTCGGAAATATATGGCTCGAGTAGTACCCCAATCACCACCGCCGGTACTGTACCGATCATCAAGGCATAGAGTAGCGTCATGTCTTTTTGGTCAACTGGCAGTCGGCCGAGTTTGCGTAGTGCCACTTGCAACAATCGCCACAGGTCATTCCAAAAGTACAACATCACGGCCGCCGTGGTCGCAAAGTGCAAAACCGCATCAAACGCCAGTGCGTTCGCGCCAGTAATAGCCAGCCATTCGCGGGCGAGCACCAGGTGGCCAGTTGAGGAGATTGGTAAAAACTCGGTGATTCCTTGCACCAACCCCAAAATGACAGCATCCACTAATTCCATAGTGTTTCGAGTATAGCACGCAAAACGTCATGATATACTGAAACTATAATCAGGTAAATATATTATGGAACCACACACACCACCAACGCCATCATTGGCCATCCCGCTTGCAATCATGGTTGGATTTGCAATGATCGCAATCGCAATTTTCTTTACCAGTGGCCGCACGGCACCGATGGTGCAAGCTCCGGCTGACCAAACCGGATTGGCAGCTGTGAGTACTACCCGAGCGATTAGCGATACGGACTACATCCTTGGAAACCCCAACGCGCCGATTGTCATGATTGAATACTCGGACTACGACTGTCCGTTTTGTAAACAATTCCACGCGACGATGCAGCAGGTGATGGATGAATACGGCGTGTCAGGCCGAGTAGCCTGGGTCTATCGCCAGTTCCCATTAATTGACCTACACCCTAACAGCCCACAGATTTCAGAAGCGGCCCTATGCGTCGGTGACATCGGTGGCAATGACGCATTCTGGACGTTTTCTGACACCGTGTTTGACAGTCGGGAAGAAACTGAGTTCACCAACGTCACTAAGCTCGCCCAGTTTGCCGAAACAGCTGGCGTCGAACGTATGGCGTTTATGGACTGTATGTCAACCGACCGGATGATGGATACGCTTAAGGCTGACATGTCCGATGGGCTCGCCGCCGGTGCCGCTCAAGGAACACCATACACGGTAATCAAGGTCGGTAACCAAGAAGCCACCATTGTTGGAGCGCAACCGTATGGTGTCGTCAAAGGCATCATCGATAACCTTATCGCACAACTCGACGGTAATTTTGACCCTGCCGCAGCTGTGACTGAACCACAATCCTAGGTACAGATTTACGGTAGCAAGTGACAGTAGTCACAGGTACTTGGGTCACACAATTGTGTGGCCCATTTGCCGTTCACAATCGAGACAGCTGACTCAATTATTTCTTGGCGTAAGGCTGCTACCTCAGTATCGGTTATCACAAAGGTCTCTTCTTTCATCGGTCCGCTAGCGGCCGACTCAACAAAAGACAGCACCCCCGTGCGACACTGATATCGTTCATCGTCATAGAGGTCTAATAACAACGCGTAGAAGGTTAGTTGTCGTTTGTAGGCACCATCAGAGCTCTGGGTATTTCCCTCAATCACATTTCGGGATTTTGGTTTACCAGTTTTATAATCAACCACCTGTCGCAGCCGTCCAGTCTCATCAAAATCGAGTCGATCAAGATTTCCTTTTAAAAGAATAGTTGGAATAAGTGGATTGCCAGTCTCCAGCTCTACTGAAATAGAGAATTCTTCTTCAGTCTTTTTAGGGAGCAACGCGTTAAGCTGTCCGACGTACGGTACTAAGATCTCTAATCCTTTTTCATGCAACCGAGTGTACTCAGCGGTTGTCAGCGGTAACCGCGCCAAGCTGGTCTCTAACCACTCAATTAACTGGGCGTCGGGTGGGAGGGTGGCAGATTTTGTGTGCTGCGTTGTCGCCCGTTGGAGTACGGCGTGGATGGCGGTCCCAAACAACATGTGTGGTGGCTGAATCTCTGGCACCCGTAGGATATTTTTAAAGTAGAACTCCCAGGGATTTCGTAAATAGTTGTTGAGTGAAGTGGCAGAAAATCCTCGCTCCGCAAAGAGCGCTCCAATCAAAGGCAGATCGACTCCAGACCGATCAGGTTCTGGTACGACTTGGTCTAGTGGCGCAAACGCGGCCTCAGAAGCATCAGTATTAACTTCAGTTAGGAGTTTTGCTTCTATCTCAGCCAATAGACGAGAAGGTGTCAGGGGTCGACCATCAGCGTTCAATGCACTCGAAGATAAATAGAGAGTCTGTTTTGCTCGGGTCATCAACACATACAGCAGTCGCTTTTCATCATCAGCGGCGTCGGCTGGAAGTCCAGTTTCGCGAGGAATTTTAAACAACTCACGGCGAGTTTTTCCACCCCACACACTATCAACCAGGTGAGGCGCAAACACTATCTGGAATTCAAGTCCTTTTGATTTGTGAGCTGTCATTACTTGTACAGCATGTTTCTCGGTTCCGATAAATGGAGCAGATAGTGGTAACCCGTATGAGCGACGCTGAGCAAACACAGAGAGTACTTCGGCCAGTGACGATTTTTTGTCTCTTCGAACTAGTTCCTCAATTTCGTCGTAGAGCCGGCGGATAATGCGGGCACCGTCATACGGATCATGCTGCAGGACGTAGTTTTTATACCCACTTTGTTCAAGCACGTAGGCCAACACTTCGTGTGGCGCCTCAACTGAGTTACGCGCCCGCGCTTCATCAAGCACTGTAACTACATGTGATACGGCATCAATATCAGTTACGCCGATTTCGGCCAGTTCATTTGTGTCACGTAAAATGGTGCTGAGCGTTCGTTTGTAGTTTTGAGCGGCGCAAATACGAGTGACGTCAGATACGGTGATTCCCCAATACGCGCCATGCAAGACGGTAAACAAGGCACCTGAATCTGACGTCGCCACTGCTCGTAATAACTGTTCAATTGTTTGCGTCACCGGATGATACAAAATATCGCTTTCAGCTGATGCTTGGGCTGCAACACCGACCTTACGAAGCTGACTACTGATGTCCTGAACCTCCCGGTTACTCCGAACGATGACGACGATTTCTTCGGGAGCGACGCCAGTTTCGATCTGCGTTTTGATTTCACTCGTAAGCCAGCTGTCTTCGATTGCTTGGTGTGAGAAATCACGCACCGTAACATCCGCTGATTTGACTGCAGCCGCATTGAGCGGAATCCGTAGTTTCGCCAATACCACATCCTTTGTCTCAATCAGGCTGTGACCCGCATCCAAAATCGGCTGCCCGGAACGGTAATTCTCAGTTAGCGATATAACGGTAGTATGTTTGAAGTGCGTCTCAAAGTATAAAAAGTTCTGGAGTGACGCACCTTGGAAGCGAAAAATTGCCTGCTTTTCATCCCCAACTACAAATATATTTGGTTGATCATGATAGTCAGCTAACAGTTCGAGAATCCGATTCTGAGCCCCGTTTACATCCTGATGTTCGTCCGCCAACAAATACTGGTACTGCTCTTGCAGATCGCGCAGCATGTCTTGATTAGCACTGAGTGCCTGAACCGTCTGCAAAATCATATCGTCAAAGTCGTATAACTTGGCCGCTCGCATCGAAGACTCATACAGTCGATAGACATGTAACAACGCCTGGTTTTTCTCGATTGATTTGGTGGCATCTTTGTACTCGCCGCGCTCTTTGCCTTTGTGAGCGCCTTTCTCATGAAATTGTTCAATCTCGAGCAGGGCCTTTACTTGTCCAGAAATTAACCCAGATAAGTTATCAGGAGAAATATTTTCTCGCTTGAGGTCGCTAATCATGCCGATAAGTGGTTTGACGTAGTATTCAGGGTTTCCACCGGGGCGGAGCGTCGATACGTTTTTGTCTTCGAGAATCGCTTCGATGATACTGATACGGTCGATATCTGTCGCTGGCTGTCCACCTACTACAGTTGGGTACGCATCAGGGTACTGAGCGATTAGTTTCTGGGAAAAGCTGTGAAAGGTAGAAATCTCCACCCGGTAGGCCGCCGCGCCAATGTAGCGAAGGAGTCGCTCACGCATCGCCTTAGCTCCCGACTCAGTAAACGTCAGTGCGAGGATGTTGTTTGGCAGCACATCAGTTTGTAACAAAATATTAGCAATCCGCAAGGTAAGAATCTGCGTCTTCCCCGTTCCTGGCCCAGCAATCACCATGACGGGGCCTTCGATAGTATCTACCGCCTCTTTTTGGGCAGTATTAAGCATTTTATAAGCTTCGGTATACGCGGCACTAGAAAGTATTTCTGACATACTTGCAGTATAGCAAAAATCACCCATTCGGGTGATTTTTGGTTTAATATGACTTGAGTCTACGCGCTTTCTCGTGTTGACGGATTTTCTCTAACGCCTTGGCTTCAATTTGGCGAATTCGTTCACGGGTGACGCCAAATTCTTTTCCAACTTCTTCTAGGGTGTGGTAGGTACCATCGAGGAGTCCATGGCGCATTTCGAGGATCTTGCGTTCTTTGTCTGACAAGGTCTCAAGGATCTCGGCAATCTGGTCGGTGAGGATACTGTGTGATACTTCCTGATCTGGTGAAGTGATTTTGTCGTCAGCAATAAAGTCTGACAATCGTGACCGATCGTCGTCATCCCCAACTGGCAGCTCCAGAGAGATGGTGTCTTGGGAGATTTTTTCGATCTGGTAGACTTTCTCGACTTCCACCCCCATTTCGGTAGCGATTTCTTCTGGCATCGGGTCACGGCCGAGGTCTTGGGAGAGACGTCGGGAGACTTGTTTGTATTTGGCCATCGTTTCTACCATGTGCACCGGGATACGGATGGTACGTGACTGATCAGCTAGCGCGCGAGTGATTGCTTGTCGAATCCACCAGGTTGCGTAGGTAGAAAACTTGAACCCTTTAGTGAAGTCGAACTTATCCACCGCCTTAAATAGACCTAAGTTCCCTTCCTGGATGAGGTCGAGCAGCGTCAAGTCAGGTGATCGTCCAACGTATTTCTTGGCAATGGATACTACTAGTCGCAGGTTGGCGCGGGCGAGCAGGTTGCGCGCTTCGTCGTCACCGTCTTCGATTCGTTTGGCGAGCACCTTTTCTTCGTGCGCGTTCAGCAATGGGTACTGTCCAATCTCTCGTAAGTACATCTGGATAGAGTCGTGCCCGTTGTCGCTGCGTTTAAAGGCGTTTTTCTTGGCGAGCACCTCTGTGCTGGGGTCGTCACCGAGCATGCCACCACTCTGGAGTACGTCGATACCAGCGATCCCAAAATTCTCATACAAACCATCGAGCATTTCGATATTGTTTTCGACTTCGGGAAACGCACGCAACAGCTCATCATACGTCACATATCCTCGCTCTTTCCCGAGCTGCATCAAATCTTTTGATTTAGCATCAAAAATCTTTTCTGATTTTGAGCGTTTCCTGTTGGGGTCAACTTTAGCCACCATTGGGACCAATGGTTTTTTCTTGGCTGCAGTTTGCTTGACCGCGTCGCTAGCCGCTTTTCTAGAAGCGGCTTTTTTGATGTCGGTAGCTGACAAAGACTTCTTCTCGACTGGTTTTTGGGTGATTGTTGGAACGGCTTTGGTGGTCACAGCTCGTGTCGGTGGAGCTTTTTTGATAACCTTTTTTATAATTGTTGGAACGGGTTTTTGGGCCGTTTTTTTGACTGCTTTAGTTGTTGCCTTTTTGGTCGCCATGTGTTGCTACTATACAGAAAAACCGCAATTTGTCTAGCTCGTTTCTCCGAATATCTCCAAAGTCAATGTGGGGGCCGATTGTTCCTTGGCAAGCATTGCCACCAACCCTCCGAGCTCAATCTCTCTGGCTTCATCCCCTTGAGCAGTGGCCTCTTGCTGAGCAGTTTTATACACTGATAGCTGCTGGGAGATCAGCTTTTTACGAAGCCAATTGAGTTTGGTGACTATTTCTGAGTACAGCTCCAGCTCTGGCGTGTGTTCAATTTGGTTTTCGAGGGTAAAGCTGAGTTCGGCGACCTCAGCTTCAGTAATCTGTAAATCATGCTGGGGGATGTGGGTTTCTAGTTGCGTTTGCACAATGGTCCCGATTTTAGGATCAGTCACGGTTTTGATTACTTCTAGATACAAAAAAGTTGACCGGGCGCCGTCGGTCTGCAGTTTGGGTGCAATCGACGAGGGTGACACCGACTCGACAACCGTTGGTTGCAGCTTGGCCTCATCACGCAACCGATCGACCTCAAACCGGATAGCCTCAGTCGTGCTGCCAATTCCGTCTGCTACAACGCTCACAAAGTGCTCTTGATCAATTCGATTTGGGAGGAGTAAAATAAATGGCAAGACTTCAGCTCGAGTTTTTAGTTTAAGTGCGCGACTGTCGGACTCTGAGCGTTTGAGCACGTGCAAGAGAAACTCGATAATATGGACCGACTTCCCCACTAGTTTCTTAAACTGAGTCAAATCTGCCTGGATGAGGTCAGCTGGATCTTGACCCTCAGGTAATTCGACCACTTTCACATCCATCCCGCGCTTAAGCATCAACTCGGCTGATTTTTTCATCGCCGCAATCCCAGCCCGGTCAGCATCAAGCGCGAGGACAACTTTTTCCGACAATCGCTGTAGCAGCTGGACGTGATGCAGTGTCAGTGCTGTACCTGACACTGCGACAGTGTTGTGATACCCCGCCTGGTGCGCCATTACGACGTCGAACTGCCCCTCAACAATCAGCGAGAACCCCAGCGTCCGGATGCCAGTTTTGGCTTTGTCGTAGCCGTAGAGCAAGTCTGACTTTTTGTACAGTGGTGTCTCGGGAGAGTTGACATACTTAGGCGCCTTGTCATCAGGGTGTAAAATTCGTCCCGAGAACGCCACTACTTTGCCACTGCTATCACTCATCGGAAATACGACCCGGTCTCGGAACACATCAAATGGCTCTTTTCCACCCTCAGTTTTTTTGATTAGTCCCACAGTCAGTAGTTCATCAGTTGAAAACTGCTTAGCTTCCAAAGCCTCTTTAACTTCACGCCAACCGCCTTTGGGTGGTCCAGGCGCGTAGCCGATTTTCCACTCAGCCACGCTCTGGGCGGTTACGCCACGGTTTTTCAAATACTGATATGCCTCGGGTTCTCGCTCCAGTTCTGCCTGATAAAACACCACCGCTGCGTCAAGCGCTGCGTACCAACGCTCTCGCTCGCTGCGTTTTTTGGGGTCTTCTTTGACCAGCTCCACCCCCGCTTTGTCGGCTAGCTGTTTGAGGGCTTCTTTAAAATCAACTCCTTCCATCGCTTGAATAAAGTTAAACATATCACCACCCTGGCTAGTCGAGAAGCAATAGTACATGCCCCGGTCTGGTGAGACGTAAAACGAGGGCGTCTTTTCCGCTGAAAACGGCGACTTACCTTTGTAGTTCTTACCCGCTTTGTGTAGCTCCACATACGGCGTAATTATGTCTACAATACTGAGTTTATCTTTGATTTGCTGTACAGCGTCAGACATAGTACCGACAGTATAAGCAAAATCACGAGCTAAAGCGAATATATTTTGATTATGTCATACATTGTTCTATCTTTGGGGAGTTTTTGACAAACGCAAAATTACAAAATAGAGTGAAATAGCTGTTTCATTGCTACAATGGCTGACATGTATACCAAAATTGTCGTAGCTATATTTTTGATTGCTGCCTTATTTACTGGCTTTAATTATTTCTCTACTGAGCTGGAATTTATAAACAATCAAACACTAATTGTGCCTGCAGCGATAGATGTAGTACCACTTGCTGAGCAGGTGGGACAACTGTTTGCGATTGGTCACTGGCCACACATCCCAACCGCCAGCACTACCAAGCGGGTACAGGATCTATTTATCGGGAGCGTGATTGTGATGAAGGCGCCAGCAACTAGTACTGACATAACCACCTGGACAGAAACCTGGAAGGCAGTTGCACGTTCACCGTTACTCATCAGTATCGACCAAGAAGGTGGTGTGGTGTCTAGACTACGCTCAGCCAATCACAACCAAACTGCTCAGCCACAGCTCACTGACATAGAGACGGCGTACAATGTGGCTACTACCCGCGCACAGGCTCTGCTCGCACTTGGCATCAACGCCAACTACGCTCCAGTGCTCGACCTGAGTGTCTCCCCAGATTCGTATATGTACCCGCGTGTATTTCGTGATCCAACCATGATTGCCTTACTTGGAGATGCAATGGTGCGCGGGTACCAGGACAATGGCGTCATAGCTGTCCCTAAACACTTCCCCGGACACCCTGACACGAGTGACGACTCACATATCACGCTGCCGGCACTTGACCTCACAACACAACAGTATGTCGACCACACCCAGCAGTTCACCGACATCATTGCAGCTGGCAACGTGCATATCCTGATGACTGCACATGTACTAGTACCAGCGCTCGACCCTAACTTCCCCACCACCGTCTCACCTGCAGTGATTGCTGATCTACGCGAACGGATTGGATATACCGGTGTGATTGTCACCGATGACCTTGCGATGCAAGCCATCAGCGACCGCTGGAGTTATGAGGAGTCAGCCGTGCTCGCACTCAAAGCCGGTGTCGACATGCTGATGTTAGCCGCCGAGCCAGAATACGCGAGTAGCACCGTAGCAGCTGTGATCGCAGCAGTTGAAAACGGTGAACTGTCAAAGGAGCGTGTCTTCGAAGCTTACACTAGAGTGATGAAACTCAAACAAGGATTGTAATCTAACAATAGCCTGGTCACTATACCAACAAAAAACCAACGCTCACACGTTGGTTTTTTGTCTTCCCTGATCAACTACTAGACTTGGCTGTCTTGTAGCGCTTTAATCATGTCGTACTTCTTGCTGCCCTTGAACCCTGATCCGGCTGGGATCAGTTTCCCGATGATGACGTTTTCCATCAGACCAGCCAGGTTGTCTTCGCTGCCGCGGACGGCTGCGTTGATCAATACTCTCGTCGTGTTTTGGAATGACGCCGCGGACAGGAATGACTTTCGTGACAGTGACGTTTCAGTAATACCCATAATCAGTCGGTCACCTTTAGCGATAGCCTTTCCTTGTTCTTTTAGCATTGTGTTCTCCTCCTCAATCACCCATTCTTCGACCACTTCACCAGGGGTGAATTTTGATTCTCCCCGTTCGGTGATTTTCTTGCGAGACATCATTTGTTTGACGATCAACTCGATGTGCTTGCGTGAGATGGTCACACCCTGCAACTCGTAAATCTTGTTCACCTCAGAAATGATGTAGTCCTGAGTTGCTTCTTGCCCGGCAAATTTGAACAACTCTGGGAGTAGTGCTGAACCGTCGGTCAACATCTGTCCTCGTTTGACAGTATCACCCTTTGACACGGTTTCGACTCGACGATAGTCAACCGCGTATTCAACGGCGTCTTTTTTCTTTGGTGCGCCTTCGGCGGTCATGTCTGGCGTGACGATAATCACTCGCTCTCGTCCTTCAGTTCGAATACCTGTTACCAGACCGGCAAATTTACTAATCACAGCCGGGATCTTTGGTTGTCGCTTTTCGAATACTTCTTCTACTCGCGGTAGACCCTGCGCTACGTCTCCTTCGGCAGTCGCAGTTCCCGCTTTGTGTTTGGTGTTCATCGTCAGCTGGGTTCCTGGTTCACCAATCGCTTGAGCAGCAATAGTTCCAACCGCCTCGCCGATGTCTACCAACTCGTTTTTAGTGAGGTCAGTTCCGTAACACTGCTGACAGACACCGCGCAGCGTGGCGCAGGTCATTGGAGATCGAACTTCGACCGACTCACAGGTTGTCCCTTCGACTAGAATGGCATCTCGTCTAGTCATCAAGTGACCCTTTTTAAATATCACTACGCCTTTAGCGTCAACAGCATCAGTTGCCAGGATGCGCCCTTTGATAGCTTTACTAAACGCAATCTCAATCCCTGACGCCGAGATTCGGCTAATCAGCGTTCCGGCTTTAGTTTTACAGTTTGCCTCGGTCACAATTGCGTCTTGAGCAACCACAAACAATCGACGAGTTAGGTATCCGGCTTTCGCTGTCTGAAGCGCGGTGTCGGCTAGCCCTTTGCGTGATCCGTGAGTGGTGTTGAAGTATTCCATCGGTGACAATCCTTCCTTGAAAGAAGAAATAACCGGTGCTTCAATCGTTTCTCCTCGGGTGTTCAAGATGAGTCCCTTCATACCAGTCATCTGTGAAATCTGGCGGATTGAACCTCGAGCTCCTGATTTCCACATCGTGTAGGCTGAACCATCAACTACTAGTTGCTCTTCTACCTTGGCTTCGATAGCGTCTTTGGCTTTGGTCCAAATAGCGGTGACTTGTCGCTTTCGTTCTTCTCGTGATAGCAATCCTTCATTGTAGTGCTCAACCACTTCAAACTCTTCGGCGCGGGCACTGGCGACAATGGCCGGTTTTTCGACTGGCACCACCACTTCGTCGATTCCCCAAGTAACTCCTGATTTAGTGGCAAATTTGAAGCCGTTTTTCTTGATTTTATCGACCATTTTTGGAACGATTTCAGTTCCCTGCTCATCAATCAGGTCGATGATGATTTGGAACAGCTCTCGCTGTCCAAGTTGTTTGTTGACAAACATATGATCACTAGGGAGCACCGCGTTGAACAGTAGTCGTCCAACGGTGGTTTCAAAAATCCCTCCTTCGTACTGAGCGTATTTTGGTGTATCAGTCGCGAGCACTTTGACTTTGGCACGTAGATCAACGACGTCATAGTCGTACGCATTGATCGCATCGTTGGGTGAAGAGAAGGCTTTTCCTTCGCCTTTGGCCCCAGCCATTTCGCGCGTCATCCAAAACGCTCCAAGGGCAATATCTTTGAACCCTTCGGATACAACTGGTTCACCCGAACCTGGTTTAAGGATGTTTTTGTTAGCAGAGATCAGTTCACGCGCCTCCATTTGCGCTTCGTCTGAGAGCGGTACGTGAACCGCCATCTGGTCGCCATCGAAGTCAGCGTTGAACGCCGTACATACTAGTGGGTGCACTTGGATAGCGTTACCCTCAATCAATACCGGGCGGAACGCCTGGATACCCTGACGGTGGAGGGTCGGCGCTCGGTTCAAGAGTACGTATTTTACTTTGATGATGTCTTCGAGAATGGCCCAAACTTCTGGCACACCGTCTTCGATCAATCGTCCGGCACCGCGAATGTTATACGCCAACTCTTGTTTGAGTAGCTGAGCGATAACAAACGGTCGGAACAGCTCGAGTGCCATGTGTTTTGGCAAACCACACTGGTCAAGGGCTAGGTCCGGCCCAATGACAATTACAGATCGTCCCGAGTAATCCACTCGTTTTCCAAGTAGGTTCTGACGGAAATATCCTTGCTTTGATTTCAGGTAATCAGACAGTGATTTGAGCGGCCGTCGTTGGGCTTGGCTCATCGCTGAAAATGCACCGCCACCGTGACGGATGGAGTTGTCGATCAACGCATCTACCGCTTCCTGCATGATTCGTTTTTCGTTGCGAAGAATCACGTCTGGTGCCTGAATGTCGATCAACTTTTTCAAACGGTTGTTACGGTTGATCACCCGTCGGTATAGGTCGTTGAGATCAGATGAAGCGTGTCGCCCACCTTCGAGCGCAACCATCGGCCTGATAGCTGGAGGAACCACTGGCAAGCGGGTCAGGAACAGCCATTCTGGTCGTACACCAGCATGGATCATCCCGCGGATGAGCGTCAATCGCTTGTCGATTTTGAGTCGCTCCATCGCACCGGCTTTGGTGTATCGCTCTTCGAGCTCATCGGCTAGTTTTGAGAGGTCGATGTTTTTGAATATTTCATGGATTGATTCAGCCCCAATTTTGGCCTCAAACAACGTTGAGTATTTGATAGAGAATTTGTGGAAGGTCGCTTCATCAAGCACAGTTCCCTGCTGGATTGACTTGATTTCTTTGGCAGTTTCGTCAGCGCGGGTTTTGAGAGCGGCTCGTGCTTCTTCATTTTGGAGTGATTTGAGTTTGGTTTTGTATTCTGTTTCGAGCTCACTCATGATGCGCGCTCGGTCACCTTCACTTACTTTAGTGATGATGTAGCCGGCAAAATAGATCACTTTTTCTACTGATGATGCGGTAATCCCAAGGATCATCGCGATGCGTGAGGGTACACCTCGCAAAAACCAGATGTGTGATACCGGTACACATAGGTCAATGTGACCCATGCGGTCCCGTCGCACGATGGCCCGAGTGATTTCTACTCCACATTTTTCACAGATGATACCTTTGTACCGGATGCCACGATACTTTTTACAGCTACACTCGTAGTCTTCAACCGGACCAAAAATCCGTTCATCAAACAAACCGTGTTTCTCTGGTCGCTGGGTGCGGTAGTTGATGGTTTCTGGTTTGGTCACCTCTCCCCATGACCATTCGAGAATGGTTTCTGGATTAGCCAGTTTGAGTCCAACACTAGTGTAGTTAGTAGGGATCATTGGTGGCTTTTTGAACTCAGTTTTTTTGAATGTTGATTCTTCCATAAGCAAACTAATTACGCTGATTCAGCTTCCCGATAATTGTGACGTGGTCGTTCTTCCCGTTCGAGTTTGACATCAAGTGCTAGTCCACGCAGCTGGTTCAACAACACGTTGAACGCGGCTGGAGTATGTGGGTGACTGATTTTCTCACCGCGCACAATCGCGTCAAACGCAGCTGACCGGCCGATGATATCGTCGGACTTGATAGTGAGCATTTCGCGCAGCGTGTAGGCCGCTCCATACCCAAGCAACGCCCAGACTTCCATTTCCCCAAACCGCTGCCCACCGATCTGCGCCTTTCCACCCAGTGGCTGCTGCGTAATCAATGAGTACGGCCCGATTGATCGCATGTGGATTTTGTCTTCCACCATGTGGTGCAGTTTCAAAATGTACATGAACCCGACCGCTGTACGCTCACCAAATTCTTCTCCGGTGAGACCATCTCGCAGCTGGATTTTACCGTCAGTTGGTAGTCCAGCCGCTTTGAGTTCTGCTTTAACCATGTTTTCGTCAGCGCCGGCAAAAGGCGGTACGATGGCTTGGTACCCAAGCGAGTGAGCCGCCATCCCCAGGTGCAACTCTAGAATCTGTCCGAGGTTCATACGTGACGGCACACCAAGCGGTGTCAAAATCACATCAACTGGCGTTCCGTCAGCCGTGTAGGGCATATCTTCTTCGGGCAAGATGCGGGAGATAACTCCCTTGTTACCGTGTCGTCCAGCGAGTTTGTCCCCGACTGAGACGTTTCGGACCTGAGCTACCGTAATGAGAATTTTCTTGATGACACCACTTTCGAGATTGTCACCGTTTTCGCGGGTAAAAATCCGCACGCCGATCACTCGACCGCGTTTTCCAGCCTCGAGCCGGAGTGAAGTGTCTTTGACGTCTTTGGCTTTTTCACCAAAAATAGATCGCAGGAGTCGTTCTTCTGGAGTCAGTTGGGTTTCGCCTTTAGGGGTTACTTTACCGACGAGAATATCTCCTGGTCGGACCTCCGCTCCAATGCGGATGACACCAGTCTCATCTAGGTTCCGGAGTTTCAGTTCTGATACGTTCGGGATGTCTGGGGTGGTGATTTCTGGTCCAAGTTTAGTGTCACGTACCGCCACTTCGAGCTCGTCAAGGTGAATGGAAGAGAATTTACTTTTCTTCACCAGTCGTTCTGAGATGATAATCGCATCCTCGTAGTTCGCCCCGTTCCATGACATGAATGCCACCATGGCGTTTTGTCCGACCGCAATCTGACCGTTGTCAGTTGAAGTGGTGTCAGCAAGCAAGTCTCCTCGTTTGACTTTTTGCCCCACCGATACCGATGGTCGGTGCTGGAAGGCTGAGAAGTCGTTGGTGCGCTGGAGCTGCGCTAATTCATACACTCGTGGCTTGCCAGTTTTTTCTTTGACAACAATCTGTCGCGCGTCAGCGTCCGTCACTTCGCCAGCTTCGTGCGCGTAGATTACTCTTCCGACATCTCGGGCTGACATGGCTTCTACGCCTGTCGCTACCATTGGTGCTTCTTGAATCACACACGGTGTCGACTGTTTCTGCATGTTTGAACCCATCAACGTACGGTTGGCGTCGTCGTGGTTCAAAAACGGAATCATGGACGTCGCTACTGAGAACGGCTGGTTGGTCGCGATGTCAATGTACTCTACGTCTTCGCGAGCAACGAGTCGTGGCTCTCCCTTCATACGAGCTTCAACAAAATCTAGTTTGATTTTGCCGTTGTCATCTACCTCGATCGCGGAGTGCGCAATGGTGAATTTTTCTTCTTCGTGAGCGTTGAAAAATGTTACTTCATCAGTTAGCTTGCCTTTAACGACTTTCATGTACGGCGTCTCGATGATGCCAAATCGGTTTACTCGAGAATACATCGCTAGACGCAAGATCAAACCAATGTTTGGCCCTTCCGGCGTATGGATTGGACACAGTCGTCCGTAGTGGGACGGGTGTACATCGCGCACCTCAAATCCGGCCCGCTCTCGCGTGAGTCCACCTGGCCCAAGCGCTGACAGCGTTCGCAAGTGTTCTACCTCTGCTAGAATGTTTTGCTGTTGCGAGAACTGTGACAACTGGTTAGTGGTATAGAATTCCTTGATTGCTGCTTGCAATGGTCGTGGGTTGATGATCTGCATCGGGAGGGATGTCTCGGCTTCGATTGTACTCATTCGATCCTGGATGTTTCGCTTCATGCGGGTCATACCAACTCGCACTCGCTGCTGGAGCATTTCTCCAAAGTACCGTACACGACGGAACCCGAGGTGGTCGATATCATCTGGCTTGGCGTTGATGTCATGGTTTGACTTGATGATGTGCTCTAGAATGAGTCGCATGTCCTCAATAGAAATCGTTCGCTCAGCAGTTGCTTTAGCGTCGATTGGTCGGTCATTACGGTTGTTGAAGTGGTGACGACCGATTTCAGACAGATCGTATCGCTCTGGAGCAAAAATAGATTTCACAAATTCACGTGCGTTGTCTACAGTCGCAAGGTCTCCATCACGTAGTCGCTTGTAGATCTCAATAAACGCTTCGTCGGTGGTTTTAGCTGGATCTTTCTCGAGCGTCGCTTTGATGTATTCCTCACCACGCTCGATACCACTCATGAGTTTGATCATGTCAGCGTCTTTCTCTACCCCAAGTACACGTAAGAGTGACGTGATAGGAAACTTCTTCTTGCGGTCGATTTTGACGACGATAATCCCGCCGGCTTCTGATTCGATTTCAACCCACGCTCCGCGCGCTGGGATGATTTTAGCCCCAAACATAGTCTTGCCTTTGACGTCGTTGGCGGTAAAGAAAATACCGTATGATCGCGCCAGCTGCGGCACGATAACTCGCTCCACACCGTTGATGATAAACGTTCCGTTGGCGGTCATCACCGGTACGTCAGCCATAAATATTTCCTGCTCTTTTTCCGACTCAAAGGTTTTGTTTCTGAGCACAACCGTTGCACGCAATGACGCTTCGTAGGTTCGCTTGTTGGCTTTGGCAAATTCTGGTGTGTATTTTGGTTCTCCCAGTTCGTACTTTTTGAACGCCATTTCAAACTTCTTTTCAGAGTAGTCAGAAATTGGTGAAAATTCTTTAAAGATTTCTTTCAGCGCAGTCTCAACAAACCACGTGAATGATTCACGTTGTGGTTCGATGAGGTCTGGTAGCGGGATGCGAGGCGCATGCGCTTTCTCAAATCGCTTCTGTGGCAAATGCCCAATCGATACTTCATTCATATGTGTGCGACAGGTTAGACACAACAGGCAAAGGAAAATGACGCGCCCAAGGCGCTCCATATTCTTTTCTACTGTTCTATCGGAATAATAAAATCATCACTGGCGTGTGAATATACCTCCGCGAACCATCTCCCAATCAGAACTCATCCGAGATCGCTATTTGCGTATGTGGTCAGGAGTATACGGCATATACAAATCTTTGCAAGGCTTACGTTATCTTCTTGAGCACTACAACCCTAACTGCACCCGCAGCGCATCTTCAAGGTTCGACATGTCATCAGCAGATACTATCGACAATCGTTCGCCACAACGCTCTGTATCAATCGTCCTAATCTGGTCTGTCATGGCCTTTGATTGGGTATCTTGCACCAATACCAGACACTCTCCTGGATACACGCGAGTGACATTAGTAGTCAGCGGAACAACCTGCACTCGCCTTAAAGCATGATTGGCACTATTTACACTAACAATTACCGCTGGTCGAATCTTTTTTATTTCTGATCCAGTGGACGGATCAAAATCTACCCACCAAACCTCACCTCGATTTATCGCCATGATTTTGGTGGTTCAAACGGCCAACTATTATCACCCACGATTTCTTCGGTGGCGCCTTTGACCCAGACTGCCGCCTCACGCTCACGCTCCTCATCAGCCGCCATAGCTCGGTACCCAGCCTCCAAATCAGACTCCACCACGTGCGGTCGAGTGAGCTGACTAATGTAGGCACCGATTTTCCGCGCGCCAACTTTGCGTTTGATCGCTTCATACACATCAGCATCCAGCATCAAGGTGACTTTCTTTTTTGTAACGCTATTCATAATACGTATTGTATTACGTATTATGAATTATGCAACCCTTTATCCCTTGCGCCAATCCTCAATATTCTTATGATTCCCTTCCAGCAACACAGTCGGGACCGAGTACGGCTTTTTCTTCCACTCGATTGTCTCTGGTCGCGTATAGGTTTCGCCGGTAGTGTTGCGGTCGTCTTCAAGTGAATCGATGTCACCAAGCACACCGGGTACCTGGCGCGAGACACTGTCGATGATGGTGAGCGCGGGCAACTCCCCTCCGGTGAGGATGTAGTCCCCGACTGATATCTCTTGGGCCTTCAAGGCCGTCTTTACTCGACCATCGATTCCTTCGTAGCGACCACTAATCAACACTAGGTGGTCATATTTTTGGGCGTATTCTTTGGCGAGTGCTTGCGTAAACACCGCGCCGCGCGGCGACATGATTAGCGTCTTTACTTTCTTTTGTTTCAGGGCGACGGTTTTGCGACCAACCGCTTTTTGCCAGGCTTTGAGGACTGGTTCCGCCATCATCACCATCCCTGGCCCACCGCCGTACGGTTTGTTGTCCACCTTTTTATGATTACCAGTGGTGTAGTCACGCGGATCGTAATACTCCACCGAGATTTTCTTCCCCCGCACTTTGGCTCCCTTACCCTTATCAGTTTTCTGCGCCCGCCCCAACACACTGGCGTCTGTGTACGCTCGACAGATATCTGGAAAAATGGTGATGACGTGGAAATTCATGAGTTATGATCACGACTTGTATGTACTAGCTGTAGCACTAGCAGCTCTTGGCCACATACTTTATATAGCAACACAAAAGGTAATCGAGAAACTGACTTTTGCCAGACGTCTGTACGGACGGTTTTACGACCCAGCTCAGGATGGTCGCAAATTAATTGGGCTACTTGTTTAATATCAGCAAGCGTTCGCTTTGCTCGATTTTCACCCCACACAGTCGTTGAGTAAGAATAGATGGAGTCAATATCTCTTTGTGCCGCTACGGAAAAAACTAATGTGCGCATACCTACAACCCAAATTTTGCGAACACTTCTTCAGCTGGGATAGATGGTTCTTTTGACGCCAGACGAGTATCTAGCTCTGCAAGTTCCTCTGGAGACAATTCATAGGCATCATTAGTACTAGTACCCCCCAAAATCCATTCAGCATAAAAGTTCTGATCTTCTTCCGGTAAAGATTTTAGTGTTTCAATGGCTTGTTCGAGCTTGGTCATACCAAAATTGTACCACAATGTACTGATTCTAGTAGACCTACCCTAATTACTGTAGCTCTGCTCGCAACTTCATCCACAATTTTCCCATGCGGTTTTGACCGGAACCATCGGCTCCAGTACCCCAGTAGTAGTCAGTGTCGTAGACCTTGAGTAACTCCCTAGCTTCAGATTCTAGCAAAATAGCTTTGATGTCAGGGTGTTGGGCAACTTTAGCTCTGAAGATCTGCTCCATCATTTTGTTTTCCTCTCTCAGTTAAATCTTGAGGTCTGCAATGGCGTCGTCTAGACTCTTCTCAGCGTCGGCCGACCCACCATTATCTTCTTGCATTGCCTCTGAGGTTTCTCGGTCCATTCGTTGTCCACCTTCTGGTTCGTTGATTTTGAGGTTTACTCTGGCCTCGTGCTTCATCCCGACTACGCGCAACAAAGTGCGGATGGCTTTGGCGGTGTTACCGCTGCGGCCAATGATTTTGCCCATGTCATCCGCGTGGACGTCAAGGGTGAGGAGGACCCCCATCTCATCGACAGTACGATTGATTTTGACTGATTCCGGGAAATCAACCAGTGATTTGACCACGTGTTCAAGAAATTGCTTATCTTCGTGCTGTTCCATATTTTCGGTTCTTATCGTTATGTATAAGCATTCGACACAGTGTGTGCGTTGCTCCTAAAATAATACGAGAAAAGCCCGCGCTGGTCAATGCCAGTACGGGCAAAACATTTATCGAGAGCTAGGCTTTTACTTCTGCTTCGACCTCGGCCGCTGGAGTTTCCTCAGGCACTACTTCTACTGCTGGCTCCTCAACCGGTTCTTCGGCTGGAGTTTCAGCTTCGGCTTCAGGAGCTACTTCTTCTGCCGCAGCTTCTTCTGCTACCGCTACTTCTTTGGCAGCCGCTTCGGCTTCGGCGGCAGCTTTCTCGTCAGCGACTTTTTTAGCAGCGGCTGCTTCAGCTTTCTTGATTGCTTCTTCGTCTACAATTGGTGACTTTTTTGGTAGGGGGTTGATTTTCTTGGCATCAATCACTCCTTGTGAGACCAAGATGTTGTGCATCGTTACTGATGGCTGTACGCCCTGAGCCAACCACTGAGCAGCTTTGTCTTTGTCTAAAATAATCGTACTTAACTTGGGATTGTACGAACCAATTCGATCGACGTGCTTGTCGCTTTTAACACCCGTTCGCTTGTCGGTAACGACAATTCGGTAGGCAGGGTCGTTCTTGCGACCAACTCGTTGTAAACGCATCATTAACATATAAATTTGAGAATTTATACAAATTTCGCTCGCTCGGACATGTGTAAAAGTATTTACCCACGTCGCTCGCTCCCTCATCTGTAGTGGACGCTAGCATAGCAGAATAAAACAAAACGTCAACAACGTACTCCTAATCTGGCAATACCGCTCTCACCTGCTATACTGCATTCCATATGAACACAACTATTGAAGGACAGATTCTTGTCCGCGGAAAAGGTACTGGATTTGTTAAGCACGAGGATTACGCCGAAGACCTCCTGATCACTCGCGAGGACCTCGGGTTTGCGCTCGACGGCGACCTGGTTGAAGTGGAACTGAACCCGCCGGTACTCGGACGACGTCAAGGTGGAAAAGTAACAGCCGTTACTCACAAAGCCCACCGAGAACTAATCGGCGTGGTAAAAGAAAAAACGGTCGACGGCGCATCAGTACGATACCTCGCACCAGACAACCACCGGATTCACATTCGCCCCCTACTGCCTGATACGACCGTAAACGATATGGGAATGAAGGTCGCTGTTGAGATCGACAGCTGGACCGACGCAAAGGCTGACCCGATCGCAAAGATTGTCGAGATACTCGGACGCGCTGGTGACCACGAAACTGAAATGCAGGCGATTATTCGTTCCGGTGGATTTGGGACTGACTTCCCTGAAAACGTCCAAGCCGCGGCTCAGGATCTATACGACCGCCAAGAGCAAATATTTGCAGCAGCAATTGCTGACCCAAAACGGCGGGACGTCCGAGGGGTTACTACCATGACCATCGACCCACATGACGCGAAAGACTTTGACGATGCGCTGTCAATCCAAACGCTACCAAACGGAAACACGTCGATCGGTATTCACATCGCTGACGTATCTCATTATGTAGTTGCAGGTGAAGCGCTCGATACTGAAGCCAAAGAACGAGCCACTTCGATCTACCTGGTAGACCGAGTGATCCCGATGTTGCCAGAAATCCTATCAAACGATCTCTGTTCGCTCCGACCAAACGAAGACCGACTAGCGTTCTCAGCAATTTTTGAACTTACGGCTGATGCCGAAGTCGTCGACGAATGGTACGGACAGACTGTTATCCACTCCGACAAACGGTTTAGCTACCAAGACGCTCAAGAAGTGCTCGACAATGGTGCTGGTGATTACTTTGACGAGTTGACCACCATGATGACGCTCGGGCGTAAGCTACGAAAACTACGATACAAAGCCGGAGCAATCGCGTTTGAACAACCAGAAGTAAAGTTCGAACTCGATGAACGCGGCGCACCAATTCGCGCGTACAAAAAAGACCGGACTGAAACCATGATGATGATTGAGGATTTTATGCTTCTTGCCAACCGTGAAGTTTCAAAACATGTAAATGATGAAGCTAAAAAACGTAACACCGAACTAGCGTTTGTATACCGAATCCATGACCAGCCAAACCCTGACAGAATCGAGGAACTGGCAATATTTGCGCACGCGCTTGGTCACGAATTCGAAACCGAAAAAGGTACAGTTGGTGCCAAAGCTCTCAACGGATTAATGCATTCAGTTGAAGGTAAGCCAGAGGAAAACCTCATCAAAACCGCCGCCATCCGCAGTATGGCCAAAGCCATCTACAGCACTAAAAACATCGGGCACTTTGGGCTCGCGTTTAAATACTACTCCCACTTCACCTCACCTATCCGCCGCTACCCCGACCTACTCGCCCATCGATTACTGCGAAAGCATCTCGATAGTGTGACGGTTGGACCAAAAGAAACCGGCGCACTGGAGATTACCTGTGTCCACGCTTCCAACAAAGAAGGTGAAGCCACCAAAGCCGAGCGCGACTCTATCAAATTCAAACAAGTTGAATACATGATGAACAAAATCGGTGACGAGTTCGCCGGCATCATTACCGGTGTAGCCGACTGGGGTATCTACGTGCAAGAACAAGAAGCGCTCTGCGAAGGCATGGTCAAACTATCCAGCCTCAAGGGTGACTTCTACGAGCACGAAGCTAAAAAATACCGCATCAAAGGTCAAAAGACCGGTAAGGTGTACCGTCTAGGAGATGAGGTGAGAGTAAAACTAGTGCGAGCCGACGCTGAAGAACGACAACTCGATTTTGAGATAGTGGAGTAATGACCGGGAACTGCTGGAGAGGAATAGCGGAACGTTTTCAGAGTTTTGTTAGAAATAGCACGACGGTCTTTTCGTCGGTACACTCGACTCCTGGCGTCGCTGAGTGCACACGCCAAACAACCGCGGTAGTGGTACTAACGCACGGTATTGCATGATTGGTCTTTAACTGACCAACGTATCAAGGGATACTATCGGACCACCTGACGAGTGCTCCACCACAGCGAGTGTTTGAGCGATGAACTCAGCGAGCGGACGCGAATCGAGTGTATCCCCGAAAAGCTCGCCTAACTATTACAACACCAAACCCAAGCGACCCACCACCACACCCGATTCCACCCACCAAATTAGTAAAAAATACTCCAATCGATTGGAGTATTTTGATGGGTTTATTGGTGGCTTTGTGTTACTGACCAACGTATCGAGCGGACTATTGGACCGTCTGACGTGTGCTCTACCGCAGCGAGTGTTTGGTTTGCCCGCGGAGGGAGGTACGAATCGAGGGTATCCCCGGAAAGCTCGCCTGACTATTGCAACACCAAACCCAAGCGACCCGCCACCACACCCGATTCCACCCACCAAATTAGTAAAAAATACTCCAATCGATTGGAGTATTTTGATGGGTTTATTGGTGGCTTTGTTTTACTGACCAACGTGTCGAGGGGACTATCGGACCGTCTGACGAGCGCGCTACCACTGCGAGTGTTTGGTTTGCCCGCGGAGGGAGGTACGAATCGAGGGTATCCCCGGAAAGCTCGCCTGACTATTGCAATACCCTCACCCAGATTACCCGGTTGCTAAACCCCTCCCACACCCTCCAAATGAAGTGTTTACCCGCACAATGACGCCATTGTGCGGGTAAACGGTTTTGTGGGCTTGGTATTACTTGGCGTTCACTGCGGCTTCGTCGAACTTGACTGACAGGACTTTTGATATACCATCTCCTGCCATGGTGATGCCATAGAGGATGCCGGCTCGGCTCATGGTTTCTCGGTTGTGGGTGATCAGGACCAATTGCGACTTCTGGGCTAAGGCTTGAATCATGTCACCGTAGCGACGACTGTTGGCTTCGTCGAGCGCCGCGTCGGTCTCGTCGAGGATGATAAATGGTGGTGGGTTGACTTGGCTCATGGCAAATATCAGCGCAATCGAGGTCAGTGCCCGCTCTCCGCCGGAGAGCATCTGTAGACCCTTCACTCGTTTGTTAGGTAGTGCGACATGTAACTCCACCCCTTCTTCAATCAACAACCGCTCGGTGTCCTCAGCTTCGTCGTCTTGGTTGTGTTTGAGTTTTACTCGTTCTAGCTTGGCTTCCCCGCCGCCAAACATCAGGGTAAAAAACCGGTTAAACTCAGTGGCGATTTTCTCAATTCCGATAATAAATTGCTCGTGTAACTGCGCATCCATGTTGGCCACCAGTGAGTTGAGGTTCTCGACTGATGATTCGAGGTCGGCAGTTTCTTTGGCCAGGAATTCATCGCGTTCCTGGGCGTCTTTGTATTCTTTTTGCAACTCATTGGTCGCACCAATCCCTAATTCCTCAAGGCGGATTTTGAGCCGTTCGAGGTCGCGCCGGCGCTCCCGTTGCTGCTGTCGGTCTTCGGTATATACTTCGGTATCAGGAATGGTGTCCCCCTTAGTAGTAACCAGGTTATGCGATAGGTAGTCAGACGCGGCCCGCCCGAGGAGCGCCACCGCCTCTTGCAGCTCGCGTTTGAACTCACCTCGATCTCGCTCAATCACTTGTAGTTCCGTTTGCATGATGGTGACCCGCTGACGCAACTCTCGCTCACGCCCAAGCTGGGTAAACATCGTCCGTTCTGATTCGTGTTGCTGGCTAGAGGTATGTTCCAACTCTTGCCGTGTGGTTGTCAGAGCTGCTAGGGCCTGATCTTCTTTTTCTTGCAGCACCTGCAGGGCTTGCTCAGCTGGAGCTAGTTGTTGCTCCACAGTCTCTAGTTCGGCTTTATCAGCGAGGGTGGCGTCTACCTTGACTACCTCTTGGCGGTCGATGAACTGGGTCAGCTGACTAATGACGTCACGCAGCGCGCGTTCGATAGTGCTGGCGTCTTGACGGGTAAGCGCTTTTTCGGCTGAGGCAGTGATGGCCGTGATCAAACTCTGTAGTTTGGCGCGCGGAATCAACTGTGGGGCGGGTGCACTAGCAAGGACCGCTGCTTGCGTAATCCGACGCTCCAGGAGCGCTATCTGACCTTTGATGGTGCTGAGTGTACGCTCTGCGTCTACCCTGGCAGTACGTGCCTGCTGGAGCGCTTGGTCGGCTGCGTCACGCGCGCTCGTGTCGGGTGTTATATTCATGGTATCGAGTTGCTGTTTGAGCGTTGCAATACTTGTTGTCAGGGTGGCGAGCTCGGCTGTGGGCGCAATCTGATCTTGCATGATGGTGTCGTAGCGGTACGCTAGATATAAATCTTCACGTTTGAGGTATTCAGCGTAGACGGTTTTGAGTTCGGTTTGGACAGCTAATGACCGTTCGGCTCGCTCGACCTGCTTTTTTAAATATTTTAAATGTGGTGCCGCTTCTCGGCGCAGCGAGGCTACCTGGGTGATGTTTTCGAGGGTTTTGTTTAGTTTGCGGGTAGCGTCAGCTTTTTTGATCTGGTAGACCTTGAGGCCAAGGGCGTCTTCGATCATTTCGCGCCGTTCTCGAGCGCTAGCAGTAATAACCCGATCAGCTTCACCTTGGGAGATGATGTGATGACCAGTCGATCCGATGTGAGCCTCGGCTAGTAATTCGTGGATGTCTTTGAGTCGAACGGCTGTGCCGTTAAGTTTATATTCGTTCTGCCCGTCACGATGCACAATCCGTTCAATAGTGATCTGATCGTAATCCAGCGCAAACGTCCGGGCGGTATTGTCAAACACTACCTCCACACTCGCCCGGTTACCGCGGGCTGAACTCTCGCTACCGCCCCAAATGAGGTCCTCACCGCGTTTACCGCGCAATGATTTGACCGACTGCTCTCCAAGGACAAATCGAAACGCTTCCGCAACATTGCTTTTACCAGAACCGTTGGGACCAACGATAGCCGTAATCGGTGCCGAAAACTCCAACTCACTTTTTTTAGCGAAGGATTTGAAGCCATTGATGGTGAGTTCTTTGAGGTACATAAGTTATTGGCACTGACCGCCCAGACTATATACCGCGACCGACTCGTAATAAGTCGTGGTTACTGGATTACACCTACCAACTGGACTACATATATTGGAACATCGAGCAAGCGGTTTGTTTGGACCTGCACCGGTGGTCGCATCGACACCAGACAGGCAGTTGATCGCGGTTAATTTAAACCAACTCCCAATTGTGTCGGTGCGATACTCGATGGCACAATTATCGTTACCGGAATCAGCACTACTAGGCAAAGTCGAAATAAATTCTGGCATCAGGTTTGAAATGTAGGGAGTACTGCAGTTGTCAGTAGCATACAGTTCGCCAGCCCCTGTCACCTGACAGGGTGCAGCTGGTAGCGGGAAAAAACCTTTTTGCGCGCGGTATGTCTCGAGTGCTAGCTGCACCTCTTTTAGCTCAACTGTCAAAGCTTTGTTGCGGGCGTTTTCTCTGGCTTCTCCAAAACTCACGTAAATAATACTCGCCAAAATAGCAATGATGGAAATAGTCACTAGGACTTCAATGAGGGTAAATCCGCGACGGGCAAACATAATATATAGATACTACCACTGAAATCAAGTTGGACGACGTCAGTTATCCCTTAGCCACAGCGGATAATCTCTGTATCATATTCCTGACCGCGATCTGGATTAGTCGACCCGCGACTGTCTGAAGAAAAGCCTGCTGAAACAGCATATGATGTTTCGTAGCGTATAGCATTGGCACAGACTACAGTTGGATTAGACCCTGCACCTCCCGCGGCAGTTGGTGTGCGTCGACAGAGCCCAGGGTCTTGGTAAGACGTCGAACCAGTACCTAAGAGCCAACTAGGGTCACAGCGCGAGAATTCGTCCCCTAGCCCCACTACCTCAGTTTCGACCGTATTGAGGGCCATAAATTTGTAGACCGATCCTTCAGTATTTACTGCATACACAAACCCTGAATCATCCCCGTTTAATTTCAAGTCAACCGGCAGTTTTGGCATAAATTCTGGTGCCAGTCCAACGATATATTGAACACTGTCTAAGGGGCAGACATGGGCGGTTCCGACCTGTCCTGAAAATTCTGGTGTGCTACCTGTAGTCGGGCCATTGCAGGCCGCCGGGTACCTGCCGTACTTGTTCTTATATAACGCTAGCGCAGCCTCGACAGTACGCAAATCAGTTTTTCGCTGCGCATCACGGGCCTGTTCTCGGGCCGTGCCAAAACTAGTAACTACCACCGTTGTCAAAATAGCAACGATAGTCACTGTCACCATCACCTCCAATAAGGTGAATCCAGACAACCGATTGATTGGCACCCGTAACATATAATAATTATAATATAAATAAACAAATATCATCACCCCGCACCGGTGGATCGGGCTGAGTCAACACGTAGTCAGATTGATTAGCCGGCAAAAACGTCTGCAGCACACCATCTGGCCCCATACTGCATAGAATGGTGTATAAACTAGAGTTGGCAAACCGATAATTGTTATCGTACGCATAGGGGTTGCCCCAGGCATCGGCACTAATCGAGCTACCAATATAGTCTGGCGCGAGTGCTGCGACTACCGACTGCCAACGAGTTTGCGCTTGGGGATAGTTATAACTACTACCAGGGCGCAGCCTACATATCGAACAGTTGTCTACACTAGGCGGATAGTGCCCCGTGGTTTCTCGGTACAATTTCATCGCCAGGTTCAACTGCTCTAGGGTCGCTGCTTCTTTGGTGAGAGCAGCCCCCTGTCGGGCTTCACTTCCTGAAAAAACGACTATCGAGGCTAGAATCCCAATAAGCGAAATGACCACCAGTATTTCGATGAGTGTGAATCCTTGACGAGCTGATTGCATGCAATTATTCTAGCACGCTAGTTGTCCCAACCTTTCTGTTTCATCGCGGCTTCGGCAGCAGCCTGCTCGGCTTCTTGTTTGGAGCGGCCGGTTCCGACGGCGATTTGTTCTTTGCGCAGGAACACCCCGACGGTAAACACGCGGTCGTGATCGGGTCCTTCCTGGGCGACGGTTTCGTAGGTTGGCGTCACGCTGTGGTGCTCTTGACCCAGTTCTTGGAACCGGCTTTTGGCGTCTTGCCAGAGGCGTTTGTTGACAATCTCATCGGTTTTAGGGAACAGGTTGGTGGCGATAAATGTCTGCGCCACGTCGTAGCCCTGATCCATGTACAACGCACCGATACACGCTTCAAATATATTTGCGAGGATGTACTGCCGGGCCCGACCGACGTCTTTAGCCTCGCCTTTGCTCATCAGCAAAAACTCATTGACCCCCAGTTTTTCCGACGCCGCTGAGAGCGAGACGGTGTTCACGAGCGCCGCCCGCACGGCGGTGAGTTCGCCTTCTGGTTTTTCGGGGTACTTTTTGTAAAGAAAATCAGTCACCACTAGTTCGAGCACAGCATCCCCCAGAAACTCGAGGCGTTCGTTGTGATCCCAAGTTGCTTCTTTGTGCTCATTCAAATATGACCGGTGCGTGATGGCTGAGCGCAACAAATCGAGGTCCAAGAATTGGGCCCCAATGATAGTCTGTAATTTTTGTAAATCTGGATTTGGTTCGTACTCGGCCATAACTGGATAACGATAGGTAGTTGGAAGATAGCATTATTTACCACTCCTGCCAACTAGCATAGTGATGGCTTTGGTGACAATCGGTAAAATGTCTTCGTAGAAATTAAGATCGAGGATTTCGGCTACTTTGAACCATTTGGCGTCGTCGAGACCGCCTTTTTGCTCGAGGACTAGTTCGGTGTACTCTGCCTGCGCGAGGTAGTAGTGGACTTGTTTGCGGACTTTGCCCAACTCTGGGTTACTGGCAACGTATTCGTTGTTGCCGAGCTCAGCTTCGATAGTGATGTCTAGGCCGATCTCTTCTTTGAGCTCACGCTTAGCACCGTCTTCGACAGTTTCTCCCGCTTCGATTTTACCCTTACTGAGGGTCCAGTGTCCAAATATGTCGTGTACTAGCGCTAGGTACATCTGGCCTTCGTGCTCGGCGTACACCACCGCACCTGACAAACGCTGGATGGGCATGTCTTCAAAAGACACTTGTTTTTTACGTTTATTGCCCTGCTCGTCTTTACCTGGTTCACCGATTTCTTTGTACACTGCTCCGAGTACACCGTTGACAAACCGACTACTGTTGTCGCCGCCAAACTGTTTGGCGAGCTCGATAGCTTCGTTAATGGCAACCTTGGCCGGGACTTCTGACCGGTCGGCGAATAGGAGTTCAAATAAACCCAAACGTAAAATGTTGCGATCAACTGGTGAGATGCGATCAATCGGCCACTCAGGGGCAGCTTTTTCGATAACGAGGTCTATCTCGGTTTGTTTGCCCATCACGCCGTCGAGCAGCTTGGTCATAAATGGCGTGTCGGTTTTGTTTGGTGCAAATTCAGCTACGTTGCGCTCGAGTACATCGTGCACGGCCCGTTTTTCTAATCCGTTCAAATCCCACTCAAAGAGTGACTGGAGAACAATGCTGCGCGATAAGTGTCGATTGGCCATGACTTAAAATGTACTAAACTATTACTGCTTACTAGTATACCAGGGATACGGAACAAAAGTACCGCAAGCAGCGGTACTGATGGGGATTAAGCGGCCTGTTCTTTGCGCGGAGTTGAGTGCTTTTCTTTGGCCATCTCTGGAGCGGCGATGGCTGCCCCTTTGCCAGCAGGGATTTGGTCTGGCGTTACTTCTGAACCGGTTCCTGGAGCCGCGTCGGCGACATTTTCTACTTCCTCAGTGGCTTGCTGTCCTTTGATAGCTTCCTTTTTAGCAGTTATCCGGGCCGTTCGGGCTTCGGTTTTGGCTTGCATATCAATCACCAAGCGGCCTTTGTAGAATCCACAAGCCTGACACATGTGATGTGGTCGGTGATGTGATCCGCAGTTAGCGCAGGTCGCTAGCGTCGGCGCTTCAAGCGCGTGATGAGATCGTCTGTTTGCGGTGTGAGCCCGCGTATGTCGCATTCGTACTACCATAGATATTTGTATTAGTGGCCAGAACTATAGCAAATTGTGTGAAAAAGGCAAGGAAAAATGAAAAAATGAGCATAGCGATTGTTTTGAATTTAACTCCGAATCGGCGGCTCTAGCCCGCCGGCGATTCCTGGAATGCTCTAAAGTACTACTCAGTATAAAAAAACCGATACACAATCATGTTGTGTATCGGCCGGTAGCCATGCTGGCCAAATTAAAGTACTGAGACCCGCCTTCGAAGATCGGGTCTTTGTTTTACTTGACCTGCGTCTTTCTTGCTGCTCTGGCTTCTACCACCAACTCTTGTGAAGTCTTAGGTTTCCCAAGGAATGGTTCTGCAGCTATAACTGCCGGTTTTCTTTGGCAGTCAATCCACTTTTTCACACCGTTGTACACATTGCCTCCATGTGGGCAGCGCTCATCTTCACGCTCAGGGCAGTGGCGGCACCCATGGGACATTTTCTTAACTTTGCTTTTGCTCAATTTTCCTCTCCTTTTTGACTTAAAATCATTCTACAACAATTGGATGTTTTTGCAATAGCTGCGGCGGTGGATAGGTGTGAAGCCGTGGCTCGCTATCGCAGCCATGTGTGACTTAGTGCCGTAGCCTTTGTGAGCGGCAAAGCCGTATTTGGGGTACTGAGCGTCCTGCTGCACCATGTATCGATCGCGGGTGACTTTGGCCATGATGGACGCGAGGCCAATCACCTGCTCTTTGTCGTCGCCTTTGATGATGGTTTCCTGGGTAAACTCTGCTGGTGCGCGCAGCGACCCGTCGAGTTTGATAAACGTATCAGCCGGGTCACACTCTAGATCACTCATTCCCGCTGCAATCGCCCGCCGTATCGCCGGCGCAATCCCTTTACTATCAATCGAAGCCGCCGACACTGACTTGACCACGTACGACAGCTTCTTTGCCACGTATAACTCCAGCACTAGTTTATAAATAACCTCCCGTTTCTTCTCGCTGATTTTCTTAGAATCCCGCACCCCAGGCACGAGCGCCCAATCAAAATCAGCTGGAATTTTGACCAATCCCACGGTTACTGGTCCCGCCAGTGGCCCCCGGCCCGCTTCATCCACACCCACGATGTATTTCATTTTGCTATACTACCCAATATGTCAGAAACGCCCAAGTCTTCTCCCCTACCAACTGAGTTTGTGCACCTGCACACGCACTCGATGTATTCCCTATTGCAAGCGGTACCAACACCCAAAGAATTAGTGGCGGCCGTGGTGGCCGACGGTCAAGCGGCGATGGCTATTACTGATGCGGGGGCGATGTACGGGGTGATTGATTTCTACCAGCAATGTGGGTACAGCGGGATCAAACCCATCATTGGTCTCGATGCGTACCTTGCACCGCGCACGCGGTTTGATAAAGAAAACCCGACTGACCGCCCGCGGTCGAGACTAGTGCTACTCGCCAAGACATTTAAGGGATACCAGAACCTGATTGAGTTGGTCACCAAATCAAACACCGAAGGGTTCTACTACAAAGGCCGGATTGATGACGAGTTGCTCGCGCAAAATAAAGCAGACCTGATTTGTATCATCCCGTCGTTTGCGGGTGAAGTTGCCCAGGCGCTCAAAGACAGCCTACCCGAGCGGGCAGCGGAGAGGCTCGACTGGTACAAGAGTACTTTTGGCGATGACTGCTACCTCGAGATTACACACCACCCCGAGATATTTGGCCATAGCGAGAACCAGGACAAAATCAAAGCGCTAGCCAAAGCAACCAACACGCCGCTGGTGGCTGCGCACGACGTCTATTATATGAAGCCAGAAGACCACCTGGCCCGCGAGACCATGATCAAAATCCAAAGTGGTGGCGTGGTTGATACCGCGTCAAACCACGACGGCGCGGAGAATTTTGCCTTTACCACCCAGGCCCAGATGAAAGAGTGGTTTGCAGATACTCCCGAGGCACTCGCCAATACGGTCAAAATCGCTGAGCAATGCAATGTCGAAATCACCCTGGGGCAAGACGCCTGGGTGTTCCCCGACTACATCATCGAGAGTGGACGGGAGCCAGATGATGAACTGCAGATCACGGCGTATGAAGGCGTGACCTGGCGTGGCATGGACATTGCTGACGCCGAGGTAAAGACTCGCCTCGACTACGAGCTCGAGGTTATCAAAATGAAAGGCTACGCCAAGTATTTCTTGGTGGTAGGTGACTTGCTGCGGGAAGCCCGCGCGCGTGGCATCCTCACCACTATTCGTGGGTCGGTCGCTGGGTCACTCACAACCTACGTGCTCGGGATCACCAACGTAGACCCACTCGAGTACAAACTCCCCTTTGAGCGATTCCTCAACCCCGAGCGACCATCAGCGCCTGATATTGATATGGATTTTGCCGATAACCGGCGGGATGAAATCATCGAATACGCCAAGCAGAAGTATGGTGAAGATAAAGTGGCACAGATTGGAACGTTTGGAACCATGGCTGCCAAAGCCGCCGTGCGTGACGTAGCGAGAGCGCTCGGGCACGCCTACAGTACCGGCGACCGCATCTCAAAACTGATTCCACTGGGTGCTCAAGGGTTCCCAATGACTATCGACCGGGCGCTGGTCGAGGAGAAAGAACTGGCGGAGCTGTATAAAAAAGACGCCGAGAGCCGTGAAGTCATCGACCTCGCCAAACAAATCGAGGGACGCGTCAGACACATCGGCGTGCACGCCGCCGGGGTGGTTATTTCGCCCGTCCCGCTCAACCAATACGTCCCCATCCAACCCGACTCGAAAACTGGTAAATTTGTCACCCAGTACGAGATGCACAGCGTGGGTGAAGACGGCGTTGGTCTGCTTAAATTCGACTTCCTGGGAATCAAAAACCTGGCTATCTTGGCCGATGCGGTCAAGCGCGTGAAGAAAATCCGCAATGTGGACGTCGACATCGAAAACATTCCGCTTGATGACACCCTCACGTTTGAAATGCTCGCCCGCGGCGAGACGATGGGTCTGTTCCAGCTCAACGGAACGGGGATGACGTCGTTCCTCAAGCAACTCAAACCCTCAACCATCCACGACATCAACGCGATGGTAGCGCTCTATCGCCCCGGCCCAATGGAAATGATTCCGCAGTACATCGAGCGGAAGCATAACCCTAGTCTGGTGACATTTCTCGACCCGCGCCTCGAAGACATTCTTGACCGGTCGTACGGCGTAATCACCTACCAGGATGATGTCATGATGACCTCAATCAAACTCGCTGGGTACAGCTGGCTCGAGGCTGACAAACTCCGCAAAGCGATGGGGAAGAAAATTCCCGAAGTTATGGCCGCCGAGAAAGACAAGCTGTTCCAAGGACTCATCGACAACGGTATGACCGCGCAAAAAGCCGAACAGCTCTGGGCGCTGATCGAGCCGTTTGCCGCCTACGGGTTTAACAAAGCCCACGCCGCATCATACGGCCGCGTCGCCTACCAGACCGCATACATGAAAGCCAACTTTCCAGTTGAGTATATGTCGGCGGTATTAACCGCTGATAGTGGTGACACCGAGCGCATCTACGCCACCATTCATGAGTGCGAGCGTATGGGAATTGACGTTTTGCCACCTGATATCAACGAGTCATTTGCTGATTTCTCGGTTGTACCTGGCACGCAGACTATCCGATTTGGATTAACTACTATCAAAAACTTTGGCGCTGGGATTGCGGAGATCATCATTGACGAACGTAAATCAAACGGTACGTTTGAATCGATGCAAGATTTCCTCACCCGCATCCATGATCGCGGGCTAAACAAAAAATCCCTTGAGGCGCTGATCTGCACCGGCGCGTTTGACCGGTTTGAGCAGCGCAGTCATCTGTATGGCAACCTTGAAGTTCTATTGTCATACAACCGCGAACAAGTGGCCGGTAAAGCCGCCAACCAAGATTCGTTGTTTGGCGGCATAGAGGAAGTCGGTGGATTGACGCTGTATCCAACCGATACAATTAGTCAGGAACAGAAACTAATCTGGGAAAAAGATTTACTTGGTATCTACGTATCAGGCCACCCACTTGATCAGTTTGTAGAAGAAGTCAAAAAACGTACCCCACTAGCAATCGTCAAGAGCGATGGTCGCCAAGGCGTCCCGGTGGTGACCGCCGGCATGATTGAAACCGTCCGCGAGTTGATCACCAAAAAAGGCGACAAAATGGCTTTCGTGCAGCTGGTCTCCAAAGACGAATCAATGGAACTAGTCACCTTCCCTGAGTGCTTTGAGACGTACCGCAACTTACTCGTCCCTGGTACCTGTGTCGCCATCAAAGGCAAACTCAATATCCGCAACGACGAACCAAGTATTCTGGTCGACAAGATGAAACTGTTGGATGGACCTCCAGCAGCAACCAGTATCAATTAACGTAGCTTCTTGTAGATATCTTTGCGGTGAGCAACATAGAGACAATAGATATACGTGTCGTGTATTTCAAACAAAATGCGATATTCTCTCCCTACCCGACACGAATGACGAGATGGCTTACCTTGCAACTTTTTCGTATGTAAATAAGGATGCTCTTGGTCAATGCTCAACAAAATAATCTGCACCTCAGTTTTACTGCGCACCGATATCGGTAGCCGCTTGACACTTTTTAGAAATTCTTTTGCCAGCCTAACTTGCATGCTCAGCAATCAATTTCTCTAAACTGCCAGGACCAGCGTACGTCGCCATGGCCGGCTCTTTAGCAATTCGATCAAGCTTTTTTTGAAACTCATCTGACAACTCATCATCATACGGAATATCAGCCAGGAATTCCGCCTTAACAGCCGCGAGTTCTCGCTCGAGTTTGTCTATTTTTCGCAATGCTTGGGCTGTAGTCATAATGATTATAGTATACGAGATTTTTGGGGCTTGTACAGGTCAAGGCTCAATAAGCTGCTTGCGTTTGCAAAGAAAAACTCGTACTCGCAATTGCAAGTACGCAACCTACAGGAGGACAACATGCAACTTGGTCTTTATTTTTTCTGCCAGCCAAAAGATTCCGGTGCAGTTTGGTACCACGTTGGAATTCGAGAAGCAAACGGAAATATTCGAAAACCGATAAACTCGGAGGTTGCAAAACTTCAGTTTCAGCAAAAAAAAATTGAAGTGATGGCTTTAACCGTTCTCAAACATGACTTTATCAGATCAAGTTTTGATTTAGGTACAGGTCAAATCGAGCTATGTTTTACAAAAGGTATTTCTGCTGGATCAAAGAGATCCGACTTCCGAGCTTTCTGTGGCTGGGTCGAACTTAGTATGGTGTAAATGTTCGAATCCGCGCCGTATCTACGGCGCGGTTTTTGTTTGCCAAATTAGAGCGTGCGCTGTACGATACATACACAGAGATTGTGGCGCTTACCAACCGCCGACACAGTTTTCCCTAGGGTAGCCCCGGGGAGATGTATGGGATACCATCTAATCTGTTTAATGGAGAGCTGCTTGGCATACCAACGCAGAAACTCGGTGGAACCGCGAGCAAGATCGTCCGAGTGAGTAGGTGATTTTTCACGTATTCACTTGGGCGATTTTTTAATAACTTACGTACACATTATGGAACAACAACTTGAACACAAACGACACACTCTGGCTCACCTGCTCGCAGCTGCGGTGGTGGAGCAATATCCACACGCCAAACTGACCCTTGGTCCAGCGATTGATAACGGGTTTTACTATGATATAGATTTTTCTACGGGAGAATCTCCCAAGGAAGAAGATTTGAAATCTATCCAGAAAGGGATGAAGAAATTGGTGAATAAATGGACAGAGTTCACCAACGAGGAAGTGACAGCTGCCGTAGCACGTGAACGGTTCGTTGGTAACCAGTTCAAATTAGAATTGATTGATGAAATCGAAGCGAAGGGTGAAGCAATTTCGTTGTACACATGCGGTGATTTTACCGACCTGTGTCGTGGTGGGCACGTAGACAACCCTAAGGCTGACCTGGCAATGGACGCGTTCAAACTCGACAAAATCGCTGGGGCGTACTGGCGAGGTGATGAGAAAAACCCGATGTTGACGCGGATTTACGGACTAGCGTTCAATACCAAGGAAGATCTGGTTGCCTACGAAACCCAGTTAGCCGAAGCCAAAAAACGCGACCATCGCAAAATCGGTAAGGAGCTTGATCTCTTTACGTTCTCTGAACTAGTCGGAGCGGGGCTACCGCTATTTACCCCCAAAGGTACGATGATGCGGGACTTGGTTGTCGATAAAATCTCGGACATCCAATCAAAGTACGGCTACCAAAAAGTCACTATTCCCCACATCACCAAAAGTGACCTGTATAAAAAGTCAGGCCACTGGGAAAAATTTGGCGACGAGCTATTCAAAGTGACTGGAAAAAGTGACACAGAGTTTGTCATGAAGCCAATGAACTGCCCGCACCACACCCAAATCTTTGCCAGCAAGCCACGAACCTATAAAGAACTACCCATCCGCTACGCTGAGACCACTATGGTATATCGCGACGAGCAAGCAGGTGAACTCATCGGCCTGGGGCGCGTGCGCAGTATCACCCAAGACGACGGCCACGCGTTTTGTACTTTTAATCAGATTGATCAAGAGGTTGAAGCTATTGTGCTCGTGATCAAGGAGTTCTACCAGACCTTAGGGATGTACGAGGAGGGGAAATTCTGGGTATCCCTCTCAGTGAGCGACCCTCATGATCCGGACCAGTACCTAGGAGACAAAGACAACTGGACGAAGGCCGAGACGATGCTCGAAGACGTGGCTAAGCGGCTGGAACTACCGTACAAACGAGTCGAAGGCGAAGCGGCGTTTTATGGACCTAAGCTGGACTTTATGTTCTTTGACGCGATTGGGCGTGAGCGACAGCTCGCCACGGCTCAACTCGACTTTGTCATGCCTGAACGATTTGGATTGGAGTATATCGACCATGAAGGCAACAAACAAACGCCAGTTATGATTCACCGGGCAATCGCGGGTTCACTCGAGCGGTTTATGGCAATTATGATTGAGCACTTTGCGGGTAATTTTCCGCTCTGGCTTTCGCCCGAGCAAATCGCCGTGATCCCCGTGGCTGAAGTACACAATCAATACGCGCTACATGTGTATGACCAACTTAAAACCGCAGGCTTTAGAGCAACCATCGATACTCACAATGACTCGATGGGGAAAAAAGTCCGCAACGCGAAAAAGGATCGACTTCCCTACTTCCTGATTATCGGTGACACCGATATCGCCAACAACACCGTGACGGTCGAGTCGCGCGATACGGGCGAGTCGGTCGCGATGAGTGTGACTGACCTACTGGTGAAATTACAGTCCGAAGCGAGCGTATAAGAAGGCGGAGAGGTAGCACATCAAGCACAAACAAACCGGTCGGCGCTCAAATGAGCGCCGACCGGTTTGTGGTTGGGTCGCGTGCGTCTACTACGCGGCTACCTTAACGGCTTTCATGATAGCCATTTTAACCGCTGCTGCTTCGTCGGAATAGGTTCCGTCGAGGGCACCAGTGAGCGCAGCAATCATGTCGGCGATTTGCTCGTCTGCTAGGTTAGCTGTCTCACTTTCGAGCAGGTCAGACACCTGTGCGTCTGCGCCTTTTCGGATGCGGTAGAGTGCGTCTAGATCAGCCGCGGCGTCAGCGAGGGCAACCATTGGTCGAGTTCCAATCATCTGGTACGCCGCTACGATGTTGCCGGTCACGATAGCTTCCGCTAGTGACCCAGCACCAGTTGGTGCAGCTGACATCGCAACTGGAGTAGTAGTGTCGATGATTTCCATTAGTCGTGATTGGTTGATTACCACCCAACCGTCTTCTAGTGGAAACGCTCCTTTGGCGTCCGCAACGATTTTAGCTACAACGTCACTTTGGTTTTCCTCATTTGTCATACCAGAGATGGTTCGTACCGCGTCACTTGAAATCAAGGCGTGCAAAGCGTGGGCTTGGTTTTCGATGGTGTTGGTGTCGACTACTTCGGCCACTACTGGCATTGCAACTGGTAGGTTGGCTGGGACAGTCGCCATAGTTGGCGCCGCCATCGCAGCGAACACATCTGGTCGCACTTGTTCAGCAGCTACCATTAGGTCAACATTTGACCGCGTTGCTGGGGTGTTTGACGTTACGACTGCGAGCTGAGTCTTGGGAATCACGAGTACGTACGTGATGTAGAGAGCCCAGGTCACGAGCAGCATGTAGAACATAATGGTCATGACTGGCCCCGCTTCAAATCCAGTGTATGGCACTTGCGTTAGTGAGATACCTGACACGAGCGGCGCTTGGTCACGAACTTGCAGTAGGACGATGGTATCGTCTAGCTTGACACTCACGGTACATTCTCGGTCACGTGAACCTCGTTCTGCTACTAGGGTGTAGGTAGTGTTTCGAGTTGGTTTAAATTTGATTGAGTGGTCGAAGTACTGCTGCTTGTCTCGGTTGAGGAACTCGCCAGTGGTAAATAGTACTCGGCCGCGGTCATCTTTGAGGGTGACTTCAGTTGCGTTACTTGTCTCCCACTTAACGGTGATTTCTTCTCCCAGGGTGATGTTTTTGTCAGAGATTTCTAGCTCACAACGTGGAGTGGAACTTCCACCGCCACCGCCTCCTCCGCCACCGGTTGATACGTTGATACTGAGTGGACACGCGATAGTTGTACCACTTTGAGTTGCGTTCAGGGTGTAGGTAGTGTCATTTGACGGTGCAACAGTTTGGTTACCTGACAGCGCAGTGGTGTTGAGGCCAGTGATAGTCAGTGAGTCAACGTTAGTAGTACTCCAGTTCAAAGTCGTACTTTGTCCACGAGAGATAGAGGTATCAGACGCGTTAAACGTCACGTTGTTTGCACAGGTAAACACGGCCGTACTGGTGATCAAGACGTTTGTTGGGTCAGTATCAGTCACGACTTCTGCATCGACGGCTGATGTACCAGTGACGTTAGCAATGTTGATAAAGGCTGCTCGGACGTTGGTTGAGTTACAGGTGTAAGTCTCTGAAGCACCGATAGCGAGCGCACCGATAGTTCGGTTACAAGCTGGCTCAAGCGGGTCAGTCACAACAACGTTGACCAGGTTTTCGTTACCAGTGTTGGTCACGACGATTTCAAACTGAGCAGTTCCTCCAACCGCTACGGTCTGAGTGTCGTTTTTGTCGATGGCGTCACGCTTGACGATGTCAATAGCTGGAGTAGTTGGAGTCGGTGGTGTGGTTACAATCACCGGAACGTTACAAGTTCGATCAGGTGTAGTACCAGCCGCACCAATCACCGTCAGATTGTAGGTCGTGTCAGCCAGAGGTGATACTTCTTTACTTTTACTCACGACGTCAGTAACATCGCCAACTGCGTTGTTGATGAGAATCTGGGTAGCATTTGCTGTATTCCAGTTGAGCGTGAGACTTTCACCTCGGGTGATGGTTGTTTTGCTACCAGTGAAGCTCAAACATAGTGGTGTAGGTGGTTGTACGACCGTCGTCTTCACAATCACAGTGTCAACACATGAAGCATTAGTTTTGCCGTCAAACGTCAGTCGGTAGGTGTAGGTACCATCAGTATTTGGAGCGGTGAAGGTTTGGTTCACCCCGTCAACTGCTACTGGGCCAATACCGTTGATTGAAACATTGGTGGCGTTCGATGTTTGCCAGTTGAAAGTAAGATTTGCTCCTGGAGCTACATTGGTTTGCGTAATTGCAAATGATTCACAGGTTGGTGTAGGTGCCGGATAGGTACACGGTAGATTACCGCCCGTGTTGTTAGCCGCTGAATCTTCACACTTTGGATCATTTTGCGGAGGTTGCGGAGTTGGTGTTGGAGTTGGAGTTGGTGTTGGAGTTGAACCACAACCACCACAGCCGTCCCCACCTGAACCTCCACCTGAACCTCCATCACTCGTTCCACCAGAACCCCACGCAGCCACAGTTGCCATGTCGAAGGTAAAATCTGAGACAGTCACCGGTGTCGCAAAAATGACCAGTGCAAAGAAGCCTAAAATAGTAAAAGTGAAAATATTTTTAATTGAAATCATAATGATAGTAGTTAACCTCTTAATATTCTTACCTACACCAATGTACACAAGAATATTAGAGGTGGTGTGCCAGAGCATAGTTGCCAGGCACACCACAGTTGTTCACACACAAGCATCCAAGACCGGATTGCAAATGCACGGAAGTGCACCGCCACGCGGAATCAAGATTGGATTTCGACAAACGTCAGCAATGATAAACTGCCAACGCTGCACCTGTCCTGACGCATCACGCCAAGTCAGAAACCAGCTTCTGGCTGCGAAGTTTTGCCGCTGCCAACGACTGGTTTGAATGACGGGGTTAACCGCCAACCAGCCATCGCCGGACATCATGACGCCAGGCAGAACCTGGTTGTTGTACATCCGAAGATCAATGATTTCCGGTGCCTCTCGCATTTTATGCAAGATTGCCTGTTGCAGACCCGGTTGCAGATTCAGTCGCGGCTGAGCCAGAGCGTTGCTCATACTCAACCGAAGCGGATCACCGCCGCCGTTGCTCCAGTGGAGCTGACCGCCGATCACTTCCCCGTTTGGGAAAACGATACGCTGCTGTGCCATCACGGATAGCGATGACGCAAACAGCGTTGCTGCAGACAGCGAAAGAAAGTGACGTCGTTTCATGTTGGATTCCTTATCCTGCGGGCTGCACCATCACGATGGTAGCCGCGTTGTGGTTGCTGTTGGCAAACCCAGGCAAAGCTGCCTGAGGGCCGAAGTCGATGCAGTTGGTGTTCGGGCCAGCAGCGGCTGGAAAGCGACGCTGTGTCGCAATCAGTGGCCAGGATGCAGCTCGGACACACATTGCTCGACCGGGCTGGAAGAAAGCAGCCGGACCCTGGAAATACCATGTTCCGTTGTGTTCTGCCCGCAGGTTGACCGTAAACGGTGCCTCGGCTGGCTGGCCGCCCGCGTACGGAATGAAGTCAAACCGACCAGTTGCCGATTGCACAGTCCCGTTGTCGAGACCAGCTTCGAGCAGCTGAGCGAACCTGGTGAGATCACCAGCAGTGCTGTCGTAGAGGCGCCAGACTTCGGCACTTTCCTGAACGGCAACTACGCCAGTCCAACGTTCGCCCGAAGACGACGTGGTCGCTGTATTGGATTGTTCCGAGGAAACGCACCCGGCGAGCCCGACAATAGCCACCAGGACGATAAGCGAAGTGATAATACGCATGACAAAACCTTTCTATGGTTTGTTGTGTTGTGTGAAAGTTTCAAGGATCGGGTAAGGACTTTCCTTGAAGAACGAGCTTGGAGGTCGAGAATTGTTCTCTTCCTTAACTGCCAAAATCATAGCAAAAGAAAACACTTTTGTCAAGTGCTTCTTTTGTATTCAACTACGATTTGTAATATAGCCTTACTTTACAGCCTTTCTACGCTGATTTGCTTGGCCTCGACTATGTGTCGATCGTCAGTACTGCCAAAACTATCGCAAGTTGCTATGGTGAGTAGCTTGCGATCGCCGGCAATCGGGACGGTGACCTCACTGGCTTTGGCTTCGTATACTCGCTCTACTTGGTACGTATAGATGACATCATCTGAGGTTAACGTAATGATATCGCCCCACTCCAGGTTCTGGATACCATTAAAGGCTTGGAAGTTACGGTTCAGTACGTTCGGTAGGTAGCTAGAGTGCCCGAGAATCAATACCGTCCCGTCTATATTAGGAGTAGCGGAGTCAGGGTGGCGCACAACCCCTGACAACAGGGCGTGGTCGAGGTCAGCGATACTGCGTGACTGCGGATTGAGCACGTCGATAGTTTTGTCGAGGCGTTCGATATAGATACTGATTGGTTGATCTGGTGTCAGGGCATCCACCGCGTCCACTGGAGTTTCGATCACTACTGAAGCAACCGCTACTGCTTCGGCAACAGCTGTTACCTCTTGGGTCACAGACGCATGGGTTGGCGCCTCAGGCAGGAAATCAATCACAAACAGTACCCCGTACAGCATGGTAAATATCAGGAAGAAGACACCAAAAAACTTCAATCGGTTGGCCCAGACGTTAGAAACGATGTCAGATAATTGCATAAGTTGTGACACAGTAGCACTGTTTGGTACAATTGTCAACAGCGAATCACTCAGGCCAGGCAGTATGACAGGGTGGTTCGATGCGGTGTCTGTTGACATTCATGTGATTCGTGCTATGATAGAAGCATCATGGAAACAAATAACGTATCACCACAAAAAAAGAGTTCAATTTTGAATACCTTGGCCATTGCTGGATTTGTCGGCATCGTCCTATTACTCGCTTGGCTGTCTATTCAGCTGGTTCAATTATTCCCTGGAGCATTCTCTTCCCTCGCTTCTTTAGCTGAAGGGGTGAACCTAGCGTCTGAAACCATGGTCGAAGATGCGAACCTACAACCAATCATTGTAACCAGCAACACCTCACTCGCTAACAGTGGTGAAGCAATTACAATTAATTGGGACCACAAAAACGCCCGTGGTTCATACGTATTTACCTACGACTGTCTCGACGGTGTGGCGATAAACCAAATAGACGGTACGACTGAACGACAGCTGGCCTGTGATACTAACTATAACGTCGGAGACGTTGCTGATTTGACTATCGCTATCGAATCCGAAAAAAGCCGCTTTACCGATGTGGCGTTTCGAGTTGGGTTCCTAGCTACCAACGACACAAAACCACAAACAATGGGGTCAGATGTGGTGACTATCGTCAACGATAGTATTGAAGGTTTTGTCGTAAACCCAGTTACTCAAGAGGTGGTGGTTGAAGTAGTCGAAACCCCGGTTGCAGTCACTCCAGCGGCACCGACTCCGGTTACTCCAGTGTTTGAGCAGGAATTCGTCTACGCCATCCCGACATCAAACCCCAATGGGTTCACTGACTTGGCAACTGCCTACATCGCAGTGGGTGATATCATCGGCAGCCGGTTTGTATCCGGACCAGTCAGTGTCGACAATGCTGGTGCTATCCAGTTCTCCGTCAAGAATTTTGGTACCAAAACATCAAACACGTGGACATTTTCTATGGAATTGCCTAACGGTGGTATGTACAATTCCCCAACCCAAGTTGCCCTCAAACCAAACGAACGGGCGGTACTTACCATCGGTTTCCCCGCTGGTGGTGACAACCCACACACGTTTGTAGTCAAGGTAGACGAATCATCTGACCGCAACAGTGGCAACGACTCATTCTCACAACGAGTATCGTTTGCTCGCTAATACCGACTGGTACAATACGAAACCGCCGCGACTCGTCGTGGCGGTTTTGTATTGTTGTTTAGATGTCTAGGTTGGCGGTCCTTGCATTATTTTGAATAAAGCTCTTCCTAGAAGGTACGTCCGTCCCCATCAGAATATCAAATACCTTGTCAGCAGCCATCCCGTCTTCGATAGTGACTTGTTTCAAGATCCGGTTGTTGATGTTCATCGTGGTTTCACCGAGCTCATCCGCGTTCATTTCTCCTAGCCCCTTGTATCGTTGCTGGTCGATTTTTACACCTTTTTTGGCTGCACTAGTGTCTTCTGACTCTTCCCTGTCTTCAGACTCTACATCAATGTCTACGTCGACCACATCCCCGCCCCAAGCGGTGATGATTTGGGCTTTTTCATCCTCAGTATAAGCGTACTTGACTTCTTTGCCTTTTTTCAATTTATACAGTGGTGGCATCGCGATGTACACATATCCTTCGTCAATCAATGGGCGGAAGTACCGGAAAAATAGGGTCAGCAGCAGCGTCCGGATGTGTGAACCATCGACGTCCGCATCAGTCGCAATGATAATCTTGTGGTAGCGCAGTTTAGAGATATCAAACACGTCCCCGATGGCGGTCCCCAGTGCTATCACGAGGTTTTTGATTTGTTCACTGGCGAGCATTTTGTCGATTCGGGCGCGCTCAACGTTGAGGATCTTGCCGCGCAGCGGCAAGATAGCCTGGGTTTTGCGGTCGCGGCCCATTTTGGCACTCCCTCCCGCTGAGTCGCCCTCTACGATAAATAATTCTGAGTCTTCGGCTCGTTTGCTCTGACAGTCAGCTAGTTTCCCTGGCAGTGACATGCCTTCGAGCGCACCTTTGCGCAACACTGAATCCTTGGCGGCTTTGGCTGCCTTGCGGGCTTTGACCGCGAGGATGACTTTGTTGATCATCGCTTTGGCGTCGTCGGGGTTTTCCTCAAGGTACGCAGCAAAGGCTTCTGAGAACACGCTCTCAACCGCGCCGCGCGCTTCAACTGATCCGAGTTTGGCTTTGGTTTGGCCCTCAAACTGGATTTCAGGCATTTTGACCGACACCACGGCGGTGATACCTTCAAGCACATCGTCCCCAGTGAACCCAGCGTCTTTTTCTTTGACACTAAAAAAGTTCCCTTTCTTGGCGTAGGTATTTAGCGTTCGAGTTAGGGCGGTTTTAAACCCAGTGATGTGCGTTCCGTGCTCTGGGTTGTAGATGTTGTTCGCAAACGCGGTGATACGAGGTGAAATATCGTCAACGTACTGCAAGGCTATTTCCACCACCATTACTTCCGGTGTCACATCGTGCTTTTCTACGTAGAAAATATTTTTGTGGACTGGTTTTTGATACGAGTTGTTGAATGCCACCAGTGACCGTAGACCACCCTCAAAGTAAAAGGTTTCGTGTGGGACCGGTAGGTGCTCATCAGCCAAATATCGCTTCCCTGTCCATTGATATTTCTTACCAAGAATCTCGTCAATCTCTCGAGCGTCAATAACGGTAACGCGCATGGCTTTTACCAAGTACGCCTGCTGACGCAAGTGGTTGACGGTTTTCTTATAATCGTACCTTATCTCGGGGAAGATACTTGGATCAGCTTGGAAGGTAATTGCGGTGCCGGTATCCAAACTGGTGCACACTTTTTTTACCTTGTATTTTGGTACCCCGATGTTGTACTCCTGGATGTATGACCCACCGTCCCGGTGGATTTCCGCTACCAGATGAGTCGATAGCGCATTTACTACTGACACCCCTACTCCGTGCAGTCCACCTGATACCTTATAGCCAGAGTCTTCACCACCAAACTTTCCACCAGCGTGCAAGATAGTGAGGATAGTTTCCAGAGCCGACAACCCACTTTGTTTGTGTTTATCAACCGGGATTCCTCGGCCGTTATCAACGACTCGAATGTAATTGTCAGGAAGTAGCGTGATTTCGACTCGGTCAGCATACCCACCCATCGCCTCATCACGAGAGTTGTCAAACACTTCCGTAATCAAGTGATGCAATCCATCAAGGCCTGTAGTCCCGATGTACATACCAGGACGCTTTCGCACTGGATCGAGTCCTTCAAGGACCGAAATAGACGATGCGTCGTAACTTTTTTCTTTCTTTAAGGGTTTTTTGTCAGCCATGCAGAGTAGTCAATAAGTTAAATAATGCATCTATTATAACACTAAAACCGACTTGTGCTGGGTGGAAAACTGTCACCTTATACCATTCAACCAGTACTCACCGTTGGACATCTGATGTCCAACAGTTTTTTGTTAGCGCACTACCCAACCCAGTTCTACCACTGCTGTATTCACTACTGCCATAACCGCATCAATCTCAGGATCGGTAAGAGTTTTTACTTGCGACTGAAAAACCAGTCGGAACGCTAGCGACGTTTGTCCGTTTTTTTCAAATGTATCAAACAGGTCGATGCGGACGCAAAGGTCACCGGCTGGTGCGCGGAGCGCTTTTATTACTTCATCAGAATTAGTCCCTTCACTCACCCATAGTGCGATGTCGCGGGCGACGCTTGGGTACGGTGAGACGGGTGTATACGTTGCAGTGGTGCGCTCAACCATGGCCGTGTATGACGCTGGCTCTGGCAGCATAGCAATCACCGCTGACAGGTCTGCCTCGGCCACTCCCTGCGTAATACTCCAATCGATTGGAGTATTGAGACTGGTTGCTACGGCGTTTAGCGCTACTTGTAGTGGGGCGTCGTCTTTGGGGGTGTAGCCATTTCCCTTTTGCCGGACACCGATGGCGAGCGATATGTGCTCACTTATGCCGTCTGCTGTCTTGTCAAACACTGTACCGATTTCGAAGACTTGCACGGAGCGAATCCCTAGTAAGTTGGTGTGGGAGAAGTTGGTGTCTAATACCTGGTGCAGGTTTTGGGCCAGACTACTGCGCACGTAACCCTTGTCACTGGCGAGCGCGTTGTGCAATTGAATTGTGTCTTTCTTCTGAAATGACGAGGTAATGACTTCACTAAAGCCTGAGGTTAGCAAGGTATGTCGAACTTTTTCAGAATAGAACTGTCGCGCGTTTATTGCCGCGTTTACTGACATATCTGGTGCGACCGACACGATGTTTAACAGTCCGTATAGACGACCGACTTCTTCGATGAAGTCTTCTTCGATCAGTAGGTCAGTTCTCTCAAAAGGACCAAGGCAACTAAGAACGTCGGAGTCGGAATCATCTGTAACCAAGGAACCTGTGCGCATAATGATTGCTTGCACTTGGTCCTGGGTTAGTTCTAGTCCCAGTAGAGCATTTACTTTACCGAGTCGCACTTGGACTACTGGGTTGGGGTTTTTCTCTGCGTATACATCGAGCGTTCCTTTATATTCACCACCAGCAATCTGCTGGATCAGCTCGATGATCTCGAACTGAGCGTACGGCGGTAGTTCACGAGAGCATTCGTTTTCAAACCGCTTACTCGCGTCAATGACAATCCCCAACCGCCGAGCAGTTTTGCGGGTGACAGTCGGATGGAAATGAGCCGCTTCGACGATGATGTTCTTGGTGCCGGCGTGTACTCCAGCGAACTGCCCCCCTTTGACTCCAGCGAGCCCAATTGGTGTGTTGCTCGACTCATCTACGATGAGTAGTTCAGTTCCAACACAGGTGACTTGACGAGGCTCGGTATTTTTCCCTTCAGGCAATATTTCGACTACTTCACCCGCTGCTCCATAGCGCACCCCAAACTGCCACTGACCGTCTACCTGCGGAAATAGATCGGCGTCATACGCGTGTAATGGCTGCCCGATGGCATACATGACGTAATTGGTTGCATCGACGACGTTGTTGATTGAGCGCTGCCCGATTGAGGCGAGGCGGGTTTTGAGCCAGTCTGGTGATGCTTTGACTGCAATCCCTGTCATGAGTGACGCAGTGAACCGGGGGCAGGCGTTGGTGTCAGCGATGTTGACGGTGATTTTGTCTGTCTCGGTGAGCGGTGGTTTTGCTTGTAAGGGGTCATGGGATAGCTCTATATCTAAAATAGAAGCCAGCTCTCTCGCAATCCCCCGATGACACAAACAGTCCGATGAGCGGTTGGGTAACACATCGACGTCAAGAACAATCTCGCCGTCAACCGTCTCTACTCCATCTATTTCAAACGCGTGCTCGGTCAACAGTCGATTGACTTCGGCAGCATTAGGCAGCACGTCTCCCACGTATTCTTTCAGCCAGTTGTAATTTACTTTCATATAATATAATTAGAACTGCTACTAAAATTGGTTGATGAACCGTAAGTCACCAGAATAATTATCACGTACGTCTTCGACTCCGTATTTCATCACCCCGAGTCGGTCGATTCCCATCCCAAACGCGTAGCCGGAGAACTCTTCTGGATCGACACCGGCCGCCTGGAGTACATTTGGATGAACCATCCCAGCTCCCATTACTTCAATCCACTTCCCCGCTAGTTTACTATCACCTGCAAGTAACCGCATGTCGACCTCGACTCCTGGTTCAACAAACGGGAAGAAACTCGGGCGGAAGCGCACCTCAGTTTTGCCACTGAAAAAGTGTGAGAAGAAATACTCAAGGGTGCCTTTGAGATGCCCCAGGTGAATACCCTTGTCGACGTGTAACCCTTCGAGTTGATAGAACTGCGCTTCGTGGGTGGCGTCGGTGGTTTCGTTACGGAACACTTTGCCGGGCACGATGATTTTGCAAGGGGCGCCGTGCGATTCCATCCATCTCGCTTGCACTGGGCTGGTGTGGGTGCGCAGGACGGTTGGTTCCGACACGTCGGCGTCTTTGAACCAAAACGTATCTTGCATGTCACGTGACGGGTGGTCTTTAGGGACGTTGAGCTGGTCAAAGTTGTAATGCTCAGTTTCCGCTTCAGGACCCTCGGCAAAGGTAAAGCCAATTGCCGCAAAGATGTGGTTAATCTCGTCAATCATCTGCGTCAGTGGGTGTTGGTGTCCGGGTGTTGGTGGCATGAACGGTCAGTGTAGCACTATGGTTAGTTTGATTCAATTTCAGGAATGACCGCAAAGTACTGAGTGCCTTGTTGGATATAAATCACTTCGTTTTCGACGATAGTTCTAAAGTCGGTCCCGGGATACAGCAGCTGCGAGTTCTGCCAAGCGCGGTCGTCAATCTCAGTGACATACAAACCATCCTCTAGATGCACCAATACTAGATCAGACGAGCCGGGGAAAAAATCGTATAGAAACACATCCTGGCGCAAGCGGTCGAGTTTAATCTCGGTGCGACACATCCGGTTGTCGACGGTGACCAAGGTGGAGGTAGCTGTAGTAGTGCCTAGTTGCGCAAACACCGCCTCTGCTACGTGGGCACCATAGCGCTCGGTCGTACTCGAAACAGTTGTGCTGCTCACACAAAAGTAATACGGCACGTCTTGCGCTCGACCTTGCCACACAGCGTACAGCTCGAGACCTTTGGTCGTTAGTCTGATGTTGTTGCGCTCGATAATCACTGGAGTCGTGGTAGAAGTTGTCGCTGATATTTCAACAGGAGTTATAAACCGAAACCGGTCCATGTCCCGGATAAAATCAGCAAAAACCGATGAGGTTGTCGCCGTACTAGTACCAAACAAACTCACCACAAACTCGTACTCTGGGTTCTCGACGTAACTAGAGGTTGCACTGCTGGTAGCGACGATAAATGCCTCAGTAGCAGTGGCGTTAGCAAATAACAGAGCCGCGGTTGAAGTAGAGAAAAACACCGCTGTTCCGGCGCCGGTTTGGAACTGCGTCACCGGGCGCAGCCGCGGTACGGTTGGTAGGTTGAACGCTGCGGCTTCGGTGACAATGTGCGAGTCTACCGACAGTTCCTTGACCCAAGTCTGAATTCCCTCTCCTTGCACCACTACCCGTCGTAATCCGGCGTCGATGTTTTGGATGTAGTAGGCTGAACGGAACAAGCGTGGTCGCTCAATCTGCTCCTCGTCGAGATACACTTCGACATCGGTGCTCTGGGTAGAGACGTACACACCACCAGTGGTCACCACCGAAGTCACGTCGTCTTCGAAACTCAGTCGATAACCCGTAGTATAGAAAATCATCGAGGGCAGGACCAGCAGAAAAATCAGTACCAACCCCCAAAAAAATACTGCTCGGCGGCGTGAAGACATTCCTGTGATTTGTGGTTCTTGTGGCATAGGTGGCTAATTAACTAACACGTATTATTGTACCCTTTTGGGTGTGACCCAGAATCCCATGTACCGACCAAGCATCAGTCGAGTCTGCGCATCGAGCCCTGGGATAGCGCTAAACACAATCATGGTGACCGGCACCATAATCCACTGCAGAGCCATCACGATATAGCGGAACCGACTGTAACCTTCGGGTCGTGGCGGTGTTAGCGACAATGAGATGATTGATGAGAACACCAGTCCGACCATCGCGACCGTGAGCAAGTTACGAACCATGATTGGCAGCTCGTACGACAACACTGTTTCGTGGAACTCTCGTGACCCCAAGAAAATCGGTGTCCACCCAAGGATAAACAACATGATGGGGTTAGTCACCAGTGACCAGTATCCTTCCCCTTGCTGCAAGGCAATACTCCAACGACGACGCAGAGGTATGCCTTTGTGTTTAGTGAAGTGGTACACCAAGTAGCACCAGTTCTCGACGCCGTAGGTCCAGCGGCGGTGTTGTTTGTAGATGTTTTTGATTGTGCCCCAGGTTGACGCTGCGGTCGTTGCATCCATTGCAATCGGGTACGAGAGTGACACAACATCAAAGTAGCCGTCGTTGGCCAGTAGCAAGTTCCAGTAGATGCGCGAATCTTCACTCACGACGTTGGCTTGGCCGTAGCCGATTTCGTAGAGCGCTTGGTAGCTGACAGAGTGGGAGGAAAACGTCGCGGCTTTGTCCGGTCGCTCTTGCATGATCATCTGCCAGAACGTGCTCGACATCGCCATCACGCGGGAGATGGCTGACGCTTCCCACAGGTTATTGGTAAACAACGGCACCGGTTGGAACGCACTTTTGTAGGGATTCTTGGCAGTCATAAAATGCCAGATCAGACAGTTGAAATAGTCGGGATAGATGACAGTGTCAACGTCAAATATAGAAACAAGGATGTTTTTGTGGGGAATCTGTCTCGGCGCGATAACTGTTTCGTGGACCGCACGCAAAGCGTAGTGCACGTTGGAACCTTTCCCGGCGATTTCACCCACGACGTCTGGCGGGTGCACCGTCACTTGGAAGCTACCAAACTGCGCACCGTAGGCGACCTCGGCTTGCTGCGCTTTCTTGAGTGCGTTGGCTCCAGCGCGGCCTTCGGCGGCGAGCACCACGAGTAACTTTTTAGGGTCGTAGTTCGCCGCAATCAGACCTTTGAGAGCACCATCAATCACTTCTTGTGGCTCCTCATAGAATGGGAAGATGACTAGATGATAATACTCATCGTACGTAAATCTGGCAATCAGTTGCCCCCAGTCAAGCGCCATATGGTGACGCAAGCGTTTCCAGTTATACCGAACGTGGTACGAGAGAAAAATAGTTTTGAGCACCCAGTAAATCGCAAACGCAATAATAAAGTAAGCCGCGAAGAAAGATGCGTAGATAGACGCCCACACGATTCCAAGCAGTGTCCCCCAAGCGGCCAGGCCAGGGACTATTTCGAGGAAACGATACAACCGCCGGTCGCGACCAGTGAGCTCGTTGGCCCGAGCGACTTTGAAGTCAGCTCGTTTGGCGTAGGGCAATAAATGTGAGTCTTCGCTCATGAGTATCGTCGAGTATAGCCTTGTTTAGAGAGAAAATAAAGCCCAAAACACACATATTCAGCCAAAGCGGTTGCAATAATCCTCATATTTGTCATAATGGCGCGTACCAGAAAAAATAGCCTTAGCTATGATGGTGGAGGTGAAAAAGTCCGGGGGACTTTTGAACCACTTGTAACAAGTGAGTTGCGGTAGAGAGCAAACAAAGATTGCAGTTGTAGTTAAAACTAAATAAGCCACCTTAGCTCAGATGGTAGAGCAACTCACTTGTAATGAGTAGGTCGTCAGTTCGAATCTGACAGGTGGCTCAGCGTAAAGGCTCCCGCAAGGGAGCCTTTAGTGTCTAAACTGCTTTAGACACGGGCGCTGAGCCAAGCCGGAGCGATGTGAGGAAGAATGACGAACAATGTGAGGCGGGGTCGAGAACACTTAGTAGATTTCGAGCGAATGCGAAAAAATATACTTAGTGATTCGTGACGTGAAGAAAAGTTACCAAATGTCAAATCGTCACTTCCAAGTTAGGCCACGGTGTATCGCAGATACAGGTGGCTCAAACTCTGCACTGCCACAACTAGTAGGCAGCTGATGTCCTAGGTTTGATGGCACACAATGTGATCAGTAATACGTGGGTCGAACCCCTGTATTACTCCTGAAGGAACCCACCAGCCTGGTGATTCCACAACCTTGCATACAAACCACCCGCCTCAGTAAGTGTCTCGTGGGTACCATCCTCAACAATCTTGCCGGCCTCAATTACCAGGATACGATCCATCTTTCTAAGGGTCGACAGCCGGTGCGCCACCGCAATCACGGTCTTGCCTTCCATCAACTCTTCCAGCGCCTTTTGGATGGCGACCTCACTCTCACTGTCGAGCGCACTGGTTGCCTCATCTAATACGAGAATCGGTGCTTCTTTCAACATCGCACGCGCGATAGCAACGCGCTGTTTCTGTCCGCCTGATAGTTTGACTCCACGCTCACCAACCAGAGTGCCGTACCCTTCGGGCAGAGCTTCGATGAAGTCGCGGGCCTGTGCGCGTTCAGCTGCCTGTACCAACTCCTCGTGGCTGGCATCTGGCTTGCCGTACATGATGTTCTCGCGAATGCTGCGATGGAACAACATTGGTTCTTGGGGTACCAGCGCAATGTTTGCCCGCAGTGAGTCCTGGGTCACCTCAGCGAGGTTCTGTCCATCAATTAAAATTGCTCCTTGATTGAGGTTATGCTGACGCAATAAAAGTGACACGAGTGTACTCTTCCCTGCTCCAGACGGACCGACTAGACCGACCCGTTGCCCTGGCTCGATGACGAGATTTAAATCTTCAAAGACAGTCTCTGAGTCGTATGAGAACGTTGTGCGGTCAAATGTGATCTGGCCTTTGCTGGTTGTAAGAGTAATGGCGTTCGGAATGTCCATAATTTCGTGATCGACGAATATATCATTCAGCCCTTCCTCCATTTCACCAAACGCTTGAGAAAAGGAGTCAAATATTTTACCAATAGTTGTGAGGTTGTATGCAACTTGCGAGACCAACGTCAGAATTAAAACTAATTCACCCGTAGTAGCTTCACCAGCCTGCCAACTTGTAACTAAAATATAGAACATTGAACTAGTTGCAAAAAAGAGCACTATCGCATTTACTAATCTGGTCTTTTCTGAATATTTCCACGTTCGCTGATGTGCCTCAAGGCGACCTGTCGTTAATTCTTTAAGTTGAAACAACTCTTGCTCTAGTCCTACGTACTGTCGAGCAGCAGCGACATTAGTTAAAACGTCCGCAGTCCTTCCCACTAATTTACTTCTAGAAGCAGCGTGAGCACGTGACAATTTCCGTTTCTGGGGTGAAAGTTTATAGTTTAATATAACCATCACCAAAACTAGTACCAGGAAGATTCCGGCAACATACAGGTTCACCGTCAACATAAATCCAAACGCCACAACAAATGAAGTAAAGCTACCTAGTATGTTCCAAAAGAAATCTGGAACTATTTGCCCAATACCGCCGACAACGTTACCAAACTTCGTCAGAATAGATCCTGAAAACCTATTGGCATAGTATGAGTCACTGTGTTGCAGTGTGTATTCACTCAACACGTCTGAGCAATGCTTCATAGCCGGTGTTATGAATCTAATACCCGTTACAGAAGACAATCGAAATAGCAGTTGGACTATAAGAATCGCTACCGGATACAAAAGAGCATAAAATATAACTTCGCTACTTTTTCCAGCTTCTGCAGCGTCGACGATTAGTTTATATAAATAACTCGTACTCTGATTAAGAACAGCGGCCGTTACAACAATCAGCACGGTTACAAAAAACCACCACTTGTATGGCTGACTGACGTACCACATAAAGCCCCAAGGCTTATTAGGAATATCTCCAGAATAGTTTTCTGTTTGCATAGTGGTAGTTATGACGCTTCACCGTCAAAATCTTTCTTCGAGCTTTTTGGTGCGGAGTTTTTTCTTTTGGGCTTCGGTTAATGCCGTGTCTGACTTGTGGTCGTGCATGGAGCTGAGGTGATTGTCGGTGTGCTCGAACTGAAGCCGCTCAGGTGGTTTTTGTCGGCGCCTCGGCTGGGGAGCGATGGCGCGAGCAAGACCCGCTCGGACCTGATGCACGAGGTACATCGCCGAAATCGCCACGATGTGCGATGCTTGTCGTAGCCAACGGGCGAAGCCTTCCAACCGCTGATCAATCCAACCTCGAACGCTAGTTAGGAACAGTCGGGCGCCTTTTTTCTGCTCGGCGCCAATCACGACCAAAGCAACGATCAGTGCGACCGTTGCTCCTGCCAAGATACTACCAGAGAGTAGCACCATGCGGTTATTTTACTGAGACGCGTGAAATCTGCTCAATTGAAACTTTTTCACCAAATTTCTGGATGGCACCTGAAATCATTTCTCCGATGGTGTGTTCAGGGTTCTTGATGAAATCTTGCTCAAGGAGGATTTGATCTTTGAAGTATGACGCCAGCTTCCCTTCCATGATTTTTGCTTTCATGTCTTCTGGTTTGCCTTCTAGTTCTGGAGCGAACACCTCGGTCGCTTTTTCGGTGGCGTCAGCTGGTAGTTCTGACTTGCTGATGAATTTGGGGTCTGACGCTGCAACGTGCATGGCAATATCGCGAGCTAGAGCGATGAATTCTTGGTTTTTAGACACAAAATCTGTCTCACATGCTAGGAGGACCGTCGCTGCTACTTCGTTGGTGTTATGAACGTACACACCAACTGCGCCAGCACCGAGGGCACGATCAGCTTTCTTGTCGGCTGCTTCGGCACGTCGTTTCTTTAGGATGATTACGGCTTTGTCCATGTCACCCTTAGCTTCTTCGAGCGCTTGTTTACATTGCATCACCGAGATGCCAGTTTTGGCTCGTAGTTCTTTTAGTTGCGCTGAATTAATTTCCATACAAAATACAATTTAAGGTGTAAGTAAGATTGGTCGATTATACCAGAGTTGGTTAGGCTGTCCGACGTCGAGTGTTCCCAACTGGAGCCACTTCTTTGGGGACAAAAGCTGACTTGCCTTCGATGTACGCTGCGGTCAATTCTTCCATGATAAGTGACACGCTGGTCTGCAGAGCGTCGTTAGCGACCACTGGGTATTTGATCATACTAGCGTCACCGTCGGTACTCATGATAGCCATGATTGGGATGCGCTTTTCGGTGGCTTCTGCCACGGCGATACTGTCGTGCCTTGGGTCAACCACCAGTAGCAAGTCTGGCATCCGAGTCATTTTGGAAATACCAAAAAAGTTAAATTCTAGTTTGGTCGCTTCCCGTCCGATGACTACACGTTCTTTTTTAGTGTACTTGCGATCGAGTTCTCCCGTAGTTTTTTCGTTGGTCAGTTCTTCTAGTCGGTTGATTCGTTTTTTGATTTCGGTGAAGTTGGTCAACATCCCTCCGATCCAACGGTTGGTCACGTACAGTGTTTCGGCTTTTTCAGCCGCGACTTTGACAATCTTAGACGCTTCGTCTTTGGTACCGACAAACAGGACAGTCTTACCCATTGAGCCCGCTTCTTTGAGGGTTGCTTTGGCAGCAATCAACAGCTCACTGGTTTTAGCAAGATCAATCACGTCACTTCCTTCTTTGGTAGTATATAAAAATGGTGCAGCAGTTGGGTGACGACGAGCTTTTTTGAAGCCAAAGTGCGCTCCAGCTTCGAACAATCGACTAACGAGATTTTTATCTGACATAGATTTTATGGATTAGTTTAATTAAGAGTGCTTCACCAGAACGGTGAGTGATCATTCCCCCAAGCTGCCGGTTAAATAATAAATGCTACAGGAGTGTCGAGGTGACTGAGTGAACGATTAGACAATCGTCCCGCTCGGTGCCACACGAATCACAGGGACAGCAAGTGGTGCTTGGAGACTCTGCGATACAGCTGTACCGCAAGGTGGCAGTACAGTACTACGAAAAACGTTACTCTGCAACTGCTTCGTCGCCGGCGGCGGCGGCCGCTTGCATCGCTTCTACAATCGGGCTGAGGGCACCCCCAAGGGTGGCTTCTACCGTGTGCCAGGACTCTTTGATACGGTGATCGGTAATGCGGTTTTGCGGGAAATTATAGGTACGGATTTTCTCACTGCGGTCCCCGGTGCCAATCTGACCTTTGCGAACAGCGGCGTGTTTGGCGGCTTGTTCTTCCTCAAAAATGGCCTCTAGCTTGGCCATGAGCATCTCCATCGCTTTGAGACGGTTTTTGAGTTGAGACCGGTCGGTCTCGCAGCGGACGTCGATGCCAGATGGGCGGTGCACCAGACGCACGGCCGTTTCGACTTTGTTCACGTTCTGCCCGCCAGCACCACCAGCGCGTGAGAATTCGGTATCGATGTCGCCAAGATTAATATCTATCGTTGGCTTTTTGCGCATTGGCAGCACCGCGATTGAGGCAGTCGAAGTGTGGATTCGACCTTGCTTTTCGGTCGCAGGGATCCGTTGTACACGGTGTACACCAGTCTCGTAGCGCAAATGGTCGTAGACCTGATTGCCCATGATTTCGAACATCGCTTCTTTGTACCCACCAGCCTCAGTCGCTGAGACGCTGTTGCGCATCGTTGGCCAACCTTGCACCTCAGCGTATTTCAAATACATCCCCGCTAACTCCGCCGCAAACAAGGAGGCTTCATCGCCGCCAGCACCCGCGCGCACTTCGAGCATCACACCGTATGGTTTTTTTTCTTCTTCTTTGTTTGACTCGACGATGTGCTCCATTTCGGCAAACTGGTCTTGGAGCTGCTTGGTCAACTGAGCGATTTCTTCGACCGCAAGTTCGGCCATCTCAGGGTCACTATCTGCCAGCTCTTGTGCGTCGGTCAATTTCACCAACTCACTCTCAAACTGCGACGCTAAGAATTGCGTTTTTTGATAGTCTTTGAATTCTTGTAACTTATCTGTATCGTATTGCATATAGTGATTTTAGTATACACAAAACCGCAGCGGACACCCAGGTGCCCGCTGCGGTTTTGGCATAGCTACGCTTTGCTTTTTCCTGCTTTTGCCATTCGCTGCTTGAACCGATCAACTCGTCCAGCGGTGTCGAGTGACTTCTCTTGTCCAGTATAAAACGGGTGTGATGCACTGGTGACGTCTACCTGCACTAGTGGATACTCGTTACCGTCAGTCCACTTGTCAGTTTTAGCTGTTTCTACCGTTGAACCAATCAACATCCGCTCGTTTGAGGAGTTGTCGTGAAATAGTACCGGTCGGTAGTTGTCTGGGTGAATGTCTTTTTTCATATCTATATTTACTTCGGCACACCCTGAATTGGAATATAATAAGTGGGAGCACCTAATCTGTAGTGCGCGAACTATAGCAAATAGTAGCCGTTTGGCAATAGCAGCACTAGTACCCCAGGATCTGCATCTCGTTAGCCAGCCTGGCTTTACGGTTCATGACCTGGTTACCATAAAACGCATTGGCTGGGTTGTTGGCCCCACCCCAGCCGGCGTAGTATCGCAGCGCTGCGGTGCGGTCGGAGTCAAACGTTCCTCGGGAACCGTTATCACGCAAGAGTAGAGCTGTCGCTAGAAAGGCATCGCGGTTGTTGAATGGGTTAGCGATGTCACCGCCGTTAATCGCGCGAATGGCATCAGCTGAGCGGTCATACTTAAACCCACCGATACCATCATTCACAATTCCCCCGTACGCCGCCCAGGTCGACGGGATAAACTGTGATGGCCCCATCGCTCCTCCCCACCCGACTCGCGTGCCGTTTTGCACAATCGGACACGACACGGTTCTCGTGTTCGGGTTGAATCCAAGGATCTCAGCAATCGCCAAGAATACCGGTTCATCGCGCGTTGGGTGCATGACTGGTCGAGCGGACGTACTATCAGTAAACACACACCCTCCCAGGTTCGACCCAAGGTTGGTTTCTTGCTCGAGGATGGCCAGGATAAACGCGGGGTCAATCCCGGTGACGCCGCCGGCGTACTTAGCGAGCTCCACCGCTTGGGGGAATGGAATACCTCCCCCACCTCCAAGCAGGTCGAAGAGTTGGCTTCGCAGTTGGGCGGCCGTTTTTTGTTGTGAACTCAGGAGGGCTTGATACTCCGCTTCTTCACCCTTGGTGACGGTTAGTATCTGATCTTTTTCGCGTTCTTTGACTTCGATTTGTTTTTTTTCTAATTCTTGGATGCGGCGCATTTCCGCCTCGGTTTCTTGTTTGCCCGACAACTCTTCTCGCTGCTCAACCGTATCGCGCCGGATGCCGTGCAAGATGACCAGTGATTCATTGAGAGAATCTTTGAGCGTTTCAAACGTAGCGACGTCGGTGAAGAAATCCGAAAAACTCTCCCGACTAAGCATCACCTCCACGAGCGAGTATTCCTCAATCAACGCCGACTTGCGCACCAGGTCGGCCAGAGAGTTTTGCTGCTTGGCTGACTTTTCAGCGAGCACATCAAGCACAACTTCTTTGTCCCCAATCTGGTCAGACAGTTGTTCAATCGAGGCACTACGCGCTTGGATACCAAGCTGGACTTGGGTGATCTCACTTTCGATAATCGCCATGTCTCGTTCGAGCGAACGACGCTCGACTTGTTTATCTTCGACGATACGTTGTTGCGTCAAAATCTGACGTTCGACGCTCTGTAGCTGCGCCTCAATCCGGGCTCGCCTATCAGCATCAGACTCAGCCAACACTTCCCCCATGGGAGCAATTATAAAACTGACAAGTAACAAAAACACCGCAACATTTTTCATCCCCATAGTATACCAAAAAGACCGCCAAATTCCCAAGGGGAACTAGGCGGTCTGGCTGGGTACAAAACTGACTACTCAGTCGGCTCGGCTGGAGTTTTTTCTCCTGCGACCGCCACTGCTGCCATGTCGACCTCTTCTGGGTCAGCGTCAGCTTCTTCCTTGGTGACACTGATCACCACGACAGCGTCAGTCGGATCAGCCTCGTAGGTAACACCCTCAAGCGCTGGTAGGTCGGCCACAGTGATTTTAGAGTGGGCATCAACCAGCACCGATACATCAACCATAATCTCAGCTGGTAGGTTGCGCGGCAGACAGGTCACTTCGATTTCCTGCATGGCTTTGGTCACACTACCAATTCCGTTTTTCTCGGCTGGCGCCACGCCAGTAAACTCGATACCAACGGTGACGGTCATGGCCTTACCACGTTCAATCGCGTAGAAATCCACGTGCGTCATCTCGACTCGAGTGGGTGCAAAATCGATGTGTTTGATTAAAACTTCTATCGGGTCCGCTAGTCCGGTCAGCTCAAGAATAGTTGACTCACCCGCTTCTTTGCGGATTTTATCAAACGTCTTCTCTTCAACTGAAATAGAAATCGGTTCTTGTTTAGGCCCATAAACGACGGCTGGGATGTGTCCCGCTGGGAGCGCGGCGCGAGATGTACTCGCGTCACGCGCTACTACTGCTACTGATGTTGTCATATGGCGCATACTCTAGCATAAACCGCAGATATGTGAAGGGGGTCGCGCTGTCCACGCTGCGTAGAAACGACCAGAGGGGTGATGTTACACTAGTCATATATGTCACAACAATACGATTTCGTCGCCATTGGCGACATCCTTATAGATGCTTTTATCCAACTGAACGTTGACCAAGCCGATGTCTCAATCGACCAGGACACTGGCCGCAAGACACTCCAAATGCCGTTTGGCAGCAAGTTACCATACGACGACGTCGTGGTTGTACCGGCGGTTGGAAACTCGCCTAATGCGGCGTGTTCGGCCCACCGACTGGGACTCGAGACTGGTCTGGTGACCCACATCGGGAACGATAAATTTGGTAAAGAATGTCTCCAAGCCCTGCGCGACCAAGGCATACATACCGACTTTGTCAAAATCCACGAAGACAAAAAAACCAACTACCACTACGTGTTGCGCTACGGCGCAGAACGAACCATTTTGATCAACCACGAAACCTACCCGTACGCGCTACCTGACTTCCCTGTCCCGCCCAAATTCTTTTACTTCTCATCAGTGGGTGAACACGGTATCCCGTACCACCACGAGATTGCCGAGTACGTCAAAAGCAACGACACCAAACTAGCCTTCCAACCTGGCACTTTCCAGATCAAAGTTGGACATGAAGCGCTCGCTGACGTGTACCAGAACACCGAGATTTTCTTTTGCAACAAAGAAGAGGCACAAGAAATCCTCAAGACCACCGAGCAAGACATCCCGACGTTAGTGCGGATGATACGAGAACTCGGGCCAACTATCCCAGTGGTGACCGACGGGCCAAACGGTGCGTTTACCGTCGATGCTGACGACCAAGCCTGGCACATGCCGATGTACCCAGATCCAGCCGCGCCAGTTGACCGCACTGGTGCGGGTGATGCGTTCTCATCAACCTTTACCTCAGCCATCATCCTCGGTAAAGACCCAGCCGAAGCCCTATCCTGGGGGCCCATCAACTCCATGAACGTCGTCCAGCACGTCGGCGCTCAAGCCGGACTGCTACCGATGGCGGAGCTGATGAAGTACCTAGAACAACGTCCGGATTTCTATCTGCCAAGTAAGGTGTAATCGAATTGCAATAGAAAAGTAACAAACCCACTCAATTGAGTGGGTTTGTTACACATAATCATACTAGACTTTAATTAACTCTGCTCGATTGTGGAGAGGCCGCTGTGGCCAGCCGGTTGCATCGATACCGCAGCAAGAGTTTACGACGTCCGGGTCCGGGATACCGACCATAAATCCAGGAGTTTTTGTAAGCGGTTTTTTCTGGAATCAAACGTGAAAACCCCCTCGCTTAACGGTGAGTGTTATTACCAACTATAAATGTACTTCGCTGGCTTTGCACTCTTTTGAGAGTGTTTTCTTTTTCTACAACTAAAAGTGTCCAACACTCGATGTTGGACACTTTTAGTTTAGCTACTTTATTATTTAACCTACCCGAGTACTCGTTTCCCCGCGGCGACAATACTTGGTACATCCATACCGTAGTGGGCAATCAGCTCGTCTGGTTCGCCTGACTGGCCGAATTGGTCTTGGATGCCGATGCGGACAATCTTGGTCGGGTTGGTCTCACTTAAAAATTCGGCGACTGCACTACCAAGCGCACCATTGATTTGATGTTCTTCGACCGTCACTAGGGCGTCATGATCAGCGGCGAACGCCGCTAGCGCTTGGGTATCCAGTGGCTTGATGGTGGCCATGTGCAACACTGAGGCACCGATACCTGCCACCTGTAACTCATGGGCGGCCATGAGTGCGTTATATAAAAGTGAACCGGTGGACACGATACCAACTTTCTTCTCTAGTGACTCATCACGAGTGAACATCAGTTGGGCTTTGCCAATCTCAAACGGCGTTTCTTCGGTGGTGACCACTGGCGTACCAGAGCGTCCGAGGCGGAAATAAATCGGACCCTCGTGTTTGGCTGCAGCCAGGGTGACTTTGCGGGCTTCGTGTACATCCGCTGGAGCGATCACAATCATGTTCGCAACGGCCCGCATGATGGCCATATCTTCGATTGCCTGGTGAGTCGCACCGTCGGGCCCGACTGACACACCGGCGTGTGAACCGACGATTTTGACGTTGGCGTCGTTGTAGGCAATGGTAGTGCGGATCTGCTCCCAGTTGCGACCAGGTGAGAACATCGCGTAGGAGGTGATAAACGGAATCTTGCCCATGGCGGCCATACCCGAGGCGACTGAGGCCAGGTTTTGCTCGGCCACCCCAATCTGGACAAACCGTTCGGGGAATTCATTGGCGAACAAGTTGGTCTTGGTTGACTCAGTCAAGTCACAGCACAGTGCTACAACACTCGCATCGCGCTTACCAGCCTCAAGGAGGCCTTCACCAAACCCATCGCGAGTGGCGACCTGGTCGACGTCACCGCCGTTTTTTATTGTGTCTGAAACATGATCTGTAAACATAGGCTAAGCGTGATTATTCATAACTATCCGCGGTCAATAGTACCGGCGAGGGTCCGGAGTTTCTCGAGGGCAACTTTGGCTTGCTCGGATTTTGGCACCCGATCTTCTGGGCCTTTGCCTGGAGGATTGCCGTGCCATCGGAAATCGCGCTCAAACACGTCCACCCCTTTACTCCCAATGGTATGAGCCAAAATCACAGACGGCTGACTGTACACGGCCTGAGCTTTGCCAATCGCGTCGTTCAATGCTCGCATACTGTGCCCATCGACTTCCTGCACATCAAACCCAAAACTCTCCCACTTCTCAGCTAGCGGTTCCATCGGCATGACGTCTTGGGTGTAGCCGTCAATCTGGAATCCGTTGCGATCGACAATCACAATCAGGTTGTGTAACTTTTCTTTCCCAGCCAACATCGCCGCTTCCCAGATTTGTCCCTCTTGGAGTTCGCCGTCACCAGTCAGGCAGTAGATGAATTTACTCGTGTACGGGTTATCCATCCGATCCGCAATCGCCATCCCAACCGCTTGCGACAAACCAGACCCTAGTGGACCAGAGGTGTTCTCGAGCCCTGGGAGCGCTTGGCGGTGTGGGTGCCCTTGCAGCCGCGTGCCAAATTTGCGTAGCGTCAATAATTCTTCAATCGGGAAATACCCGGCGTGCGCCATGGTGGCATACAGCACCGGACAGATGTGGCCGTTAGACAATATCAATCGATCTCGGTCAGCCCAGTCAGGGTTTTTGGGGTCGTGTTTGAGGAGCGCAAAATACAGCAACGTAAACACATCTGCCATCCCCAGTGGTCCAGCGGTGTGGCCGCTGCCCGCCTCGGTTAGCATTTCGATAATACTCTGGCGAATTGCGTTGGCTTGTTTTTCAAGGGCGGTGATTTCGGTTGAACTAAGGTACTGCATATGTCTCTAGTATACAAAGGCTCGACGGAAGAGCCAAGGGAATTATTTGATAAGTGCGACGAGGGATTCGTAGGCAGCATACGGTTCGGCCTGAAGCGTAATCGCTGAACCGACAATTACTCGGTCAGCTCCCGCAGCTACCAGCTGCGGTAACGTATCGGCGTTAACGCTACCATCAACGGTGATTGGTTTGTCTGGATAAGCGGCTTTGACCACTCTGATTGTCTGCAGCACCGTTTGGTCAAACGGTTGTCCTTGTGCACCAATCTGCCTGATTCCCATGAGCTGGATAGCTTCAGCGAACTGGGCATATTCCAGAAGCGTTTCGATTGGAGTGTCCCCATGGCACGCAATACTGACCGTGATGTGCGTGTACTCGATAAACTTTTTGAAATTATCTACATCAATCGTCTCAACGTGAAATACCAAAATATCCGCCCCAGCGGTCATCCAGTCAACCGCTGCTGGCAGCGGGTTTTCTACCATCAAGTCAACTTCGAGCGTAAACTGATCGAGGTGTTCCTTGAGTGCAAAGGGATCACCTTTGGGATGGCACGGCCAAGAAGCCTGGGGGGTAAATTTACCGTCAACCACATCAACGTGCACCTCCGGCGACCAAGACAGCCGCCCTAACTGCGTCAGTAGGTCAGCGTCTGATATAGGAATAATAGCGGGAACAATCGGAATCATGTGTGCATATTTTTACTCAAACCATCTAACTTGGCGACGCGACGTTGGTGTTTTGGTTCAACTGGACCAGGTAGGTGTAACCAGTTCCAGATGTGTTTTTTGGTGTCATCGAGCGATAGGAACCTCGCCCCGACAGATAGTACGTTGGAATCATTATGCGCTCGCCCCAACTCCACAATCTGTGGCGTGTCGCTATACAGCACGGTCGCTCGGACACCTGGAAACCGGTTGGCCAGCATCGCTTCTCCTTGTCCCGAGCCACCAAAAATAATCCCTCGGTCCGAGGCTGAGTTGCGCGAAACTGCGTGAGCGGCTTTGACGATGAAATCAGTGTAGTCGTCCTCTGGGTCAAATACATCAGCTCCGTAGTCAACCACCACGAACCCTTCCGCCGTCAGCCAGTCTGAAACCGCGTTTTTGTGCGCGTATCCGGCGTGGTCGGTAGCGAGGTGGATACGCATTATGATTGAATATGACGAGCAGACGCCGCCACGTGCTCTACAAGCGTCTGAGTGTAGCTCGTTTCGTTATCGTACCAGCCGAGCACCTTGACCAGGTTCCCACCAACCACCCGCGTAAATGAGAGATCAGCAATCGACCCCACCCTAGACCCGATGATGTCACTCGACACGATTGGTTCGTCAGTCGCAGCAAAGATGTTTTTCCACCGGGGGTCGGCGGCGGCTTTTTTGAACGCTTCGTTAATCTCTTCAACTGTCGTGTTGCGCTTGGCAATAAACGTCACATCAACAATCGACCCTACCGGTACGGGAACACGCATCGCAATACCATCAAACACCCCCTCGAGTTCTGGGTGTGCCATCGTCGTTGCGATTGCGGCTCCAGTCGACGACGGGATGATGTTGAGCGCAGCGGCTCGGCCTGACCGCATATCTTTTTTGCCGGGACCATCAACCAGTGATTGGGTTGATGTGTACGCGTGCACGGTGTTAAGGATGGCTTTCTCGATACCGATTGTTTCTTTCAAAATTGCAATCAGCGGACTAGTGGCGTTAGTCGTACACGAGGCATTGGAAGAGATGTCACAGACCTTGAGCTGGTCGTCGTTAACCCCCATCAGTACTGTTGCTCCGTTGATACCAGCAGCTGCCGCATCGTCTTTCACAGGTGCCGAAATGACAACTCGCTTAGCGCCAGCGGTGAGGTGTTTTTTGGACGCTTCGTAGGACGCATACAATCCAGTGGACTCGACGACGATGTCGATGTTCTGCGCTCCCCAGGGGAGTTTCTCTGGGTCTCGCTCTTGGGTGAACGAAATCTCTTTTCCTTGCACCATCAATTTACCGTCTGCAACTTCGACCGTAAACGGAGCGCGTCCATATACTGAGTCGTATTTGAGTAAGTACGCTAAATTCTCAAGCGAACCAAGGTCATTGATAGCGACTACCTCAAAATCTTTGTGCCCAAACGCTGTGCGCAAGAACGTCCGTCCAATTCTTCCAAATCCGTTAATTGCTACCCGTTTCATAGATGATCAAATTCATTAGTTAAATACCTGGTATCTAGTATACAAGTATCGCAGATTTATGTGGCCTCTTTATCCTCATCTGCAGCGAACCGTTTTCTAAAAATAAACCACAATCCACCCAAAACTAAGAACGGTATCACTAGCAGACTAGCCCACAGTCCACTGACTAGGCTCAACCAGAGTGATTCGAGTGATGTGCTAGCGACGCGTTCATCTGCCGCAAAAGTCACCGTAGTCAGGTAGCGAGCCACCACCAATGCGTCGTAGTCATAAATCTCAACCATCAAATCAGACACCCCAGGTACTAGTACTGGCGCAATCACCGCCTGGTAGGCTGTCTGCTCTGCGTTTAGGCGCAACAAGAATGAAAACACTTTTCCTGATCCACGCGGGTCACGCAGCGTCGCAACAATAGTTTTGAAATCACCCGCAATCAAATCAGCGGCGATGCTAACCGCAAACGGCCCTGCTGCTGAGAGAGACATCGTGCTACTGGCAAATGTATACAGCAACTCTGCTTGCTGCACCTCAATCCCAGATGCCGGCGGCATGTCCGTAGCCAAAATCTCAACGACGGGAACGACAGGTTGACTCGTTGGGTCCAGTTCTGGGTCTCCCTGGTCAGACACCTCAAAAACCGGCTGCACCGGCAAACCAGGTACTACTGGTGAACCAAAGCGAATAACCTGAGTAATTGCACCCGAAGAAATCAAATCGTTGGGATCAATTACAAAAGCGGTATAAAACACCCGACCGCAGCACTAATTCTGACTGCCTACGGTGACTGAGGTCTGACTGTCTGGCCGTTGCTTCTAGCTGCTGCTCCAGCACGTAACTGCTCAAGAAATCTCGCTGTACAAACCACCGTCGCCCAACCTGGAGAGCTATGATTTCTCTAGTCCTGGCGAGGCGTGTGAGGTGATCAGTGGAGTACCCAAATTCTACCGCTGCTTCTTTGCCGGGAACGAATACTTTTTCATTAATGAGGAGGGTGGGTGTATTCACGATATAGCTATGTTGGATACTTTTTAGACCTACCTGTGAGTAACTATTTTAGGATTCCGGTAACTCTTTGGAGTAGTGTTGCCCACTCAAAAGTGACGCCTGATTGTCGACTCACTTCGGACACTTCGGTGTAAGACTGAAGTCCAAGGACCAGAACACATCCAGCGATTGTAATGCTAGCAACCGCAAAGAAAAGTAGCTTGCTGTGACGCTGACTTTTGGTAACTGGTTCAGTTTCCTCTAGTTCTACTGGTGTTGATTCTAGCTCTTGAGTTTGTCCGTTGGCTGCGGTCACCTGGATCACCGCTGGATGGTTTATTGCTCTAGCTATCACCTTGCTGGCAGTCGCTGAATTGGTTATTTTTGATAGTGGTGGTATTTCGTCAGCGTCAGTAGACTCAGTTATACGCAGCTTTGATTGCAGGGCTGTCTCAAGTGTTTTCTCGGTAACGTAGTGAGTTGGTTTTTTACTATGACGCCGGATTTTGATGATGACCGGTTTGGATTTGACCGGCTCTGGGGCAGTTTGGGTGGTAAGCGTTTTGGGTGACTTACCTTTGCTGTGTAGGACTGGAATGACTGATGCAGCATCACTTGAATAACTCGTTCGAACTGAAGCTGATCCGTTGTCTGCCCTAGTCAGCCCAGTACCGGGTAGATTTCTGGCTGTTTTTGGTCGCACAACTGGTTCCACCCTTGATTTAGTGGTTTTTATAGCGACAGGGTGACTGGCACTCGCTGATTGCTTTTGCGTGCTGTGTTTGGTTTTGCGATACTCTGTGACCGACTCGGGATTGATGTACCACACGCGACCAACCAGTCGAGCGTCGACTTTGTCACCCCGGCATAGCTGTCCGACGTAGTCTTGCGTATAACGAAATTTCTTGGCTATGTCAGAAGCTTTGACGTATTCCTTATTACCAAACGAGATTTTTTCCACTGCTTCAAGTATACCAAAAATAATCTCGCACAGCGAGATTATTTCACTCTACCTGTGGATTATTTGCTTATCTCGTCGACGAGCAACTGCTCGAGGATAGCTGGGTTGGCGGTGCCTTTTGATGACTTCATTCCTTGCCCAATTAGGAATTTAAGGACGGTTTCTTTACCAGCTCTATACTCCGCTACTTGCGTTGGATTATCTTGTACAATGGCTGTTATCAGTACTTGCAGGGCTGCGGGGTCAGAGTTCTGTATCACACCCTCCAACCTAGCTAGATCAGCCACACTCCCAGTATAATTTGCTAGTTTAGGCAACAAATCCTTGGCTCCACGTGAGCCTACATCCCCTGCGTGTATCAAGCGCATCAACTCTGCGAGTGACTCGCTGGCTATCGTATCGAGTAGGTCGCTATGACTGAGGTCTACTGATATGTAGTTAGCGGCCAGTGCAATAGCACCGCTGTGCTCAGGCTGCAATATACTCACCACTTGTCGAAAAAGGGTGTCCAACTTATTGTCCGAAATGATGGTTTCGGACATCTGTTCTGTCAAACCGTACAATTTGTATTCAACCCTTTTTTCATTCGGTAGAATTGGTATTTTCTCGGCTAAAACCGAATCTCGGAAGGTTGGAATCTCGGAGGTTTTGATTTTGGGGATGTCTGGGTCTGGGAAGTAACGGTAGTCTTTGGCGGTTTCTTTGGATCGCTGGCTAAATGTCTGGTTGGCATTCTCGTCCCACCCTCTTGTCTCTTGCATCAGTGTCTGTCCGGCATCGAGAGCAGCGGCATGCCGCTTGATCTCATACTCGATTGCGGCTTCGACCGCTTTGAACGAGTTGATGTTTTTGACTTCGACTTTGGTCCCTAACTCCCCTTCAATTGGACTGATGGAAATGTTTGCTTCAACCCGCATTTCGCCTTTTTCCATATTTGCTTCAGAGATCCCCAATGTTCGGAGAATCAATTGCAACTCACGAGCAAAGTCCCCGGCAGTCTTGGCGTCATGAATCACCGGCTCGGTCACGAGTTCCATCAGTGGCACTCCAGCTCGGTTAAAATCAACTTCACTCCCCGCTGGATTTTCGTGACTACTTCTAGCGGTGTCTTCTTCGAGATGGACTCGAGTGAGTGCAATGTTTTGCAACACTCCACCGGTCAGAAATGGGAACGCGTACTGACTAATCTGGTAGGCCTTAGGGATATCGGGATAAAAATAGTTCTTGCGATCGAATTCAGAAAAATCGGCTTTGGTCGCACCGACCGCTTGACCAAACCGCAGCACCATTTCGATTGCTTCTTGGTTGGGAACCGGAAGGGTTCCTGGGTGTGCGAGACACACCGGGCAAACGTGGGAATTGACCGCAGCTGCGTGTGGTTCGTTTTTGCAACCACAGAACATTTTTGATTGCGTGCACAATTCGGCATGGACTTCTAAACCAATGGTGGGGAAATATTTCATAGCTCGTCATTACTGTGCAGTATTGTACGTGGTACGAATATGAGTTACCAGTTCGTCTTGTAAATGTTTGATGGAATCTCGGTCGTTTTCTGCGATAACAAAGACACGTTTTTCAGTTTTAGCAAGAGTAGCCACTACCTTGTCAATATAGCTCTGTTCTACAAGGTCTTTTTTGGTAAGAATAATCCATTCTTCTTTCTCTGTTAGGGCGTGGGCGTATGATTCTAGCTCGTTACGAATGGTGTTATAGGTGTGTTCAACATCATCGTTCTCAAGTGAGACTAGGTGTAGGAGCATTTTGGTGCGTGAGACATGGCGCAAAAATTTGTGCCCGAGCCCTTTCCCTGCTGCTGCACCTTCAATCAATCCCGGGATGTCAGCGATGGTGTACCCGAACATATCGCCCAGGTGCGGCTCGAGGGTGGTAAAGGCGTAGGCACCGATTTTTGATTTGGCGTTGGTGAGGTTATTGAGTAGTGTCGACTTGCCGGCGTTTGGGAGTCCAATCAATCCAAGGTCAACCATCAATGCAACCTCGATGAGAAACTCACCGTCCTCGCCTGGTTTACCATCAGTGGACTCGAGCGGAGTTTGGTTGGTGGAAGATTTGAAATACTCGTTACCGAGTCCGCCGCCGCCGCCTTTCAAAATACGCACTGGTGTGCCTATTTCAGTAATCTCGAATACACGATTACGAGCGATGTCGGTGACCTTGGAACCAAGCGGGATGTCGATATAAAAATCCTCGGCGTTACTGCCGTGCTGGGACCGGTTGGTACCGTTTTCACCTCGAGTAGCTATAAACCGTTTGTTTCCAGTGTGTTTTGATAGTCGGTTGAGGTCTTTGACGGCCCGCACGTACACGTCACCGCCGCTACCACCGTTACCACCAGCTGGGCCGCCCATGGGCATAAATTTTTCTTGGCGCCAGCGAACAACCCCGTTGCCGCCGTCACCTGCTTTAGCATATATAGTTAATTCATCTACAAACATGTCAGTAGACTACCGCAGGTACTGGTAGATAGCAATGGCTACTTGATCCAAGATGATCCAAGCATGTTGACGATAGTCATTAACAACGATCCTAGTAAGGCATACCAGAAATTGACGACGTCAAAACCGTCAACGAACGAAGCTACAAATATGAACAATCCAGCGTTAATTACAAAGGAAAATAGCCCTAGCGTGATAATTGTAATCGGTAGGGTGAGGATGAATAATATCGGCCGCACAAAAGCATTGAGCAGTCCCAAAATAAACACGGCGATGATAGCGGTGTAGACTCCCTCCAGGTTGATACCAGGAACAAACTCAGCAATGACGAGTAACCCTAGTACCCCAAACAGAAAACGAGCAATGAATGTCATTGCTCGTAGTATACCGACTCTGATTATTTTCGCAAAATTATTTCTCGACCACTGTCCAACCAGCAGCGAGTAGTGGCTCGGCTTTTTTGTATTTGAGTTCTTGGGTATCGGTACCGTCTGTCACGGTCACTAGGTCGTTGCGGCCAAAAGTGTGCTCCTTGGTGACTGGTGCTGATTTTTGTGGTTTGGCTGCCGTCTGTGCACCGGCGCTTTTTTGGGCGGCTTGCGCTTCTTGTTTGCGTTGCTCTTCTTCGGCTTGCACGACTTGCGGCTGCACTTGTGGGAGCGCGGCCACTATCCGTCCGTAGACTGCCTCCTGCATTTCTCTGAACAACCGGGTGCCTTCTTTGCGGTACTCAATCAGGGGGTCACGCTGGCCGTAGGCGCGTAGGTTCACGCTCGACCTGGTAAAGGTCATAACTTCAAGGTGCTCAACCCAGAGCATATCGAGGATCTGTAGCGACAGTCGGCGGAATATGTCTTTAAATACGTCTTCTCCAAGTTCTTGTTGTTTAGTCTGGGTTATTTGCCGAGATTCTGGGATTTGCTCGTACATTTTCTCGGTGAAATCAGCGATTTTCTCCGCGTCTGCCTCGAGTAATCCACGACGGACGATATAGAGCTGCTGGCGCTGTTTGTTGAGCACGTCATCGTAGGCGAGGATTTGCTTACGGGAATCAAAGTGAAAACCTTCGATTTTGGTTTGGGCGCTTTCGAGGGTGCGTGAAATCATCCCCAGTTCAATCGGCTGATCGGTGGGGATTTTGAACGTACCCATCATGTTTTTGACGCGCTCGCCACCAAACACGCGCATGAGTGAATCGTCCATTGAGACGAAAAACTGCGTCTCACCTTTGTCACCCTGTCGCCCTGATCGCCCGCGCAGCTGGTTGTCGATCCGGCGGGCTTCGTGTCGCTCGGTCCCTAGGACGAACAGTCCACCGAGGTCTTTGATCTCGGTCGCCTGTGCTTCGGTCGCTTCTGGACCGCCGAGTTTGATGTCGACTCCTCGACCGGCCATGTTGGTTGCGAGTGTCACGGCACCTTTGCGGCCGGCGGCCGCAATGATCTCACCTTCGTGCTCGTGGTTCTTGGCGTTGAGCATCTGGTGTTTGATGTTGGCCTGGTCGAGAGCCGCCGCGAGTCGCTCGTTTGAGTCGATCGACGCCGTACCAATCAGCAATGGTTGCCCGGTGGCGTGCACCTCTTTTACCTTTCGGATGATGGCCTCAAACTTGCCAGTTTCGTTTTGGTAGATCAGGTCGTTGCGATCGAGTCGACGCACTTCGCGGTTGGTCGGGACCGGGATGACCTCGAGGTCGTACACGGTAAAGAATTCCTCTTGTGAGGTGAGGGCTGTTCCGGTCATACCAGACAGTTTGTCGTACATGCGGAAATAGTTCTGGTAGGTAATTGAGGCAAACGTGCGGGATTCTTTTTGGATCTCGACGCCTTCTTTGGCCTCAACCGCTTGGTGCAGGCCATCTGACCACCGGCGACCCGGTGATAGCCGACCAGTTGACTGATCGACGATAACCACTTGCCCACCCTGGACCACGTACTCGATGTCTTTGATAAAAATCGCGCTGGCCTTGACCGCTGTTTCGAGGTGGTGGACGTACTTGATGCCTTTGTCGGTGTAGATGTTCTCAATCCCGAGCGCTTGCTCGGCTACCTCAATACCGGCATCTGTGAGGGAGGCTGATTTGGCTTTTTCGTCGAGGATGTAGTGCTCGCCCTCTTTCAAGCGAGCTGAAATCTGGGCAAACGTGGTGTATAGATTAGCCGTGTCTGGTGCTGGTGCTGAGATGATCAACGGCGTGCGGGCTTCGTCGATCAAAATCGAGTCGATCTCATCGATGATGGCGTACGCGTGGTTGAGCTGTCGCAGGTTGGCTACTTCGTACTCGATGTTATCCCGCAGGTAGTCAAACCCGAACTCACTGTTGGTGCCGTAGGTGATGTCCGCCTGGTAGGCCTCTTGTCGGGTGCAAGGTCGGAGGAATTCATAGACGATTTTGTAAGAGCCTTCGGCGTCACGCTCGGCGTCTTTCTCCTCATGGGTTGGGTCATATCGAAATGAACCAACGGAGTTCACAATCCCCACTGTCAGCCCCATCGCTGCATAAATCTGACCCATCCACACAGCGTCGCGTCGCGCGAGGTAGTCGTTAACGGTAATCACGTGTACGCCTTTGCCAGTTAAGGCGTTGAGGGTTGCTGGTAGAGTCGCGACGAGGGTCTTGCCTTCCCCGGTGCGCATCTCAGTAATCTTGCCTTTGTGCAGGATCATACCGCCGATGAGCTGTACGTCATAGTGACGCATGGCCATGGTTCGCTTGGTCGCCTCGCGGGTGAGGGCAAACACGTCAACTAGGACGTCGTCGAGGGACGCTCCGTCAGTGATCTGCTGCTTGTATGCAGCCAGTTTGACCGGTAAATCAGCGTCAGTCAGGGCTTCAAGCGCCGTTTCTTTGGCGTTAATCGCCTCGACGAGCGGTTGTAGCTGTTTGAGTTCTTTCTGGTAGGTGGGGCCGAAAAATCTATCTAAAAATGACATAGTTGCTAGTATATAGGTGTTAGTAGTGCAGTGCAAAGGTTAGACGGAGCGCACCTCTGGTTCGATGGTGATGTGGGTTTTCTTATACACGGTGTCGGCGACGTACTGGGCAAACTCAGTGATAGCAGTCGCTGAGTCACCGGTGTTTAGTAGCACCAAAGCCTGATGGGCTGAGAGACTCACCGCTCCGTCGGTGTAGCCACGCAAACCACATACCTGGTCGAGGATCCAGCCTAGTGAAACTTTGACAGTACCGTCAGGTTGCGGCCAGTGCGGTAACGCTGGGTAGCGGTCCAATAATGCTGCCACTTGCGCCAGGGTAATCGACGGGTTTTTGAAATACGACCCCGCGGTACCGATGGTCTGCCAGTGGGGGAATTTGGTCGAGCGGATGCTGATGATCTCGGCGCGGATGTCCGCGGCGGTGTAGTCCAGGTGAGCGGCGGCAAACGTACGTAGGTCAGCGTAGGTCAGCACCGCGGCCGCTCTAGTTGGGTGGAGTATAAACGTGACGTCCGTGATCAGCCAGTTGCGTCCTGGCTCCGTTTTGAAATAAGAATCACGGTACGAAAACAGGCACTCGGCGGGGGTGAAGGTTCTGACTGCGCCGGTCACGAGCGAGATGGCTGCAACCGAGACAATCCGCTCTGACACCTCGACTCCGTAGGCGCCAACGTTTTGGATTGGAGTAGCACCGACGGTGCCGGGGATATGACTGAGGTTCTCTAAGCCCCAGTAGCCCCGCTCAACCGTGTCAGCCACAACGGCGTCCCAGTCCTCACCAGCGCCAAAGGTGGCGTGGGTTGTCCCGTCAGGTGCCTGAGTGTAGGTCCGACCCTTGATCTGGTTCACAATCACCAGACCAGCAAACCCACTATCTGAAATGAGCACGTTGGATCCGTACCCCAGGACCAGCACCGGTACGACAGTTTGCAACGCAAACTGTCGTACCGACTCAACCGCACCGACAGAGTCAACCACAGCCAGGTAGCGACCAACCCCACCCACTTTGAGCGTCGTATACGGGGCTAGCGTGACGTGCTCTTGTAGCAACATAGATGATTAACAGCCAGTCTGCGGATCAACCTCAGCGGTGATGTTGCCAATGATACAAGTCGCAGTGCTGGCAAACCCTGGGATGGCGACCTGGGCTTCGTTCAAAATCCGGATGGCCCCGTCGTTGTCGGCCTGGTTGTAGTACAAGAACGCGAGGGTTGCCCAACTCTGGGCGTTCGAGTTGTCTTGCTCTAACCGGTGGGTAAACAGCTCGATGAGGAGCTCGGTGGCGTTGACCTGGTTGGCGGCACCAAGTAGGAAATCACTGTTTGCGAACCGGGTTTTGGTCGCTTCGGTGTCGAGTAGGGCCACTGCTCCAGAGATGTCGTTTTGGTAGAGCAGTGAGGCGGCGTAGTACTCGCGCGCTTCGGGGTTGCGCTCATCTAACGTAAACGCGGTGGTGAAAAACTCGTGAGCGGCGTCAATCTGACCATTGGCCAGCTCGATGAACCCTTGCTGGATGATGATGCTTTGCTTATCAGGCGACAGCGAGCGAGCGATGGCCATCTCGGCGGCAGCCCGGTCGAGCTGGTTGGTCGCGCGATAGTAGCTAGCGACAAACACGTGGATGCGAGCGTCGCCTGGTTTGCGGGCGACCAGGTCAGCCAGTTGTTCTTCTGAGTAGGCGGCAAAGGCGGCTAGGATGTCGGCGTCGACATCGGATGCCCGCGCGAGCCCCATTGATTGCTGCGCTATCTGCTCGGTGATCTCTTGGTACGCAAACGAGTCTCGACTGACGGCAGTTCTAAATTCCTCCAGCATCGCAGCTGGGCCAGCAGGCGGTCGCTGCACACCCTGCTCGACGGTTGGTCGCATGGTGCCGTACGCCTTGAGGATGTCACCAGCGGCCGACATCCCTGGCAAGTGCACAAAATACACTATGGCCGCAAACACAGCGATACCAAGCGGCAACGCCACCTGCAGGATTACCGATTCATCCACTTTCTTGGTCGCGATTGATTTGATTGGGGTGGCCACGCGCGAGTGGATCAAACCGAGGATCACCGCAAAGAATATATAGCTGACGATGTTATCAAACACCACCAGGTTGTGGGTAACATACCCAGCCAACAACCCGACCAAAATCCCCCGCTCAATCACGGTAAACGTCTGGTCGTCATGGCGCCACGGTCGCCAAACCAAGTAATACAGACAGGCCACAAATATACTAAGATAAACCAACAGCCCCAAGAACCCGCCAGCGATAAGCCAGTCCATAAAGATGTTGTGCGCCCGGTCGAACCATTGCTCCTGCGCGTACAGTCGCGGGTCGTACTGCTCATTGAACACGTAGTTAAAGTTACTCTGGCCGTACCCGAGAATAGGTCGCTCTTTGACCCCTTCCCAGGCCATCCCCCAGATGATCCCACGGATCTCGAGGTCAGCTACTGAGATGTTGGCGATACGGGCGAGGTTGGTCTGGTCCTGAACAAACGCTGAGTCGCGCGCCGCCACAAACCCACCCAGCAGTACCAGCAGTACCGCGAACGCACCAATGGCGTATTTGCGGTACTGCTGGAACTGCGCGCCAAATAGTCCGACGTACGCACACAGCACTAACGCCCCCACGACTAGTCCAACCGTCGTCCCACGAGTACCAGTCTCGACCAGCACAAACGTCAACACTGGGATCGATACGCCGTAGATTATTTTCTGCCATAGTTCGCTACTCGACACGAGTAGCCACAACGCGATAAAGATATGGAACAACATGTATACCGCCATGTAGGCCGCGTTACCCAGCGTACTGTCGATGCGGTTCGAGCCCGGCAGGAAGCCAAAATACTGCCCCAACCCATAGAGCGCCACGTACCCAGACACCCCGAGCGAGACGTTGAGCAGCCACGTCCAGTGGGTCTTGGTCGTCAACATACTGCCCAATATAATCATGTAGAAGAACGTATGCACGAGCGACACGTACCCATCCATCCGTTCGAAATTACTCCAGAAACTAGAGTTGGGATGCACACCAAACAAGTTGGCCAGAAACATCACCCCGAGCAGCGCCCCAAAACTAGTCAGGATCCAAGAAAACTTGGGTCGATACCGCGTGTCATAGAGCGTCAGCAGCAGCCAGGCGATGAGGGTACACCCGACAATAATCCGGAACCCAAAGTTCTTGCCGGTAATAAACGGGAAGAAATAATCATTGGCTACGTACAGCGTCAGAAACGGAACCGCAAACAACCCCGCGTAGACTGACCATTTTAAGAAATCTTTCATATGCGAGAAACTATATCATGCACACCCACCTCCCCGTGACTAGACGAGTGCGCAAACTAAGGGTCTCACTATGTTTGTTGCCACACAAGCCCTGCTACGGCAAAAACAGCGACACGGAAAAGTCATACTGATCCAAGGTGCACGCTCTGGATTTTGGAATGGATTGAAGTTGAGGACAATCTAAAAATCAAAATAGTTTTACGGAAAATTGGCAACGGGAATGTTCATTTTTTAAGTGTCATGGGTAAAAAATTTGGTAAGCGATCATAGGGCAACAAAAAAGTCCCACTGGTAAAGTGGGACGCTCTTGAGTGCCTGCCTGCCAGCTTACGAATTCGTTAGCTAGGGAGGGGCTTTCACCCCGACAGACACGTAAATATATTAGCACTGATGTCAAACACTTGTCAATGCTGAACGCGCCAGACGAGCAGCTACAAATCACTTGCAGGCAAAGGTATTTATTTAGAAAGAATTCGGTTCCATATAAGAACATCCCCGAGGGCAACCCTTGGGGATTTAATTGCCAACACACAAAGTGTGGTTTCCGCTCACCAGCAAGTTTAGGCAAACATCGTCCGACCTGCTACGTGGTCCGAGAGAGACGTCATGACTCGCATCTTGCTAAACGCATCACTAAAACCTTTGGTTGTATGATACAAGAGAAAATAGAATGGAAGCTGCAAGTAGCTGCGCACTGGATAGACATAAAAAGATAAAGCAAATCCTAAGTCTGGGTTTTCTGCCATAAATAGTTTGGTGTTTTCAACCGAGAAGCCACAGATTCGGTGGTTTGCGTCTATTCTGATGAGCGTACCATCTCCAAGTGGGACGTAGCTTGAATTATCTGAAAAAACTCCACCGATAGATAACATGTCAGTTTTTTTATTATATGAAACAGACCAGTTCTCTTGGTTCATTCTCTGTTTGAGATCTTTATTACTTGCAGAGATTCTCTCAAGTGTCTGATTTATTTTTTGTTCCATATATTTTTTTCATTATTAGGGAAGATTTCGGTAAAGTAAGCAGTGACTATTTTAATTTTACCGTACCAATCTACAGAAGCGCGAGCTATACCCTCGGTAAAATTATGTAGTATTTTCCAGGACTTCATTGTCATATAAAAATACTACCATGCATAGGGTGTGGGCTGGATGGTCATAATCTGCTAATCCCGCACAATAGCGGGTATTCTGCGGGATTAGGGGTTATTTGGGGGTGTAAAATGTGCCTCGGTCAGTGCACTATAACTAAGGGTACCCCTTGATTAGTCTAGGAAAAACAATCACTAGTTTTCGACGTGCTTTTGAATCAGTCCGGTGATGTAGGTTTGGTAGGTCATTCCTTGGCGAGACGCCACAGCTTTGAGGCGGAGCAAATTGCGCTCTGAAATACGCACATTGACCGTTCGCTGTTTGGCAAAAGTGGCTTTGGCGATTTTGGCATACTGATCAGCTAGCGCTGGTGTATGCACAGACACATACTCGCCGCGATCAATTGCAGCGTCTAGTTTTTTTTCTTCAGGTGTTAGTTGTAGTTTTTTCATGCTGTGGAATATATAAACTTTACATATCTTTTGGTAACAAATAGGCAGCGGTGTCTTTTTTGCTTGGATACATGGTTTTGAGAAATATTTTGTCTCCGTCTTGCACAAACGGTACCCGGTACGCATACCCTTCGATATTGACGATAAATACTTGTTGGTGTCCGTGTGGAGCTTTGTTTTGTAACGTATCAAGCAGATAGCCTTGTTCGATACACGCCACGCAAAGTTCAAACGTGACGGCTCGTTCTTGCGCTAACCACCGGTTTTTTTCTTCATTCCAGTCGAAGTACTTCACCTATGTAGTATATACAATGTATACAACGTGTCAAACATCGAAAGTACAAAATCCCACAGGCTACCAGTAGAGAAAAGCAACAAACACCCTAATCCCGCACAATAGCGGGTATTCTGCGGGATTAGGGGTTTATTTGGGGGTGTAAAATGTGCCTCGGCCGGCCCCCTGTCGCTCCAGGTCACCGCGCTTGGTCAACTCGGACAGATATACGCTGGCGGTGCGGTCGCTGATGCAGAACAGCTCTTCGGCGCCGTTGTTGGTAATTCGGCCGTCGGTTTGGGCTTGGGCCAAGATTCTGGCGAGGCGCCGCTCGGTGCGCTGCCGCAGAGCGACGTGCGCGGCCGTCAGGCGCGGGTCACTCTCCATGTCATCCTCGGTAAACAGGTCTGGGCTGGCTGCCCGTGCCTGGCGACCGATCAGCACCCCCGACCCAACACCCAGTAGCAACCCAACCAAGAAAATTATGATGGTCATATGATTACAGTATACCAAACCGCTGAACAGGTTATTGGTAGCAACGGTTAAAACGTGCTATCGCACGACACTGACCGAGTAAAGCCCGCTTCCCTGGCCTCGGCTTCGGTACAGAAATACCCCTCGCCTTTACTCAGGTCAATCTTGATCCGATTGTAGTTGGGACAGCCTGGGTAAAAATAATTGCGACCGAATGACTTGGCGGAGACGTTACCCTTGATGATGCACGCAGGGTCGGTGGGCTGGCTGTCGGACTGACTGGCTGATTCTTCGTCGAGCACATCGCACACGCCCCAGATACCGCGGCTAGCTTGCTTGGCTTGCTCCTGGGCAGTGGCAAACAAGTCACGGTAGCGATTGTCTGGCGCGATACCCAGCGTCCGGGCGTGACCAGCCCGCAGCAGGGCGTCATTAACCAATACATCATCGGCCGCTGCTGCAGCTGACGGCAGGTACACGTAGCGCAACAGTCGGCCGTACTGATCAGCCCCGGTGATGTCTTTCTCGATTCTGATTGGCTTCCCCGCCACTAGTTGGGTCAGAAACGCGCGGGACTCGACGTACCCACACTCACCACGCTCCGGTGCATCGATCCCCAGCAGCCGCACACGGACGTCGTTCGCGATATCAATCGTATCGCCATCGACCACGTAGCTCACCACGTGAACACTCGACTCAAAAATATCCACGTCCCGATTCTGGATCACCGTGTACCCAGTCACCCCACCCGCCAGCAACATCGCGAGGATAGCACCAAGGGTTAATGGGTGTTTCATTGTCATTAGTATAGCAGCTGGTGAACTAGTGCGGGTATCGCTCCACCACCAAGCAAATCATAAAGACACCTACATTTCAGCTGATCCGAACAACTTTGTTTATAATAGGAGAATAGGTACATATATGTAGCATGACGCGCCAGGGATATACTGTGATTATCTAGCAACTGGAACTTATATCGACCTGAACTTGTTATAGTCCAAGTACGTATCGATATATAATTAGTAAACTGAACGGTGTTACTTTTCACCAGGAAAAATACGGTTATCGTTTGTTGTGAAGGGCAGGATCCTGTGCACAAACATGCACACTTATAGTAATCATGATTTCTAAAATCGAATCAATCCTAACGAAAAAACTTCGCTTTGATGTGCGGTATTTTGTTAATGGTGGGTTTTGGCTAATGAGTGGCCACTTGTTCACCATTGTATCTATATTGGCAACCTCATACTTTTTTGCGAACTTTCTTGATCCGCAAACATATGGTGTTTATAAATACCTCGTTACTGCGGGGATTATTCTCACGGCTTTTTCACTCACAGGGTTGCAAACCGGTGTGACCCAAGCAGCAGCCAAACACATCGTGGGGTACCTGGCGTATGCCAGTAGGTTGAGTGTCAAATACGGATTGATAGTGAGTGCTCTGGCGTGCATAGGGGCTGGATACTATGCATTTAATGACAACAACCAACTCGCCATCGGTCTAATCTTGATTGGGTTATTCCAACCACTGATTAACACCACGACGCTGATTTTTGCACAGTTGGTCGGTGAGCAAAGATTCTACGAAAACACTACCGCCCACGTACTACGTGTGTTAATCACTACGTGCAGTACTGTGGCAGCTATTGTGTTGTCGGGAAATATATTTGTGCTGATCAGCGCTTACCTGATCGGTAACCTGGCGGCTAACCAATTGGTGCGGATTCTGTATACCAGACACGAAGCAACCATTGACCTCACCCGACCAGAGGCAACAAACATCACCAACTACTCAAAACACATCAGTGTCCAAAATATCATTTCAACTCTATCAAACCAAGCTGACAAAATACTAATCTTTCAAAACTTGGGCGCAATTGAGTTGGCCACGTACGCGTTTGCCACTGCACTGCCGGATCAATATAAAGGATTTACAAAGACGATCGAAACGATGGTTCTCCCCCGCTTCTCCAAACATTCGGCCAAGAGTGTCCGAGCGCGCATGTGGCACAAGACAGTCATTTATTTTATCTGTTTATTGGTGCTAGCGCTAACGTACATTCTGGTCGCCCCATACATTTTTGCAGTTCTGTATCCCGCCTATGCTGAGTCGGTGTATCTTTCGCAGGTTTACGCACTCGCAATTCTATTTGGTATCGGTAGTTTACCAATTGCAGGGATGAAAGCTCAATTAGCAAAGAAGCGGTTGTACACATTCAACATAGTAACCAGCATATTCCAAATTACACTTTTACTCATACTGCTTCCGTTGTACGGACTAATTGGAGCGGTTGTATCAAGAGTGTTGTATAGAGCTTTTGTTGCTATTAGTGCGTATATGATTTACTTCTACCAAGCAAAAGAATAAGGTGTTAAAATAAAATTAATTATTTCAAAATCGTATGGGAGAACTACATAAAGAAAATTTACAGGAAGATCAGTATCATTTCCCGTACCATCATCTTGCCCATATAACAAAAGATGGTTTTTTTACTTTCAAACATTTATTTTGGGGGTTGGAACATATTACATATATAAATTTTGTTATAGATAAAATTAACGAACTTGAATACAAAACACTTGTCGATGTTGGGTGTGGCGAAGGAAGGATCATTAGCGAGCTAGAAAATAATAAATTAGCCTCATACACAGGTGTAGATATCTCCTCACGAGCACTACACTTTGCAAGAGGATTCACGAATAGAGCTGATTTTTTTGTACACGATATAACAAGAAAGCCACTGGAACAAAAATCTGATGTGATTATCTCCTGCGAGGTGATAGAGCATATCTTGCCAAAAAAAGTTGATGATTATGTTAGACACATTTCTGAATCAATACAGAATGGTGGGATTTTTATTCTCACAACACCCACAACTAATGTTGTAACGAATGGTAAACATTACCAGCACTTCACTCATGAGTCTCTAGAATCACACCTCAATCCCTACTTTGAAATTGAAGAAGTTTGCTACTTGAATAAAAAAGGGCTGTTTGGAAAAATTCTTGAACGGTGTTTAGCAAACCGACTATTCCTACTTAACACGCCAAAATTAAATAGATCTATTTTGAATCTATACAGATCAAAGGTACTCATCGGAAACAGCGAAACAGGTAGCCGTATCTTTATAAAATGTAGGAAGCTTATTTAATTTATTGCAACCAAATAGTACCCAGTAGTAATAATGTTTGTTTGCGACACTTTTTTCTTGATATCACCGTATTCTTTTTTTATAATCCAGTTTAAGTGATCTAACGTCCAGGCTAAAGAATACATAATCATCTTTGTGAATTTACCACCTCGGACATCAGTTTGAAATCCAATTCGCTGTAACAATGCTCCAACCGCTGACATCGTTTGAGTTTCAGGGACTAACTCTTGTATATTCCAACCTGAAAATAAGTGTCGTAATCCATACTCAGTATATCGGTAGTAATCGTGAGGTGCGTCATGGATAGGATACACGAACCTGGTGGTTAGAATCAGTGTAGCATCTGGTTTGAGTACCCGTTTCATTTCAGCAATAGCTAGGTGTGGCGAATGGAGATGCTCTAGAACTTCTATACATAAAATGTATTCAAATGAACCATCGGCGAACGGAAGTGCGTGTGCGTCCCCAACGGTATCTGACTGTCAGAGTGGGTCTACATCGACAGTGTGCCGATTTGGAAATAGATCACTGTAGGTGTGATTTCAAGACACTGCACCACCTCCTATTTCTAGTACTACGCTGTTTGTAGCGTATTTTTCTAGGAAAGGTCTCATGTTTTTTCTGGTGATTTTTTGCATAGGCTATTTTTCTACGTATAGATAATACCCAGCCACCTGACGACTACCATTTTTATACAGGGCACCATCCAACTTTCTTCCTACCCAAATTGGAAACCGATACCTACCAAGAGGAGTGAGTCTAACCAGGGTCTCGACCGGTAGACGTACTTCTTTGATTTCATGGGTAGAAAATGGTCTAGCGAACATTTCTAATGTGTCATGGGTAAACCGCCAATAGTCACCGTAGTATCCTTTGTCTGCGTGATAATAAAAAAGGAACGGCACATATATCAATAGTTTTCCACCCGGTTGTAAAACCCGGAACAACTCTTCCACCGCTTTAATAGGGTTTTCTACATGTTCTAACACTGCTAAACACAGAATAGCCTCTTTTGAATTATCAGCAAACGGTAAGTCATGGATATCACCTACTATATCTGGATTATAGTCAGGTATAGGATCGAGTATTTTGTAGTCAACTTTGTCTACATACTCTTGCAGCCAGGCATTTTTATCAGAGACTCGATTACTTTTACCAGTATCAAGTCTTAAACTACCACCAATATCAATCACTTCTTTTGAAGTGGTAAAAATGTCTATACACTTTTCTTTGAAGAAAATATCCCAACTAGTCATACGCAGCAGTATACCTTATGCGGAAATAAACTTTATAATTGAATGAGTACGCTCAGTCCAAGTGTATTTCTCAGAAATTCTTTTTAAAACAAGGGCGTTTTGTTTCTTTTTAGCGGCATCTAGAACAATACTGGTGACACCTTTATCTAACGCTATCGCATTATCGGCCTCGAAGAATGTAACCAACTCTGTACCAGTGACGTTTTTGAGACTCGGGATGTCACTTAACAACAGAGGTATGCCTGATGTCATATGCGCAAATAATTTTAACGGTGAGGTGTAGTTTGCAGACAATGTATTTGTAGCTGTGTTTGGAATTACTAAAATATCTGCCGCTTGTTGATAATCTTTTAAATCGCTATATGGCTTTGATCCTAGAAATACTACGTCGGGGTATTGTTTTGTGTACTCAGCAACCTGTAGCTCAGTACCACCAATAGCAACATACAACGTATCTTTTGTAAGACTAGCTGCTTTAAAGAACGTCTCGACCCCCTTCCAGGCGTCAAATCCACCAATATACATGGCTATTTTGGAGTCTGACGATAACCCAAGCCGCTCTCGCGCAGTTGCTTGGGTATCTACTGGACCAAAAAATGATTCATCAATAGCGTCATGAGCAATTAACATCTGACTCGCGTCTACACCTCGCTTTATGTACGCAGTGTAAATACCTTCAGAAATCACGATGGTCTTTATACCCTTTTTTAGAATTCTTCTAGCGGGTAGATTGAATTTTGCTTCATGGGATTCCCAGATGATTTTTTTGCTTGGGATGAAGAAAGATAGCATCCAGGTAATCCATTCGTCACGCGTGTAGAAAATATCATACTCAGTACGCCGGCTGTGTAATAAGGCGTTAAATACAAATATAAGTGCACTCAGGTGGAACGTGAAGAAAATGGATGTAACTAAGGGACTAGAGTAGATACGCTGAATAGTAAAGTCCGACTTGAACTTATACAAATCATCCACTGCTTTGTTTGACCCTAAAACTCGTTTATTTACTATCAATGTCACGTTTGCCGGAACAGCCGAAAAAGCCTGACACATATGGGCTATATGTGTAGAGTGCGCTCGTTCACTTGGAAATCTGATGTTCGCTAAGTAGGCTAGTTTCATAATTAGCTTAGACTTTCGTTTATCGATAGTTGCAAGAAACGACACTGGTTGTGGATAATTATACAGTTTATTTTATATTTTAGTTAACACCGTTCTTTTCTACTAGTATACTACTCAAGTCATATGAAAAAAGTTATATCGTATAATTTCGAAAATATAGTAGGTGATAAAACGTCATGGGAGACATTTTTTACAAAAGAGCGACGCGACGCGAATTTTGCAGCTGTATTTGAGGTTGGTCCAGGCGAATTTTTAGCTGTAAGAGATCATCTGGGTACGATTCCTCTTTACTACAAAATATCAGACAATCTTGTTCATTGGTCCTTTAACTATAACTCACTAAAACCTAACAGAAGCAATTTAAAGCCAGAGAATATTCAACGATATTTGGGACTTGCTTCTGGTAAAGTAACGGAGATAGATTCTGAAATAAAAATAGTTCCACCAGGATCAGTCCTTAGAGTAAATACTCAATCAGTACAAAACATCTATACCTACCGAATGAATACTATTTCTAGCCCCAACTCCAGGGCAGAAATTAGGATTGAACTATACAAGCTACTAGAAAAAGCAGTGGAGAGAACATTAAAAGAAGATACTATTGGATTGTATTTGAGTGGAGGTATGGACAGTGGTTTGGTTGGTTGCATATTGAAAAGTAAAGACATCAAGATCAATGCCTACACAGCCTTGCCTTGGGGAAAAAACGGAACAGAGTACTCATTTGCAAAAAAAAATGCGGAAGCAATTGGAGCTGCTAAACATACCTTAATTGATGTTTGTCCAAAAAAATATGCTGAGTATTTGAAAAGCCTTAAAGATTTATATAAGACACCAAACGGTTCACCTACAGCGATTAATATTGCTGCACTTTGGGCAGAATCTGACATTTCAAAAGAAAATCAGCTCATGTTTGCTCAAAATACAGATACGATGTCGTCCTCTGTTTCTGCCCAATCAAATACGATCGTTACAAGCTTCTTACCAAAGGTCATTCGTAACAAGTTTGTTGATATGCCACACAACAGTCCAGTCAAAAATTATTTACATCACTGCACACATGGTTATGTAACGAAACATCCATATGAAGACTATATTGATAAAGATATATCAATTACTGGTCAAATTGCTCAAGCTGGTATGTACATAGCTCACACACCCATAGACGGCGAATCTATCAACGGACCCTCTATAGCCAATAAAAAACTATGCAGTAACCCTTATTACGATATGGATTTGATTGAGTTTTATATAGGAATAGATAGCCGACAAAAAATATCTTTCAACAAAGAATCCAAGACAAGAATATCCTTCGAGAAAAATTTATTCAGAGAAGTCGCCTTAAACTTCCTACCCAAAGACCTAGTTTATCGAAAAAAAGGTTTTACACTACCCCAAGAAAGAAATAAAGAGACATCAGATTTCTATGAGAACCTGGATTCCAAACTGATGGGGATTGTAGCCAAGTCAAATTACGAAAAACTCTCCCTAAGAATCTTAAAAAATCACCTGAGCTAGTAATTGGTGACTACTTCACCCTATAGTTATTAGACCTTAACAAAGACAACGGCCAGGGTAATAATACTTCCCGAAAGAGTAGTGATTTTTAGCGACTTGTTTTTGATAAGTAGAATCAGGCATACAGACTTTTTAAAATTTTTTCTTGTACGAGAGAATCGATACTGTGGGTGCTTTGTATACATTTTACATTCTTTGGGGAGAAAAACGATGGTTGTTGTAGTAGGGCCTGTACCTGGGACGCAAAGTCATCGGGTTGGGTAACTTGTTGTGGACCCAATTCCAGTGACGCTGTTCCTGGGGCCATTGAGACTACTGGGAGACCGACTGCCATGGCTTCGAGGATGGCTTTGTCTAGGCTGCCGTTTTGGGCTACGGTTACAAATATTTTTGATCGGTTGAGGAACTGAGGTAAGTCGGCTTGGGAGACTCTGCCGGGAAGATTGACATGGTCAGCTAGTTCCAAGTCGGCGATATGCTGACGCAACTTTTGTTCGTAGGCTTGTTCGGCTACTGTCACTGGTGCACCTACTATGGTGAGTGACACGTCCGCTTGTTCTCGAATCTGAGCGAACAAGTTTACTAACTCGATCAAATTTTTGGAGTGAGTGATACGACCGATGCTGACTAGGTCATATTTCTTTTCGACGGTTCTGTCTGGTGCAAAGTGTGTGGTATCAATGCCGTGACCAGTCACTACTATTTTGCTGCTTTTGATGCAGCAACTTTCAGGTGAGCCGGTAAAAATACGATGGGTCAGTTTCTCGGCCACTCGCAATGACACTGAGGTAGTGCCATGCATGTACCACAATCCGATCCGCTTGCCGGTGGCGCGCCAGAGGGCGGCGCCGAGGATGACGTAGATTTGGTTCATGTGGACGAACACGTGGTCGTACTGCGGGCGTAGTTGCCAGATCAGTTGGTAGAAGCGGATGAGGTACTGCAGGCGGTTGACGCCGGATTCTTTGCCGAGGCTGTGGACGGTGACGTTGGCTGGTAGATCGTGCTTCCCTACCTGCAGCGCAATGACATGCACGTGCTCGTAGTGCAGGGCGAACTCAGTCACCCAGCGATGAAAGAACCCGAGGATGGGGTGGTCGGTGTCTATGACTTGGGTGACGATGAGGAGTTTCATGCTATCGCTTTGCTATAACGTCGAAATGGACGGCAAAGTGACACTTGAGGGACTGGGGGGTGATGCGTTCGAGTAGGGTGTTGACGGGGTTGGCGATGCCTTTGCGCCAGGCGACTTCGAGGGGCCACGGCAAGATGAGGATGGTTTTGGGCAGGACGGCGAACCCGACCGGGACTAGTTGTACGTTGCTAAAACTGGCGAACAGGCGTTTGATCTCGCGGGCGGTGTAGTAGCGGACGGGGCCGTTTTTAAACGGGCGGCCGAGTAGGTTGAGCGCCATCTGATACAGCTGTCCTTGGAGCCCCATCAGCGTCGCAATCCGCGGGAATGAGGAATAGACCAGGACCGTCCCGCCTGGTTTGACCACCCGGGTGAGCTGGTCCATGGCTTGGTGCACGATTGATTTGTGGTTGTGGAGGAACACGGCGCTGACAATCACGGCGTCAACCGACGCCGGTTGCAGCGGGATGGAGTTGATGTCGGCGTTCAGGAGCAGGACTGGGGTGGTCTGCTCGTCGTCGTTTTTGTGGTAGCGGAGTTTGAACAGTTGGAGCATCTGATAGGAACTGTCGAGTCCGATATACCCTGCCAGTTGTAGCTGGGGTAGCAGGTGTTGGGCAACCCGACCATACCCACAGCCGTAGTCGAGTACGACGTCGGTTGGCTGCAGATGGCGTTTGATGTCGGCAATCTGGACGTGGGATTTCTGCGTGGCGGCGGGTTCGTCCGTGGCTGATATGACGGCGTGGGTCGGGTTCTCGAGGGCTAGTTTGTCCCAGACAGTTGTGTTGGCGATGTCGTTGGTGACGTAGATGCCGGTTTTGGCGATCGTGCGGTTGGGCTGTAGTAGTTGTATCAGTGATTCCATAAGCAGTGCATGATAGCACAGAGTTAATTTTGACGGGTATCGTCAGTGGCCGGGAGCGGCTCGTCGGCAAACAGGGCGGCTTCAAGGCTTTCACGGTAGCGCCGTTGGTATAGTTTGGGGTCTTGGTGGAACAGGGATTTGACTTCGACTAAGGCTTGTTCGGACAGATGTTGCCGCAACGCGACGTTGTTCATCAGGGTGGTTAGGCCAGCGGCGAGCGTGTCAATCTGGTGCGGTTCGCAAAAGTACGCCGACTCAAGGTGGGTAAACAGGTCAGAGCGTGACTCGGTACGAGTGAGGAGTAGCGGGATACCGGCGTATGCCGCTTGCCTAATAATGTCTTCGCTGTATTCGTCGGTATCGGTGACAAATAGTACGTGGGCCGCTTTGAGGTATGAGACGACGTCGACGGTGCTGGGGAGATAGATGATTTGCCGTTCGATTCCGAGGGCCTTGGCGCGGCTATGGCAGTCTGCCCGCAAGGGGCCGTCTCCGATGATAATCAGACAGATACTGGAGTTGTGGAGCATGTCTGCTGCAGCGGCGATAACCTCTAGGACGGTGGAGCCGGGTTCCAACGACCCGACAAACAGCATGGTGAAAATGTATTGGGGGTATCGTGCGTGCAGGTCGATGGTCTCAGGGCTGGTGAGGATTGATTCGTATGGATTCAGCCGGGGCAACATGGCAAAATCCGTGGTCGTCACCGCTGATTGGATTTTGGACCAGACTTTTTTGTTGGTGACGCGGACACTCGTAAATCGAGGAATGGTGTACCACGCCAGGAGTCGCTGCAATAAACCTGGCTGCTCGCCTGACTCGTGATAGGCCGTGTGCGTGACGTGCAGCTGCGCGGGTCGACCATAGGTAGCGGCGGCACGCAGGGCGACTAGGCCAGACACCAGTGGGTCGCGAGCAATGATCAAGTCTGGGCGGAACCCGTTAGCAAACATCAGTTCTTTGGCCAACATGTCGCGGGCAGCGGCTGGTAGTTGCCACCAATTCTCAGTCGCGACCGTGTATATCCACACGTTGGTGTCAGGACGTAGCACTGGCTGTCTCGGAGCAATCCCGGTCCGCAACACGAGAATATGTACTTCATCAAACATATCAGCAACGTTGATGTACCCGTCGAGCGTCTGTCGAGATGGGTTGAGTAGCGCGGTGTTTTCGGAGATAAACAATACGCGGGTGACGTTTCGGCTAGAACTATACTTGGTTACCCGGGCACCGCGTAGCGCCTGCTCCACTGTCACCTTTGGGACGGCTGCCGCCTGCGGGTCGTCAGTCCGTAATATGTAGTCGAGCTCGCCTGAAGCGTAGTCAGAAGAATCGGTTAATAGGTCGCGGCGAGCCATAGTACCGATAGTATAACAGCTCGTCTGACGCTAGGTAGTGAAATGTCCCGCTACCACCCGCTCCTGATGATTGTTACTAGCGGCGACAAACTGCGTCGCGGCCTGGTGGGCGCGGTCAGCGAGAGTGGTACGCAGGACGGGGTCGGTCAGGCGAGTGATGGCGTCCGCAAACTGTTGCTCCGTGTGGGCGACCAAGACATGCTCGCCGCTGATGAGGGTCTCACCGACACAGCCGACGTCAGTGGTCACAATCGCTAGACCGCTGGCGGCGGCTTCGAGTAGGACCATACCCCAGCCCTCGTGGGCAGATGGTAGGCAGAACACGTCCGCCGACTGCAGTACGCTCGTGATGTCATCAGTCCAGGGGGTGAACGTAACGTGCGCCTCGAGGTGGTGACTACTGACCTGCTGTTGGAGACGAGCTGCCTCTGGACCAGCACCGACGATGTGCAGTTGTACCGCGACCTGGTTGGTCTGGAGGATTGCGACGGCGTTGATGAGGATGGCCAGTTGTTTTTCTGGGGCTAGGCGACCAAGGAACAAGAGTCGTAGTGGTGACTGGGGTGTATGCCGGCGACTAGCGCCAATGGGCAACAGCGCGGCGAGGTCGGCTTGGACGGGTAGAACCGTGATGCGGTCGGGCGCAACCCCCAGAGCGACCAGGCTGCGCTTGATCCGGGCGCTCACTACCCTGATGGCCGCCGTGTGGCGGACGACGTGGCGACCGTACCTGACTCGCACCCGCGGCAGTAGCGCCGCGGTGTAGCTGGCCGGGTTGAACACGTCGCCGTGGATCTGGACGTGGTGGCGGACGGTGCGGGCGCGCGCCAGCGCGCGCCCGATCAAACTCGTTTCAAACGGATCCTGGCTTGTCACAACAAACTGGGTGTCGGGATGCTGTTGGATAATAGTTCGTCCGATACGGTACGATCGCCACAACATCCCGAGTTTGGTGCGGGCATTGGTGGCGTAGAGGTGGAGTGAGCCGTCGTGCTGCACAGCTGGGAACCCTTCACCCTGGCGGGTGAACACGATCACGTGATAACTGGTGAGGTGCGTGGCGTACGACTGCATCCGGGCTCGTTCGCGCGAGTCTGGCTCGAGCGTGCGTTTGGCGTAGCTGATGGCGATGAGGTTATGTGCCATGGTGGATGCGTTGTATGAGGGTGACAAACTGCTCGACGGCGCGCTGGCGGGAAAAATCTTTGGTCCGGGCGCGAGCAAACTGGACCAGCTGGGCGGCGGTTGCGGGGTACTGCAGCAGTCGCTCACAGGCGGCCTGTAGCGCCGACTGGTCGTTAAACGGCACGAGGAATGAATCGACTCCGTCGGAGAGGAGTTCGGTGTTACCCCCGTTGTTGGTGGTCACAATCGGCACGCCGAGATCCATGACTTCTAGTAGCTGATGCGAGAGACCTTCGTAGGCGGTGTTGAGAATGAACACATCGGCTGACTTGACGGTGTTGGCCAACTCGGTTTTGGATTGCCGTCCGAGAAACCGGACATGCTGGTCGAGTTGGTGTTTGGCGACGTACGCCTGCAGTTCTCCTAGCTGGGGACCATCACCGACAATCAACAGTGTGACCGTCGGGTACTGGTGGCGGAGCTGACGTACCACCGCAATCACCGCCAACATACCTTTCCACGGGACCAGACGGCCGGCGGTCACGAGCACGGGCGCCTCGAGCGACTGCGCTCGTCTAGTGTCGGCCGCTGATTGCGTCGACACTAAGGGGACGAGCGTGCTGTAGATGACCGCGATAGTGGCCGGGTCTATTCCCCACTGCGTGATGATGCGTTTGAGGTATTGACTGGGTGCAATGACGGTCACGGCGTTGTGCGCAACGTAGGTCTGCAGGGCTGCAAGTAGGCGCACTAGGAGCGGCCGGCCGGTGGGGTTCTGGACGTATCCGTCGAGGGTCTGGGTGACGCCAAACCTGATCCGGCCTTGCTCCCAAGCGTAGTCACCCCCGAGTCGTAGCAGAAATGGCGTGCGACGGAGTTTGGCGGCAAACAGGGCTGGTAGCCCGACACTGATCGGGTCGAGCGCGTAGATGATGTCGACCGACCGAGCCGCCTGCCATACTCGCCACCCGTAGACGACGTGGCGGATGAGTTTGGGATAACGGCGCACCAGGGTAAACGGCACCACCGTGACCTCGACGTCGTGCTGAGGCAGGTCTGCTTCGAGTAGGGTGGTGTACGTGGCGGGGCCGCCTATGTCTGGGGTATATAGACCAGTTGCAATCAGGAGTTTCATATCGGGGTAATGATAGCATCGAGCTCAGCTAGACTACTAATCGTCTGCGCCCCGGCTATCTGCCGGCGGGCACCGCTGCGATCGAGATACACGACGGTTACGCGCGGGATGGTTTGGACGGCGTTTTTGATGTGCTCTGGATGGTCGTCGACGTAGACGGCGTGCTCGACGGTGTGTGTCAGACGTTTGATCATGGTGACTTTTGAGTCCGGTACGATGTGCACCGCGGCGACGTAGTGACCCACCCCACTTTGCTGTACTTTGGCAGTTTGGTACGCCAGCTCCCACTGTCCAGACAATCCAAAGCAAGAAGAGATGATTTCGATCTGCGCCGGTCGATGGGTGGCAAAAAACGCCAAGGCGTCCGGGAATAATAGTCCCGCCAGATCAATCCCAGCGAGACTGGCAACCGTCCCGAGGGTCGCCCGGGGATTCTGCTGGTCAATGGTCCGATACAGCTGCTCCATATCAAACACCGTCCGGTCGAAATCTAGCAGGTATAACATGTTAGGTGAGAAGTTTTATAAGTCGCTCGGCCAGTTTGGCCGGGTCGTGGCGGATCAGGCTGCGCTTGAGGGTGTCACCGGCTTTGGTCACGACCTGCTCGCTCGCGAGCAGGTCGACGGGGACAATCTGCACGTCGTCCAACTCGTAGTTAAACTCCACCGGGAATTCATCGTCGGCGGCGTACTTGGCGAGCAAGTCAGTGGGTAGCGGTGTCACATTGACCAGCACGATGTCGGGGGTACGACCAATGTAGCGAGTGAGTTCCCTAACGTGCTCAGCGACACCCATGTCGTTGGTTTGGCCTTGTTTAGTCATGAGGTTGGTGACATACACCAGTCGAGCGGTGGTATCACGCAGCGCGGTCTCGATCCCGGGCACGACGATGTTTGCCAGTACGCTCGTGTACAGGTCACCGGGGCCAAGTACGACGAGGTCAGCGTCGATAATTGCGGTCGTTGCCTCGACGTTCGCCGGCACCAGCGGCGTGATACCGAGATCCGTGATGTGGTGCACGAGGCGGTCACGCGCTGGTTCGTCGATGTCGTGCTCGCCGATAATCTCAACGCCATCGCTGTACGTGGCGATGAGGTGTGTCGACTGCGTCGTCACCGGCAGTACCCGTCCTTGCACGCGCAATAGTTTGCCTGCGGCCCGGATGGCCGCTTCTTCTGACCCCAAGATATCGGTCAGAGCCACCAGGAGCAAGTTGCCGACGTTATGCCCGTTTAATCCATGACCCTTACTAAACCGATGCAAAAATAGTTGCCGCACCAGTTCCTCGTGCTCATCAATGTCACTCGCGAGCGCAGCCAAAGCCATCCGCACGTCCCCCACCGGCAAATACCCAAACTCGTCGCGCAAGCGACCAGTCGACCCGCCGCTATCGGCCATCGTGACTACCGCCGTCAGATCAACCTGATCCTGGTAGCGTTTGAGCCCCCGCAGCACGGTGTGGGTGCCGGTTCCGCCGCCAATGGTAACAATCCGTTTTTTGCGCATTACTTGGACTATAACAAAGCTGGCTGCAAATAGTGACTTTACGTGTCTCTAAATAGTGGTTCAAATACTTCGCTTTGCATCCGCGCAGCAATCAGGTCCCAGTCGTACTGAGCAAGCACCATCGCCTGAGCCGTAGTAGTGACTGTTTGGACTTTTTCTGGGCGCGTCATGATGTCATTGACTGCGGTGGCTATCTGCTCAGGGCTGTCTGCGTTGACGGCCCAACCAGTAGTTGGTTGGTCGGGGTTTTTGGTTTCGTCAAATAGAAAATCAGCGATGCCGCCCTCCTGGGTCGCAATCACTGGTAACTCGGCTGCCATCGCTTCAACAAACGAGTTCCCCATGCCTTCGCTGCGTGAGGGGCGGATGAATATGTCGCAGGCTTTGAGGTATTGCGGCATGACCGCGTGGTCAATGTGTCCCAGTAAGTGGACTCGGTCAGTTACCCCTAGTTCAACAATCAACTTTTCTAACATCGTTTGATCTGGGCCGGTGCCATAAACGACAAAGTGCACGTTGGCTGGCAGGAGCGCAATGGCACGAACCACGTCGTCAGTAGCGTTTTTATAAACGAGCCTCGAGGTGGTTACGAGAAACACTTCGCCTGGTTTCTTGCCGAGTTCTGCTCGGGCCGCGTTTAGGTCTGTCTCGGAATACGGTTGGGTAAAATGTCCGGTGTTGACGGCGTTAGGGATCAGTACTGGTACACCGACGTACCCCATGCGGGTTGCCCACTTACCGAGAAATGTCGATATGACCTGGATAGTATCGGCGCGGGTAAACGCCTCACCAAACGATTGGCCAAATGGTTTCATTTTTTGTTCGATGTACTCTGGCGGGTCGCCTTCTTGGAGCGTCAGGACATATTTGACGCCGGGGAACGCTCGTTTAAATTTACCCGCTGGCACTCCAGTGGCATGGGCCATCATCGCCCAGACGCCATCGAACTGCTCGGTTGTATGCAGACGCTTGGCGGCCCAAAAGGCCTGCCACTGGTAGGTGAGTTTGTTGAGGTGTAAGGGCAGTTTACGCAAGTCTCCCATGGTTGGGTTGTTGGTAGTCAGTCCAATCCGATGTACGGTCACGTTGCCGATAGTTTGTGTCCTAGGCAAGGTCGAATCAAACCGATTGCATACCAAGTGGAACTCGTACGCATCAGGCGAGATCCGGTCGGTGATTTCTTTGATAGCGACCTCTGCCCCACCGATGTGTTTCGGGTAGTACGCCATGGAAAAAATGAGAATCTTTTTTTTCATAGGGACACTATTTTTCATCTTTCTCCTCTATACGCTGGCGTAGAAAGTTGGTGTAGGTGAAGCGGACTTGGTTGGCAAAGGCGTCGCCTGATCCGATTGATTTGATTAGTTGGGTTCGCTTGCTGAGTGATACAGCGACTTTGGCTTCGCGGGTATCCATGGCGTAAACCTGGTCGGCGGTCCCCAGTACGTAGCGCAGTACTAGCCGCGTGTACCACGGGATTGATCCTAATTTCTGGTCAGCTAGCGTGATTAGTAGTGGTGTGTTGGTGCTGGTTCGACCGATCACTGCCGCCAGGGCACCATAACTCGCAAACAGTGCCCACTGGAACAGGTAGGTGTTACGTTTGGTCAGCGTGCGGGCTTGCTTGGCACCCAACAATGGGAGAAAGTATTTATCAAACGTCGTGCCGTATCCGACTCGGTGCAGGGTGACATTGGCTATCTCACATTCGTCACCCATAGTGTCTTTGGAGAATTTGGTCGTGATGACGTCAAACTGCACCGATGGCATCGCGCGCATCAGGTCGCAGAGCGCGTGTTCGGCTGGTCCAGCGTGCGGGAAAAACGTGGTCGAGAACACCAATACTCGCTGGTCGGCTTTGGTGACTGAACCGATATCAGTTTTCACTTGGGTTATCCAATCTGGCAGGTGATGATTTTGTTTCCAGCCAAGTTGTTTGACCGGCTGATTTTCCACCCCTCCACTGAGCCTGTTACCTTGACGCTCGGGCATCATGATTATTTCGGACCCAAACAGCTCTGCCAGTTCGAGTACTGAGTAACCCGTGTCAGCCCCAATCCCGTAGCCATCGCCCGCCCCCTTGCTCGCAACCAAAATCAAACCATCGACGATGTCGTAGACGTGGGTGTAGTTGCGCGTCTGGGTACCTGGTGCCGTTACTAGCAACGGTTCGCCTTGCCGATATTGCTCGGAGAAAATCCGGACGACGGTACCGTATGAACCTGACATTTCGCGCGGACCATAGACGTTATAAAAATACGTAATGGCGTAGTTGAGCCCAAACCACTGGCCGTAGTTTTGCACCAGCTCAGTGTTGGTGGCTTTGGTCCACGCATATGGACTCTGGTTGCGTCCAGCGCCAGCGTCAGCGAATTTGGTCGAGGATCCCGCATAGACTAGTTTGCAATCATGTCGTCGGACAAACTCTAGTACCGCGAACGTTCCGGTTTGATTGAGGTCAAAGACCTGCTCGATGTCTTCAAAACTCTTTTCGGTGCGGGCGTATTCGCCTAGATGAAAGACGACATCCGGGGTCTCAGGGATGTGTTGGTTGATGTCTTTAGTGTGGCCTTCACGGTACTCTACGCCGGCGACGTGGTTGTCGGGGGTGCCGGTGAAATAATTGTCGAGTGAAATGACTGCGTACCCCTCGGCCACCAGGCGCTCGCAGAGGTGTGAACCGACAAAACCGGCGCCGCCGGTGACCAGGGCAAGTCGCTGTTTTGTTTTGTGTTCAGTCTTCATAATTATTTTATGCTATCACTTACACTTGCTAAACCCAAGGAGCGTCGTCTTTTTTCTGTGGTACTAGATATATACCAATGATACCGAGCAAAAGTAACGCGATGAGTGCGTAGAGGGTCCAGTTGTTGGTCAGTGGGTTGTTGGGGGCACTGGCGGCTGACGCTAGCTGTGGGGTTGGAGTGACGGCTGCCAGGGGTGGCGGTTGGATGGTTGGTAGTTGGGCTAGTGGTTGGATGGTCGCGGGTTGGATGGGTTGCTCTGATATAAAGCCGAAATTTGGGTTGGGGTTGGGGTTGGGTGGGGTTGGGGTTGGGGGGATGTCCGGGGGCGGCGGCGCAGCCGCCGCCCGAGCTCCAACGCTCGCTACCGGCTGAACCATATCTCCAAACGCCAATTGAAAGCCTTGGTCAATTGGCAACACTCCTGGCACATAGACTGCGACTGCCAACCCAGTCTCGTCACGCAGCGCCACAATCGTGTCGGCACGATTGACCATCGGGATCGGAACGCGCACCTGTGACTGGGGCAGGATAATCGTGTGGGTGGGTAACACCCGCTCGTGCATCCCGGCAAACGTGTACCCACCGATGTCGATCTCGTGGTCGCTGAGATTGTGCAAGATAAACGTCTGACCGTCGGGAGCCTTGGTTACCTCAAGTTCCACCGGCAATACCGTTACGGTTTGGCGAGTGAATTGCTGTTGTCGTTTGTATGCACCTCTAACGACCACCACGTATCGTCCGGGATGGGTAAACGTGTACTCAATGTCTTGGCCAGAGCGCTGCTCACCGTTACCCAGACTCCACTGATACTCAAGCGAGGCAGCGATAGTTGGGCCGACCCCACTGGGTTCTGCGGTAAACGCGACTGGTTGTCCGGCGTGCACGGTGGTTGGGGCACGGATTGCTAGTTGTAATGATATGTCAGGCAAGGTGAGCGGCTGCTCGACTGGAGTCGGGCGACGCGTGGCGGTACTGCCCGTACCAGCTGCCGAGTTTGACGCATTGACTGGGTCGGCTACTGGGTCGATGAGTACCGTAGCGGCAGTACTCGTATTGCTGGCTCGACCAGGCGTGGGCGGGGCGGTGCGCCAAACAGTACCAGCGCGCTGCGCGGTGTCTTTGGTAGTATTATCGCCGCCGACTGATTCCCAACCCTCCCCACCAGTTACTTGGTCGACTACGTTGCCGGCAGCATTGCGCAAGACCAGTGTCGCACCCACGTTCGGGAGAGCGCCAGTATACATGAGAAAGGCCGCCCCTGGAGCTGATTCGTCGCTTGTCCGCTCGAGTACGACCTACTGGTTGGCGGGCAATGTCCCGGTTAGTTCGATGGTGAGGTTGTTGGCGTCGTGCAAAACCCAACCATCGACGCTCGTAGCGGAACCAGAGTTATATAACTCAATCCATTCGTGATTGGCCGAATCAGCACTACCCATCCAGGCAATCTCTGATATTTGGACAGACGCCAGTGCAAGCTGGGGGAG
>JBDNIW010000021.1:0-2644 GCA_041688155.1 Minisyncoccota bacterium | reverse complement strand
TGCGCCAGGGCAGTCTGGTCGACCAAAATAGTCACTTGGCGATCACGCACACCTTGGAGCTGTACCCGAGACACACCACTAATCAGCTCGATTTCGCGCTCAACTTGTTTACCCAGGTCAGCAAACGCAATGTCAGACAAATCAGCTGCTAGGGCAATGGTGAGGATCGGCTGGTCAACAAAGTTAAGTTCAGACACAAACGGATCAGACGCATCAGCTGGTAAGTCTTGTTTGATAGTATCAATTTCGTCTTTGAGTGACTGGATGGATTTATCGAGGTCGGCATTGGCTTCGAATTCAACTATCACACTCGACACACCCTCACGGGACGTGGAAGTGATTTGTTTAACGTTTTCGAGACTGGTGAGGCCGCGTTCGATTTCGTTGGTGATCAACGCTTCGATGTCAGCCGCTGGTGCGCCAGGGAACACCGTACTGACAATGCCAATCGGGATGACGACTTCAGGCGTTGACTCTTTGGGGATGCTGATGAGACTGTAGGTACCGACAGCCACTAGTGCCACCAAAAACAGGTACGCAAACTTGTTGTTCTTGATAAAGAATTCCCACATACTTATCTGATTATTTCCACTACTGTAGCTTCGACCAATCCTCGGGCATCAGCGACAAACTCTTCATCTGCGGTCAGGCCAGCGAGGATTTCAACTGAGCCACCGCGAATAGTACCAAGGGTCACTGGGCGAGCGACCAGACGATTGTCTGTAACTACAAACACCGCGCCGTCGCTGAGGGCAAATTTTACTGCACTGAGTGGGATGATGACCTCAATCGAGGCGGTACTGTCGACTAGTTTGGTGATGCGCACTGAGTCACCGTTTTGCAGGTCTGATGATTCGCTGGCAACGCGGACTTCGGTTTTGCCAGTGCCAGCGTCGACCGCCGGGGCGATTTCGGTGATGGTGCCGTTGAACTTGTTTTCAATCAGGACACTATCACCGACGCTAATAACATCACGGTCTTTGGCACCAGCGAACGTCACCACTTCAAGGGCGTTGTTGTTGGCAACCTCTGCCACCTGAGCAAATGAGTTGATAAAATCACCCACGCGGATATCCATTGAGTTAACTGTTCCACTGATAGGGGAGCGGATGACAGTGCGGGCGAGGTTGGCTTGGGCTGAGCGGAGTGACCCGAGGGCTTGTTTCACTTGGGCGTCGGCACCAGCACCGGTGCTGCCTGCGACAGTAAGTTCGGCTCGGCGGACAGCGTCTTGTGCACTGTTTAGTCCAGCTAATGCACCATCAATCTGGGACTGTAGCTGGATGAGAGAGCCTCGGGTAGCATTGAACGACGTACCAAAACCAATCACATCAGCTTGTGTGTAGCGGGAGTACACGTCTTGTTGATTAAAAATAGTAATGAACGTGTCGAGGAAACCAATCATCTCGTTGAGTAGCGCTCGACTAGCAACTAACTCAGTTGGCAAATCACTGTCAACGCTTACTGACCGCGAGCGCGCTTCAGCTGGAGGCAGGATGTCACCAAACCGCACTCGATTGTCATTGACAGTGGAAGTGAACCCTTGGCCGCTAATCCGCAATCCGGGAACAAATCCGTCTGGGTTACTAAAAAACTGATCGATGTTGTTATAGAGAGCACCTTCGACCGAGTTATATGAAGTTTGAACGATTGATACTGCAGTGTTGCGAGCCACTCCCAGCTGAGTCGCTGCCTCTGCTACTCCAACCTGGCTTTGCGCCGTACCAAACTGGCTCTGCTCGACACTTGCTAGTGCTGCTTCGTAGGAACCTTGAGCTGAGAGGACGCTGGCCTGCTCGGCGGCGTTTTCGATGGTGGCGATAATAGCGCCGGCAGCGACTGTGTCACCGAGTCCAACTCGGACACTAGTCACACGACCTGATACCTCAGAGGTTACTGATGCTTCAGAAAAAGCCCGCACGGTCCCAATCAGATTGATAGTGCTGGCACCAGTGTAGGACTGCGCGGTTGTAACTGTTACCATTGGTGGCTGCTCTGCTTCTTCGGCGATGGTTTCGCTATTACGAGTACTGACTGCAAAATACGCTCCCAGTAGAAGCACTACCACCAATAACCCCCCGCGTACGGCTCTAGTTCCGAGCCAGCCTGTTACTTTGTTGTACCAATTCATATAAAAATACCGTTAAATAATGGGTCAAACTACCACAAAAATCTGCTTTTGTCTATACTGATACGCACCGTGCGCTGATTTATTTCTATGATACAATCTGACGCATATGTTTGGAAAATTAAAAAATATGGCGATGAAGAAGGTGTTGCAATCGCAAATGAAAGATGTACCAGCCGATCAGCAGCAGATGATCATGGAAATGATGGACAAGAAACCAGAGCTATTCCAGAAAATCGCCACTGAGATGCAGGCGGAACTCAAGGCCAACAACAATAACCAGATGGCCGCAGCGATGAAAGTCCTTCCTAAATACCAGAAAGAAATTATGGAGGTGATGAGTCCCGAAATGAAAGAAAAACTCGCCGGCATGATGGGTGGCCAGCAAACTGGGCAGTTCAATCCCAACGGCACCATTCGCCGGTAGCAAGTAATGGTAAAGCAATCAACAGGCGGCAGCGAAAAGCTGTCGTTCTTGCGTTATGATAGAGCCATGCAAACAAAGTCTAAAAAAAT
>JBDNIW010000020.1:0-31538 GCA_041688155.1 Minisyncoccota bacterium | reverse complement strand
TAATGTCAGTTTCGGCAGGCTCGAACACCGGAGCGTTATGAGGAGCGCGCCTCCTGGCGCGACGAATAGCGAGGTGTGTCCCGCGGCGCTTATGAGCGTAGTGAATTTGCGACCGTCAGGACGAGCCTGCTCCCAAGCACACATAACAAAAGAACCTGGATTGTATCTAGGTTCTTTTGTTATGTAACATTGCTACTTATGCACTCCGCTTTTGACCCGCAACTGCGTGCTGCGGTGTTTGTCTAGTTTGGGTAACCTGATTTCTAGCATGCCGTGTTTCTCTTTAGCCTCTGCCTCGTCGATAGCGACTTCTTCTGGCAGTAGTAGGGTGCGTGAGAAACTACCCCAGAACAGTTCTCGGTGGAAATACCCATCATCACGGGCTTCCTGATACTCTTCACGGGTTCCGCGCACGGTGACCATGTCACGAGTGATGCTGATCTCGAGGTCACTGGGGTCCACTCCGGCGACGATTGCTCGGATGATGATCTCGTCATCAGTCTGGTACATGTCTACTGGCAGCTCTCCGTCTTGGGGTTCGGCGGTTCTGGTTTCGAGCTCTTCCTCCTCCCACTCGTCTTCTTCAGCGTAGTCGTCGGCGACCGCTAGTTCGTCTTCATCACCAAATTCGTGGTCGTCGCCAAGCACGCGATCAATATCATCTGAGTTGTTGCCCGTGAGGCGGTCTAGAAATGAGAGTTTTTTCATAATAGTTAGGTGCGAAGGTTATGGTTTCGTTCAAGCATTTTAACACGCTCGAAGAGTAAGAAGAGGATAATTATACCAATCCAGACAAACAGGAAGACGCCTAGAATGGTGGTTCCGCTTGCATCCATTATAAAAAAGTTAAACAAAGCGTGCAACACGATAGCTATGAACAACCCAACTGTGCCGGCGATCATCTGCGTGGTTTTTGACTGGTAGTACGTGAACGCCAGGAACATCCCGATGGTACCTGACGCGAGTACGTGCAGTAGGGTGGCACCGAGGAACCGGAACCCGCCTGTCAGAGCAGAGTTGAGGAAATCACCAATCAGCAATGGGTTGAACACAAACAGGGCGTTTTCAAGCGCAGCAAACCCGAGCGCGATGACTATCAGGTAGATCACCATATCAATCGGCTCGTCCACCTCCCGGTTCCAGAACACAATCGCGAGCGCCACGGCGTATTTGAGGAGTTCCTCGATAATCACCCAGCTGATCATGACGTTAGCGGCGGGGTACAGCTCGAGCGCAAAGCGCTGCAATGGTAGGGCGAGCGGTACCACCGCCATCCCTGCGATAAAGGTGATAGCAATTAAGAACCACGGCTCTGGCTTGAGGCTGTCCTCCCGCAACCAAAACCACAACCAAAATATAGCGGGGATTAAACCAGCCACAAACGCAATTGCAAAGACCGTGGATTCCATTTAGGGTTATTGTAACAAAACAACAGCGAACCTTTGGGTCGCTGTTGTTTTGTTGGGGAGAGTCTACATTCTTGGCCACTTGGCGACCATCAGGATATCTCGGTCCTTGAGTTCACTGGGTAACTCCTGCCAGATGGTCTCGGTTACAAATGGCATGAATGGGTGGAGCATTTTGAGTGAGGTGACTAGGCACTCTTTAAGCACATGTTGTCGAGCCAATTTTGCGGAGGCGTCTTGCCCAGTGATGATTGGTTTTGATTCCTCGAGGATTTTATCTGCTAGTTCACCCCAGACGTAGTGGTATGACTTCTCAGCTGCGAGGTAGAGGTTAAAGCTTTCGATGTCAGCTGACACTTCTGCTACTTTTGCCCGCAGCTCGCCGAGAATTTCTTGGTCGCGCTCACTGTACTCAGGCGTTGCGTTCCACTGCGCCCCGTCAATACTGCCGAGGGTGAACCGGCTGATGTTCCAGAGTTTGTTGGCAAATTTCTTATATCCTCGGACTTTGTCTTCGCTGAGGGGCATATCATTACCGGGTGCGGCCCCAACAATCAGCGAGAGACGGGTGGCATCGGCGCCGTATTTCTTAATCATATCCAGCGGGTCAATGGTGTTGCCGATTGATTTACTCATCTTCTTACCTTTGGCGTCGCGAACCAGGCCGTGCAGATAGACATTTTTGAACGGTACTTGCCCCACCAGATATGTACTCATCAGTACCATTCGCGCCACCCAGAAAAATAAGATGTCGTAGCCGGTCTCAAGCACACTCGTCGGGTGATAGGTTTCAAAATCAGACGTTTTCTCTGGCCAGCCGAGGGTCGACATGGTCCACAACCCAGAAGAGAACCAGGTGTCGAGGGTGTCGGGGTCTTGGTTCCAACCCTCGCCCGGAGAGGAGACTTGTACTTTGACAGCACCATTCTTAAACCAAGCGGGCACCCGGTGCCCGTACCAGATCTGCCGACTGATACACCAGTCGTGTAGGTTGTTGATCCAGTTGTAGTAGATGCGCTCAAACCGTTCGGGGAACACGCTCACTCCGCCATTTTTGACTGCGGCAATCATCAGCGTTTTGAGTGTCATCAGGTCACCCTCGCTCACACCAGGGATCTCAGATGGTCCCATCGTGAATTCCTTATTGACGTCGATGAACCACTGCTCTTTGATCTGAGGTTCGATGGTGCTACCACCACGTGCATTCGTAGCAATTTTGTTGATGTTCACTTCGTCGATTTTTACGACCAGGCCTTTTTCGGTCATTTTGGCTACGATGTCTGCGCGGGCTTTTTTGATGTGCTGCCCTATAAATTCCCCGGCAATTGGAAGTAAGATTCCGCGCTCGTCGATGATTTGTTCTCGGTCTAGGTCGTGCCGCTCAGCAATCTCGAAATCAACCTTCGAGTGCCAGGGGGTGATAGTCATTACTCCAGTTCCGATAGTTGGGTCCGCTGCTTCGTCTTTGATGATAGTGGCGGTAATCGTGCCGTTAATCCACTCGACCTCAATCTGTTGTCTGTGTTCGTACTGCGCGTAGCGAGCATCGTCTGGGTGCATAACGACGTATTTGTCTCCAAATTTAGTCTCGGGTCGAACTGTCCCGATTGTAAACGGTCCGTACTTGAAGTAGTAGAAAGGGGAATTGGTCTCAACGTATTCCATCTCGTCGTCTGAAACTGTAGTTTGCATCACTGGATCCCAGTTGACGCTGCGGGCACCACGGTAGATCAGTCCGTCGTTATACATTCGGATGAATGCCTCCATCACCGCGGCATAGCGCGGCTTATCAAGGGTAAAAGCATAGCGTGACCAGTCCATACTCGAGCCAAGTTTCTTGGTCTGTCCGATGATGGTGTCTTTGCTCTCCTCTGCAAAGGCGTCAATTCGTTTGAGTAGCTCTTCGCGGCCGATTTCGTCCCGGCGCTTCTTTTCTTGTTTATAGATAATTCCTTCGACTTTGGACTGGGTAGCGAGCGCCGCTGAGTCGGACCCGGGGATCCAGAGGGTGCGCTTGCCCTGCATACGGTGGTACCGCACGAGGATATCCTCAACCGCCAGCATAGCAGCGTGCCCCATGTGCAGGGTGCCAGTGACGTTCGGTGGGGGTAGGACGATTGAGAACGGTTCTTGTACCGTATCGGCAATCCCCGCCGCAACGCAGTTGTCCGGGTTAAAAAACCCCGAATCATCCCACATCGCATACAGCCGGTCCTCGTGTTCGCTCGGATCAAATGGTTTGAGGAATACCTCCGGGATATGGCTGTTTTGTTGGTCAGTTTGCTCATTCATAGATATTTAGAGTAGCATGGGAGGGGATATTTAAAAAGCAAACCCCGTATTGGTATTCTCAACTACAGACTCTTGTTTCCGTCCGCTCTGATGTCGATTGCTCCGGCTGGTGATAGAGCACTGGTTGCCCGGGCATGGCCAGCGAGTGCGATCATGATGCTGTTGTCGGTGGCGAGGGATGGGGCGGGGAAATAGACGGTGCAGTCGGGGTGCTCGGTGAGGAAGTGGGACTCAAACGCTCGTTTGATAAACTGGTTGGCGCTGACGCCACCACCGACGATTAGGGTTTGGGCGCCAGTGTCGGCTACAGCGGTGCTGGTTTTCTTGAGGAGGGTGGCGGTGACGGCGTCTTCGAAGTCTCGCGCTACGGCTGCTCGCTCATCGTCGGTCAGTTCTTTGTCGGCTACCGCGTACCGCACCGCAGTTTTTAATCCTGAGAACGAGAAATCAAGGTCGCCAGAATTGATCATTGGCCGCGGCAGCGGGGCAAACTCTGGTAGGTTGGCTGTACGTGCCTCGGCCGCCAGGCGGCTGATTTGGGGTCCGCCCGGGTACGGTAGGCCGAGCAGGCGGGCGACTTTGTCGAACGCTTCACCCACGGCGTCGTCGCGGGTCTGGCCAACTTTATCGTACGTGCCCCAATTACTCATATTGATCAGCTCAGTATGGCCACCAGAAATCAGAAGTGACACAGCGGGGAAGCTAATGTCGCTGAGCATGTCGTCGCGCTCCACGTCATAGAGACTCGCAAGGATATGACCCTCCATGTGGTTAACCGGTACAACTGGAGCGTCGGTGATGTGGGCGAGCGCTTTAGCAAAACTCACCCCGACCCACAGTGCTGGCTCAAGCCCGGGGCCACTGGTGACAGCAACCAGGTCGATTTTGGGGAGGGAATGATGCGCACAGAATTCAATCAGTGCGTCAGCTAGGCCTTCCTCGCGCACGAGTAGTTCTCGCAGTGTCACCTGGTCAGCCTCGGACAGATCAGTCGGGTGATTTTCAAGTAAATCTGATTGCTCAGCGGCTTGCAACAGCATTGGAACGAGCGTCCGAGCGTGCTCGCGTTTGGCTACCATCGGGAACACGCCGCCGTACTGCGCGTGTGCGTCTACTTGCGACCATAGTCCGTTACCGGCTATTTCGTAGCTCGCGTGGGGGAATTCACCGTCAGCAATCACCAGACTAACGGCAGTTTCGTCACACGACGTTTCAATGGATATAATCAACATAGCTCGTACTATACGGAACTACTTGAGAAAATGCAAAACTATGGTATGTTTTGCAATCACAAAGAAAGGGTTCCTTATGAAGCAAGTAATGTCGATTGCATCTTGGCTTTGGATAAGCTTGGTGCTGCTGGTATTTCTTATACCAGCTAAACTGATTGATTGGTTTGCTCCCAAATCCGGCAAACCAACTCCAGATACTGGGTGTTGACAGGCGAGACAGGTACAAAAAGGGCGGACCAACTTGTTCCACCCTTTTTTTATTCCTCGATAAAGGTAAATGGCAGGTCGGCAAACGAGTCGACTTTAATGCTCGCGGCGTTGTCGTGGCCACCACCACCGTACTTTTCGGCTAGAACCCGTACATTGGCATCACCGTTACTGCGCAGGGAAATATTTACTGCGCTCAGGTTGCGGTAGTATACAATCCCAATTTCTGGTTGGTCGGTACCAGCGTTCAAGGTTGCTAGGTGATGTCCCAGGATAGAGCGATATGTCCGGGCGACGTTCAGTGCCCAGACTTCGTGACCTTCAAATAGTACTCGCTCTTTGTAGTGCATCAATCCCTCGACTAGATTGTCTTCAAACTGTGAAATAATCTGGCCTTTGTTGATAAACGCGGCACGGAACGCCGGATCTTCGAGTCGCTGTAGCAGTTCATCCCATTTTTGGAAATCAAAATCATACTCTTTCATCGCTGCGCCAAACGCGCGGTTGTCAGGCATCGCAAAGCGCCACAAATCATGGTCCTCGATAAAATACAGCAGCTCTGGCACAGGGGTGTCGGGGTGGAAGTACTGCCAGGACAGCACCGCGCCCGAGTGGTTGGCATCAAATATATTTTGTGGAAAAGCCGTTACCCCAGCCTCGCTCGCCGGGTGGTGGTCGATAACGACGACGCTTTTGTTGGTAGCTTGTAGGGCTCGTTGTACTTCTTCCTCTAGCCCGTAGTCCAGCACGTAGATTTCTTTGTCGGTAAAATCAGCCACGGCGATCTGGGTCCGCTGGGGGATATAGGTCGCGCTGTCTCCAAACTTCTTCCAGGCAGCAAAAGCTGAACCAAACCCATCCCGACACTGGGCGTGGTAAATAACGACGACGTCTTTCTGTAGGGTAGTCATGGCATGTATTGTAACAGGCGGCAGAAGTGATGTACAAATGACGAAGGTCGAACCTTCGTCATTTGTACTCTGGTACGCGCACCAAGGATCGAACTCGGGACCTCTCGCATGTCATGCGAGCGCTCTAACCATCTGAGCTATGCGCGCGTCTTCCCGCCGATTATAGCAAAGTATTCCTCAGCAAGAAAGACCAGTCGCCGACGAATCGCGATGTACAGTTACTGTAACACCAGTGTATTACTTAATTTTGAGTTAAAAAAATCGCCCAGCTGATGGGCTGAGCGATTAGTAAAGTACTTCAGTTTTTGAACGAGGTCGGACGAAGGCATGGTGCGAGAATTAACGCGGGTCTTCGTTCTAGTAAGTCCCTCACTGTCCATTCACCGTCTTGGACACTTCTATACTCGTTGTCGTTCAGACCTAGATGCTGTTGCCAGTATCCTTTTTCAGCGGTACCAAGTGTTGCAAGAAAAGTCCCTGCATGTTCGTACTGTGACAACCCTCTTTGTATCTTTGCAATTCTTTCGTGTGAGTAGGAGGACAAGGCTAAATTTGCCAAACCTTCAGCACATAAGAATTGTGCTTCCATCAGCTTCTCTAGATTCAGGGTTTCACCCGATATCTCTTGTAGAAGCTGAGGAAGCGATTCTTCTACGAACTGCTTGAAATCGTAATCCTGACTGAGGATTCTTAGGGCGACCTGAGGGTCACCTATTAGTTTTTCCCATGTCTGTGACACAAATATCTCCTTTACTATTCGCGCCTATAATAAAACAGGTTGAACAAAATGTCAACCTGTTTTACGGCTTTGTTTGGTTTATGAGTTATTTGCTACAGCTGCAGAAATATCTTCTTCGGTCAAACTACCTGCCTCCTGAGTACCGATGTAGTCAAGCATGGCCGCTAGAAAATTACCCGCGTCTAGCTGTTGTCCGTCTTCAGTCACAAAGTTATTTTCTTGGAGCATCTTCACACGTGGGTTTTGCGCCAGTAGCTCATTTTCAATGATTAGCTGGTCGGCTGCCTGTAAATCCTCTTGAGTAGGTTCTTTTCTCAGATTTTCTTGTGGTGTCTGCGGTGATTCAAGCGACATATCAATGTATTTATTAGGTAATACATACATGTTACCAAATTTTTCAGGTTTGGTCAGCTTTCTCACAGATGTGACTTTTACCCGATTGGTAGAGTACTATATAGCATATACGCTATAACATTAATCTATGTGTGGAATCTTTGGGTACGTGGGGACAAAACCGGTAGCGCCGATGCTGCTTGCTGGGTTACGAACGCTCGAATATCGTGGGTATGATTCGGCGGGGATGTATGTTGTAGGACAAACACCAATCCGGGCGGTAGGACCAATTGATAACCTCGCCAAACTCGTTCCAGTCGACATGTCTGGTACCACTGGTATTGCCCACACGCGTTGGGCCACCCACGGTGCCCCAACGGTGCAGAACGCCCACCCGCATGTTGGAGCTCACGGAGCCCTTGCGATTGTACATAACGGCATTATCGAGAATTTTCGTGAATTGAAGGAAGGGTTGCTGGCCCAGGGGATTACTTTTACATCGGAGACCGATACGGAAGTGTTAGCAAAACTCATCGGCTCGCTCTATAGCGGTGACCTGCACCAGGCCGTACGGTCAGCCCTCAAGCGCGTCCGGGGGACGTACGGGTTGATTGCAGCGAGTGAATCGAACCCTGGTCAGCTGATCGTCGCGCGAATGGGGAGTCCGGTGGTACTGGGGTTAGGGTGTGATGGTAACTACGTGTCGTCTGACCCGTCAGCCTTACTCGCATACACCAAAGACGTTGTGTACCTCGAGGACGGAGAAATGGCAGTGGTTCAGTCGGATTTATACAAAATCAGTACTATTGCCGGTACGACTGTTAGTCGAGCGCATGAGACAGTCAAGTGGGATGTTGCGTCAATCCAAAAGCAAGGCTACGAGCATTTTATGTTAAAGGAGATCAACGAGGCGGCGGAGGTGATTAGGAACACCACTCGGGGGCGACTGATTATTACAGAAGGCAGGGTGAAACTAGGTGGGCTTGAGGCGGTGCTCAAACAGATCAAGAGTCTCGACCGACTTGTCATTGTTGGGTGTGGTTCGGCATACTACGCAGCCCAAGTTGGTCGGTACATGCTTGAGGAGTACGCCGGTATCCCAGTCGAAGTCGAACTTGGTAGTGAGTATCGCTACAAAAATAATTTACAAACTGGCAAGACTGCTGTGTTGGCTATCACGCAGTCCGGTGAGACCGCTGACACCCTCGCGTCGGTCCGCAAAGCCAAAGCAGCTGGGCTACTTACTCTCGGGATTGTGAACACTGTTGGGTCAACTATCGCCCGTGAGACTGACGCTGGGGTACACAACCACGCTGGACCAGAGATCGCTGTGGCGTCGACTAAAGCGTTCTTGTCTCAGTTGACGGTGCTCGTGCTGCTGACAGTCTTGATAGGACGAGAAAATGGGTCATTAGCCAAAACTGAAGCAACCGCCATCTTGACCGAGCTACAAAAACTACCAACGGTGATTGATACGTATTTGTCTGACGTCAGTGCGATTGACGCGATCGCCAAGAAATATGCCAGTTACAATAACGCCATGTTTATCGGGCGCAAATTCCACGCGCCGATTGCGTACGAAGGTTCGTTGAAACTAAAAGAGGTGACGTATATCCACGCTGAGGCGTACGCTGGTGGGGAACTGAAGCACGGCTCGATTGCGCTACTCGACGAGAATTTCCCGGTAATTGCTCTTGCACCCCAAGATGACGTTTATGCCAAAATGGTATCAAACATCGAGGAAGTCAAAGCACGTAGCGCGCCGACGTTAGTGATAGCAACCAAGGGTGACACCGCTATCAAAGAAGTGGCTGATGACGTGTTGTACGTTCCCAAAGTCCACCCGATTCTACAGCCAATCATCACCACCATCCCACTACAATTGTTGGCCTACAAAATCGGCGTGGCGAAAGGTCTGAACGTCGATCGACCACGAAACTTGGCCAAGTCAGTCACTGTCGAATAGGTGTCATTCTGGGTGTGAAAACCCTTTGTCCGCTAAACTGCGAGTAAAGGGGGCTGGGGTGAGCATTGAAGCTGTTGTGGTCACGAATCGCTAACTATATCTTGCACTTCGTGCAGATTCTACTAAGCGTTCGAGGCTATCGACTCAGCTGCTTTCTCCCTTAGGAAAGGGGAGAATCGATCCTTACAGGATCAGTACACCTTTTGGCCAGATTAGTTCGCTACGCTCCCAATCTGACTCAAAAGCTTTTCGATTCTCACGCAGATAGTCTCCCAGACTATCTGCTCGTGGGATCATAAAACAAAAAAGGCACTGCTTGCGCAGTGCTCTTTTTTGTACTTGTGACCCAACCCTATCCAACACGCAGTGTTGGATAAAAATGTCTATGTATCATATATGATACATAGACATTTGGCAGTCGTCGAGCATTTATCACCTCACAGGATACGCTGACTTCTAGCAATGTTCGACATTGTGTGTTTGTGACCCAACCCTTGGCAGTCGTCGAGCATTTATCACCTCACAGGATACGCTGACTTCTAGCAATGTTCGACATTGTGTGTTTGTGATCCCACGGAGAATCGAACTCCGATTTCCAGGATGAAAACCTGGCGTCCTAACCATTAGACGATGGGACCAATGTGCTTACCAAGTGTGATCACACACGTGGCCATACTTTTGGGTGCGCCTACTATATCAAACACTCTGAAAAAATCCAGTCGTTTTATGCGTGGAAGCCAGTTTGGTGGTATACTGTTCCGTATGAATGAAAAAATCACCAGAAAAGTCGGGGAGGCACATGCGTTTGCCCAGGTACTAGAGACTACTTATGCGGCCAATGAATCAGTTATGAAAGAGTTGCTAGGGGACCTGTCCAAGACAATTAGCAAGACAGCTGCGCAACAAAAAACGGCCCTACAAGCCATCTGTGATGAAGCGGGAACAGTCAGCCTTCTTTTGCCTAAGTCGGAAAAAACTGCAGTCAAAATCACCAGTATGGGAGAGCTGTATGTCGGAGATCAGTGGAGTGACAGTGCTGAGGTGCTCGAGTGGATGAGTTTCTTTGTTGGTGGCGCAATTGTCCACTGGCAACTAGTGTCTGGGGCAGGTGCTGCGATGGGACACACGTCATTGACCCGAGTGGCGGATGCGGGAGTGGTGTATTACGAAGGACTGATGAATCAGTTAAAAGAGTACTCCGTCGCGGTGGGAACCGACCGAGCACAGTAAGACTTATCCTAGGCTATACCCAGTGGTAATACCCACAGTTATACAAAAGATGTCCCCAGAGTTATGCACAAGTTGGTAAAATAGCTTTATTTCTCAAAGTATTGACCTGATAATTGTATGAGGTACGCTAGTAGTAGACCGATATTCGTGGTGAGTATCTACATACTAGCTCGAGGCTACGAGCAATTGGGTATCGGTCAAGCTCTACGTTGTATTACGCAAAAGGCGCCTGGAGGGGCGCCTTTTGCGTTTCTAATTAGATGACTGCGTCCGAGAGGTTAGTTTGAAAACCGACAAGCTTACCTGTGCGTTTTGGTTATTTTGTCTTAAGGGTTACATAGATGTTCTCGAGGGCTTTGACCGCGTCACCGGCGGAGATGTTGTTTTGGTGGTATTTGATGTTAGTGCAGTCTCCGGCCGCCCAGATGCCTGAGGTGCTTGTCTGCTGGGTCCAGGGGTCAATCTCAACGCGACCGTAGGTGTCTAGCTTGACTACGTTTGATACGAAATCGGTGTTTGGGAGCATACCGATTTCGACAAATATCCCGGTAACTGACAAGGTCTGCTCAGTTCCGGTACTATCAGTATAAGAGAGTCCAGAGACAAATTTCTCACCATGAACGTTAGTTGGACTGGCGTTAAAAACCCCGGTCATATTAGGGTGGGCGAGGACTTTTTCTACGGTTATGGGGTCAGCTTTGTAGTCGCCACTGCGGTTGAGTAGCGTCACACTTTTGGCGTATGCCAGGAGCTGCGCCGCGGTTTCAAAAGCGGCGTTACCACCACCAATGACTGCGACGTCTTGGCCAGCAAATATTGGCCCGTCACAAGACGCACAGTAGGTGACACCCTTATGTTCCAACGCGTCAGCGCCAGAGACATCCAAGCGGCGCCGTTTTGATCCAGTGGCAATGAGAACGCTTTTGGCCTGCATGGTCTCACCGCGAGCGACAGTGACAGTAAACAAGTCATCGCTTTTCTCTACGTTAACGACGTGCTCTTTTTCTAAAATATCAACCCACTCACTGGCGTAGGCGCGCAAGTGACCTTCTAAGTCTTTGGCTAATTGTTCGCCCGAAAGAGATGGGGTCCCAATCCAGTTTTGGATGTCGGGTGAGACGGTACTCTGGCCGCCCCAGTCTGAGGTGATAAAGAGGGTTCTGAGTTGTTTGCGCGAAGCGTAGACTCCAGCTGAGACTCCAGCTGGTCCACCACCAATAATAATCAAATCGTACATAGGTAAAGAAAGGGAAAATAAGTAAGTGGTCATAGGATACCACATATTATCAACACACAAAAAGCCGCAGGTCGCGGCTTTTTGTGTGTTGATAATACTTCAAAGTATATTTTTATCCATGAATCTGTTTTAGAAAAGAATAGATTCGGATATAAATAAATATAGCGCTACGCTCGTTATTTTACTTTCATCCAGGAATCTGCCTGAGGAAAGGACAGATTCGGATATAAATAAAATATAGTCGCTACGCTCGTTATTTTACTTTCATCCAGGAATCAGTTTTAGGAAAGAACAGATTCGGATATAAATAAAATATAGTCGCTACGCTCGTTATTTTACTTAAGTTTGGACCTTCGGAGGAACGCTGGGACGGCTCCCCAGTCATCGTCATCCATGTCGTCCACTTGGTCGACTGGTTTGGGGTCACGTTTTGGTGGGGTGGGTTTGACTGGTTCTGGCGTCTCCTCTCTCTTTAGGTTGCTGGGTAGCGAGTTGAAAATTCGTCCGCGGGTGGATTCGGCGGGTTTTTCTTCTTTTTCTGGCTCTGTTCGAGCAGGAGCTTGTCTAGTGATATACGAATTTTGGTAGTTACCTTCAGTGAGCTCCTCAGGGAAGCCGGTGGCAATTACAGTTACTTTCAGTTCGTTTTTCTTCAGTTTTTCGTCGCGGATGGCTCCAAATATTACCCTGGCTTGCGGGTCGATTGATTCGGTGATTACGCGGGCTGATTCTTGGATTTCGAGCATTCCCAGGTCGTCTCCACCAGCGATGGCAAACAGTACTCCTTTGGCTCCAGTGATAGACACTTCAAGGAGTGGAGAGTTGATTGCTAGGCGAGCTGCTTCCTCGGCTCGTTTTTCTCCTGAACTGATACCAACTCCCATTAGCGCTGATCCGGCGTTTTCCATGACACTACGGATGTCAGCAAAGTCAACGTTAATGATACCAGGCATGGTGATGAGGTCCGAGATACCCTCCACCGCTTGCTTGAGAATATTGTCAGCCATTTCAAACGCTTGCTTGACAGTGGTCTCCTTGTCGACAATTGCTAGTAGTCGGTCGTTGGGGATGGTAATGAGCGCGTCTACTTCTTGTTTGAGCGCCTCGATACCTTCGAGTGCCATTCGCATCCGCTGCTGTCCTTCAAACAGAAATGGTTTGGTGACGACACCAACGGTTAGGGCACCGCTCTCGCGGGCAATTTTAGCTACGGTGGGAGCTGCTCCAGTCCCAGTACCGCCACCCATACCGCCAGTGATAAATATCATGTCAGACCCCTTGATTGAGTTGCTGATTTCTTCTCGCGTTTCTTCCGCTGCTCGTCTACCCATATCAGGGTTACCACCAGCCCCGAGACCGCGGGTGAGGTTTTTTCCGATGTGGATTTTCTTTTTGGCTAGTGAGTGGTGCAGGTCTTGCGCGTCACTGTTGATGGCGATAAACTCCACCCCTTTTACTTTGTTGGTGACCATGTAGTTGACCGCGTTACTACCTGACCCCCCGACTCCAACCACTCGGATCCGTGCGAACGACTCTACGTCTGAAGTTATTTGTTCCATACGACTAGTTTCTATATTTTTTAGCCAGACACCCACCCAGGTGCGCCTGTCTGTGATAATGCATACATAATACATTGGTACTGTTCTGCTGTCACCATCTTGATTTAATCAAGAATCGTGTGATTGTAGTATTGTAAAATTGTTATTAAATACAACCGTTTTTATAGAGATACCTACGGGAGGAATTGGCTGAACCAAGAAAGGATAGTTCGGCGTCCTTTTTTAACGACGCCTATGGCGCTGGTTTCTTCTGAGTCACTGGCACCCCACATGCAGAGTCCGTAGGCGACCGCCCAGGAAGAGTCCTTGAGTTTAGCGGTGCGGCCGATGTCGAGGGTGGCAATGCGGGCTGGCAGGTCGAGGGTTTTTTTGGCAATTTCAACGACTTGTGTGTTGCTGGCACCACCACCGGTCAGTACAACCCCAGCCGGTAGCAGACCGTCACGTTTTATTTTCTTGAGGTGGAGGTCAATCATTCCAAAAATCGTATTGAGTCGTTCTTCGACGATTTCGTCTAACCGCTTTTTAGAAAACGTCGCACTACTCATCCCGCCACGTTTTATTTTTTCAGCTTCTTCAAGTGTGATGCGTAGTTTCAGGGCGATGTCGTTGGTGATGTCGTTTGAACCGATTGGGAAGATTTGCATCGAGATTGGTGTCATGTCTTCAAACACTACGATTGAGGTGGTCTCGGCGCCAATGTTGGTGAGCAGGCAACCGGCCCGCTTTTGTGCTTTGTTGAGCATCACAAAACTAGCAGCTAAGGGCGACGCAATGACGTCTTCGACGTACACACCTAGACCCTCGACCGCCGATATCAAATCACTGACATGCTGCTCGTACGTGGTGATAAATAGGCTGTCTACCTCCAGTTTGGTACCTTTGTGGCCCTGAGGTCGACCGAGGACCTCGCGACCGTCGATGCTGTAGCGGAGTGGGATGCTGTGTAGGATGCGGCGGTTAGGGAGTTGGTCCACCACGCGGTCCTCACTGTCTTGCATGACTTTTTCGAGGTCTGCGGTGACGATTTCTGAGTCTGCTCGAGCCGGGATGATTTCACCTCGGGCGTACATTTCCTCTAGGCCAATACTCCCGATTCCGACGTGGGCTCGTTTGATGGTCAGGCCGGCGCTTTTTTCAGCCTGGGCTAGGGCACTCTTGATACTGCGGGCGACTTCTGCCTCGTGGATGATGTAGCCGTTTTTGAGGCCACGGCTCTCGGCCAGCCCGGTACCAATGATTTCTGGACGGGGTGGCTTGCCGTCAGGGGATGTCTTGGGCATGCGAGCAACCGCCACTTTTACGTGGTAGGTGCCAACATCGATTCCGGTGATAATTTTCTCAGCCATAACGTTTATACGAGTTTGAAGTGTTTAACCCACTTCGCCTCTTGAGCCTCCATTGTATCCCCATGATCCAATCCTTTCAAATGCAAACAGCCGTGGATAAACAAAAAACCAACGTATCCAGCGGGTGTCAGGTCGAATTTGGTCGCTTCACGGGCTGCTACTTGCGGACAGATAAAGATCTCCCCGGTGCGTTCGTTGAGCGGAAAAGAGAGCACGTTGGGGCTATACGTTTTCTTGCGGTAGAGTTTATTTAAAGTTGCCGCTCGAGCGCTCCCAATGAACACAAGCGATAGATTGTAGCGCTTCCCGAGGATTTTATCAGCCATAGCAGCGTACTGGTGACGCGGATAGGTTTTTACAGTTGCAGTGATAGCAAGTTCCATCGGTACAGTATACCGCAAAATAGAACAGCCCCTAAGGGCTGTTCTACTCTCTGCTACCGTCGTCTGCCGCGGCCGCGATGTTCTTGGATTTTACCTTCTTTGACTAGTTGGTCGTATTTCTCAGCTTTTTCTAGTTTTTCTAGTTTGGCTGCTCGACGGACGTTTTGGCTTTTGATACGAGTGTAGTACCGACCGCTACGGACCTTAGGAACGATCCCTGCGCCTTGCATTCGTTTGGTAAACCGACGAATAACGTTTGCGCTAGACTCGTTGTTATTTTTTTCTACTTCAACATTGATTGCCATATATGCGCACTAGATTAGCATAATCAGAGGGAAGTGCAAGTCAAATCGCGACTCAGGCATCAAAACTAAGAACCACTGTGCGACATCAGATGTCGCACAGTGGTTTGAGTAGTAGTTACGGACCAAACAAAACAGCGCTGCCGCTGGCAACGCTGTTTTGTTTGGTGACTTTCAAGTTACCGCATCAGCACCACTCCGTTTCTTCGTTTCAATTTTCGGATTAAGGTGTCTTGGGTGACGTATTCTTGGTTGCGGGCGTTCATGTCGCGCAGGATGACTGTGCCTTCGACGAATTCTTTCTGGCCGACAATGATGGTGTAGTTGACACCCATTGCTTCAGCCTCACGTAGCTGAGTGGAGAGGGAATCGCTGGCTAGGTCGTGCATGACGGGGATGCCGGCTTGACGCAGGGCGTCGACGAGCATCAGACTGCGGATTTTGGGTCCAAACCCAAGTTGCACCACATAGACTGATGGTTTCTGGGCCACGGTGCGGGGGTTTCGGGCTGGTGCCTTGCTGTTGTTGAGCTGGATGACCACCCCAGCTGACGGCGTGCGGGTGCTGGTGTTGCGGCCACTGAACTCGTCAAACCGACCACCGCGGGCGCTGATTGGTGCGCCGGTCTCGTCGTCGGTGTTAATGTCCAGGGCAAAAATAGCGTCCGAGTAGCACTCGTGGTGGCCGAGCATTTTGGAGTCAATCTCGTACGGCGTTTCGCTCATATCTAAATACTCAATGATCTCGCGGAAATGTTTGCGACTACCGTCACTCAGATACTCGAGCGGGTTTGGGCTGGTGTGAGCGAGGTCGTGCTTCTCATCGATCAGGCTTTGGAGGGCCAGCATCGGGTGTTCTTTCATCGCCTCTCGCGCATTAACCGGCATGGTGTCGATTCGTTTGCGTAGGTAGTTCCCGAGCTCGCGGCTGTAGCGAGTGACGGATTCGGTGCAGCCGAGAGAATTTATTTTGACAGTATGGTCGCTGTACCCGAGGTCCGATGCGACACTGCGAGCCACCTGGATCAGGATAGCCTCGGCGATGCTTTTGTTGACGTTAAAAATATGGAAAGTGACCGCTGATTCGCCCGTGCGCGGTACTTGGTGCGTGTTGAACAACAGGACTGGTTTCTCTTCGAGTGCGTGGAATTTCTCGTCACAATACGTGGCGATGGCTGAGCTTAGTAGTCCTTGGTGTGAGTCGATGCGTTTGTTGGTGCCAGTGACGGTGTGCGGGGCCTTTTTATCACACGCCCTACACTCTGGAGTTTTTTTGATTTGGTCGATGGATTTGAATCCAAAATGTTCAGCGGTATTGGCAGCGACTTTGAGAAAATCGGTTGGTGTGTGAGTCATACAATACTAGTTACAGTCCTATTGAATAATGGCGCCCGAGGTATCGATTTTGCCGGGCATAAAATCGATGGCTTGGGGAGGGAACAGCCGGACCCAGGCGCGGCCGATAATGCGTTCTTGCTGCAGCACACCCCAAACCCGTGAGTCAGAGCTCTGGTCGCGGTTGTCTCCCATGACAAAGTATTCCCGCGGGCCAAGCACCTCAGTGCGAGGGGCGGCAATTGCCATTGATTTGATATACGGCTCGTCAAGGATCAGACCATTGGGGTAGGTTTCATTGGTTATAATGACACTGGCGTCCTCGATGGTGACAGTATCACCCGGTAGTCCAATGACTCGTTTGATGAAGAATTTAGACGGGTCGCGGGGGTAGCGAAAAATGACCACGTCGCCACGAGCTGGGTCTTCAAAGTAGTAGCTGAGCTGATCGACAATCAGGTACTGTCCATTCTCAAACGTCGTATCCATCGACGCCCCTGAAACAATGAACGGTTGGGCGATGAACATCCGGATAGGTACGACGATGATGATGGCAAGCACTGCAAACCGGATGATTTCGGTGAGTGGATGCTCTTTTTTTTCAGGAGTAGTCTTGTCCACCGCTGGAGCAGCATCAGTAGTAACTGTGTCGGCTGTCTCGGTAAGATCAAGTGGATTACTCATACGTTACTCACTAGTATACTCGATTTTTACTGTGGCTCCAAATTCGCGTTTGAGCCTTGTGGAGAAGAGCCAAATTCGTTCCCAGTAGTTTTTTTTGCAGGCTCAGATATTCACAAACTACTACAAAACACAATCCCCATCGACCCATAAAATCTGTCAGGAACGAATTTTCTGGTATGCTAATCCTTATGAAATACATCGTCCCGCTTGGGAACCCTGGTGATCGTTACCAAGATACCCGACATAACGTCGGGTGGTTGGCAATGGATCACGTCCTGATAGTGCGCAGTTGGTCAACTCCAATCGAAGACAAAAAAATGAGCGGGCGGACTACCGGTGGACGGATTGGCAGTGAACCAGTCGCAATCCTATACCCTGAGACATTTATGAATAACTCTGGTGCAGCGGTGGTCAAACTGGTACCAGTCACTGAAGTGACAGATTTGATTGTGCTGCATGACGATATCGACCTGCCGTTTGGTCAGATTAAAATCAGCCAAGGTCGTGGTGGCGGCGGCAACAACGGGGTGGCGTCGATTATAGAGAAGCTAGGCTCCAAAGACTTTGTCCGTATCCGAATTGGTATCGCACCAACTAGTTTCTGGACTGGCAAAGTTAAGCGACCCCTCGGTGGTGGACCACTCGAGCGGTTTGTCCTCAAACCGTTTACTCCCAGTGAACGCAAGCAACTGCCAGAAGTGTTCAAGCAAGTCGACACAGCTCTAGAGACAATTATCGGGAAAGGGGTGGTGGCGGCGATGAATGAGTGTAACTAAAAGAACGGCGGCCCGTAGGGCCGCCGTTCTTACGTACATCACCATTACTTGACTACTTCACTTCGTTCGCTTCTTTGTATGACAGGGTCATCTTTTGTTCGGTTGGTTCAAACAGGGTGATTTTGAACTTCTGAACTCCTCCGAGCGATAGTTTGCTCTTGAGGTTTTCTTCGGTTTCAAACTCTGATACGTGCACTAGTCCGGCGACACCTTCCTCGATTGAAGCAAGTGCACCGTGCTTGTTGTACTTGATCACGACACCATTGACGATGTCACCTTTCTTGTACTTCTTGCTGGCTGACACCCAGGGGTTTTCTTTCAGTTGTTTGATAGATAGACTGATCTTGTCGTCTTTGACTTCAATCACTTTAACTTTGACGTTGTCACCGACTTTGTAGAGCGCTTTGGTGTCTTCGACTAGTCCCCAGTCTAGTTCTGAGATGTGTACCAGTCCTTCGAGTCCTGGTTCGAGTTTGACAAAAATTCCAAAGTCTACCGCACCAGTCACCTCACCGTCGATGATGTTCCCAACGTCGTACTTGTTGACCTTCTCTTCCTTGTCTCCCTTCTCTTGCAGGCCTTTTTCAGAGAAAATCAACTTGTGTTCTTTCTGATCAGCGGTGATCATCACCACTGAGAGGTTTTTGCCGACGAGCTCATTGAGGGCTACCAGGATTTTGTCCTTGTCACCGTCACTTACCCGGGGGTAGTTCTCGGTTGAAAGCTGTGAGGCGGGTAGGAATCCGAAAATACCTTGCCACTCAATGATCAATCCACCCTTGTTAGCTTCCTTGACTTCAAGGCTGAGGATTGCGCCGCTCTTGACTGCAGCTTCGGCGTCTGACCAGATCAATGCCTGGCGGGCTTCTTTGAGTGAGAGTTCGATGTGTCCGTCCTGGTTTTCGCTCATCACGACCTTGGCTTCGATGTTGTCGCCAACCCCTACTTTACGCAGGATGTCGCGGGCGTTCATGTATTCCTTACCGTAGATGATACCGGTCCCAATCTGTGGGATGTCGATATATACGCGGGCTCGGCCGATTGCTGATACAGTTCCGGCGACAACGTCACCATCAGCCGGAAGGGTTTTTACCGCTTCGATGTACCCACTCATGATGCCAGTTGGTGCTACGGGTGTAGTTCCAGCCGCTGCCTGCACTGGGGCGTCGATTGTTGCAGAAGAATCTTTTGATCCAAATCCAAACATATTTTTTATTGTTTAATCCGACGACACGCGTCCGCGCAACTGTTGCTCTGGCCATAGTCCGTGAGCGCGGGGTTTAACGTGTGTCGCTAGAATTGATAATTACCTAAAAGGTGTAGCAAATATAGCATGGAATAGGGGAATGTACAGGGGATTCCGCTTGTGGTTATGCCCGTGGAAAGCTGTCCGGCAAATGGCTCAAAGGCTTGGATGTTCACCACCCTTTATAAGTACGCTAGCCCCGCCGATCATCGCCATTTGCCGGACAGCTTTCCACTACCCTTAGATAAGGAAAACCACCTGGTTAGGGTGGTTGTAGCGAAAGGGCGAGCGGGGCAGGTGTGTATCGGCTCAACATGTAGAACATCGGGTTCTATTCAAATGCGATCACAATACACACCTGCGTCATAAAGCTTCGAGCTACGTGCGTTTATTATGGGGGCAAAACCAATGTAAACAGCTCTAGGCCTCGACACCGTACCTCGCGAGATACGGCCAACTAGAATATCTACAACTAATTATACCTGGGTGTGAGTATTTGTCTAGGGTATTTGGTTGTAGGGTGAACAGGTGGAAATCTGAAGGATTTCCACCTGTTCACCCTTTGCGGTATACTACCCTCACTATGGTTATTTCATATCACGGGGGGCAGTGCTTTAAGGTTTCTTTTGGAGACACGACGTTGGCATTTAATCCAATTTCCAAACAATCAAAATTACCCGAAGTTAAGTTTGGCTCAGACGCGGCGTTTGTGTCGTTCTGGCATCCAGACTTTAATGGGGTCGACCAGGTGGCGCACGGTAACAAGCAACCGTTTGTGGCTGATACGCCAGGTGAATTTGAGATTGGCTCAGTCGTCGCACGGGGATTTGGAGTTAAAACTACCTACGACAAAGTTGAGGGGTACAACACTATTTTCCAAGTCCGGCTGGAGGAGATGAATTTGGTGTTTTTGGGGACGCTGAGTGACCCAGAGATAGACCCTAAAATCCTTGGGGAGTTGGGCGATATCGACATCCTGTTTATCCCGATTGGTGGTGGTGATGTGCTCGGGGTACCACAGGCGGCTAAATTAGCCAACAAACTTGAGGCAAAACTCATCATCCCGATGAGCTACGATACGGTCGCTCTCACTACTTTCCTCAAAGAAGAAAGTAAAGACGGTCTCAAACCAGTTGATAAACTAACTATCAAGCGCAAAGACGTGTCGTTGATGGAAGGGGAAGTAGTAGTGCTCGCGGCCTAAATCCATCATGCTGGCTCACCTGTTTCGTTTTGTGCGGCAAAAACCCAAAGCGACTCGTGATTGGTATGCCCTTGGCATCGCCGTTGGGTTTACGGTTTTGGTTGGCGGTTGGTGGATGGTTGGAGTGGGTGACCGAGTCTCAACTGAGGTGATTGACGTCGAAACCGTCGAGGGGTCAGGGGTGTTCTCCAGCTTTTTTGATGAGGTGAGCGGGCGGTTCTCAGAAGCGACTGAACCGCTGGCGGACTTGGTGCCGGTGGACGAGGTTGGTGATGTCACTGACGCTCCGGTTACCAGCACCAGCACCGGGCCACTCGATATGGAGGCTATTTTTGCCACGAGCACATCGACCACGACCCCGACTACTACCCCAGCGCAGCGGTCAATCCGCATCGCGACCACTAGCGCGGCTACCACGCCGCCACAGTAATATGCTAGAATAGTTGCAATTTTGATTATCCGTAACTAGCCGCCAATCCCTATGCCGAAAAAAACCGTCAAAGAAGAAGCTGTCCAGCTGCCGCCTGATAACATCATCCCACAAGGGATTGTGGCTGAAATGGAAACCGCGTACCTCGATTATGCGATGTCGGTGATCACCTCTCGCGCGCTGCCTGATGTGCGCGATGGTCTCAAACCAGTACACCGCCGTATCTTATATAGTATGCGTCTCAACGGACTTACCTCAACGGCTAAATTCAAAAAATCAGCGACGGTGGTAGGAGATGTTTTGGGTTCTTTCCATCCCCATGGTGACACAGCGGTGTATGAATCAATGGTGAAACTGGCCCAAGATTTCACCACTCGGTATCCATTGATTATCGGGCAGGGAAACTTTGGGTCAATCGATGGTGATAGTGCAGCGGCGTATCGATACACCGAAGCCAAAATGTCAAAATTGTCAGAGGAGTTACTCCGTGACCTCGAGAAAGACACGGTCGACTGGCGGCCGAACTTTGACGGGACCAAAAAAGAACCAACCGTATTGCCAGCGGCGGTACCCAACCTACTTTTGATGGGCGGACTGGGGATCGCAGTTGGAATGGCGACCAACATCCCGCCGCACAACCTGCGTGAACTCGTCGCTGCCACTGACCATTTGATTGATAACCCTGATGCGACTACTGACGACCTGCTCAAACACGTCCAAGGGCCAGACTTCCCAATGGGCGCGATGGCGTTCGACAAAAAAGCCATCGCGCACGCGTATGCAAACGGCCGTGGTGGTGTAGTTGTCCGCGGCGACGCGGAGATTGTTGAAGACAAACGTGGTGCGTTTGCAATCATCATCACCAGCATCCCATTTCGAGTGAACAAAGCCGACATGCAGGAGAAAATCGCCAACCTCGTGCGCGAGAAGAAAATCGAAGGTATCCGTGAGATGCGTGACGAGTCCACTGACGACATCCGGGTTGTGATCGAACTAAAAGTAGGCGCTCAGCCGCAGACGGTTTTAAATAAACTATACAAACACACCCAGCTCGAGGACACCTTCCACTACAACATGGTGGCGCTGGTGGACGGTGTTCCGCAGACCCTGGGTCTCAAAGCCATCCTCCAAGAGTTCATCAAACACCGCGCTGAGGTGATCCGGCGTCGGACGCAGTACGACCTCAACAAAGCCAAGGACCGCGAGCACATCTTGCTTGGGTTAAAAAAAGCTCTCGATCACATCGACCAGATTATTAAACTGATCCGGGCGGCCAAAGACGTCCCTGAAGCCCACGCTGCCTTGATGAAAGAGTTCAAATTCTCTGTTATCCAAGCGCAGGCTATCCTCGACATGCGCTTGCAGAAATTAGCTGGGTTGGAGCGCAAGAAAATCGAAGACGAGCTGGCTGAGGTCCAAAAACTAATCAAGGCGCTTGAAACCATCCTCAAAAGCAAAACCAAAATGATGCAAATCGTCAAAGACGAAATGCAAGACGTGGCGGATAAGTTTGGTGACGACAGGCGAACTAAAATCGTCAAAGGCGGTGTTAAACAAATGAACCCAGAGGACCTCATTCCAGATGAAGAGTCGGTACTCGTGCTGACACAGGGCGGGTACGTTAAACGCACCAACCCGGCTGAATACAAAGTGCAAAAGCGCGGTGGCGTCGGTGTAGTTGACCTCAACACTAAGGAAGAAGACGTTGTCACGACGTTGCTGACCACCTCATCACACAGTGATCTGTTGTTCTTTACTGATGCTGGTAAGGTGTATCAATCCAAAATGTATGAGATCCCCGAAGGACGCCGTGCAACCAAAGGCAAGTCAATCATGAATTTCCTGTCGCTGAGTAGCGAAGAAAACGTCACCTCGGTCCTAGCGGTTCGTAGTGAAGAATGGACAGGCGACTGGAGTCTGATGATGGTGACCAAAAATGGTATTGCTAAGAAGTCAGACGCCGCGGTGTTCAAAGATGTCCGCCGCTCTGGCCTGATTGCAATTACTCTACGTGACGACGACTCGCTCATTGCGGCACAGTTTGTTGGTAAGGGTGATCAAGTGTCACTGATCACCAAGCAAGGGCAAGCCATCCGGTTTGAAGAATCAGACGTCCGCCAAATGGGTCGCACTGCTACCGGTGTTGCCGCGATGAAGCTCAGCAAAGACGACCGAATCATGTCCGCTGACGTACTCAAGAAAGACGGCGTCGACCGCGAGATATTGGTAGTGACCGAAAACGGCTTTGGTAAAACCACCCCCGCCAAAGAATACAAAATCCAGAAACGAGGGGGAAGCGGGATTAAAACCGTCAAAGTCACCGCCAAAACTGGACCTGTGGTCCGCGGACTGATCATCACTGGCGAGGAGCGGGCTGAGGGTGAGCTGGTGATTATGAGTAAAAAAGGCCAAGTCATCAAACTACCACTCAAACAAGTCCCCGCCCTCAAGCGTGACACCCAGGGAGTGAAAGTGATGAAAATGCGGGCCGGTGACTCGATTGCGTCAGTGGTGTTTGTGTAGGGTTAGAATCCGGAAAATGACTGGCGGGGCTATCTGCGGATATCCCCGCCAGTCATTTTCCTCAGTGAGCCATATAGGCTGTCGATGAGTGCGGTATACTATGCATATGAAATTCGTCGTTCCAGAAATTGTGGTGTCGCAGTTCCACTTGCATCCAGGTGACGTGGTGGCTGATTTTGGCGCTGGTAGTGGATTCTTTCTCAAGGTGCTTAGCGCGGCGGTCGGTGAGGGCGGCCGGGTCTATGCCTGCGAAATCCAGAAGCAACTGGTCGAAAAACTCGGTACCTACGTCCAGACCAATGGGCTACTCAACGTCGACACCCGCTGGTGCGACTTGGAGTCAGTCGGCGGTACCCGATTGCAAGCGGATGAGCTCGATGCGGCTATCGTCGTCAATACGTTGTACCAGATTGATGACAAAGTAGCATGTATCAATGAAACCGCCCGGACGCTGCGGATCGGTGGCAAACTACTGATTATCGATTGGTCTGACAGCGACACGGGGATTGGTCCCACCAGTAACCACTTGATTGTATCGGCAGACTGCATTGCTCTGTGTGAGTCGCATGGATTCGTGCTTGAGCGGGACTTCCCGGCGGGTGACCATCATTATGGATTAGCCTTTAGAAAAGTGTAACTATGAAACTTCGACCATTTGAATTAGCCTTGGTGATTATTTTTATCGTCCTGGCACTAGCGGCGCTGGCGATACTTTCGGGCTTTGAGCGCGGCCCGTCGACACCGGACGGATCGGTAGGGTTTACCGGCGACGTGCAGATTTGGGGTGTCATGCCAGGTGACGGTATGTCGAGCGTCCTCAAGTCACTGGCTGAGCAGTACGAGTCGTACCAAGACGTGAAGTATCGATACATTCCACCAGCTGAGTTTGATGAACGGTTGCTCAATGCGTTGGCTGATGGCACTGGACCGGATATCATCCTCATGTCGCATGAGAATCTGGTTGATATGCGCCGGCGGATTGTCCCGTATAGTTACGAGATAGTGCCCCTCCGCGACATTAGGGATTTGTATATCGAAGGGGCGCAGATATTCGCCTTGCAAGACGGGCTGTATGCGCTGCCGATTGCGGTTGACCCGCTGGTGCTGTACTGGAACCGCGACATGCTGGCGACCGAGGGGTTTCTTGCACCTCCGCGGACTTGGGAAGAGTTGCTCAACGTGCAGTTTGACGAGCTGATTCAGCGGGATTTTAACCGGATCATCAGCCGCGGTGTGGTAGCGATGGGGGAGACAGTCAACGTCCGGAACTCATTTGGTGTGATGTCGATGTTACTGGCTCAAGGGGGAACCAGTGGCGTGGTCGAGACCGACCGTGGGTACGACATCAGGCTGCAAAAGTCAGCCGCGGGCACCAACAACCCGCTGCGCTCAGCACTTGATTTCTACACTCGGTTCAGTCAGCCGGTCAACACGTATTACTCTTGGAACCGCTCACTACCAGAAGACCGGGCGGCGTTTGTCGGTGAGCAGTTGGCGTTTTACTTTGGCTACGCTAGTGAGGCCCGAGAGCTCGAACGCCTCAATCCCAACCTCAATTTCGACATCGCCGAAGTCCCCCAGGGTGCTACCGCCTCGGTCCGCCGCACCTACGGACGGTTTTACGGCCTAGCGCTTTTGCGCAGTAGTGACAACCCTAACGCCGCCTACGCCGTCATGGCTCAGCTCAATAACATCCAGACTGCGGCTGACATAGCGCAGATTTCTGGTTTGGCTCCAGCCAGTCGCCAGGCAATCGCGGCAGGCACCAATGACACCTACGGCCGCGTAGCGTACCAGTCAGCGGGTATTTCTTATGGTTGGCTCAACCCAAACCTAGCTGCGACTAACGTCATTTTTGCCACTATGGCAAGTGACGTCAACCAAAACCGTCGCTCAGTCGACCAGTCAGTTATGGACGGGTTAGAACGGTTAGAGCAGACGTTCTAGGGTATACTTTGCGTATGAAACCAAGTTCTTATAAAATTGTAAATCTGGGATTACTCTGCCTACCGATGATTCTACTGATGTTTGTCGGTACATTTTCCTCTGTCAGTGCAGATCATGATGGTCTTACTAATATTGATCCAAGACACGGTGTTTACGCACCACCTGCTCAACAGAGCGGCGGCGGCCTGGAGTACGTCTTACAGAGCCCCCTCGCTCCCGGCATCGGCTCAATCGAAGCACTCTTGACCACCATCCTCAATGTGTTATTGGTGCTGGCTGTACCCATCATTATTTTCTTTATCATTTTTGCTGGGTTCACGTATGTGACTGCTCAGGGTAACCCGGAGAAAATCAAAACCGCCACTCGGTCACTGACCTATGCCATCATCGGCGCGGTTCTAATCCTGGGCGGGGTAGCCCTCTCGGAGATTATCGCTGGGGTTGTCAACTCGTTTAGAACCTAGGTATGTTTAACACTGTATTGGCACAAGGTTCAGAAACATTTGAGAATCCTCTAGGTGGAGTAGGTACGCTCGATGAATTGTTTTTTCAAATCGTCAATGTCTTACTGGTGATTGCGGTACCCATCATTATTTTCTTTATCATATTCGCCGGGTTCACCTATGTGACTGCCCAAGGCAACCCAGAGAAAATCAAACTTGCTTCCCAATCACTGCTCTACGCTGTCATCGGCGGGGTAATCATCCTGGGATCGTCTGCTATGATGGTGATTGTCCGTAACCTCGTTAACGCGTTTTAATTCCTTTTATATGACTCCACCCCAAACACCCACCACCTATGCTGGACTGATTGATATGTTGATCGATTTTATCAACATCCTCATCCCGGCGATGTTTGCGCTAGTGTTTGCGTATTTGGTGTGGAAAATAGTCGACTGCTGGGTAATAAACGCTGGTAACCCAGAGAAAGTCGCGCAGGGGCGAGTGTTTGCAGTCACGGCTGTACTAGTGCTAGTGGTCGCGCTTAGTTTCTGGGGAATTGTGGCGTTGATCCGGATTTCGTTTCTCGGTGCGTAACCAGCTACCTTGACCCCTGCGTCTGTAGTATAGTTACAGTTATTATTTAGAAATTGTCCTATGTACAAAGTATTCGCTTTATTTGCTGCTGTTGGTCTCCCTGGCGTTGGTGCCGCTCAAGGCATCGCCCAGAGTTCTGACGCTGGCCCGTTCCAAGACTTGCTCATCAATATCCTGGATTTCTCCAACGACGTACTGATTCCGTTTATTATCGGCATCGGGTTCCTGGTGTTCGTCTGGGGGATTTTCAAATACTTTATTTTTGGCGGTGCTAACGACGAGGCCAAAGAGTCTGGCAAAAGCCTCATCATCTGGGCCACGGTGGGGTTCGTAGTTATCATTATTTTCTGGGGTATCATCAACCTCCTGACCGAGAGTACTGGCCTCGCCAACAGCGAACTGCTCAACATCCCCGCAATCGACGTACCGTAACCGTGCACAACTCGGCTTGTGTGATGTCGGTAATCTCTCTATACTTTACTCACTTACCCAATAATTCATCAACCCATGAAAAAACTTATTAATCTCGCTACAACGTCACTGCTGGCACTCACATTGCCAGTACTTGTGTCAGCCCAGGGCGGTATCGTCGCCACCGGTGGCCCGTTTGGGACGTTACTGGGAAACATCCTAGAGTTTTCAAACAGCGTCCTGATCCCCTTCATCCTCGGCATCGGGTTCCTTGTGTTCGTCTGGGGAATGTTCAAATTCTTCATTCTCGGCGGTGCTAACGACGAAGAAAAAGACAAAGGCAAGAGCCTCATGGTCTACGCCACGCTCGGGTTTGTATTGATTATTGTGTTCTGGGGGGTAATCAACCTGGTGGCAAGCAGTACCGGGCTTGACGGGGAAGGTCTCGACAACATCCCAAGTGCGATTGGTATTAACTAATAATGATGGCGCTTATGCAAAAATTCATCCACAAAATAATCGCCCTGTCGCTCCTGTTGCTGCCTGGAGCAGCGGGTGCCCAGCAGGGATTAGCTAACTCGCCCACGGGTGGTGACTTCGGTGGTCTATTGGTTGATATTCTATCTCTAACTAACAACATCCTGATTCCCTTTATCCTCGGCATCGGGTTCCTCGTGTTCGTCTGGGGGATGTTCAAATTCTTTATCCTTGGCGGTGCCAATGACGAAGAAAAAGACAAAGGCAAGAGCCTCATGGTCTACGCCACGCTCGGTTTCGTGTTGATTATTGTGTTCTGGGGAGTGGTCAACTTGATAGCGAGCAGTACAGGGTTGGATCGCAATACTGACGGCATTGACTTCAGAAATAATGCGCTCGAAAACGTTGAGATTAACAGAGGCGGTAGTCCTGCCGGTACCCCTAGCCGGGCTATATAGATCCCTATTACCGATGGTAGACTTGAACGCTACTTTCTAGTAGATAACAATACCGCGTCAGCGGTTTTGTTTTGTGTATTGTGAGGCAAAGTTGTACTCAGGCCAGGTATACTAGTCAGATATGGATAACGCCACCACCCAAGCCTATAATTTTGTGCAACGCTTCAACGAAGTGATTTTGTTCCCCACGATAGCGCTACTCTCGGCCGTGGCACTACTGGTGTTCATGTACGGTTGCTTCCTATACATAGTCCGAGCCGCCGACCCAGCCGCCAGAACTCAAGGTATCCAACACATCACCTGGGGAATAGTCGGGATGGTAGTGATGCTAAGCGCCTACACCATCATGAGTATTTTCGCCGGAACGTTTGGGTTGAAGGATGAGTTGGATACCGCTAATGAAGGTGGGGTGGTCAATCCACTTGACGGGACGACCGTACCAATAACACCGTCTAATGATAGTAGTACACTGCCATTTACACCGACTAGGGACGATACAACCGGACCGTTCTAAGATAAAGAAAAAGCCGCCCCAATTTACGGGGCGGCTTTTGTTTTTAAGAACCGCAACGAGCTCCTCCAGGACCAGTTTGTCCGACCGGTACCTCAAAAATAGTATAGGTCATTTGGCCGTGTCCAGTGAAGGTGAACGTTGTTCCGACTGGATTATCATCCTCATTGCGTAATGGTGAGGTTTGCAGTCGGTTGGAAGGATTGAACTGGATGCAGCGAGAACGGGTGTCGATTGATCTGTCTACCACCCAGTCAATACTGCTTCCTGCTGTCTCATGCAGCGTAACGCGTTTGCAGTTGACCTGGGATGCGTAATTGCCGGTACACCCATCGTTGTCCACAGTCGGAAAGACAATGGGTTCTTCTATTTCAGGAATCAGACGCCTTGGTTGATTCTCTGTTTGCAGATCCAACGCTAGGTCTGCATCCCATGCAATCAGCCTCTGCCCAGTGTCTGTATTGATGCAGTAGCCGAGCTGACGTGTAGCGCACTCTGCTGGAGATAGGTTGGCAAATTCATCACCAGTTACCGAATCCATCATAGTTTGCACTTTGCCTGTTTCAGGGTCAAACCGCGGTTTGAACCAATCAGAGACACTTGGGAACAAGAAATCAATTGCAATCAAGGCAACAAACGCGGTGACCAGCCACCCTTGGGATGTCACTCCCAAGAGCCGCAGTGCGTATAAGATCATTCCAAACGAAACTGTAGGAACGATCCAGCGACCGATGAAAGAACCGCCAGTCTGGAACCAGGTGTTAACAACGCCGTTAGACGCCAGGTTAAGGAAAAGGAGAAACAGCGCAAGGCCAGTAATACCTACCGCAGTTCTTTGTTCTTTAGTTATAGCCATAGTCAAGCTCCTTACGTGTTATTTCGACCGGCAATTGCTGCAATTGCTGCAGCGAGAGCCTTACCGACTTTTTCAGGGTCGCCAAGGTCAATTTGATTGATTGTCTTGGAGACGCGGCTGCCATCTTCATCCAGCTGCACACGATCATATATTTCACGTTCAGTGAGGCTTCCGTCAGTCAAACCACCTCTTATTTCCTTTATAGCTTCCACCATCGCTTTGGCATTTTCCACTAAACCAAGACGCTTAAGTTGCTCGATAGCTGCACGTTCAGCTGCTTCGATTAGCTTACCTCGCCCCTTCACTTTCGTGATGTTTACTCGGCGAACTTTCAGGCTGAGACCTTTGGCATCTGGAAAACCGTTTATCTGTGCTTGAGTAAGATACTCTCTGATTTTCTCCTCGGTGGGATCGATCAGAATGTCTTCGTTTTCTCCAAGACCTTTCTTTTCGGTCAGGTCTCGAATCAGCTTTGCGCTGGCGAGGTCAGTCGCCAGCTCAAACTCAAGCCACGTTACGTGACGTCCCATTTGGCGCACATCTTCAGCAACTGCGTCTTTGAAGATGTTTTGTGCGCCCTTGAGGTCGCCAGCTTGGTCTAGGCCGATGAGGCTCCAAGGGTTGTCAGTCTTAACTTCGATGCTGATGCTAACATCAACATCCACTTCGCCGCCAGACTTTGGTGTGCCGACTTTGACGCTACGAAGCGCATTTGCCATTGCAACAAGACCGTTTTCGTGTTCTTCAACGATTGAATTCAGTCTTGTGCGAACTCCCTCGACCTTAAGATCAAGATTGATGACGCTCGCTTGATACAAGATCAAACTCATTCCAGGCATGCTGAGAAATGGTCCTGGTGATAACACATGTGGTAGTCGTTCTCCAATGAATACGGGTAGTGCAACATTTGGTTGCCCGTTTTCATCTTCGACTGGAATGATACGGAAGTAGGCTCCGATATACAGTCCAGTAATAATGATCGCCATTATGAACGACAATACAAATGTTGTCACAGGAGACACAAGCCCGATCGAGAAGATCAAAGTGAAAATAATTGCAGGAATCCCAAAGCGAATCGCTTTGAAATTTTGCGCAATAACTTTTGCGTACGCGTTAGTTTTGCGCCACACGGGTTTGTATTCGTCCGGGACATCGTCGATGTCGATTGGGGTCCGAGTGAGACGAGCGAAAAGTATCATTACCATGATTACAGCAATGGCAAAAATAATCGCCAAGGTAGTATTTGCGATAATTATGAGCATGTCAGCTCCTTCCATATGTAATTGTAAAGACCTGCGTTGCAGATCTAAATGAGGAGTAGATCCAGCACGTTGTTCTGCATCTGATTCATGCACAACAATAGCATAGAAATAGTATAAAGTCAATGATTTAGCTTGAATAACTCCAGAGGTCCTTCCTCCGCGAGCATACGTGTTACGTAGCATGCTACGTAACACGTCATGGTAACTCTGGAGGTCCTTCCTTCGTCTTTCAAGTCCTCACGAAAGTGCTCCCAGCACTTTCTCCCTGGGTAAAACAAAAACTCCTTACGGAGTTTGTTGTTGTGCAGAGGAGAGGACTTGAACATTACATGTTCCGTATACCTTTTGGCCAGATTATTTCGCTTTGCTCATAATCTGACTCAAAAGCTTTTCAAGTCCTCACGTAAAGCCTCCCAGGCTTTACTTCCTGGGCAAAACAAAAACTCCTTACGGAGTTTGTTGTTGTGCCCAGGAGAGGACTTGAACCTCCACAGATTGCTCTACTAGATCCTAAGTCTAGCGCGTCTACCAATTTCGCCACCTGGGCTTGTGTGCGGGGAGAGTATAGCAAAGAATTACTGGTGATGCTAGTCAAAAGCGGTGGTAACATCAGGAGATATTACCACCGCTTTGGACTTCATGTTGGGTGGTGCTGTGTCTGTAAGGCGTCTGAAAGTTTGAGAGAGTTGTGGTCACAAGTCGTAACCTATAATTTCACTGTGCTCAATTCTAGCTAACGCTCGCGACCCCGACTCGACTAATTTTCTCTTTTCTGAAAAGGAGAAAAATTATGTCTTCGTCTCGCACCGAAGCCAGGACTGAAACTTTTCAATCCCTAAAACAAAACTCGGCTCATGTATGTCGAGTTTTGTTTTACCTTGGTGCGCCTTCAAGGATTTGAACCTTGGACCATCTCCTTAAGAGGGAGCTGCTCTACCAACTGAGCTAAAGGCGCGTTTATCTATTGTGTGGCAGAGTGTATAACAAAACACTGCTTAGGACAAGACTACTATTGTGCCCAGGGCGGGAATCGAACCCGCACGAGTTACCTCACAGCAGTTTAAGTGCTGCGTGTCTACCAATTTCACCACCTGGGCAGATGTTTGGGCGGGAGTCGTCCCACTGTCGCAATGAATCGCTACGCTCTTCAGCGCAGCTGGACGCGGCTCACTTGTCGTACTCGCTTGCGCTCCGTGCGACAGCGCTCCGCCGTTCGACTCCCGACGAAGTGTGCGC
>JBDNIW010000019.1:0-5666 GCA_041688155.1 Minisyncoccota bacterium | reverse complement strand
TGCACACATGGGCGGCAAAGACATGGTGGGCGTGATGACGGTCCTTGAAAGTGGGGAACCAGCTACTAGCGAATACCGCAAATTCAAAATCAATGATTTTGATCGCGCAAACGACCCCGGCGCCCTCAAAGAAGTGCTCACTCGCAGGCTCAATCATCCAGAATGGCCACTACCACAACTGATAGTCGTAGACGGCAGCACTGCCCAAAAAAACGCCCTAGAGCTGATTCTCCGTCAACATGCGATGCTGATTCCGGTGGTCGGAGTGGTTAAAGACGAACGCCACAAACCGATCAGACTGATAGGTCAAAAGAAAATCATCGACTTGCACAAACAATCAATCCTGCTGGCAAACGCTGAGTCCCACCGCTTTGCCATCGCCTACCACCGAGACAAGCGCCGCAAACGCGCCCTGGCGTAACTTTTGCTCCAGCCTAGAAGTTTCAATCTACATGAAACAAACCATCGCCATCATCGGTCACGGCTACGTCGGTCAAGCGCTTGAAAATTATTTTGCTGACAAGTACACCATTGCTATATACGATCCAGCCAAGGGACATACCGACCAAACAGTAGTCAATCAGGCAGACCTAGCAATTGTTTCTGTACCGACACCCATGCTGCCAGATGGTTCAGTTGATCTATCTATTATCGAACAGACGTTTAGCTGGCTTCAGACACCCGCCGTTGTCCTAAAAAGTACCGTACCACCGGGCACTACTGCGCGACTGGCCGAGACGTACGGGATCACCGACCAACTGGTATTCTCCCCTGAATACATCGGTGAAGGAGGATACCCTGTGCCATACTGGGAAAACATGCCGCACCCGACTGATATGAAGCTGCACCGTCACCTGCTGTTTGGTGGATCTAGTCAGGCTAGAAAACTAGTTATCCCATTTTTTGAGCGAGTTTCGGGCCCATTTTGTTCGTACCATTCTACTGATGCCACCACAGCTGAGTTAACCAAATACATGGAAAACACCTGGATAGCTACCAAGGTCACATTCTGTAACGAGTTTTATGACATCGCACAGGCCTATGACGTTGATTGGCATGAGTTGCGCGAGCTGTGGCTGTCAGACGGACGGGTCGGGCCATCACATACCCTAGTATACGCCAACAGACGCGGATTTGATGGCAAATGCATTCCCAAAGACACCAGCGGCATGATACACAATGCCGCCACCGTTGGGTACGAAGCAAAGTTCCTGCAAAGTGTGATAAACCGCAACGAAGAATTCAAAAATAACGGTGTGCTAAAATGAGCCATATGAAACGCGTAGCAGTATTACGAGGCGGACCAAGCGAGGAATATGACGTCTCAATGCTTACGGGCAATGCGGTACTGCGTGCCTTGGCTGAGTCTGACTATCCTCATCGAGACATTACCATCACCAAAAACGGCGACTGGTTAACTGAGGGTAGGAAACTGACAAGTGACCAAGCACTCGAGGGTATCGATGTGGTATTTATTGCCCCGCACGGGACGTTTGGTGAAGATGGGCAAGTGCAACGTATTCTAGAACGCAAACAGATACCTTTCACCGGTAGCCGCGCGATGGCGTCAGGGATTGCGTTTAACAAAGAGCTGACCAAACATACCCTGCGCCCGCACGGCATCAACCTAGCCAAGCACCGCAAGATCCAACGGGACGAACGCCACACCCTCAAAGACGAAGTTGGACAGATTATATTAGATTTGGGTACCGAGTTGTTTGTTAAACCAGTTGCTAACGGTTCGTCATTTGGTGCCCGACGGGTCAAAGACGCCGCGCTACTACAAGACACCCTCGAAGAGTTACTCGACCTGTACGATAATTTATTGATTGAAGAGTACATCGGTGGCACCGAGGCAACCGTGGGTGTACTTGGTGATTATCGAGGAGAGCGTTTGTATTCATTACCAGTAGTTGAAATAGTCCCGCCAATGAGTGGTGATTTTTACACCTACGAAAACAAATACGATGGCACATCCGACCATATCTGCCCGGGTAGATTTTCCTTAGAACAAAAAGAAGAGATGATGCGAATCGCAAAACTAGCTCATACAGCGATAGGCTGTGACCAATACTCAAGAAGTGACTTTTTAGTGAGAAATGGTGACATCTACTTCCTCGAGACAAACACGTTACCTGGTTTGACTGGTGAGTCTAATTTCCCAATCGCAGCGGCCGCCATTGGTCTTGATTTCAGAAATTTGATTATCCATCTGATCGAAACCGCTCGGGTGTAAAACTGCTTGATTTTTATCGCTGGTGCGGTAATATGGTTGCACTTTGGTTTCCACAAGTTGGTCCAAAGTAAGTATTAAGTAGAAGTCTGAGTATCACACTCAGCAAATGTATCTCCTAAATAAATTCGGGCTCGTAGCTCATCTGGTAGAGCGCCTCATTTGCACTGAGGAGGTAGCGGGTTCAAGTCCTGTCGAGTCCACAAAAGCAGACCCTAAACACAGCGTGTTTAGGGTCTTTGCTTTTGTGAGACATCGACAGGACTTGAAAAGAGCTTCTGGCGAAGCCACAATAAATATTTATTTATTGTGCACAGAAGCGGCGGGGTCGGGTAGCTTAGTATCTTTGGAGACAGAGTCGAACAAAGTACTTAGCGAAGGTGACCAAGTCCTGTCGAGTCCACCGACTAGAATATGTTTTAGGTAATTCTTAATATAGCTCAAATATACAATAGCTTCCTAGCTCTAATAAATATACCTTTGAGCACGCAACATTAATTATAATAGTAAATAAAAATCCTGCGCCAGAGGGTGCGCAGGATTTGGGTGACCTTAGTTGATGCCTTCTTCGCACAAGGCGAGCGCAGTCTCAATACTGGCACTGAAGCCGTACAATGAAAGGGTGTATTCGAGGTCAACCAGACCCTCTTTCCACCCTTCCAGACGAACATGTACCGTGCTCCCTGGTGCAAATGCATCCAGAAGTGAGGATATTTCATCTTGGTAGATTACGGCCTGGTTGGTGTCTTCACCGACCGTCCAGGTTTGGTCCACTTCGTCGACCCACACCTGCATCAGCTGATAGGGGGGAGCGTCGCGGATACTTATTTCGATCTCCGCCTCGCAAGCGTCGTCACCGTCTTCAGATGGCCTGAAGTGCACTGACACAGCTGCTAATGCGTTTTCTTGGGACGGGCCTTCCGCACCATCCTGGGCACCAACCCAGGTCAGGGCTGTAGACCCGGGAACGCCCTCAGCCGCGACGACAACCCAGTACGTCTCAACCGCGATGACGGGTTGATCAGCCTGCTGAGCCAGTGCAGCGGTAGACCCGAATACGGCACTCATTAGTGCCGAAAGAACTATACTCTTTGTCATCAATCAACCTCCATTGTGATGGATAATCAGTATACTACAAATGTTCACTTTGTCAAACACCGTAATACGCTTATTGTATTCCAGTGTGATGCAATAAAAGCCCAGAAGACCGGTAGCTAGAGATAAGTCCAGATGGATCTACTATAGAAAACTCTGCAGTGTTAGAATACTTCCATGGAAAATGAGCCGATGCTAGAAAAACCCGTTGTAACAGAGACTATAAACTGGAAGGGGACTGATCACACTCTAGAACTCTTTGCGACCGATCAGATGCCACCAGAGGCAATCAGTCAGGTACAGTGCATTGCGTTCACCAAAGAGGGCAAGGTTGTGCTCTATCAGCATGCTGCTGGCTATATCGGGCTACCCGGAGGCACTGTCGAGACGGGTGAATCAGTTGAAACAGCCCTTATGCGGGAAGTCAGAGAAGAGAGTGCATCTCAAGTCATTACCTATCAGCAGATAGGGTACCTCAAAGATACCAACCAAGACTCAGGTGAAGTGCAATTTCAGACTAGATACTACGCTGAAGTTGAGTTGCTCGACGAACAAGTAGTAGACCCAGACGGTAAAGCCTTAGAAAGACTAATCGTCGAACCAGAAGCAGTCGTAGCTCTACTCGGTGACGGTTGGGGAGAACGGGGCGCTGTGTTACTAAAACTAGCCCTAGACGCAAGAAACAAAATAGTAGGCTAAATAGTACAAACTGGGTGATGTGCATACTAGGTACATCAGAACGCTAAGGGATAGTTTTATAAATCACAGAGACTCAGTCTCTGGAGATAAGCGATACCCAAGAAACCGAGGGAGGTGCGTGTATACTGATGGCTACGTCCCATGTACACCCCATCAATCATCATAGCCCTGCTGGCCGCCATCAATCTTGTCTCGTTTTTCATAATGGGCAGAGACAAGCGCAAAGCGATACGTGGCAACGGCCAGAAACGCGCTCCAGAGGGCCTTATCTTCTTCCTAGCGGCTTGCTTTGGCAGTATTGGTGTATACGCTGGTATGCTCGTCTTTCGCCACAAAACCAAGAAATGGTACTTTCAGCTAGGCATCCCACTACTAATCGCCCAAAACATAGCCACGCTGTATGTGCTCAATGAGTTTTTTGCACTAGGTTAGTAACTTGGTAAATGAGAACAGGCGTAATTATGTAACCAGCTTACTAGAAATTCACTACACAAAACCCAGAGGTCCAGCCTGCGGAGACATTACCCTGGTGGCGGGGGTGGCGTGACCAAGTAGCGCAGCCGCTGTACGACCCAGATAATCAGCGGTATACTTTTTATATGAACAAAAACCTAACCTTGATGCTCGCTTCGGGCGCGATCATCTCACTTGGCCTATTTATCTACTGGTTCGAGGGCGGACCGGTCGTAGACTCAGTAACTGAATTTCCTTCAGAAACCGGCCTAGAAACCACCCCAGCAATCCCCACCCCAACCGACCAACCAGCAACAGAAGTACCGGTGGCCGATCTGCCAGTGACGCCCAGCCCTGTGGAACCAATCGTGACGTCCCAGGCCTGTTACGTCGGTGGCTGTAGCGGGCAGGTCTGCTCTAGCGAAGAAGACGTTATTACCAATTGTCTCTACCAAGAATCCTACGCCTGTTACCAACAAGCCACCTGTGAGCGCCAAACCACCGGAGCGTGCGGCTGGACCCAGTCACCGACGCTGGTAGCCTGCATCGCCGCAACTGCCGAGGGCAGCTCACTTGGGGAAGCAATGTAGGCGATAGACGCAAGTAGACACTGGGATCAAAATGTCCCTCCATGACTCACTCATTTTAGAACCCTGAGGACCAACCCCTAGGATGATGAGACTATCTGTATACCAAACGAAGTATAAACCCCTAGGAATGACCTAGGGGTTTGGGTATAAATCTGCCCGAGAAGTGGCTATAGTAGCTATCGCTATGGTTATGCGAAGGTAAGTGAACACAAACTTGTACCTAATCAGTAAAATCATCCGAACACTTCTACGGGCAGGATTAGTCCGTTTTTTTAGCTACAGATAAGCTACAATATATCTATACAAGCCAGATATGAAATCTAATAAGTTGGGTGTGGTTGCGTATGGGGTGCTGATGACCGCCGTCATTGGCGTCTGTCTGGCAGCAATTCATTCTAGAATACAACCACCACCAGTCACACAGCTCGCTCTCTCTAATGCTCGTTTGTCGGGGGATCCTTATCAACAAACAAACCAGATCAAAACAGAAATCAGAAGAGTCTTTTCACCGCTTGAGACACTGATACCTGGTGTGACCGAGGCGATGATCAAAATAGCTGACTGTGAGTCATATGGTGGGGACGACGGCATGCTGA
>JBDNIW010000018.1:0-9038 GCA_041688155.1 Minisyncoccota bacterium | reverse complement strand
CTATAATTTATTTATATCCAAATCTGATCATGTCATAGAGTAGATTTCTGGATGCAAGTAAATTAACGAGCGTAGCGACTATAATTTATTTATATCCAAATCTGATCATGTCATAGAGTAGATTTCTGGATGCAAGTAAATATCTCACCACGACGGCTTTGTTTGAGCCAACCAGACACAAAAGTAAAGAGTGGCGCCCGCAGGCGCCACTCTTTACTTTTGTGTACACTCCAGTATAATCAACCTAACAAATTCGCCTGCGGGCGGTTTTTTTAACAAAATTTATATGGAACGATTCTCAAACTACCTCAAAGCGACCGCTGCTGAAATGAAGCAGGTCAAATGGCCAACCAAACGAACCGCCGCGTTTTATTCACTTTTGGTGATTGTCATCTCGGCTATCACTGCGCTCTACGCCGGGGCGTTTGACTTTTTGTTTGGTGAATTTATCAACTACGTCGTAACCAACTTCTAATCCTATGGCTAAGCAACACAGCGACGGCGAACGACACTGGTACGCCATCCACACCTACAGCGGCTATGAAAACGCCGTGACGCGTAACCTGAAGCAACGCATCGATTCGCTCAATATGAACGACTCTATTTTCAACGTGGTCGTCCCCACTGAGAAGAAGATCCGCGTGAAGGGAGGGAAGCGAGTGGTTGAAGAAGAAAAAGTGTACCCAGGGTACGTGCTGGTAGAGATGATTGTCAACGACGAGTCGTGGTTTGTCGTGCGTAACACGCCGCGGGTGACCGGGTTTGTCGGGAGTGGTACCCAGCCGGTACCGTTGACCCAAGACGAATACGACTCACTGATGAAGCGGATGAGTAATGAAACCGTCAAACACAAAGTAGACCTCGCAGCCGGTGACCAGATCATCATCACGGATGGTCCATTCAAAGACCTCGAAGGCAAGGTCGGCGGAGTAGACGAAGAAAGCGGCAAGGTAAAAGTCCTCGTATCAATGTTTGGACGAGAGACACCGGTAGAATTAGACTTCTTGCAGATTAAGAAGGCCTAGAGCATACGTTAGGGTCAGCCGCTCAGTAGAGCGGTCGGCTCTTGCCAAAACGCAATATATTGGGTATTGTAGCGGGGCTTCAGGTAGTGATGGATATTAAGAAGGTTTAACGAGCGACTATGGCGCGACTATAAACTTCTTATGTAATCACTTAGCCAGATTCGACCTATCAAGGGAGAATATGGCTGCAGTGACTTACCCGCCATCGCTGCCACACAATTTAAATCTAACTACATGGCAAAGAAACTCGTAAAGAAAATCAAAGTACAGGCGGTCGGTGGTAAAGCTACTCCAGCTCCACCGCTCGGGCCGGTACTCGGACAGGCTGGTATCAACATCGGTGAGTTCGTGAACCAGTTCAACGAACAAACGCGTGAGCGAATGGGGCAGGTGGTCCCAACCGTCATCAGCGTGTACGATGACCGAACGTTTGACTTCATCGTCAAAGTATCACCGATGTCTCGACTGATCCTTAAGAAAATCGGCAAAGACAAAGGTTCAGCCAAGAACGTCGCCTCTATCGCCGGGAGCATCACCAAAGCCCAGGTCCGCGAAGTAGCCGAAGAAAAGATGCCCGACCTCAACGCCGCTACAATCGAAGCCGCGATGAAAATTGTCGAGGGATCTTGCTACTCTATGGGTATTCAGGTCGTTAACTAGGTTCCGTTTAGACAATACCCAAAACCAGCAGCCGTCAGGATGCTGGTTTTGGGTTTGGTAAGAAAGGCAGCGTTCGTGCGTCTTAGGTTGGGAAAAGTTGTACGTTATAGAACATGAGGGACGAAATGCCGAAAAAAATCCAGACTCGCACGATTTTTGTATTGTGGTACGAAGACAAGCCTTACTATTTTTGCGAATCAAATATGAGATGCGTTCCGTGGCGTTTTTTTGCCCGAGAGGACAGAAATGTTCCAAGAGATAAAGCTCCTGCAGTTTTAGCTGAACTTGCAGCGTTTTATGGAGTTTCAATTAAACCTGAAACAATTACTCAGGGGCTACCGTTTGACGCCAACGAAACAAGTTTCCTCAGGAGAAGTCTGATAACCATCAGAGTGATATCAGTCGAGGCGGCTGCAGATATTCCTCAGAGAAATGAGTTCATCATTCCACTTTCACAACATCCACTATATTCGCGCATGCAACCAGCATCGTACAAATCACTGGTAGCAGCACAGTAAAGACAAAAGGCCGATCCGTATCCCGGACCGGCCTTTTTTGATACACTGTTAGTACTATGACAAACCGACTGGGCGCCTTACCTGACCACCTCCTAAAGACTCTGATTGCCAGTGGCAACATCAGTGGTGCCAGTGTAAATCACATTTCACCGGCGTCACTCGATCTTACTGTCAGTGACGAGGTATATAAAATTCGTGGGCTAGTGCTGCCAAAAGTCGGGGAGTCTATCCGCGAACTGATGTCGTTTATGGAGGCAGAGCCGGCTGATATTACACAACCGCTCCAGTGCAACGAATTGTACTTGGTCAAGCTCAATGAGTCGCTCGACCTACCCCAGCAAGTCTATGGCTACTGCAACCCTAAATCATCCACCGGTCGACTCGACATGCACGTGCGGGTCCTGGCTGACGGTGTCCCACGGTATGATTCGATTACCCCCCAGGGCTATAAGGGTGAACTATGGGCAGCCATCGCGCCCAAGTCATTTTCAATTCAGATTCACAGTGGTACCCCGCTGACCCAGTTGCGGCTGTTTACCGGCGATACGCGGTTTTCTGAATTAGACCTGGAACTGTCGATGCAAAATGGGCTCGTCTGGCACCCGACCGCAGACAAAAAACTGCTGTACAAAGACTTGGTAACTAACGACCAGGACGGAACGGTGGTGCTGACAGCGTTGGTGGAAGAGGGGATGTGTGGGTACGAGTGTATTGCCACCCCAGATCAGGTGATTGACGTGGCTAACATCGCGCATTACGAGCCGTCAGATTTCTTCCGGCCGCTGCAGATCATTGACGGGGCGTTACGCCTGGAGCGGGACAAATTTTACATCCTCTCTGGGGCTGAGCGGGTAAAAATCCCCCCAACCCTCGCGAGCGAAATGGTGCCAATGGACGAACGCAGTGGTGATTTCCGCTCGCACTACGCCGGGTTCCTCGACCCAGGTTGGGGTTGGGGCACAGACGGTAATGCAAAGGGGCGACCATTTACGCTCGAGGTACGTCCGTTTGAAGACCTCGTCGTCCGCCCTGGCCAGCCAATTGCCAAAATCCGCTTCGAACGTATGTCGAGCGAGCCAACTACGCACTATGATGTGAAAGCGTCTAACTACCTCACCCAAAGTGGACCGAAGTTGGGTAAGCAGTTTAAATAGAAAATAAAAATCGGCGGTGTCCCTGGGGACACCGCCGATTAGGCTTCTTTATTTAGTTCACTTTGGTGATAGTGGCTTCACCCCGACCAATATCAAACTTGCCAGCTACTGAACCAAGGCGGATTTGCAGTCCGAGGTGACCATAGCGTGCCTCCAGAATGTGTGCCATTTTTTCGGCTTGGAACGCTAGCGTCGGATGAACCATGCTCGTAGCCCGTATCTCTATTAAGTAGGTAAGAGCAGGCAAGTCGCCGGTGAGGTAATTACTGATCTTATAGCCCATCGGCAGATAGTATTGCAACACAGGCGCGTCGGCAGCAAGTGCGTCAGTTGCGACTTTTTGGGACGCAATGAACGCTATCGCCTCATCCTGGAGACTTTCAGTCAGTTCACCCAGATACCACTCATGAAAACCAAGGTCAGTAGTCAAGAGCGGCATACGTTGCATGACAGCTCGGTGACGCTGCACATCTCGGAAGGAACCAAAGTCTAGTGTGAAAGCAAGAGTTGCCACTCCGTAGACGCCAAGCCATTTAGGCAACTCAATTTTAGCCGGTCGGCTAGCCATGAGTTTTTGATATCGCAAGTCACTCATAATGCCTTTGGCGTTGATACCGTCGTGCACCAACTCCATCTCAGGTGATTTTGGATCATGGTAGTAGTAGCAGTCTTGTGCCGTTCCACCCAGATAGCCCTCAGTTTCCGGGTAGCGCTTTTTTGAAAATGAATTCGGGTGAGTAGCAATCATCGCGTCTTCCAGCTGCTCAGCGATTTCGCGCACTTCTTCCAGTGGGTGGTGGCGTAAAATAGTAATTCGGTCAGCAAACTGGCGCAGGGTAGTGGTCCATGCCAGGTTGGTACTGACACCAGCTGGTAGGAATCCTCGCGTGACGTCAAACGCTCGGGCATTACTGGCATTTTCCCAGATTTCCTTCTTTTTTTCCTCACTTTTCTCTGAGCCATCCTTGTTGAGTGGATAGTCATCTGGGTTAAATGGGTGACGTCGCTTAATCTCAATTTTCATCTCTGTAACTGATTTGAGATAAAACTGTCGCCAGTTTTCCAGAATTACTTCACTGGCCTTGGTATTGAGGGGGTCGATGAATGGTTGTCGATCGAACGGAATATAGCGGGTTGAGGCTTCTTGTCCGTTGTAGAGTGGTGAATCTTGAATGGCTTTGGCAGCCAACATCGAAACCCCTTCTATAAAAACAACGGCCATCCCACAGTCACCGATGGACTTGTGTCCGTAACCGACGTAGTAGGTTTTCATAAACCCTTCTGCACCCCGTTTAGCTAACACTGCAAGGTGCGCGTCGATGCCGCCGGTGGAACGAGAGTGTAGCGCTTGCAGCATTGAGGTCATCTCAGCATTGAGCACCGCCCCAGAATCAATAACGACGATTTTTCCACCACCTTTCAGGTGAGCAGTGTGATGTTGTAGTTGTTCAACGGTAGTCATGAGAGTCATTGTATCAGCCTTTTTGGTTGTGATGAACTTTGGGTTATAGGTACTTACCTGACCCGATAATGACAGGTATTTACGCTAGCGCAATTGACTTTGTGTGGTGTATGTAGTTATCTACAGGGTAGAAGGAATGGAAACATGATACAAAGGAAACATCATGACAGGACGATTCATTATATTCGAAGGTGGTGATGGTGTCGGAAAAAGCACTCTCGTCAGAAATCTGCATGAAGCGCTGCAGTCGGCTGGTCAGCCGACTGTGATGACACGTGAACCAGGTGGAACGCCAGGTGCAGAACAAATCAGGGTTTTGATTAAGGAAGGAGATGCAAATCGTTTCTGCCCTGAGACCCATCTGTCTCTACACTACGCCGCTCGGTTTGATCATTTGAAAAATTTTATTCTACCAAGTTTGCAAGCGGGAAAAACAGTCCTATGTGATCGTTTCGAAGTGTCGACAGCGCAATATCAGGTGTTGGGGCAAAAGGCGTCGGTGGATTTGTTCAAAGCCAATCACGCGTACGTGGTCGCACAACTCAGGGAGGTAATTACCGGGGCGACCTACGTTCATTGCGACCTCGATCCAATGGTTGCTCAAGGACGGATGATGGGAGAAAAGGGACAGCAGCTAGGCGAGGTCGCTGCCGGTAATCGTCATGCTAACGATGCTTATGACAACTTGCCACCTGACTTCCACCAAAGGGTGCGGGAAGGGAGAGAGACAGCGATTGGCCTGATTGATCCCTTCTTTACTCATCACGTCGTAGATATGTCCCCAGAGCCTGATGATATCGTTCAGATTGTGAGAGATTTACTTGGTTTATGACTCCAAAGCCGGCGCACTAGCGCCGGCTTTCTTATATTTGCTATACTAACGACATATGCAATTTTCTGACTACCAAACTCAATCACGCGTGACTGCGGCTTATCCAGATCTCAATAACAACTTCATCTATCCAACCCTGGGTCTCGTTGGTGAGGCAGGTGAGTTGGCTGAAAAGGTCAAAAAACTAATGCGCGACAAGGCGATGTTTACTCCGGCTGATGTGACTGATGAAGTTAAAGCAGAGGTGCTGAAAGAGTTGGGTGACGTACTCTGGTATACAGCTCAACTAGCAACTGAGTTTGGCGTAAATCTCGACCAAGTCGCTGAGCAAAATATGGAGAAACTAAAAAGTCGAATGGAGCGAGGAAAGATTACTGGCGATGGAGATAATCGATAAATATGAACGAATACCAACACATCAAAGACCAAGACGCGGAGATCTATGCGACGCTAGTCGGGGAAGAAGAGCGGGAGCGTAAGGGGATTGAGCTGATCCCGAGTGAGAACTATGTCTCGATGGCAGTGCGGGAGGCGATGGGATCGATATTTACCAACAAATACTCCGAAGGCTACCCCGGCCGCCGGTACTACGGCGGGCAAGAGTTCACTGACCAGATGGAGACAATCGCCATTGATCGGGCCAAGCAGCTGTTCAAAGCCAAGTACGCCAACGTCCAGCCACTCGGGGGCGCCGCTGCGAACGTAGCGATGTATTTTGCCTTGATGGAGCCAGGGGACACGGTGTTGGGGATGGATTTGTCCCACGGTGGACATCTCACCCACGGACATCCAACTACGGCAATCAACAAAGTCTTCAATTTTGTCCGGTACAAAATGAAAGACGTCGAGACAGGTGAGATTGACTACGACCACTTGCGGCAGATGGCGCTCGAGCACAAACCCAAGATCATCTTGGCTGGGTTCTCAGCGTACTCACGTGAGCTCGATTATGCCAAATTCAAGGAAATTGCCGACGAAGTCGGAGCGTACACAGTCGCTGACATCGCGCACATCACTGGCCTGATTGCAGCTGGTGTTCTAGCCAACCCGTTTGATCACGGGTTTGACGTTATGACGATGACCACCCACAAATCACTGCGTGGTCCACGCGGTGGGATGATTGTCGTACGGGAGAGCGAAGACCTCGCCAAGCGGATCAACAAAGCCGTGTTCCCAGGGATGCAGGGCGGACCGCACATGCACCAGATTGCGGCCAAAGCCGTGGCGTTCAAAGAGGCACTTGATCCAGGGTTCAAGCTGTACGCCCAGCAAATCGTTAAAAACGCCAAGGCGATGGAGGTGGTATTCAAAGCAGAAGGGGTGCGCCTGATGTGTGGCGGCACCGACAACCACTTGCTGCTGGCTGATGTGCACAGCTCGCTTGATATCACCGGGGCTGACGCCGAACGAGTGCTTGATGAGGTCGGGATTACCCTGAACAAAAACATGATTGCCGACGAACCGCGCACCGCAATGGACCCATCCGGGATTCGGTTTGGTACACCAGCCATGACCACGCGCGGGATGAAGGAAGAGCAGGCAACCAGACTTGCCGAAATCATGATCGAGGTGATGCGCAACAAAGACGACACTGCCAAGAAAGCCAAGCTGCAAGCAGAAGTCCAAGCCATGTGCGAAGCCCACCCAGTACCAGAGAAATTTGTGTAGTAGGTATACAAATAAAGTACCGGCCGGCAGGTATGCTGGTCTTTACTTTGTTCGTATTGTGTGTATAATGTTGACGGTTAACGCATGCCTCGCGTACGACCGAGTCCACCTCAAGTAGAGAGCCAGCGTGGCTCTCGACTGCCTGACTAAGGCGGTAGTAGAAGTAGCAGGAAGGGAGTGTAAATTCTCAACTGTGAGGAAGCGAGACTGCTTCTACTGCCGCCACTTTTTAGGCACCAATCTTTCATCCATCATCCTCGACGGCCCACAATTCTGTGCGGCCGTTTTCTTTTTGGCTGGTTACTTTGGTATGATGATAGGTATGAACTTTAGCAAGATTGCGGGGACGGTATCACGCAACTGGCTGACATTTGCTTTTATAGGTGGGTTTATTACCGACCTGCTATTGCTGAACCGGATTGACGATATTGTCGACAATTTGATCTTGCTTACCTACGTGGTGCTCGCGACTGTGTCGCTCCTGGTGTTTTATGCTGGAGTCGCTGAACGGTTTCCTTATCGGGTCTCTCGGGTCGTGCAAAAATACGCACCGATTGTGTTGCAGTATTCGTTTGGCGGGCTGCTTTCGGGGATGCTTATTTTCTATGGACGCAGTGGTGACTGGCTGGTGTCAGCGCCGTTTTTTATCCTGATTCTCGTCGTGATTATTGGGAACGAGCTGCTTGAAAAGCGGTCTGACCGGTTGCTGTATTATATTGCGCTGTATTTTATTGGGATATTTTCGTACGTGGTGTTGGTATTGCCGGTCTTGCTCGGGCGGATGGGGGACGGGATATTTATCCTCAGCGGCCTACTGGCGTTGCTGTTTGTCTCTGGGGTGATACGGATGTTGTACTCGATTGTGCCTAATTTTATGCAGTCCAACACCAGGCGGGTGATACTGATGCTGTCAACGTTGTACATTTCACTGACGGCGCTGTATTTCTTTAACCTGATTCCGCCGATTCCGCTGTCACTGACGGAACTTGATATCGTGCAATCGGTCGTGCGTGATAGCAACGGTGACTACCGGATAGTCGACGAGGAGCAGCCTTGGTACCGCCAGATACCGCTGGTGCGAAACGAGCTGCACCCGACGGGTAGTTCGATTGCCTGTTTTACGCGCGTGTATGCCCCAACTCGTCTAGAGACTCGCATCTATCACCGATGGGAATTCAAAGATGCAGCCGGTGACTGGCAGGAAGCGTTCCGGTTTGGGTACCCAATCACTGGCGAGAACCGCGGGGGGTATCGTGGTTTTACCAGACTAGAGTCGTTTCGTGACGGCATCTGGCGTTGCGGGGTCGAGAACGAGCGGGGGCAGGTGTTGGGGCGGACAACCGTGCGGATCAATACGACTGACCCCGCGCGAGCGATGGTGACTAGAATCGAATGATGGGGTAGAGTACACACACATGCAAGACGCAATCCGCAGTGAAATAAACCAAACCCTCCAAACCCTCAACTTGCCAGCGGTAGATTTTGTTGTAGATTACCCGACGGACAAGCATGCTGGAACAGATGTGTTTTCCAATGTCGCCCTCGTACTGGCAAAGCAGGTTGGCAAACCGCCGCGGGAAGTAGCTGAGCAGCTAGTAGAATCCTTGGCTGGAACCATTGCATTGGTGACAAATATCGAGGTAGCTGGTCCTGGGTTCCTTAACTTCACACTTGATCGGGCGTATTACAAAACCACCCTCGACACTGCACTGGCCGCCG
>JBDNIW010000002.1:0-10685 GCA_041688155.1 Minisyncoccota bacterium | reverse complement strand
CAGTAATCGGACGGTTGGGGCTACCAATGTCTTTGAACTTCCCAGTCATGAGCTGTACGTAAGTAAGACCCTCCTCCTCGTTTTTCTGTGATTCTTCGATGTATGACATGTTAACGCCAATACTCCCGACGTCTGACATCGCAGAAGCAATCAGAAAATCACTGGCTGCCCCCACCATGTACCCACCAGACGCCCCGATGTCGCCAATCAGTCCAACCACTGGCGATGACGAATCCGCAATCCGTTGCGCTATCCGCTCGGACGCCACGGGTGTGCCGCCTGGGGAGTTGATCTCAAGCAACACCCCCGCGATGTTTGGGTCAGACTCAGCCGTGTCCATAAACTGAGCTACCCAGTCAGGGGTCGTAATCAAGTCAAACCCCCCGATACCGGTAAAGGGTAGAATTGTCCCGTCAATCGGTAGCACAGCGATGTTGCAGGTACCGTCGCTGATAGACGATGTTGTATCGGTAGCCCCGATCAACAACATAACTGATACAAAAATAGAAGCGACTACCGTCACGGTAGTCAAAAAAGCTTTGAGGATAGCGCTCAGTAACTCGCGCCCAAATGAAACGTGCATAGTAACTAGTGTAGCATGACTCTCGTGATACAAAGCGGCACCAACAGGTGCCGCTTTAAGTACTATTTCTCTGACTACTTCCCTACCTTGCCGTGCCCTTCAATTTCTTTGAACCATTTAGCACGACACTGATCATTGACTTTGTCACACGGACCATAAGTTGTCACACGGGTATTGATACCAGCGAACCCCAAGATCCCGTACTGGATTTCGTTAGTGTAGTCACCAAACTGCCACCAGGTTTTGAATGGACTGTGGGAGCCAGAGATCACATACACGCGGGCAGTTTTACCAGTCAAGTGGGCTTCGACGCGCTTGGTAGCCTTGTTAAAGTTAAACGCAAACCCCGGTAACCAGAACCGATCAAACAGGCCTTTGAGGCTGGCTGGCATCGTACACCACCAGTTGGGGTACGCAATCACTAGGTGGTCGCACTCAGTAATCGCTGCTTGGAGTTCAAGCAAAATAGGTTCAAGCGGTTGGATTTCTTTGTACCCTTTGTGCAGGATAGGATCAAAATCCATCTCACCGACGTTATACCGTTTGACCTCATGTCCAGCATCTTCCGCTGCCGCCTGATATCGATCAAGCACCGCCCCAGTAAATGTATCAGCGTCAGGGTTGCCGCAGATGACTACGATTTTTTTAGACTTTGTTTGCATGGCTCTATCATAACGCAAGAACGACAGCTTTTCGCTGCCGCCTGTTGATTGCTTTACCATTAGTTGCTACCGGCGAATGGTGCCGTTGGGATTGAACTGCCCAGTTTGCTGGCCACCCATCATACCGGCGAGCTTTTCTTTCATTTCGGGACTCATCACTTCCATAATCTCTTTCTGGTATTTGGGAAGTACTTTCATCGCGGCGGCCATTTGGTTATTGTTGTTGGCTTTGAGTTCCGCCTGCATTTCAGTGGCGATTTTCTGGAATAATTCTGGTTTCTTGTCCATCATTTCCATGATCATCTGCTGCTGATCGGCTGGGACACCCTTCATTTGCGACTGCAGCACTTTCTTCATCGCCATATTCTTTAATTTTCCAAACATATGCGTCAGATTGTATCACAGAAATAAATCAGTGCACGGTGCGTATTAGTATGGACAAACGCAGTTTTTTGTGGTAGTTTGGCCTATTATTTAACGGTATTTTATATGAATTGGTATAACAAAGTAACAGGCTGGCTTGGAACTAGAGCCGTACGTGGTGGATTATTGGTAGTACTGCTTCTACTAGGAGCATATTTTGCAGTCAGTACTCGTAATAGCGAAACCATCGCCGAAGAACCAGAGCAGCCACCAATGGTAACAGTCACCACCGCACAGTCCTACACTGGTGCCAGCACTATCAATCTGATCGGAACCGTGCGAGCTTTTTCTGAAGCGTCAGTAACCTCTGAGGTCTCTGGTCGCGTGACCAGTGTCCGAGTTGGACTCGGTGACACCGTCGCTGCCGGCGCCATTATCGCCACCATCGAAAACGCCACTGAGCAAGCCAGCGTCCTCTCAGCTCAAGGTTCCTACGAAGCAGCACTAGCAAGTGTCGAGCAGAGCCAGTTTGGTACGGCCCAAAGCCAGGTTGGAGTAGCAGAAGCGGCGACTCAGCTGGGAGTGGCTCGCAACACTGCAGTATCAATCGTTCAAACTTCATATAACTCGGTCGAAGGTGCTCTCTATAACAACATCGATCAGTTTTTTAGTAACCCAGACGGATTTGTTCCTGGATTGCGGATTAGCGGCCAAGGGTTCACTTCTACTGTCAATGACAATCGAGTGCGGTTTGGTGACATCCTGCCACCAGCTGAAGCGCGCTCGCGGTCAGTAAGCGTAGATAGTGATTTGCCAACTGAATTAGCTGCTAGTCGAGCGCTACTCAACGAGATGATTGGTTTCCTCGACACGTTCATCACTATTTTTAATCAACAAGACGTGTACTCCCGCTACACACAAGCTGATGTGATTGGTTTTGGTACATCGTTCAATACTACCCGAGGCTCTCTCATCCAGCTACAGTCCCAGATTGATGGTGCATTAGCTGGACTAAACAGTGCACAAGACGCTGTCCGCCGAGCCGAACTCACTGTCGCAGGCAGCACCGGTGCCGGTGCCGACGCCCAAGTCAAACAAGCCCTCGGGTCACTCCGCTCAGCCCAAGCTAACCTCGCGCGCACCATCATCCGCTCCCCTATCAGTGGAACGGTCAACTCAATGGATATCCGCATGGGTGATTTCATCAACTCGTTTACTCAGGTGGCAGAGGTCGCCAACAACAATGCCCTTGAAGTGGTGACGTTCGCTGGTGCCAAGGACCGTGAGGTTATTAGCGTCGGTGATGGTGTCCTGATTGAAAACAAGTTCAACGGCACCATTACCGAAATCGCCCCAGCGGTCGACGCTGGCACTGGTAAAACCGAAGTCCGCATCGCTAGCGAATCACCAGACCTGCAAAACGGTGACTCAGTGCGCATCACCAAACTAGTCGACAGTACCGCATCAAACGAAGTCATTATCCCGCTTAGTGCGGTCAAATTTGCCCTCAGCGACGGCGCGGTGTTTATAGTTACAGATAATCAACTGGTCGCTCGACCAGTGACCCTGGGTACTATCCGCGGTGGCTCAGTTGAGATCCTCGCTGGCCTGACCGCTGATGAAGAGTTCGTCGCTGACGCCCGAGGTCTGGTCGAAGCCACCGTAGTAGAAATAATCAGATAAGTATGTGGGAATTCTTTATCAAGAACAACAAGTTTGCGTACCTGTTTTTGGTGGCACTAGTGGCTGTCGGTTCCTACAGTCTGATCAGCATCCCCAAAGAGTCAGCGCCTGAAGTCATCATCCCGATTGGCATTGTCAGTACAGTGTTCCCTGGCGCACCAGCGGCTGACATCGAAGCGTTGATCACCAACGAAATCGAACGCGGCCTCACCAGTCTAGAAAACGTCAAACAAATCACATCCACATCCCGTGAGGGTGTGTCAAGCGTGATAGTTGAATTCGAAGCCAATGCCGACCTCGATGAGTCCATCCAGTCACTCAAAGACGAAATCGATGCTATCAAACAAGACTTACCGGCCGATGCGACTGATCCGTTTGTGTCTGAACTTAACTTTGTTGACCAGCCTATCCTCACCATTGCCCTGGCGGCTGATCTGTCTGACATAGCGTTTGCTGACCTGGGCAAGCAAGTTGAGCGCGAAATAGAACTCATCAGCGGTGTGTCTCGGGTGCAGCTCCAAGGCGTGCGTGATCGCCAGGTGACTATTTTGCTCGACCAGACTGCCCTAGCGCAATACAGCCTGTCACTGAGCGAAGTAACCGCCGGACTACGCAACGCCAATCAAACCCTGCCTGTGGGACAGATTATCAACGACGGGATTGCGTTTAACGTTGCCTTTGAGGGTGACATCCCTAACGCTGGAGAGCTGCCAAATATTGCCGTTGCGACCCGCGACGGGCAGCCGGTGTATATACGTGACATCGCTATTGTTGAAGACGGATTGGCACCAGCCTCATCACTGTCGCGTCTGAGTATGGGCGGTGAACCATCCCGCAACTCGATCTCATTTGACGTGTTTAAGCAGGCTGGCGGCGACATCACACAGCTGACTGCCGCCGTCAACGATCGCGTGATCGAACTGACTGCGTCAGGTGAGATTCTCGATGGGATTCAGACCTCTGTCGTACTCGATTCTGGTGAATTGATTAGGAGTGATTTGATTCAACTGTCTATCTCAGGACTGCAGACGGTCATTCTCGTGGTGCTCTTGTTGGTTGCTGCCATCGGTTGGCGTGAAGGGTTGCTGGCTGGACTGGCTATTCCATTGTCATTCCTATTTGGGTTCATTGGACTGTATTTTTCTGGTAACACTATCAACTTCCTCAGCCTGTTTGCCTTAATCCTGGGGATCGGAATCCTCGTCGATTCAGCCATTGTGATGGTTGAAGGAATCAACCGCAAAATGAAAGACAACCCTGACATAGACAAAAAAGTGGCCGCCATTGAAACCATCTACGAATTCGCCGCCCCACTAACCGCTGGGACGTTGACCACTATTTCAATGTTCACTGGTCTGTTTATCGTGACGGGGGTGATTGGACAGTTTATTGAGAGTATTCCGTTTACGCTTATTTTCCTCCTGCTGGCATCATTGTTTGTGTCGTTATTTATTATTCCACTGTTGGCCACAACGTTCCTGAAACGTCGCAACAACTCTCGCCTCGAGCGAGTGCAGGTCGAACAAGCTCGTCGACTCGTGACTTGGTATACCGGTATTATCCGACCTATCCTCGCGAGTGATGAGAAGCAGTTCCGGTTCTTGTCAGCTATATTTGCGATACTGGTGTTCTCACTGCTGCTGACAGCCAACCTAATTGCCGGACTGGTCGCAGCACCACTGGTCTATGTGATGCTCCTCAAAACCTACCGTTGGCAAAAGAAATATAACTGGCGCAACTGGGTCCGGACGCTCGTTTGGGTACCACTGACGGTGTTGATTGTCGGGTTGTCATTCTTTGGTACGAGTCAGGTCTTCCCCACCATTAACCCGGTGGCAGTAGAATTTTTCGAACAATCCGATGTGGATTTTGTCATCGTTGAAATCGAAAACCCAGAAGGCACAACCAAAGAAACCACGGACATTACCGCCCGCCGGGTAGAAGAAATCCTCTATAACGTTGACTACATCGAGTCATTCTCGGTCACGGTCGGCTCTGGGAGTCAGTTTGGCGGCGGCGGATCAGGCGAGAAATTTGCCAACGTTTTTGTCTCGTTGCGCGATGACCGTACTCTTGATAGTACCGCGGTAGTTGAAGACTTGCGGTCACAACTCGCCCCGCTGCGCGACCTCAAAATATCCGTCAACCAACCCAGTAACGGACCACCGACCGGTGCTGCTATCATCGTCAAGTTCCTTGGCGACGATCTAGCGGAGATCACTGAGCTCGCCAACAGCGCGGCCCAAGTGTTCCGCTCCGTCCCCAACACCGTCAATGTCGAAACCAGCACCAACAGCAACAGTACAGAGTTTGTTCTCGAGCTCGACCGGGCCAAAGCTGCTTCACTGGGACTGTCACCCTTCCAAGTTTCACAAGTTGCTCGCACCGCGGTGTTTGGAACCGAAGCCACCACCCTGACTACCCTTAATGAAGACATCACGGTTGTGGTGAAACTCAACGTCACCAACGATGATGACATTACCGTCGAAAACGCCAACGTAATCTCGATTGATGCGCTGGAGCAGATTCTGATTCCGACTCAATCAGGTACGGTTCCGCTATCATCACTGGTATCGGTTACCCTACGCGAATCCAGCTCAATCATTAACCACGAGGCTGGCAAACGGGTCGTCACTGTTACCGCTGATGTCGGTACTGGCGGCAACGCTCGTGAGATTCAAGTCGAAGCACTCCATCAGATTAACGAGCAGCTAGATATTCCAGAGGGTGTCGAACTCAGCACCGGTGGTGGTGAAAGTGACGACTCAAACCAAGCTTTCCTTGAGATGCTCCTGGCACTTATTGTTGGGGTAATCCTTATGATCGGTGTCCTAACGCTGCAGTTCAACTCGTACCTGCATACCCGCTATGTCCTGTCGATTCTGCCGTACTCATTGATTGGGATATTTGCCGGGCTGGCGCTGACGATGAATCCACTCTCCTTTCCGTCTATCATGGGGTTTATCGCTCTCTCAGGAATCGTGGTCAACAACTCGATTCTCCTAATCGACATGATGAACCAAATGCGCAAAAAAGACCCCACCCGGAACATCACCGACGTGGTACTTGACGCCGCTGGCAACCGCCTGCGACCAATCTTGCTCACTACCATGACTACCGTCATCGGGATGGTGCCACTCACGTACGCCGGTGACCTATGGGCGCCGCTTGCCTACGCCGTGATGTTTGGTCTAGTGTTCTCAGTGGTGATCACGCTCGTGTTGATTCCTATCCTCTACAACCGGAACCCCGGCACGGTCGAACGGTAAAAGTAGTACTGCAATACAAAACACCCTCTAGTAACCACTAGAGGGTGTTTTGGATTGGTTGTTATTTACTTTTCTGTCGTTTCATCCAGTTCATAGCAATGAGAACCAGTACAACCGCCAAGAGCATCATCGCGGTGTATCCAGTCAAGAAACTAACGTACGAGTAAGCAATAATCCCTTGCAGCTGTAGGGCTGCTACAATCCCAAGTGTATACCAGCTCCCCGCTTGGATGCCTGGGCCGTATTTGCTGGGCATCAACCGGGCGGTCATGAGCGCTGCGTTTATAAACAAAACGGCGATAATCGTTAGTTGGGCCATAGCGACGACACTCAGGGTGGTGACATCGGTCGTAATGGTTGGCGCAAGCAAGTAGACAGTAGTAAAGAGAATCCCCACCATAGCAACCCGCAGGACAATGTATACGATCCCCATCAGGTGTCGCTCAGAAGCGTCGATGGTACCGTCTTTGATAGCAGCAAAAAAGTTAAGGATAGCCAAAGTAGAAGCCCCCACTCCTAAAGAAATAAAAATTGATTGCAGAACCCCTGCGAGTAAAATAAATGATGTCATGCTTATATCCTATCAATAATAATTCTGCCATTTGTGGCTTGTGCCCGTGGTACAGTGTTTGGAATGCGTAACAAAAAACACCTATTTTTTGACATGGACATGACTATTGCTCCATCTAGAGAACCGATTTTACCGGAAATGTATGCGTTACTTAAATCCTTTGAGCAAGACATTGTTATTGTTTCCGGGCAACATAACGACAAAATTGCCTGGCAAAGTAACAACTTACCAGCTATCAGACTTGGACAAAACGGTAACCACGGAGTTGACCTCGATGGCACCGAACTATGGAATTTTCCGCTCACTGATGATGAGCGAGCAGAAATATTGACCCACATCGAAGCTCTGGTTACCAAACTAGATCATGTACCAAAGCCAGAGTGGACACCAGTTGAAGATCGAGGCGCACAGATTACTTTTAGTCCGATTGGTAACGAGGCTCCCGTCGACCTAAAGCGAGCATACGACCCAGACATGAGCAAGCGATTGACTCTAATAAAACAGGTTCCGTTTGATTCGGCTGAACTGGTTGTAAAAATAGGTGGTTCGACCTCTTTTGACTACATTCACAAAGACAGAAATAAGGGTACCAACGTTCAACGGCTAATTGATCTCAAAGGTTGGAAGGCTGATGATTGTATTTACTACGGTGATGGTCTATTCCCTGGAGGTAACGATGAAGCGGTAATTGGCGTGATCGACACCGTACCAGTAACTGGTCACCTCGATACCTACACTAAACTACAGGCTCTTCTTTAGTCGCAACTAGTCTGTCATCGGTATATCTATCGGCTTGTCTTCTTCGCCTTTTTGTATTTCTAACGACGACTGCGGACGCTTATTTGGCCGCACGTGTGGAATCCGCGGAATGAATACTGAAGCAATCGCAGCAATAATTGCTATCTGGTAGAACCCGAACCCAATCGCCATCCCGATTGATCCAGCAAACCAAATGCTAGCGGCGGTCGTGAGGTTGCGTACGGTTGAGCCGTCTTTGAGGATTAGTCCCGCGCCTAAGAACCCAATCCCGGTCACAATCTGCGCTGCAATACGTGATTCAGAGGCCGGGTCAACCGTCATCGACATAAAAGTAAACAGCATAGCTCCACTAATCACCAGGGTGTGGGTACTGATGCCGGCGTCTTTGCCCCGTAACTCGCGCTCACCCCCAATCAAAATCCCCAAAGCGATTGCAATACCCAGATCAACGATAAAGGTAATAGTAGTCGGTTCAAGCCAAACAAATTGCTCCAAAAAAGTAAACATAGCAGCCGTTATAGCATAGTTAGTAATAATGGAAGTGTACCCAGGCAATACCTACCTGGCGTCACTGCTGAGCTCAGCAAACTTAGTCGCCATAGTGGGGTTGCCGCGGGTGAGTTTTTTTATTGTCAGGTCGTCCGCCTTGTTGTTGGCGTGGCGGAGGTTGTCGCCGGATGACAGCAGTGCCTCTTTGGTTTTTTGCAGATGGTCAATCGTTTTGTCGATTTCTTCAATCGCCGTTTTGAACTTGCGGGATGCTAGGTCAAAATTCTTGGCGAACCCACCCTTAAACTTTTCCAGGTTGTCTTCAAAATCAGTGATGTCGATGTTCTGATTGCGTACCAACGCCAGCTCCTCTTTGTACTGTAGTGACCCAAGTGCCGCGTTGCGCAGCAGCGTGATGATGGGGACAAAAAACTGCGGCCGGACGACGTACATTTTGGGGTACTTGTGAGACATATCAACAATACCGGTGTTATACCACTCGTTGTCAGCCTCAAGCAGCGACACGAGAATAGCGAACTCACACCCCTTATCGGTTCGATCTTTATCGAGCTTCTTGAGAAAATCCTCATTTTTATTCTTGGCTGCAGTGGCATCTGATTCGTTTTTCATCTCGAACATGATCGAGGTGATCTCGTTACCGTGTTTGTCGTTTTCTTTGTAGATGTAGTCACCTTTGTTTCCACCGGCTGAATCGTTATCTTTCTCAAAATATGCGTTTTGGAATCCGGTTGAGCGCAGTCGGTTGAACTCCGTCTCGCAGTGTAATTCGAGCGTCTCCCCGACCATTTTGGTACTTAGTTTCAGCTTCATGTCTTTCAGCCGTTCGATTGCTTCGTCTTTGAGCTTGATCTCACTTTCGTACTTATCCTTCATTGATGTCGCCAAAAGCTGACTCTCGTGTTCCTTGCTCTGCAGTTTGGCTGTGAGACCATCACGCTCTTTCTCGATGGCATTGACGGCCTCGGTGATAGAAAGTTTTTTCTGCAACTCAGCGTTACTCATAGCTGATTTAAGTTCAGCCAGTTCTGACTCGCGGCGAGCTAGGTCTTTTTGCAGCTCAGCCTCTTTGGTGGCCAACCCTACCTGCAGCTGGTTTTTCAGGTTCGCTTCAGCCAGTGCCACTGCACTCGACTTCTCGTCTGCAAACCGTCGGTCTCGCTCGGCCAGTTCTTTGGCAAACTCCTCATCACGCACTTGTTTCAAAATATCAGCAAACCCAGCCTCATCCATATCAAACGCCGTTTTACAATTAGGACAAACAATTTTATTCATACAGGATGGTTAGGTATTTGGGTAATAAGGGCAATTATAGTAGTGTCCACCATTTTAACACGACCCCCAAAAACCCCTAATCCCGCAGAATAGCGGCTATTCTGCGGGATTAGGGGTTTGTACCGAGTAAATAACCTGTAATTAAAACCTGGATAAAGAGAGCCTCAGCAGGCCAATCTCCAGGGTTTGGTCTGACAAGAAAAAACCGAGTTAGACTCGGGTTTTTTCACGGGCAGTTCTGACTACCTTCTGTTGATCATGTTGTGCTTCCTTAAGAGCCTTGAGGTAGACCTTTTTCCGATCTTTTGCTTTAGAATCGACAAAGAAATCAAACACCGGGTTGACCGATTGCTTGGGTGTCGTATAAAAAAAGGATGATAGTTTTGTGGCAAATTCACTCATAACAATGATTGTAATTCATCCTCACTATACTTCTTTTTAAGGTATTTATCAATCTTATCAATGTTGAATAAAATATCGTAGGAGTTGGTGGTGATGTTACGTTCAATCAAGTCTATCTCTATCGCCCTACCAAATTCAGCCTTCAAAATCCCTACATTATCTCTAGCTGCGATAAACTGACTGATAAAATCTTCGCGACGTATATTTCTTCCCTCCACTACTTCACGGTCCCGAGTAAAGGACCAGGCTACTTCAGGTGGTTGGAATACATACTGCACTTTCACCACTCTTCCCTTATCAATTGAGCGCTTGATATTACTGCGAGTCTTGGTAAGTTGTGCGCACGTGCCATCAAGCAGAAAACTTTTGTTTTTACTTAGTACATAGTCATGAATTTTCTCCACCAATACTGACACAGCTGGTTGCATAATTTCAGCTTTACCTACTTTGTATTGCGGTAGAGCTAGTCTGATCTCGTCAGGATCAATCCGAACAATATATTGCTGATAGTTGGTGATTTTTTGCAATAGCCGCACTGAAAATTCAGTCTTCCCCGCCCCCGGTGAACCAGCCATAAAAATTGAGACTGGTCTCTCCTGTGAATCTTGTGT